>JAUWAB010000133.1 GCA_030602265.1 Prolixibacteraceae bacterium | reverse complement strand
TCAGGCAAAATGCTTTTCAGCGAAGCATGATCAGACACCTTAAGATTCAAATGAAAAACCATGGCTTGCCATCAAAACAGGCCAGACAGTTTTTGAGTTTGTTCAGATTCAAAATGAGGCTTGCGCGCCGCATCTCCCAACTGGAAACCATGCAGAAACTGTTCCGGTACTGGCATGTTGCCCATCTGCCATTTGCCATGACCATGTTCGTGATCATGCTCATCCATATCGCGGTGGCTATATTGTTTGGTTACGTTTGGATATTCTGAAATATGGAAAGCACTCAGGAACAAATATTGATCTATGGAATTACCCTGGGGTTCCTTTTATTGGCAATACTCGTATATATCCGGAAACTGAGGCGGGGATCCGGCATAGTTGACAATAAGATCCGGATGGCCAAAGAGGAAGGCCTTTTTGAACCGGTATCCCTGCATCCCTTTGTAGACCCTGATTCCTGTATCGGGAGCGGAGCCTGCATCCTGGCCTGCCCTGAAAAGGATATACTCGGTTTCAGAAACGGCAGGGCTACGGTAATCAATGCCAGCAGGTGCGTCGGGCACGGAGCCTGTTTTCACGCTTGTCCGACCCAGGCAATTTCACTCTTAATCGGAACCGAACAGAGGGGCGTTGACCTGCCCCACGTCGATCCCCTTTTCGAGACGAACGTAAAAGGCATTTACATAGCAGGCGAAATTGGCGGAATGGGTTTGATAAAAAATGCCGTGGAACAGGGAAGACAGGCGGTTGACAATATCGCCAAAAGTCTCGATCCTGCTATTAATGCTGAATTTGACCTCGTGATTGTAGGGGCTGGACCTGCAGGAATTTCAGCCACCTTACAGGCAAAAAAACGCAACCTCCGGGCCATAACGCTTGAGCAGGATTCGGTCGGTGGTACAGTTTATACCTATCCCCGCAGAAAGATCGTGATGACTTCCCCGATGGATATTCCCCTGCATGGCAAGGTCAAGCTATTCCAAACCGGCAAAGAGGAGCTGATCGGTTTGTGGAGTTCCATTCTCAACAAACATAATATAACGATACATGAAAACACCAGGGTAAATACTATCTCCGGAGAAAATGGGGTGTTTATTGTCCATGCTGCCAACAACAAGCAGTTTGTTACACAAAAAGTGCTGCTGGCCATCGGCAGGCGCGGCTCCCCCAGAAAACTGAATGTTCCGGGAGAAGATCTTCCCAAGGTGTTCTACAGGCTTCTGGAGCCGGAGTCGGTCAGCCACATGAAAGTGCTTGTGGTAGGTGGAGGAGATTCTGCCATAGAATCTGCCCTGCTGCTGGCTGCTGAAAACGAGGTGACCCTGTCGTACAGACAATCCACTTTCTCGCGGCTGAAACCTGGCAATGATTCACTAATTAAGGAAGCTATAAGGGAAAACCGTATTCAGGTCATAATGAACTCAAACCTGATATCCATCGAAGAAAAAAGGGTGGTATTGCGGTTGGCCGACAACCATGAAAAGATACTCGACAACGATCTGGTCTATGTTTTCGCCGGAGGTGAGTTGCCTGCCGGTTTTCTCAGCAACGCCGGAATTACCGTTACGCGTAAATTCGGAGAAAGGATTTTAACACATAACAAAAAATAGGAAGGAGCTTTCATGGCCAGATTCCTTACATATCTTCTGCTGATCCTGATTCAGGGGCTGAATGTGTCTGTTTTATACGCGCAGATTTCACCAGGAAGACTCTCAAGGGCTCATGCCCACCTTGAAGGTTTATCCAACTGCACGAAATGTCATGTGCTGGGTAAAAAAGAAACCACATCGAAGTGTCTGGAATGCCATACGGAAATCAGAAACCTGATTTCGGTCAAAAAAGGGTATCACAGCTCCCCGGAAGTTTCCGGAAAACAGTGTCATGAATGCCATGGTGAACATTTTGGAAGAGACTTCCGGCTGATTGTATTCGATGAACCGAAATTCAACCACAACCTGGCCGGGTTCAGGCTGGAAGGGAGACACAGGGATACCAAATGTACAGATTGTCACAAACCTGAGCTAATCAGACAAAGAATCTCTCAAAAAACCTCAGGACAGAGTTATCTCGGGTTAGGCACAGAGTGCAACTCTTGCCACGAAGACGTCCATCAGAAAACACTTTCCGACAACTGCAAGTCTTGCCATGACCAGAATTCCTTCAGACCAGCCTCCCTCTTCGATCATTCAAAAACAAGATTCCCGCTATCCGGTAAGCACGAGACAGTAAGCTGCGGACTCTGCCATGTGAAAGAGATCCGCAACGGCAGGGAGTTTCAGCGTTTTGCCGGGATAAACCATGCCAATTGCACAAGCTGTCACACAGACGTGCACAGGAACAAATTTGGCAGCAACTGTCTGAAATGTCATAATATGAACTCATTCAGGGAAGTCAGGTCGATTTCAACATTCGACCACAACCAGACCAACTTTCCTCTTACCGGTATGCATCTTTATGTGGACTGCAAGAAATGTCATCCCGTCAATTTCACACAGCAAATACGACATGCAAAGTGTACAGACTGTCATGCTGATGAGCACAAAGGTCAACTGGCCAGAAACGGGAAAACGCCCGATTGCAGTCAATGCCACTCCACAAAGGGGTTTACGCCCTCATCCTACAGGCTGGAGGATCACCATGTATCCGCCTTCCCGCTCAGGGGAGCCCATATTTCAACCCCCTGCACCGACTGTCACAAAACAACCGGCACCTGGAATTTTACCATATCCGGAAACAGGTGTATAAATTGCCACAAAAATATTCATGAGGACAAAATCCCGGAAAAATATTTCCCCCAGGCAGAATGCAGGGTCTGCCACAGCGAACAATCCTGGGAAAGCATCGACTTCAGTCACGATGAGACCAATTTCCGGTTAAGGGGAAGACATGTGGCAGCCTCATGCAGGGATTGCCACTACAGGGAGTCAGCCGGGAAAGTCACACAGCAGTTCCGGGATCTCGGCACGAGCTGCGAAAACTGCCATGAAGATGTTCATGCCGGCCAGTTTGTGAAGAACGGCAAGAATGACTGTGAGAGGTGCCACGCCTTCGAAAACTGGTCGCCTGAGCGATTTAACCACAACGATGCCAGGTTTAAACTGGACGGGAAACATGCCGGCCTGCAGTGTATAAAGTGCCACAAACCGACAGACAGGCTTATCCGGAATTATATTATTTACAAATTTGATGATATATCATGCGCAAGTTGTCACTCCTGATAGTACTGCCTCTGGTGGCTGTGATGGCTCAGGCACCAAAGAGTCCCCACGGGGACAGGCTTACACTGGATTGTTCTGAATGCCATTCCACTGAAGGATGGACCTTTGATTCAAGCCGTGCAACCTTTAGCCATGAAAACACCCGTTTCATTCTTGAAGGCCAGCACCGGCACACCGGATGCAGGGCATGCCACACCACTCTGGTCTTCAGTGAAGTAAAATCCGGATGCGTTGGTTGTCATGCCGACTTGCACAACAACACCGTCGGGCACGATTGTGCCAGGTGCCACAATTCAAAATCATGGCTGGTGCACAATATTACGGAGATTCACCAGCTAAGCAGATTTCCGCTTGTTGGCGCTCACCGTCAGGCCGACTGCCAGCAATGCCATACATCACCCTCCCTGCTGGAATTTCAGCCACTGGGCATTGAATGCATTGATTGCCACCGGAAAGATTATGAACGCGCTGTAAATCCCAATCACCTGCAGAGCGGATTTCCAACCGACTGCATGGATTGTCACCGGATTGACGGATTTGAATGGAGGGCTTCAGGGATCAACCATGACCTCTTCCCGCTGACCAAAGGTCACCAGCTGGAAAACTGTGCTGCCTGTCACAAAACGGGGATCTTTGAGCCAATATCCTCAGATTGTTATAGTTGTCATCAGAAAGATTTTACCGCCGCGGCCAACCCTTCGCACCAGCAGCAGGGATTCACCACACAATGCCTCGACTGCCATACCACCGATCCGGGGTGGAAGCCTGCCAGATTCGACATACACGATACATTCTTTTTCCCGGTATTTTCGGGTAAACACAAAGGAGAATGGGACAATTGCTCCACCTGTCATGCAAACCAAAACAATTACCGTGCATTCTCATGCCTGAATTGCCATGAACACAGACAGGCAGAGATGGATAAGGAACACAAGGATGTAGGAGGATACTCCTATAACAGCCAGAATTGCCTGTCATGTCATCCAAACGGAACCAAAAAATGACCACCAGATTCAGACGGATATTAAATTGCCTGCTGACAGGCCTGATGGTCTTGGGAACCTTCAGTGTAACCGGACAGTCATTAAATGAATTTAAGGAAGGGACCATCTCCTACATCAGCAGCAATAATGTATATGTAAAGTTTATCAACACTGCGGGGATAGAGGCCGGGGATACCCTCTTTCTGAAAACCGGGGACAGCACCATCCCCTGCCTGGTGGTAAAAGGCAGTTCATCCCTTTCATGCCTGTGTGATCCGATTGGGGATATTTCTTTGAAAACAGGCGGGACAGTCTGGGCCATTCCGAAGATTCAGCCGAATGTTTCTGACCGGGAAAAACCGGAACAGGGAATCCCCGACAAGGACGTAGGAGAACTGGCGATCGAGTCATCCGGAAATGAAAAGGATCCGGGAAAAGCAGGTACACCATTTTCGGGAAGGTTATCTGTGGCTTCATATTCCATGTTTTCAGGGACCGGCAAGGATTCCTACCGGATGCGCTACACCTTTTCAGCCTCAGCATCAAACATCTCTGATACAAAGCTATCTTCAGAAACCTATGTGATATTTTCACATAAGATCAATGAATGGAATGTTGTCCGGCAGAATATTTTCGACGCGCTGAAAATATATAGTCTCGCCCTGAAATATGAGATCAACACATCCTCTGCCATCCGGGCCGGAAGAATTATCAACCCACGGATTGCCAACATGGGAGCTTTTGACGGGCTGGAATTCGGAACAACCATCGGGAAGATGTACGCCGGAATCTTTGCCGGCACAAGGCCCGAACCTTCGGATTACGGGTTCAATCCGAACCTGCTGCGATATGGAGTATGGGCAGGTCATTCCCACACCCTGAAAAACGGATACGTCCAATCTTCCCTGGCTTTTTATGACCAACTTTATTTCGGGAAAGTGGACCGGAGGGTGGTTTATTTGCAGCATACCAACTCCATATTGCGTAACCTTTCCGTATTTTCATCCCTTGAACTGGATCTGTTTAAACTGGAAGATGATCAGCCGGCAGGCATGATCGACCTGACGAGTTTTTATCTGTCCCTGAACTACAGGGTAAACCGGAAGCTTTCAATTTCAAGCGTTTACGACAACCGGAAAAACATAATTTATTATGAGACTTTCCGGAATTTTGCCGATGAAATCCTGCAGCAGTCGGTTAGGCAAGGCCTCAGGTTCACAGTAAATTACCGGCCACTGCGTGAACTCGCCCTGGGATTCAACGCAGGCACCAGGCACAGGGAGGGTGATTTCAGGGCTACCAATACACT
>JAUWAB010000151.1 GCA_030602265.1 Prolixibacteraceae bacterium | reverse complement strand
GGCTGAACTTGGCCTGGTCGAAGCAGCGCAACAGGCTGAGGGTGACGGCAGTGACCATGAAAGAACGGTAATGTACAGGCACCGGGTTATTCTGAAAAAAAATACGCATTGCCTCACTTTCGGAAGATGACAATTTGTCACTAAACCAGGAATGACAGAAAAGCCGGCGTATCTGGCGGTGCCGGGCGGCTGTATCTTCGGAGGAAGGCCTGCCATTAGCCTCCGTGTTGCTGAAGTAAAAATCTTCCAAACCCTTTATAAATGCAACCGGATCAGTGATCACTTCATCACCGAACATCCTTTTTTTCTCATAATCGACAGATGGCGATACCCTCAGGCTGATCGCACCGTTTAACCTGTCGGCCAGGTCGAATGCAGAAACAATCAGCTTTCTGTAGATCTTCTGCCGTTCGGGGTCGCGGATGCCTTCGACGGTGTATTTCAGCATAAACTGATAAGTCTCTTCGAGGTTACGGTACTCATCGTAAAAGCGACCCATGCCGTAGCCCGCAATGAGATTGCCTATCGTGTCGAAGGCCGGCTTCAGCCTGCGGGCGGCCAGGTGGCCGCATATCTCACGGTAACTGCTTTCGTATTCATGATCTGCCATAATTCTATACAGGTATATAAATTGGTCAAAATAAAGATACGGCAAAAATCAGGCAAAACCTCACCATCAGCAAAACTTAACCTGCCGGAACACCGGATTATTTCTATATTTATCTCCTGAACGACAGGCCGGGTATAAGCGGTTTTTCCACGAGTACCATGCCTCTTATATATCCGGAAATCCGGGCATCACAGACAGTGCAAATTAAATACAAGTAATTGATGAGGTATAACATTCAAAATATCCTGACATTTCCCCTGGCATTCACTCTGGCCGCCTGCACCGGCAGTGGCACTCCGGTAAAGGAGGAAATACGTCCCAGGCCCAACGTATTGTTTATAGCTATTGACGATCTCCGGCCCGAGCTGGGATGTTACGGGAACGTGCATATAAGGTCTCCCCATATGGATGCCCTGGCGCGGGAGGGGACGGTTTTTACCAACCACTTTGTGTCGGTGCCCACCTGCGGGGCTTCGAGGTACAGCCTGCTGACCGGCATGCATCCGCGCACTGCGGCACATCTCAGCAACGAGGCCTGTCGTACATTTCTCTCGGGGCAAGCGGAGACGGACATACCAGAAACATTTATACACCATCTCCGAAGAAACGGTTATTATACTGTGGGTGTCGGGAAAATAAGCCATTATGTCGACGGGTTGCTGTACGGGTACCAGGATCAGCCAGGTACGGAGTATGAACTGCCGCACAGCTGGGATGAGATGTTGCTGGACGCAGGCAAGTGGGGCACTGGCTGGAATGCGTTTTTCGGGTATGCCGACGGGGAAAACCGACAAAGCAGGAAAAACCAGGTGAAACCATACGAAATGGCCGATGTACCCGACAACGGTTATCCCGACGGACTGATCACGGAGCTGGCCATGGAGAAACTGGGGGAACTGGCCCGTCGCGATGAGCCCTTTTTCCTGGGGGTAGGTTTTTTCAAACCCCATCTTCCGTTCAATGCCCCGAAGCGATACTGGGACATGTACGATCCGGATCAGATACCGCTGCCCCCGAATCCGTATATACCCGAAAATGTACATACAGCCAGTCTGCATGGCAGTTCAGAATTCAACAGCTACCGGCTCGGCGACGAGCAGGTTACTCTTTCGGGACCGGTTTCGGAGGATTATGCGCGGACACTCCGGCACGCTTATTTTGCCTGTATCAGCTACATCGATGCACAGGTAGGCCGGCTGATAGCGGAGCTTGACATCCTGGGATTAGCAGAAAACACCGTGGTAGTGATCTGGGGCGACCATGGGTGGCATCTCGGGGAACATCTGGTTTGGGGGAAGCACACCATATTTGAAAGGGCACTGAAAAGCGCTCTGATTATAAAGGTCCCCGGAATGACATCCGGGGAAAAAAGTGACCAGATTGTCAGCACAGTAGACCTCTACCCCACCCTGGTTGACTTATGCCGGGCGGAGATGCCCCATCCTGCCGATGGCAAGAGCCTCGTTCCCCTCCTGGAAAATCCGGAAACAGAATGGGAGAATGCGGCTTATGGTTATTTCAGGAACGGGATAACGCTGCGAACTGAGCAATATCGTTTAACGAAGTACTTCAGGGAGGAGATGCCGGTGGTGGAGTTGTATGACCACAGCCACGACAGCAATGAAACCAGAAATATAGCTGCCGGAAGTCAAGAGATAGTGGATAGACTGATGCCTCTTTGGGAACGGGGAAATTACGGAATCTTCAGATAACCTCCTGTCCCACCGTGATCTGGTTCAGAGGCCGGATATGGTGCAGGATTTTTGAACATTTATCCTGAAAATCAGTAAAAGTCGTGTTTTATTCTTTTATCAGCTTAAAGGTGTCTTTCTCCAAATCTCCAATTTTCAACAGGTAAAACCCTGAAGCCAAATGGCTCATGTCGATCACTTTTTTCCCGTCATCCAACCGGCCCGAAATAAATACCTGGCCAGACAGGTTATGAACCGTATATATAGTGTTCATTCGGGTGAGGTTTTTACATTCGACAGTAAGCTTATCGCCGACAGGGTTTGGATACACCAGAAATCTCTCCCCGCTTATCCATTCATCAGCCGTTAAAGTCAGGCACAAGGCCTGAGGCTGAACAGGCGTTTTGGCATCGGTTGTACTGGCATTTCCGAGCTGGCCTGCCCCGTTGTCGCCCCATACCCAAACCTTTCTTTCCGTATTTACGGTCAGGACATGATACCATCCACCCTGAATCAGTGTGATTCCTGACAAATTGCTGACCTGCCCGGGTTTATTGGCTGCAGTATTGTCGCCTGTACCTAACTGTCCGTCTGAATTGCTGCCCCAGGTCCATACGGATCCGTCCTGCTTCAGGGCGATCGAGAAATTATTCCCGGCTGCTATGGCCTTTATGGAGACAATATCCGACACCTGCGTGGGAACAGTTCTGTGAGAATTGTTACCAATCCCTAATTCGCCGGTCGAATTGTAGCCCCAAGCCCATACGGTACCATCTGACTTCAGGGCAAGGCAGTGGGCCGATCCGGCGGCAATGGCTGAAATACCCGACAAGGTGGTAATTTTCCCAGGAACATCTCTGCTGGTGTTATTCCCCGTGCCCAGCTGACCATAGGCATTCCATCCCCAAACCCATACCGTACCGTCCTTCTGCAGGGCCATGGCATGATTGTTTCCCGCTGAAATGGCAATAATTTCTGTCAGTCCGGAGACCTTGACAGGAACGTTGCTGTCGGTGGTGGTGCCATTGCCCAGCTGGCCATAGTTGTTCTTTCCCCAGCACCAGACTGTGCCATCGTCTTTAAGAGCCAAAGAGTACTCCTCGCCGCCTGAAATGGCAATCATTCCGGAAAGGGAACCCACCCTGACCGGGACATTGCTCTCAGTATTGCTTCCGTTACCGAGCGCCCCGTTTACATTCCTTCCCCAGGCCCAGACCGTACCGTCGTTTTTCAGTG
Source organism: Prolixibacteraceae bacterium (assembly GCA_030602265.1). Lineage (GTDB taxonomy): Bacteria > Bacteroidota > Bacteroidia > Bacteroidales > Prolixibacteraceae > UBA1413. The sequence goes on along the minus strand of JAUWAB010000151.1, from coordinate 195 downwards.
CCAATGAATGATACCGGCCGCCGTTTATGGCCTTGATCCCGGTAAGGGATGTAATCTGTACCGGAACATTCCGGTTGGTGTTGTTTCCGGTTCCCAACTGGCCGTAGGTGTTGCGCCCCCAGGCCATTACCGTATGGTCATCACATATGGAAAGTGAATGCTCCATGCCGCCAAAGATGGTTTGACCATCCGCTG
>JAUWAB010000117.1 GCA_030602265.1 Prolixibacteraceae bacterium | reverse complement strand
CTTACAAATTTCCGGGCATCCCAGGTGGAGATCTCTCCTGGATTATCCCCGGCTAAGGGCGTCCGCTGGTTGATTTCCCACTGGTTGTTGCGGTAATACTCCCAGTAGACCTGTGCCAGGATGGAGCTTAATACCTGCCGGACCGGAGCCGCGGCGGCTTCCAGCTCACTGCTGAGCAAGGTGATTGCATTGCTAAAGTAGTCTTCGCTGAAGCCCGATTCGATCCGGATGCGGTACATCATGGCCTTAATGGCCTGGGGATGGTTTCCCTCCGCCTTACCTTCGGCGAAGATCTGTGTTACCACATTGAGGGCCGACTGAGCCTGTCCCAGGTTCTCTAAGGAATCAGCCATCGCCCACTGCCGGGTGTATTTTTTTTGTGCCATGGTTTGAAATGTTAACAGCAGTATCAAGGAGGTGAATACTATATTTCTCATTTGAATAATTGTTTTTGTTTATTAATTGCAAAATACCAGCCCGACAGAGTTATTCTGGGAGGGAATTTCCATGCGCCAGGCACTTCATATCGATTGGTATTTCAGCAATCATGGAAATTTCATCTGTTGTATCCTATTCAATGTCATCTGAATTTTCATAAAAGACAATAATACCAGGAACGCATCCTTAACACTCTACCCTGTGTCAAGGGTTAGGTAGCAGAACGCCTTCAAATAGACCATCTAACATGAAGCATGGACATCAAAACCATGCGTTTGACCATGCAAAATGTTATACGTGATGATAATAATCTCAGCATGGACAGTTTGACCATGCAGTTGACCATGCTGTTATTTATTGGAGTACACATATTTATAATTATTTGATTTTGGATTTTCACCATTATCAACAATTAAATTAAGATCTCTAAGCTTCTTTAACTGATTTGATGCTTTCTTTCTTTCAAAACCAAAATGCTCTTCATATTCTTTTCTTGAAACTTCACCTCTGGCTTTTACAAAATCAAGCCCTGCAAGTTCTTCATCATTAAGTTGAGAAAGAACCTCTGTACTGTCAAGCTTACGAACTTCTTCAGCAGTACGGGGGAAGGTAACAATAAGATCAGGTTCATCATAAGTAATTATTGGCAGGGGTAGTTTGTACTTATCCCTCAGCGTATATTCGGCATGATCGCCTTCACGAAGTTCACCTCTATGGGCAACTTCAACCTCTCCATCAGGAAAAACCAACACAGCACCAACCATTGGACAGGGATGGTCGTCACGTGCTTCTTGTTTGGATTGCTTCATGGCTTCAATTGCCATTAACATGTATTCGCGGGGATGTTTTCTTTTTGATTCTTCCATGATACTAAATTCTTAATCATTGATTCTGTGTATTTGTCCAGGTCCAATTTTCGGATAAAAATACGAAAAATGCGAATCGTTTCAAATCTTCATTATCCCGATTTCCTTAATATAGGGTTCGTTTTGCCGGTTCTATTTCACACAGTCAATTCTCAAACGGATTCAATTTGAAATTTATCGACAAGTTATGTGTTAAATAAACCTGCAAAAACGGGATTGTCAAAAACAGTGCCTGAAATAGATCTCTGGTAGCCACCGCTACCGCGTGAAAGCGGGGCGGCCCAGCAAACCGGGGATGGATTGATAGACCCATATTGGATGCACGGCAAGAGCCCCGTAGGGCATTTATATCCTTGGCTCAATGAATGTGTACTTAACATTGGATACACGTCATGAGCCCCGTAGGGGTGACATATGGGTAGTACAAATGGTTCAAAAATGAATTCGATCCCAGCCGGGATCGAATGTTCGCCCGCAGCATATATGCTACCCATCTGCAATCCCTCCGGGATTTGGAGCATGATGACAACGTACTGTATATGAATGTTTAAACTAAAATATACTCAAGTGAATTTTAAAATACAGACCATACAATTCCCAAATAGCATCCTTGTAATTTCAAAGTTAATGTCATGCAATTTCAAAGTTATAAAACATTTATCCCATTGAATAATTTGCAAGCGATTGGTATATTTGTCTGATAATTAAGCCATCATCACGACAGAAACACCTTCTGTTAAAACAAACTGCTTATGAAAACCATTTTATCCGGAACAGCCATTTTTGTCCTGCTGTTGCTTTCCTGCTGCCAGCAACCGGGCGCACCGATTCAACAGCACAATAACATCCGGCTTTATCTTTCCCAAGTAGCTGAAGAAATCAGTGATTCCAGGCTCTCCGGAATAACTTCCGTGGAGCAGTGGGAAAAAATGCGGCCCCGGCGGTACGATGAATTCATCGAAATGATGGGCATCCAGGATTATATGGATACTGAAAAGAGTGAACTGAACGTAACCGTGACAGATACCGTGCAGGAAAACGGATACCGTATTGAAAAGCTCTGGTACGAATCGCTGCCCGGCCTCTATGTTCCGGCCAATCTGTATATCCCCGACAACCTGGAAGGCCCGGCGCCCGCCATTCTTTATGTTTGCGGCCATGCACCCGGACAAAAGGTTCACTACCAGGCCTATCCGAGGAAATTTGCTGAAATGGGATTTATCTGCCTCATCATCGAGACCATTCAGTTTGGGGAGGTATGGGGAGTCCACCACGGGTGCTACTCCAGGGGCTGGTTCCATTGGTACAGCAGGGGCTACAACCCGGCCGGGGTGGAACTCTGGAATGCCATCCGGGGACTCGACCTGCTTGCCGCCCATCCGGAGGTGGATGCTGAAAAACTGGGCGTAACCGGAATTTCCGGAGGTGGTTCGCAAACCTTTTATATTGCCGCCGCCGATCGCAGGATCAAGGCTGCGGCCTCTTTGTGCGGTGCAACGACGCTAAAGGATCAGGTGGGTCTCCGGCTTATCGACGATCATTGCGATTGCATGTTGCCCACCAACACACACATGATCGATTTTCACGACATCGGAGCCCTCATAGCGCCTGTCCCCTTTATGATCGCGCAATCGGACCACGACATGCACAACACCGTTGAGTCGGTGAGGGAACTTCATGCCGGCATCAGGCCGGTTTACGAAATGTACGGGGTGCCTGAAAACCTGCGCTACGTGGAAACGCCCGGGCCGCATGCTTATCACAGGATATCGCGGCAGCAGATCCAGGCTTTCTTCATGGAACATCTCAAAGGGATAAAAGTTTCACCGGAAGAGACTGGCGATATCGAACTGACCCGTGAAAACTTCCGGACTGAGGAGGAGCTCAGGGTTTTTACCTCCGGAATTCCGGAAGACGACCGGACTACCACCATTCAGGATAGTTTCATAAAGCTGCCGGCACCGCCCGAAATAAATACAGAAGCAGAACTGGTAAACTTCCGCACCAGGGTAAAGGATTTCCTGGCTGACAGAACTTTCGGGGCGTTTCCCAAAGAGGCTATTCCTTTCCGTCCGGAAATGGAATTCAAAGGCATGGACAGCAGGCTTTGGAACACCTGGCGTTTTGATTCAGAACCGGGATGGCGGCTCAGGGTCAGGATGGGAATGACTGGCGATCCAGCCCGCAGGAAACCGCTGATGATTGTATTGCGCTGTTACGACGAGGAGCGCGGTGCCGCGGAGCGATTTATTTCCGGGCTGGATACGGCATGGAACGTGGCCTTCCTGGAAACACGGGGTACAGGCGAATTCGGCTGGGCGCCCGACCAGAACTGGCATGTTCGCCGGGCTGCGGCGTGGACCGGCAGGACGGTGGCCTCCATGCAGGTTTACGATGTACTAAGGTGCATTGAATTCTGCAGGACCCTGGATAATGTCGATCCGGATCATATCGGCATTGCAGGCAGAAACGACATGGCGGTGGTCGCCCTGTATGCCGCCCTGATGGATGGCAACTGTTCCGAAGTTATCCTCGGAAATCCACCTGCAACCCAGGATGCACCAAGTCAACCCGATGGCCGCGGACCGACCATTGAAATGTTGAATTGTCTGAGAATCACAGACGTTTACCAGATTCCGGCCTTACTGCACCCGGCCGGTATAACTTTCTCCGGAGAAATCCCGGAAACCTACAGGTGGTCAGAGGAAATTCTGCTGAAACTGGGTGGCAAAGGGTTCAGATTCTATTGATAAACAGAGTTCAACTCATTCACTTCCATAGAATACACCCACGTATTTCCCCTGATTTGAAGGCCATCATTGTTCTTTGCGGGCTTAAGTCCCTCTGAAATAAACAGTTTTCCATTGCCGATGAAGGCCTCGACAGATGTCCGGTCAATCAGCATTTCGACTTTAAACCGTAAACTGCCCGGATCATCACAGGTATAGGGCGCTCCGTTGAACCGGTTGAAGTTTCCGTCAAAATTCAGCAGGCTGTTTCCCCTGTACAAGACTTCGAATGTCCACCAGCCTACAATCCCGATATCCATTTTCAGATGCAACAGGTCGCCGTTCACGGCATGCAGCTTTTCATTGGCTTCTGCTCCTGAAAGGTCAGTCCAGCTATGCTTCCTGCCATGCAGTTTCCCGATTTCTCTGACCGGCTCACAAAAAAGCCTGACGCCTTCTCTGGTTGTCCGGAGGGTCAGTTCAGCCGGAAAAAGCATCATCTGGTTGAATGGCATTCCCCGCTGCTCGATGCGCCCCCACCCGATCTGGATACGCCTGCCGTCAGGCGTGTTATTAAAAGTCTGGGCAGCATACTGGCTTCCCCAGGAATAGAAATACTTGCCGGCATCGGGAGTGAACACCTCGCCGTTGAAATCACCGGTCATATAAGTACCCGAAGCCCCGTACATCACCCATTTCCGGTTGTTTTGGTCACCGTCGACAGCCAGCTCAAACAACTCCGGACACTCATAGAAGCCTTTGTTCCTGCTTTTATACTCCCAGCTTTTCAGGTCCTTTGAATTATATATCACCAGAAAGTTATCGTCATACAGCACCATCACCCATACTTTCGCCGGTTCATACCAGAAAACCTTCGGATCACGGTCGGGGCCCAGAATGGGATTCCCATCATACTTGGTCAATGTCCTGCCATTGTCAAGGCTCCAGGCAACATTCTGGGTCATTTTCCTTCCTGCTGCTGTGTAGAATGCCACCATGGCATCTTTGCCCCATCCGGCACTGTTGTTATGGTCGATGACTGCTGAACCCGAAAACATGGTGCCGAGCGTATCGGGATACAGCGCCGTATTCAGTTCGGTCCAGTGCAGAAGATCGGTACTTACCGCATGCCCCCAGTGCATGTTCTCCCATTGGGTTTCATATGGATTATGCTGGTAAAACAGGTGGTACTCGCCGTTGTGGTATACCAGTCCATTGGGATCGTTGATCCATCCCCGTCTGGTGGTGAAATGAAACTGTGGCCGGTTGATCTCCCTGTAGAGGCTGTCCTGACCGGCAAAACGGTCAGACTGGTAAATCTTGTCCAAACCTTTAACATGTCTGGAGAAAACCATTTTCAGGGTTTTTCCTTTCCATGCCGAAACATCCTTGAATACCCAATAATCCGGCTCTCCGTCGGAGATGCGGATCACGGAATAAGTCACGGTATCAGCCCCTTCAACAAACTTAACCATTTGCCGCTCCTGTTCCATCGAAACGGGAATATTCAGGTACTGGCTTTCAATATTGAATTCCTTAACCGTCATTTGCGCGGCCGAAATCAGGGAAATAACCATGAATCCCAAAAGAAAAAGTGTATATCGCATCTGTATAAATTGTTTTGTTTATTATGGTAAGTTGCCCGGCAAAATCTTTTTGCAATTATGAAAATCTAATCAAATCAATTTAAATTAAACATTCATTTACAGGTCGGCAGACAGCCTAAATATCGATTTCCTGTAAACTCTTCTCCATCTTTTCCAGCGAAATTCCTTTGGTTTCCGGGACAAAAAACCTGACCCAAACCAATTGCAGCACCATCATGGTTAAAAACAGCCCGAAGATATACTGCGGCTTTAAGGCTTCGGCCATCAGCGGGAAAGCGAGGGTCAGGGCCGCGGCAAAGAACCAGTGGGTAAAACTGCCTAAAGATTGTCCGAAGGCCCGCTGCCGGTTGGGGAATATCTCACTGATAAACACCCAGATCACGGTACCCTGGCCGATGGCATGTGCGGCAATAAAGGCAAAAATGGTGATGGGAACAATGCCCATATTTCCGGATGAAAAGGCCCAGGTGGTCAATCCCAGGGAGAGGATATACCCGAAAGAGCCGATATAGAGGAGCGTACGCCGGCCGAGGCGGTCAATCAGCCAAAGTCCCGTGAAGGTGAAAATCAGGTTGGTAACCCCAATGCCCACCGACTGGAGCAGGGCAGCCTGTGATTCGAGTCCGGTCATTTCAAAAATCCGCGGTGCAAAGTAGAGGATGGCATTGATCCCCGACAACTGGTTGAAAAAGGCCACCAGAAAAGCTAACATGGCCGGCCGGAGCAGTTTCCGTGTAAAAAGTTTTCCGGAATCCTTCTTTGTATTGGCAGATGCTTCAATTTCCTGAACCAGCTGACCAAGCTCCTCTTCCGAAAAATCGGGATTTACCTTGCGGAGGATGGCCAAACCGCCTGTCCGGTTGTGGCTATGGACGATCAGCCAGCGCGGACTTTCGGGGAGTCCGATGCAGGATAAGGCGAACACCAGCGCGGGGATGGTTTCGACACCCAGCATCCAGCGCCAGGCATTTTCGCCGATTCCACCCAGCAATGAATTGGAGAGGAAGGCGACCAGGATACCAAACACGATGTTGAACTGGAACATTCCGGTCAGGCGGCCGCGGTACTTTGGCGGAGCAATCTCCGAGATAAACATGGGTGCCGCCACAGTGGAAATCCCAACGCCCAGTCCGCCGATAAACCGGAATATCATTAAAGTGACGACCTCCGGGGCGAGGGCCGAGCCAATGGCCGAGGAGAGATATAGGATCCCGATCCAGAGGAGGGTCGTTTTCCGGCCAAATTTTTCCGTGGGCCAGCCGCCGATTAGTGAACCCAGGACGGTTCCCCACAACGCCATGCTGATGGCCCAGCCATGAAGGGCGCTGTTCAGTCCCCAAAGTTCCTGAATGGTCTGCTCGGCACCCGAAATGACCACAGTATCGAAACCGAAAAGAAACCCCGCCAATGAGGCCACCACGGCGCTCCTGTACAAAAACAGCCTGCTTCCCATACTAATGATTTTGTTCTATTTTTCAGGTTATGCGTGCAAAAATTACTTA
>JAUWAB010000142.1 GCA_030602265.1 Prolixibacteraceae bacterium | reverse complement strand
GTCCGCCCTCCATAAGAGGTCCCCCCGAACTCACGGATATTCCAGGTCGCGATCTTGACTGTCCGGCCAATGCCGGGATGGTCCCTGGACGATTCGATGTGCTCTGACAGAGCATGGCGCAAAAGCTCAAGGTTTGCGATGACCCGCTGTTTCCTGATTTTAACCGCTTCCGGTTCGTTGGGCCGGGATTTCAGTTCCGTATAGAATGGCATAGCGTGAGGTTTTATGTTAATAAAATTCAGCGATACAATGCACAATGGTTATCAAATTTACGCATGAATATCCTGAAAAACAACCCCCTTTTGTGCTCAATTCCGGTTTCTCCAGCGGAAAGCGGATTATTTCAGCGATGGTCTCTCTTTCAGTTCCTCGTCTTCGTCATATTTTCCAGCGGAAGCATTTTTAAACTCGCGCATCCCTTTGCCCATCCCTTTCATCAGTTCCGGGATTTTTTTGCCGCCAAAAAGGAGCAGTACCACCAGCAGAATGACGACAATTTCCTGTGGGCCAATAATTCCTGATATTACGAACAGATTCATATACAATAATTTAAAATTTAAATTGAATATATTTTAATAAAAACATTCTTATACAGCACGTTGCCATTATGCTCCAAATCCCGGAGGGATTACAGATGGGTAGCCTGCAGGTTTCAGGCGAATATACGACCCCGGCTGGGGTCGAATTCATTTTTGATACCTCTTTACTACCCATATGTCACCCCTCCGGGGCTTATGACATGCATCGACAGTGGGATTTTAATCCAACCCATTTTTGCAGGGCCGTTATCACATATGTTCATCTGAATAAGTTTTATCTTAGTAATTTATTATGAGAACGTTGCCGCTATGCTCCAAATCCCGGAGGGATTACAGATGGGTAGCATATTGCAGGCGAATATACGACCCCCCCCTACGTATTCAATCCCGGAGGGATTACAGATGGGTAGCCTGCAGGTTTCAGGCGAATATACGACCCCCCTACGCATTCAATCCCGGAGGGATTACAGATGGGTAGCCTGCAGGTTTCAGGCGAATATACGACCCCCCTACGTGTTCAATCCCGGAGGGATTGTATGTTTATAGCCAGATGGCCATGATAAGAACCCTTGCTGCCGCCACGTTTCAATAGCGAAGCCGCGGAGGAAGTTTCCATCGGACGAATAAACAGGGGGAGTGGTTACCCCCTGTCTTAAGAATCGCGTTAACTGACTACAAGATCAATATAAAAATTGGTCATGCTATTTTTCTGTGAATGACAAACTTCCCGTGTTGCCGTGAGCAGGAGGGAAAGCCTGTCAGAACACGTTTATCAGGCAGCATCCTGGATTCTGCGCAGGCCTTTGCTGAATTTGGCCACCCAGGCTTCGGCCAAACGCAGCTCCGCGCCCAGGTTCATGTCGATATCCTCGGAAAAAACGGTAAACACCTGGTCGGGGTGGGCCTTGTCGCGGCCCCTGAACCGGATGCGGATGGCGCTGACCGCCTGTACCGACTTGTCGAACTCTGACGTAACGACACTCTTTTCGACGGAGCATCCCGAAACATGCTTCAGGTCGACGATCTGGATTTCGTTGTGGGTTTTGTCGCGGATAACGAACAGGGCTTTCTGATTGGCGTAATCGATCCCGATAATTTTGTTGCTCCAGGTTTCGTGATCCGTTACTTTGATATTGTTTTCTGTTTCGAGGCTCCGGAGAAATTTCTCTAACAGTTTTCTATCTCTTTTCTGTTTCTGAATGACGATGAAGGCCGGGATGATAAAGGCCGATAATAATATTATTCCGACTATGGTTGTAACACTCATGATATTAAGATTTTATGTGAATAAATAATACAGCGGAAGGGCCCCGGCCGAAGGTGACCGGAGAATACCCCAACGGGATTACTTAATCAGATAAAATCGTGGAAAGGGTAGAGCAGGAGCGACTTGCAGGGCGTATACCGGTGGAGGTCGACCACATAGATCTTCCTGACCAGGGTAAGCTCAGGCTCGCTGGTTTGGTAGAGATCGTAAAACAGGTCGAGACCGGGCAGCCTGATCTGGGTTTTCCAGCCGGTAGCGACCACCGGGGAGGCTTTCTCCTGAATAAAATAAACGGGGGCTGCCGGGGCCTGCTCGAACCAGGTTACCCTGAGGTCGCCGGTGTTTTCAGTCTGAATTTCAGCTGTGAGGGTCAACGGGAAGCTCATGCCGATGTAAGTAATCAGCATGGCCAGCATGTAAACCGATATTTTCCTGGTGAAATTCATGCGGCAAAGTTAGTGAGGGTTTTGATACGTTTTACGGATTAAGGGAAAATTATTTTTGTTCGGAGCGGTCATCCGGGGGATAAGATCGGAGTGACCAAGTGGTTCCGTGCAAATACTGATGTGCATGAAGTGTGGCATCGCAACTATTATGATATCATCCTAAGAGATAAACGGGCTTATCGTGCCATCACCCGCTATATCAGGAAAAATCACGAAAAATGGCGTCAGGGTTACTGAAAACGGAAAACAGGCAGCCTGTCTCGTGAAAGATAGGGCATGCCTGCTGTCCGGGGGCCTTCTGTGTGTTCAGATCAGGATGATGGCTGATTCTGCTTGCCTTCCTCATCGTAAAACCCTTTTTTGAAGTCCTCCTTGTCGCGGATCTTCCTGCTGTAGTTCATGCGGGCGTTTTTTTCGCGATCGAACATCCGCTTCATGTCCTCTTCGTTCGACTGGAAGGTCATGGTGTTGGTGACCGATATCTTGAGGGCGAATTCGGCCACATCGTGATTGGCGCCGATATAGGTGAAGGTCCAGTTCTTCAGCGAGAGCTCGTCTATCATTGCCTTAACGGCCGCGCCGCTGTATTCGGTGGAGGCGTTCTCCTCGCCATCGGTGAGGATGGTGACCAGGACGTTATAGCCGGTCAGTTTCTGCACCTCGTTGCGGAGGCAGGTGAGGCTGTGTCCGAGGGCGTCGTATAGCGGCGTGGTGGCCTCAGGCCGGAATTTGGTGCCGTCGAGCAGCTGCAGACTGGCGACCGGCTGCATCGACAGGCGGGTTTTGATGCCCAGTCCGTTGAAGGTGACCAGCGAAATGTAATGCTCCTGTTCGGGATATTGCTGTTCCACTCCCCGGATGGTCTGGGCCACTTCGTTGAACCCTTCGATGGTGGCTCTCTTGATGGCCTGCATCGATCCGCTCTCGTCTAAAATGATCAGGTTAAAAACTTTGTGTCTGTTTTCCATGGCTGTTTGTTTTATGGTTTTTACTGAATTATCGGTACAAAGATAGGGTGGGGGTTGTCTAATGTAATTAGACACATTTTACATTGTTTGAATGATCAGATAACATAAAAGGAAGTGTCTAATATGATTAGACACATTTTACATTGTATGAATAATCAGACAACATAAAAGCGTGTGTCTAATATGATTAGACAGATTTTTATATCTTTGAAAGAAATTGAGATAGCCATCGTTTTGACAAATACCGGTTTCGGCACAGCAAATATGGGATGGGTTAATTGACATACATACGATGCACATCACGAGACCCCGGAGGGGTCGTATGTTTATAGAGACATGAGGTCCAGTATTTTTCGACCCCGGCCGGGGTCGGATGTTCTCCTTAATGTCTTCTGGCTATAAACATGCAATCCCTCCGGGATTGAGCTTATTGTGGTAACGATCTGATAATAAGTAATTAAGATATAATATATTCCAGTGAAATTTCAAGGATTTAAGAAATCCAAACCATTTTTAAATACCTTATTTATCTATACAACCAAAATTTCCAATTATGCCGGTAAACCGTAATGCCTACCAGCGGTACTTAGCTTACGACCGCTGCCTGCAGAAGAGCAACCGCACCTACACGGTGGCGGAGCTGATGCGCGAGATCCACCCACCTATATCGCGGGCCATGTTCTACAACGACATCAGCTTCATGCGCTCGGAGGAGGGCTTTAGAGCGCCCATTAAAAGCAGCCTCGTTCAGGGTGTGGCGCACTATACCTACTCCGAACCCGGATTTTCCATCCTGAAGCAGCCCATCAGCGCGGGCGAGCGGGAGATGCTGTCGGAGGCGGTTACCCTGCTGGGACGGTCGGGCGGCTTACCCGGCTTTGAGTGGCTCCGGGAGATGGTGGTCAGGCTGCAGGATTCACTCACCGACGGGCACCACGCTGCACCGTTGGTGGTGTTTGAGAGCAACCCTTACCTGGCCGGACTCGAACACCTCAACGACCTATACCGGGCGATTGCCGGCCGCAAGGCGCTGAAGGTCCGCTACAAGCCCTTCTTCGAGAAGGAGCGGGCATTCATTTTCCATGCCTGGCTGCTGAAGCAGTATAACCAGCGGTGGTACTGTATTGGCTGGAATGCGCAGGAC
>JAUWAB010000120.1 GCA_030602265.1 Prolixibacteraceae bacterium | reverse complement strand
GTAGTAACTTGCATGGGTAAAACCTTAATATTAATCAATTATGAAAATGATTAAAATTCTGATGGTCGGACTGATTCTGTGTGCATTGCTTGCACCACTGGAATCAAATGCTCAGGCAACGTCTACAATGGAAGAAGTGGCTTGGTCTGCTTATATTCCATGTGCCAATGATGGCTATGGTGAAGTAGCTTATGGTACTCTGAAGTTACATGTGGTTATCGGTAAAAACCTGGTGCAGTTTCAGGCTGCCGGCGGTGAACTAATCGGAGAGATAACGGGCGATGTATACCGTCCAACCGGGAAGACCTCCTATGTACAAACATCCTTTGAGAATGGTACTCCGGTTTATACCTTTGTTAATATCTATCATATGGTTGGGCCGGGCGTTCAGTATATGGTCAAGGAAGTTTTTCATTACATCTTCAAAGATGGTATGTGGCAATTGATTGTTGAGAACAGTGAAGTCACCTGTAAATAGTGATTTTGAAGATTTGGAATTCATAAATGAATGGTAAAGGGCCGGAAAACCGGCCCTCTTTTATAACCATGGTTTCCCCCAATACCCGTTATTCTGTTTTCATATCAGCCTGTACGGTTTATAGCCTTAATCGTTAATGTCTTTAAGATTAAGTCCTATGAATCAGCATCAGGAAATAAAAATCTTTAAATCTTGAATATTTTGTATCTTGCAGTCCATCAGTCCAAAACATGAATCATGGGTGCCAGGAAAAAGGTGGTCATCGCCGGAGGGGGATTCGCAGGGGTTCAGCTGGCTGAAAACCTTGATCATAAGCTGTTTGATGTCCTTCTCGTTGACAAGCTTAACCATCACCAGTTTCAGCCCTTGTTTTACCAGGTGGCTACCTCACAGCTCGAACCTGCCAGCATCACCTTCCCTTTTCGCCACGTTTTCGGCCGGAAGAGAAATCTCCGGATCAGGATGGCCCATGTGGAAGAGATCGATATCGCCAGAAATCGGGTGCTTACATCGATGGGGAGTTTCCCTTACGACATCCTGGTAATTGCCACGGGCTGCACTACCCATTTTTTCGGAAACCGTGAGATCGGCAGACATGTTTTTACCCTGAAGACGACCTATGATGCCATCCGCATCAGGAACCACATCATCCGTACTTTTGAGCAAATCATTTCTGCAGGAACGGAAGAACTGGAAAGTATGTTGAACCTCGTCATCGTTGGTGCCGGTCCGACAGGTGTTGAATTAGCCGGGGCATTTGCGGAGATAAAGAAGAACATCCTTCCCAGGGATTATCCGGGGATCGATTTTTCGCGCTTCAGGATCTACCTGATCGAAGGCAGCCCCGATACCCTCGGCAGTATGAGCGCTTTGGCCAGAAAGGCCTCCCGGAGGTATCTGGAGGCGATGGGGGTAACTATCCTGACCGGTACACTGGTGAAGAACTATGACGGTCGGCGGGTTGAGCTGAGCAACGGAGGGCAGATCTTTTCCAGAACGGTCATTTGGGCTGCAGGCATTACCGGCAATCTTATTCCGGGCTTGCCGGCCGGTTCGGCGGAAGGAGCCGGGCGCATCAGGGTGGACCGGTTTAACCGGGTGGATGGTCTGGATAATATATATGCTGTTGGTGATATCGCCTGGATGGAAACGCCCAGGTATCCCAGGGGTCACCCTCAGGTGGCCAATGTGGCGATTAACCAGGCCAAGAACCTGGCCCGGAACCTTAAGCGGATGGAACATGGCCGGCCGTTCAGGCCCTATGAATACCGCGATCTGGGCTCCATGGCCACCATCGGAAGAAATAAGGCTGTTGTCGACCTGCCCTTCCTGAAGTTTAAAGGTTTATTCGCCTGGCTGGTGTGGATGTTGCTTCATCTGATGCTTATCCTGAGCGTCAGGAATAAACTGGTGATTTTTATAAACTGGGCCTGGGCCTACCTGTTTAAAGATTCATCACTCAGACTGATATTAGAGCCTGAAAATATACATCCCCGAGAGGACCGGAAAGAGCCCGGGATCTCATGAGGCCAGCCTTTGCCGGCAAGGTGATGGCCAGATAGGGGTCGAACCAATTGTTGATACCTTGGTTCTACCCATATGTCAACCCTGCGGGGCTCTTGCCGTGCATTCAATGTGGGCTTTTTAGTCCATCCCATTTTTGCTGAGCCGTTATCAGTTTTATTCACGTTCTTCAGTCACTTTTCAGGGAAAAGCTTTATTTTTAGCTGGTTCGAATGAATTTCAGGAAAAATGGACAGGATCGGTTTTATTAGAATTTCGACAGCCCTGATCGGGGGTGTATCGCTGGGTTGTATGGCCGGGCAGGCCAAGCGCCCTGAAAAGGTTAGAATCGGTTTGATAACCGACCTGCATTATGCAGACAGGACGCCACCACCGGGACTTTCGCGCTATTACAGCGAGTCGCTTGCCAAGTTAGCCGAATGCGTTGAGGTCATGAACCGCGAAAAGGTTGATATGCTGGTTCAGTTGGGGGATTTTAAGGATGAGGACATCCCCCCCACGGAGGAAACTACCCTGAGCTACCTTGCCACCATAGAGCAGGAATTCAGCAGGTTTGACGGCCCGTACTACCATGTGCCCGGGAATCATGACCACGACAGCATTTCCAAACAGCAGTACCTGGATGCGATTTCGAATACCGGTTTTGAGAAGGCGTTGTGCTACTATTCGTTCAACCGGAACGGATATCATTTTATCGTTCTCGACGCGAATTACACCACCGCGGGCGAACCCTATGATCACGGTAATTTTGACTGGAAGGATACCGCCATTCCGGAGCAGCAGCTGGATTGGCTGAAGGGCGATTTAAAGGAGCACCGGGATATGCCGGCGGTCGTTTTTGTGCATCAGCGCCTGGATTATATTTCAGGAAAAGAGGATCATTTTGTGAAAAATGCATGGCAGGTCAGGGAAATCCTGGAAGCATCGGGCAATGTGCTGATGGTTCTGCAGGGGCACGATCACGCCGGAGCCTTCAGCCGGATCGGCAATATCGTTTATTATACCCTGAAAGCGGCGGTTGAGGGCAGCGGCCCGGAGAACAACAGTTACGCGATCCTGGAAATTGATCCGGACAAGGGAATGCACCTGACCGGCTTCCGGAGGACCGAATCGCGGAGTTTTAGCTGACGGGAGGAAGATTATTCAGGCAGATACCAAATCATGTTGCCCGTCGAATATCCTGCCGGCATGTTTTGCCTTATTCCCCGGAAATGGTGAATTTCCCGGTTGCCGGACTACTTCCCGGAATTCCGAGGCGATAGAGATAGATGCCGGGGGAGAGGTCCTCGCGGTTAAAGGTGTGCCGGTGTATGCCCTGACTGAAGTGGCCCAGCGTCCCGGTACGCACCAGCCTCCCCTGGAAGTCGTACACCTGCAGGTCGAGCGGACCGCCCCGGTGAACGGAGAACTCCAGCGTCGTCTGGTGGCTGAACGGGTTGGGATAGTTTTTCAGCAGGGTAAGATCCTCTCCGGAGGTAATCCGGATTCCGGGGATACCGGTAAGATCGGAAACCTGCATGGCCATCGTGGTAATGGACCTTGGCGGCAGGGTTACCAAAGTGTCGGGGGCGGCTTCAACAAGCACTTCATTTTCTTCTTCTGAAGTCCTGACGATTTTGGAATTCAGAACCTTCATTCCCGGCAGGGCAAGCTTCACATCATACGACAGAGACGTGGAAATATTGATAGCGACCACGGTGGCCGAATCCCGTCCGGGGTTAAAAAATGCGAGTGTCTTGATGTTGGCGTTGGGCTCAGTAATGGAAGTCCTCTGCCACCCGGGATGGATGTAAGCCGAATACTGCTTCATCACATAAAATTCCTTGGTGCGCGTGAAGCCTGAAGTATTGGTCCACCGGTTCCTGTCCCACGGAAAATCGAGGCTCACCAGTCCTCCGTTTTCCCAGATAAGGTCCCAGTACAGATAAGCCACCACTTGTTCATCTTTCAGCGATTTATAGATCATGCCGATCATGGAATACCATCCGGCGCGGGAATATTCGGTCTGGAAATGCGGGACCTCCTTGCGGAAGTTACCCACTTTGGCAAAGTTGGTCGAGAGGTAAGGATTGTTTTCCTCGGCACCGTGGTATAAATGGTGGGCAATGCCGTACAGTTTTTTCAGGTCGAGGGCGTTGACATAGTTTTCGACGGCGTTGTAGCCGATGCCGATGGTTTCGGGCCCCAGGAATTTGGGCTTGATTGTGCGTTTCATGACGGTGTCGTACACCGCATCTAATGCTTTGTTATATCCGGCGATGGTGTCGGCGGAGTTTACCGTTTCCGACGGCCTCAGCAGGCAGGATTCCCAGGTGGCCTTAAAGTCGGGCTCGTTCTGGATGCTGATATACGTCGGATATACGCCGTTCGCGTTGTAATTGTCCAATGATTCGTTCCACCATTTGGCGAATCCTGCATAGTCGAAATTCACCTTGCCGTTTTCGACGGTATACCGGAGGGTGCCGCCGTTGCTTTTATCCTTGTTGCTCTTCAGGGAGGCGGGTGGTCCCCAGGAGGTGACCAGGATGTCGATAGGTTTTCCGAGGGAATTGTTTGCGGCGGTATTGAATTCCTTCACGCGGGTGATCATCCCGGCGTCGTAGCCATAAGCATTCCTGACGCGGAGGATGTCGAGGCTCAGCTCTTTGAAGATGACATCGTAGATTTGAGCTTTGTTGGGATGGGCGGTGAGCCAGTTTTCGTAATAGGCGAGTGAGGCCCCGAAGCCGGCCATGGTCTGATAGGTGATGTTTTTGTCGACCTTCAGTTCCAATGGTGGGGTGGTCTGGCTGTGGCTGATGAGCGGAAGGATCAGCAGGATGGCGGCCAGCATCCGGAGTGGGGTATTTTTTCGGGTGTGGAGAACAGGCTTCATAGGCTTTACTGGTGTTAGATCATGTAATTCAAACAATATAGGTGCAAGATAGAAAAATGTCCACAGATTAGGCAAAAAAAAATAGTCCACAGATTACACAGATTCCACAGATTGAAAAATTGTTCACACCTGCCCGACAAGTCGTTCTGGCGGGGATTAGGCAAAAAAAAATAGTCCACAGATTACACAGATTCCACAGATTGAAAAATTGTTCACACCTGCCCGACAAGTCATTCTGGCGGGGATTAGGCAAAAAAAATAGTCCACAGATTCCACAGATTCCACAGATTGAAAAATTGGTCCACAGATTCCACAGATTATTGTTTACTGATTACCGTTTAACGGGTATGGGGAAGGGTGGCCACATAGGGAGGGGTGACCACATAGGGAAGGGTGACCACATAGGGTCACCCCTACACCGTTTTTCATGGCCAGGCGGGGTGGCCACACAGGGAAGGGCAAGCGCGAGGCTTGCCCCTACGCCGTATTTCATGGCCACGTCCGGTCTCGGGGTATCCGGTCCTCTGGGGTGTTACCCCGGTCCTCTGGGGTGTTATCCCGGTCCTCTGGGTGTTACCCCAGCCTCGGGGTATTACCCTTGCCCTCGGGGTATTACCCCTGTCCTCGGGGTATTACCCCGGGTTATTGTAAGGTCGCCCTTCCAGGGCGTGTGTTCATAGGGGGGGGGCCTTGGTGGGCAGGTCAGGTTGCCGGTTTCCACCACCGATTACCGATTACTGATTACCGGATACCGATACCGGATACCGATTACCGATTACTGATTACTGATTACTGATTACCGATTACCGATTACCGTTCACCTTTTAATCGGTCGAGATGCTGCGCAGGTATTCGTCTCCGAAATCGGTGCGCAGTTCGATCCACATGGGCAGGTGGTCCGACATTTTATAGGTCCGCCAGGTGGAATATTTGGTGGAGGGTTTCAGTCCGTTGAAGGCTGCTTCGGTGCGGTATACCGGTTCGTCCTCGTGGCGGAAGATATGCTGATAGAAGTCGAATACGTTGGCGCCCACGATATCGAGGCGGGTGTAGCCGGTGTTCCGCCGGGGCTTCCAGAAGGCGATCTGGTCGTAAGCCTTGTCGCGCTCGACGTTGGAGCCGGGGATAGATTTCAGCCTGTCGGGGATTTCGAAGCCGTTGGATTCGAGGGCTTCCATGGTGGGGTGACCTTGTCCTAATATGTTGAAATCGCCGAGTACTCCCATAAAGGCTTCCGTGTCGTATTTATACTCATTGCCTGCCTTGGCCGCCAGGGCCTCGGTAAGCTGCCGGATCTCGCTTTCGCGCTGTTTCAGCTTATTGACGTTGCTTTCGCTTCCGTAGTAAATGTGTACCGTACAGAGGTTAAGTTTAAGCCAGCCTGCCTGAAACGAGATCAGGAAGGGTGTACGGGCAAATTGCCGCAGGGCATCGTCGAAGCTGTTTTCCGGAAACCGCAGGGCATATTCTTTCCCCTGGATTTCGGCCTGCGGGATCTGCACGGTGGCTTTTCCTTTCGAAGGTTTGACAATCTCCGCCCCTTTTTTCAGCACCAGTCCGGAGCCTTCGGGGATCTCCAGCTTACTTCCCGGTGGCAGGGGGATTTCCAGGTCCTCCTCCAGGTAATTTTTGCCGTTCCGCGCGGTGGTATAGGCGTTGTAGGTCCCTGAAATATCGGTGCCGGGCGGGATCTTCACCACGAGGCCTTTTTCCAGCCTGACGCGCTCCCCGAACGACGCCCTGATTTTTCCGCCTTCCCTGAGGGTCAGTTCGCCGGCGATGTTCCGGAAGTGGACAAACTGAGTATTGTATAGGAAAACCATCCGCTCGCCGTTGCCGGCATCGCCGTCGGTGACGTCGGTCGCAATATAATCCCAGTCGGGGCCCAGGTATTTCTTCAGCCTCATGAACTCCTGCAGGTTCCCGCGCACTTCCTGTAAAGCTACCAGGTCGAAATGGGAGATAATCTCGGCCATATAGTAGAGCTCTTCGAAGGTCCGCCCTCCATAAGAGGTCCCCCCGAACTCACGGATATTCCAGGTCGCGATCTTGACTGTCCGGCCAATGCCGGGATGGTCCCTGGACGATTCGATGTGCTCTGACAGAGCATGGCGCAAAAGCTCAAGGTTTGCGATG
>JAUWAB010000036.1 GCA_030602265.1 Prolixibacteraceae bacterium | reverse complement strand
CCAGGGTGAACTTTATCAGGTTCAGTCGGCCAATGCCCGGAATCTTTCTGGACAGGGTGACCTGACCGGCAGCCATATCAGTGCTGATAAGCCAATTGCGGTATATTCCGGTTCATACAGTACCACCATACCCTCATTGCCTGATATGTCGGGCTACGACCATCTCTACGAGCAGGTTCCTCCTGTGCAGGCCTGGGGCAGGGAATATTATGCCGTTCCGCTTCTGACCCGGCGTTCCGACCGTTACAGGGTCATGGCTTCGGACAACGGGACCAGGGTATGGATTGGTAACCGTCCACCCATTACCCTGCAGCGAGGGGAGTTTTATGAATTCCTGCTGGAAAGCATAGAGCCGTCCAGAATATTTGCCAGCAAGCCCGTTATGGTGGCCCAATACAGCCAGTCGAACCGTACCGATAATATATTTACCGGTGGAAACGGCGATCCGTTTATGATTATTCTCAGCCCGGTGAGCCAATCTAAAAACGATGTGACTTTTGTAACCTATATATCCAACCAGATAAAAACCTATTATGTGAATGTGGTGGCCCTCACTTCAGAAACCGGAAATATTGAACTGAACGGTGCCATGGTCGGGGACCGTTTCAGGCCATTTACCGGAACAAAATACTCGTATGCCCAGATTGCCATTGGTCCGGGAACATACCGCCTGCGGAACCTGAATCCCGACCGCGGTTTCCTGGCCTATGTGTACGGATACGGAGGATATGAATCCTACGGTTACGGCGTCGGGTTTAACCTTGACCTGGTTCTTGACCTGGGACAAAGCATCGATTTTGAAGGAGATACATTGGCGCTGTGTTATGGGGAATCGATCACCCTGGATGCAGGGCCCTATTTTGATTATTTTTCGTGGAACACCGGGGATACCATCCAGGAGATAACGGTCAAAAAGGAAGGACTATACTGGGCTAAAGCATCAACTGTCGACGGCTGTATTCAAAATGATTCCATCTATATTCTGGTCAGTAAACCTGAAACAGACCTGGGGCGTGACCTGCAGGGGTGTGCTCCCTTTCAGGCCTCACTGGATGCTGGGGAAGGTTTCTTACGGTATGAATGGAATACCGGTGAAAATACTCGTCAGATAAGTGCTTTCAGAACAGGTGAATATTCAGTTGCTGCCTACAATCAATACGGATGTCCGGCCAGGGATACCATGAAGCTGACCGTTTTTCCGGTTCCGGATATAAGGATTTCGGGAGATGAATTGATTTGCGGCTCTAAGGAGCAGAGCCTGAAGGCCTTGATTACAGGCACAGAAGATGAGATATGGAAAGACCAGCCTTTTCAGTGGAAAACCAGTCAGCCTGCGATTCTCTCCTTCGAAAATCCCGGAATTTTGGGAACAGGCGTGAAAGTTTCGGACTGGGGCAAATTTGATGTGCGTTATGAACTGGTTACCGCTGACGGCTGTCCGACATCCGCCAACTTTTCCATGGGGATATTTCCGGTTCCGGCTTCAAGCTTTGAATTTGCCGATGATCCGGATGATAAGTGCAAGGGATATGACCGGGAAATCAGGTATGTGGGGAATGCTACCTCCGGGGCGAACTTTCACTGGGATTTTGGCGGGAGCAGCCGGACGGATTCCATTGCCTGGGACAAGCTGCGGGTTTCGGTAGGGGTTTTCAACTCTGATCCTTTCATTTCGCTCGTGGTTGAAGAGAATGGCTGTTGGAGCGATACAACCCGGAAAGCCATTGGGGCAAATCCCGATTTTACCATGAATACCTTATCCGGCAGGGGATGCGATACCGCGACCATCCATTTTTCAGGGCAGCTGAAAGTGCCAGATGCCCTTCTTTTTGAATGGGATTTCGGCGATGGTTCCCCGGTGAGTAATCTGCAGAATCCTTCCCATTTTTATGCCGGGATTGGCGATTATGATGTCGGACTGCAGATCACCAATGAACTTACAGGTTGTAAAACCGGATTCCGGATTAAGGACATGGTCAGGATCTTTCCGGTTCCGGTGGCAGAAATTTCACTCGATCAGGAGATTTGTCAGGAGAGACTGGCAGAGGCTTATTACACACATGCCATCGATTCTTCCTTTTGTTACTGGGATTTTGACGGAGCCCGCATGATTGGCGGAAGCAATGATACCATTCTGCTTACCCTGGATAAGCCCATATCCAAAGTGCGGCTCCGGGTTGATGAATTCGGGTGTTTCAGCGAATGGACAGAAAAGGAGATCAGGAGAAAACCTGATCTGGGTTTTGATTTATCGTTGACCGAAGGTTGTCAGCCACTTGTGGTAGATGCTGTGCCCAGGTCAGGAGATGATATGGTCTCTTTTCAATGGCTGACGGATTCTCTTATTTACCCTGGAACGGAATCTCGGTTTTTGCTGGCTGATCCGGGGGAATTCAGTATCACATTGGCTGCGCTTTCGGATCAGACCGGCTGTCGGGATACCCTGACGAAGCATGATATTATTTGGGTGCACCCTAAACCGTTGGCATCCTTTGAGGTGGACTTTCAGGTTGCCCTGCTTGGGCAGTCTGACCTGAAATTTACCAATAATACCCAGCTTGCGGATCTGTTCCACTGGGATTTCGGTGACGGATCAAGCTCCTCAGGACATCATCCGCATCACCAGTTTATGGCAACAGGCAGTTACCCGGTTGTTTTGATGGCCGAATCTGTTTTCGGATGCCGGGATACCGCCTATATGACCATAGAGATCCTTCCCTTTGATGTATATACCCCGAATGCCTTCAGGCCCGACAGCCACATCCCCGAAAACCGGTATTTCATGCCTATAACGATAGGGGTCGATCCACAGGCTTTTCATATGTTGGTCTATAACCGGTGGGGTGCCCTTGTTTTTGAATCCAGAGATCCGGAGTTCAAATGGGACGGCAGACTGAGAAACAGTCATGAAGCCCCGATGGGCAATTACATCTGGAAGGTGGAATATACCGACATACAGGGGTACACTCATACGCGTCAGGGACAGGTTATGCTGATCCGCTGATTATTCACCTATGTAGTCCTTGTATGGCGTGTAGAAAGGGAAGGCGGTCTGTCTGGTGAAATCCTTAAGCAGGAACCCCAGCGAGATTTCACTGGTTCCTCCTGATTGCGCCCCGATTCCGGATACGGTAAAATCATAGCTGTAGGTAAAGTGCCAGCGTTTTTTCATGTATCCGACCAGGAGTATCAGTGCATCATAATGGAAGGTAAAGTCCTGCCGGAACCAGGTGCCGGCCGTAAATCCCTTCATGTTGGCCAGAAGCCCGTAATTGAACTGCCTGAAATCGCCCTGGTTCATCAGTACTACCTGAGGCATCAGGTCAAAAGTCTTCCGGTAGGAACCATGGACGTGCACCGGTATCCGGGTTCCGAAATGAAGAGAGAACCTTCTCTTCAGCACGCTTCTTCTATCATCGTCCCGGTACCATGATTGTTCAGGCTGGGACAGGTGGTGCGCTGCCAGGCCTGCAAACATCCTTTCCCCGAAAACCAGAATTCCGGTGGCAAAGTCAAAAAAGTGCATTTCGGGATCGGTTATCGGGATTTCGGCCGTCAGGGTATGCGTTCCGGAATAGGGATCCAGGTTGTCGGGGAAAACCAGCATTCCCCAGTCTAATGAATGATGCTGGTATCCGGCCTGCAGGGCGCCTGAGAACCAGAGGTCGTCGGTAATCTGAAAAATGGAAGAATAAATCAGGTTAAGCTGCTGTGACCTGAGCAGGTTATTGGCCTGGGCATCCTTTATTAAGTTTAGGCCTACTCCTCCCCGAAGACGTTCAACCGGAATATCGAAGGAGGCACTCTGGGTTGTATAGGCATTTTTAAAGGCATGCCACTGGTCACGGTACTGCAGGTTAATCCGCGGAACGGCCAGGGTTCCGGTGAATGCCGGATTGAGATAAAGGGGATTGGAATAGAATTGCGAAAACGCGGCATCCTGTGCCGGAATTTCTTTGCATAAGAGCAATAGGCTGATGCAAATAATAAATCCTGTTGTGAGTACAATTCTCAAAAGATGTTTTGCCTCAAAATTAGAACAAATTTGGCTTAGTTTTCAGACAAAAGGAAAACAGACATAAGACCGGGAGACAACAGACAACAGACTCCAGGCTTTGCAATCAAAGGCCGGGTGAAATTTTAATTGAAACCAGTAGTATCGTATGAAACTGATTTTTTTAAAACCACAAAGGTGAGAAGACACCACGTACCACAAAGATTTTGTGTCTTAACACATGATACCTGATACCGGCACATATGACTAGCGTTTGCCAGTTATTTGAAGTAAGACTATATTCTTTACACTGAAAGTCTGATGTCTGTTGTCTGTTGTCTTAAAGTCTCTAAATTCTACTCAGGTAAATATTTCAGCAACAGTTCTTTTGAGGTTTTCACTGCCTCGCGCCCGGCAGATTCGATACCATACCAGCCCCGGAAACCGGTTTCATAGGCAAGCCGGATCATTTTGGCAGTAAGTTCTTCAGTCGGCTGGTTTCTGAAAGACATACCTCCTGCGTAAGGCATGGTTTTGGCCAGGTAGTCCACGTTGTCGAAATCTCCCCCTGGCTGGCGCCAGTCGGGAAGGATGCCTAAATAATGGCTGTCAACCTCTTTCATCAGGGCAACCATAAAATCAGCGTCGTTTGACACGCCTCCGTGGTTTTCAATCAGTACATTGATTTTAGCCGGAATGGCATACTCCAGCATCATGTTGCAGGTTTCTGCCGACCATTTCAGGGCTTCCTCACGGTTTGCCTCTTTCGGCCCGATACAGTTGATGCGGATGGAATGGCATCCCAGATACCGGGCGGCATCAATCCATTTGCGGTGGTTAATTTCGAACTGGCGCCTGGCTTCCTTCGTCGGAGAACAGGCATCGCCTTCTGCATCGCACATGATCAGGACACAGGTAACGCCCTGGTCTGCAGCATTCTTTTTCAGGGTATTCAGATAGTTCATGGTGGTTGGCCCTTCAAACAGGGTATTGACAAACTCGATACCGCTGATTCCGAATTCTTCCCTGGCAACCCTGGGAAAATCAAGGGTTTTCCATTTACCTTGTCTTACTTCATCGACGAGTGCCCACTGTGCCAGTGAGATGCCGTTTTTCCTGATGCGCAGGGCTTCGGCCCGTGCCGTTTGAGTACCCACAAGTGAGGGGGCCAGCATGCCCGCTGCGCCAAGGGCAAGGGCTTTTCCGATAAATGATCTTCTTTCCATACTATATTGAATTATTGATGATTGACTTATTTTGGTGTGACCTGTCTGTCAGACAAGATTTGACCAAACCTGGTGTTGATAACTGATCCTCCGGTTATCTGTGTCCGGATTTAAAGTTCCCAGCCTGGCCGATATGCCGATCGGTGGAGGTACTGTCCGGCATTTCCGGGAGAGGTGACCTGCATGGTCGACGGGTCGTAAGTGATCCGTCCGCCTGCCCGGAGGGCCACCATGGCCAGTAACGCGGTTTCGTTAACCACTCCCGAACTGAGCAGGTTCCCCGGTGATTGCCTTTGGTTCCTGACGGCTTCAATCCAGGTATCCGTGCCATCGGCCTGCGTTACTTCCGGGGCTTTTTCCGTTCCGGTAAACGATTTCATCTTCTGTTCCGGAATTATCCGGGGATTTTCGCACCTGAATCCGGCTAAAATCTTTCCTGAATCGCCCACAAACATCATCCCCTCGCTGTCGAGGAATTTGTTGTCTGCCTCCAGTTCAGGGGGATTGTTCGGTTTGATGCCCCCGTCGTACCAGAAAAGGTCCAGGGCTTGGCCCGACTGAATTTTCGGAAATTTCCAGCGGAATACCGAGGACCAGGGGAAGGATACTGTGTTGGGCAATGCTTTCTGTGCCCCGTTCGGATCGGTTGTCCGCATTACGGTGCTGTACGATTCTACCTGAACCGGCGGGGTATCAATGCCGAAGGTGGTAAACAGCGGCCACAGGCTGTAAATACCCATGTCGGCCACACTTCCGGCACCAAAGTCGAACCATCCCCTGAATACCGTATGGGTATAGTTGGGATGATAAGGGCGTTCGGGCCACGGACCAAGCCATAATTCCCAGTCAAGACCTTTGGGGACCGGCGGGCGTTCGGTAAAATATTCGGGCCATTGTTCCCATACCGGCCGGTAAGACCAGTTGTGAACCTCGCGCAGGTTGCCGATTGCCCCGCCATCAATCCATTTCTTTACGATGGCATACCGTTCATTGCTGCTCCAGGCGAGCTGATGCGTGGTCAGTCCGGGGTGCTCCCTCACCGCTTCCAGGGTTTTCCGGAGTTCGTAAACCCGGTTCCCGGTCGGCTTGTGCATAATCACATGCTTGCCCTTTTTAAGGGATGCAATGGCCAGGGTCGGGTAAAGGTGATCGGGTACGATGATCTTAACGGCATCCACCGATTTCTCTTTTTCCAGCATCTCCCGGAAATCGGCATAGGCTGTGCAGCCCAGGTAGTCTGCTTTTCCGGTTTTTGCCGCATAATATTTGTTGACAAAATCCAGTCCGCAGTCACGGCCGGCCGTAATCTGTGTACCTTCATACCAATTGCTGTTCCCGATCATTTCACGGATCTGGCGCCGTAAACCTGCATCGGGCGACCAGGCTTTGTAGTTCACCGGTTCTTTATTGGGATCACTGAGTGAAACAACCTGAATCCGCTCATCCCGGATCAGCCTGGTCAGTTCACCTAACTGCTGGGTACCTGCCCCGATCAGGGCCAGGTTGATTTTATCACTCGGGGCAACATAGCCAGTGCCTCCCAGTACATGCCGCGGAACAACCGTGATGGCCAGTGCCGGCCCGGCAACACCCATAAATTCACGACGATTCATTTTTCCTGATTTTGTTTGGTTTAATAATCGTTTAATTACAAATGCCCGAAATATTACATTGGTATTCAGACCTTTAAATTTCGTAAATTTTATTCAGAATTATCTGTATTTTAAATACTTTTTATGACAGGTTGTGTCATTTTCTCTTGTTTGGAGGACACTTTCCGGAATTTTCCAAAATTTCCGCGGTTTTTTCTCTGATTTCCGGATAAATGGGAGTAAATTTGAAAGAACAACGGTATGAGGCCAACAGGAACTCACTAATGCTGAGAAGTTATGAAGAAAATATACATGTCAGGATGGACTCCCCGCGATATTTTCGTGTTTCTGCTGATAATTAATCTCCTGCAGGCACTTCAGGTGAAAGAGGCTGCTGCCTGGTCGGAACACCCTTTACTGGTGAAGCCTGCACTGGCAAACCATCCGGTCTGGAGATATGCGACCGCTGTGGAGGCGGTCACCCTGAAGGATTTTCTGATCCGGACCGAATCTGAACTGGCAAATTTCCTGGGCCGGCAGGAAGCGTGGTCAGTCACCAATCTCCCCAATTACAAGCCTTGTCCGGAAGCCCTGATGTTCAGGGCAACCGGTAACCCGGATGATATTCTGGAACGTTTTTATTCCGCCATCAGGATAAATCCGCATGTAAAGGTTCCGCTTTATCTGCACCTGATCCCCGGGCAGGAATCCTTTAACCGGGACCCTGCTGATCCGGCAGCCATCACGACCCTGGCTAATCCGGGAGCCATGCTCTCTTCCAGGTATGTATGGGTCAGGGCCGGCGAAATGCTGGACCCTTTCGAGGTGTTGTGTACGGCAAATGATGAACCGGATTACGGATTTGACCTGGGTTTATTTGAGGATAACGGCACGGCATACGGGAAGCGCTATGGTTTTGGTATACAGCCATTCGGAAATCCCAACCTGGAGTACAGCAGTCAGGCGCCGTTTCATATGGGCTTTTTTCATGAAGCAGGCATTTTGTACAAGTTTGGCCCATTTCTCAGGGAGACCTATATTGATTACCGGATTTTCCTGTATAAGGCCTTGTCGGAATTTGCCTTTCAACAGGGTCAGCCATACTGGGGATGGCGGTTTATGGGGTGGGGCATGCACTATATGGGGGATGTTTCGATGCCTTATCATATGAAACCGCTTCCGGGGGTAAGCACGACCCGCATGATGTGGATCAACCTGAAGTCGATATTGGGGGCATCACGGGCCCGCGATAATGCCGTCCAGATCGTATCCAACCGCCATACCGTTTTCGAGGAGTTTCAGTTGCAGGTCCTGCGTAAAGCCTATCAGGATTCCGAAAACAGCCATCCATTTTTATTGGCACTCAGAGATTCAGCGGGAAATGGTGCTTTTTCTTACGATTTTCTAATTAATACCGCAGCCCTTCAATCGGCTTCAGCAGCCAGAGAGATAGACCGGATCCTGAAAAAAAACGTACCGGTAAGGATGGTCTCTGATCCGAAGATTGAGGTCAGTGATCTCCCGGAACTGGAAAAGCTTATGGAATTGATTCCCGGAGAAATGGGAAGTGAAGCTAATTCGCGGGTAATCAGGGCTATTGCCAGGCAAATGAGATCGTTCTCCATGAACATCCGCAGTTTTATGGATTCCATACTGAAGAATATTGATCCGGAGAGCTATTCCGGATAATGATTTACAACAGTATTCAGGTTAAAACCACTGTGGATTAACCAGTTGTGTGAACCAAACCCTGAAGCTGGCATTTGCTCCGGTTGGGTAACCCGCTGAGGAGTAGTCGCAGAAAACGGCAGGGGCGGGAGGTGCTCCGCCTTCTGTATATGCTTCCACACCTACCATTGTCTTATACTGCATCCAGAAATTCCGGGAATCATGGTCTACCGGTTCAAGGTTCACAATTCCTTCCTTGTCGGCCACCAGGTAAATCGCTGCATCAATGACCGGGCCCTGTAGTCTGGAGTCGCGCGCGAGAACCACCGGTCCCCTGGCCAGTGCCTGGCTGGCAGGATTTGCCCCTTGTCTGATGATTCTGCCCCGCATGTCGAGGGTCAGTATGATTTTATCCCCTGAATTCCAAACCCGTTTGATGGAGGCGATCTCTCCGGGAACAAGGCCTGATTGTTCTGTCCCGTTAACTGACAGGGCAGATATTTTGCTCCAGGCAGGTATCCGGATACCCAAGGTCATTTCTTCAGGTTTCTGAATCGACAGGGTAATATTTACCTCACCTGAGACGGGGTAGGAGGTTTCCTGTATTATTATGGCCTGCTGATTGCCGGGGGTTGTAACGGTGGTTTTGCCTTCGGTGAAAAAGTTTACCCGGATTCCGTTGTGTGCCGACATGACCGTGGTGAGCGGAAGGGTGAAGAGACCTCTCGGGCCGCTGGCATTGCAACAGTTAAGCCCCATACCGCACTGTTCGCTGCCTTCTTTTCGCTCGCCATTGAGCGGGGTGTATTTGGCCCAGTCAGCACCATCCGGATTCATGGATCCCAGCAAGGCATTGTAATAGGCCTGTTCAATGGCATCGGCATATTTCACGTCGCCGGTCAGGCGAAGCAGCTGCTGGCTCAACTTGATCCAGGTGACCGTAACACAGGTTTCCTGGTAATGGTAAACCGGTGATGTCTGATAGTGGTTTCCGCCGAACCAGGCCTCAGCGGAGGCTCCAGAACCGGCAATGTTGATCTCGGTATCCAGAATATTCTGCCAGGTTTTCTTCACGGCCATTTTATATTCCTGCCGCCCTGTGAGGCGGTAAAGTTCCAGCAGGCCTTCGTAGCACGACATCATCTCGTAGGCTTTTTGTCCTTGTCCCGGACCATACCAGCTGTCGGGTTTCGGCCACCGTTTGGCCACATCAATTTCTGATTTGGTGATAAGCTGCGGGCCTTCCGGGGTTTCCCACTGCCTGACAATCTCCTCCGCGAAATCAAGGTAGCGCTTGTCACCGGTGCGGGTGTACAGCTGGCAGATGGGTTCCAGTACCGATGAGGCGGCCATGCCTTTATGGTTGCCTTTCTGAACGATCAGTGCGTTATTGGCAGACAATTCGCTCATCAGGTGGTCGGCTACCTTACGGGCCGATTCCAGTGACTTTGTATTTCCCGTAACATCGTAATGGGCAATGAGTCCGAGCATGGAGTACTTCCTTCCCCAGATATCCCAGGCTTCCAGCCGCCGGTCATCCCGGTAGTTACCGATGTAGCCGTCGGGCGACTGGGTGGCCGTCAGTCCCGCCGCAGCCTTATCCAGCACTTCCTTCAGTCGTGGTTCGGGGCGGTAATGGTAAGCAAGAACTGCCGAGGTATACCACTTACCCCAGAACTCACTTTGCCAGCAGCTGGTTTCGCTGCGGTCGAGGAAGGGGGCAATCAGCCGGTCTACATCCTGGGCCAGGATGCGGTTCTCATAGGAAGCATTCAGCCGGGAGCCGATATGGCCACCCACCTCGGATCGCAGGGCAGGTTTCAGGAAATCGGCGACAACCGGTTTGATTTGGGTTTCAGTTTTACGGCCTGAACGTTGGGCATTTACGGAAGTTGCCATAAGCAGGATGATCAGGCAGGAGAGAATGGTTTTGGTCATTTTTCTTGGTTTCAACAGGTTTTTCCAAAAGTAAGAAGTTTGATATAGAAAATCAAAATTCCAGTGAAATGTTATTGAGCTTAACCGCAAGCAGGTCATGCTTTTTTAAGGTTACCTGAATCTCCTGGTTAACCTCAATGGCAACTTCCAGAGAACCTTTGGGCGATTTAAGTTCGTAGTGCTGTGCCTGCAAAACAATCGCCATAAAGGTCAATGCGGCAAGTAAAAACAGTTTATTCATCAGTATTGGTTTAAAAGATAGATAATGAGTTTATTCATACGGGATTCCGGTGGGCACTCCTGCTTCGGATAGTCATGCTTCGCCATGGCTACCTCAAAGATACTCAAACTGCCTTTTTCAGGATGTAATATGCATACCCTCTTGCCGGAATTTTTACCTGGAGCAGGATTTCATAATCCCTGCTGATGTGCAGCCTTTTTGTAACTCCCTGGTTGCTGGTGGCTTTTACCTTATCGCTGAGGCCAGTATAATAAACCGGTACACGAATATTGCGGGTAATTTCCTCATTCAGCGGATTATAAAGCATCAGGAAACCCTTCTCTTCCCCCTGAGGGTTGACATGAAGCAACCCATCCCAATCCTGTCCGTCGGGTCTTCTCAGATGAATGATATCAGCATCGAGTACCTGCCGGTGTTTTTTGTAGAAATCCACCCAATGCTTTACGACAGCTTTTGTCTCATCGGTATCGTACAACCTTGGCCCCCGGTAACAGGCCTGTACCCCGGCGCCAAAAAGGTTGGCCATCCGTTGGGCGTAATGTTCCAGATGATCGCTCAGGGGTTCGATCGTGGCTGCTGCACCGCCACCGTGGTATTCCGTCAGGGGCACAAACATCCATCCCATGCCTGGGGTTTTTGTCCAGGTGCCATCGTAAATATTCTGTCGTTCAATGATTTCCTGCTGTGCCCTGGGCAGCGACCAGTTGGTTTCACGGTAGCCCATGGCACACTTCGACGCGCCATTCAGATAGTACCAGTCGGGGATATTCAGGAAGATTCCCTGAGACCGGCACCAGCGGTAAAAATCGCTGACCGTCCGGAACTGGTTCCATTGCGAATCCTCAAGACCCTTATGCCCCGGATGGGAATCCGAGCCGCAGATATCACCCGGATAGGAGCCGTCATGTTCGATAACATTCAATCCGGTAACTTCATACATTTCCCTTATTTTCCTGAAATACTCAATGCCCCACTCGCTGCCGATACATGGTGAATTGCCAAAATAAGCAACGCCTCCTCTTTTTCCGGTAGCCGGATTTATAACGTCGTCCTTCTCGCTTACCGCACGGCTGGCCAGGAGCGAGTATCCGCCCAGGGCAATGCCCTTACTGTGGGCGTAATCTGCCAGTTCTTTCATTTGCTGATAATATCCGGGATCTCCGCTTTCCATATTGAAGCCGCTGCCAAAAGTCATGATCACCATCTCAAAACCCACTTCTGCACACTGGTCTATGGCGAATTTCACGGATTCGGGATCGGCCTGCCGTACATGCATCATGACAGGGTTTTCGGTAACCCAGGGTGCAATGGTACGGTACATCTTTCGCTGGGCAAGCCCCTTCCGTTCTTTGTCATGGCTGTCGTGATAAAGCTCCCATACCCTGAACGATTCAAAATGCCCACCAGGCATAATCTCCTGTGCAGGTCCCAGGGTTGGCCTGACTTCAAGGAGGCAGGGTGTTTCACGGGCATAGTTTACCTGGGTCTTGTACTCCGGATCGGGGATCCAGTGCACTGCCGACTGGTTGCTTTTACGGTTGCTCATACCCGAAAAGGCAAAATCGGTTTCCACATGTATATTGGGCAGTTCCCAAACCGGTTCTCCTTCCACACTGGATTCCCCTTCGACGGCTGCTATGATTTCACTGGTAAAACTGTTCAGCATGACCGGTTTATCTGACTGATTTTCCACCGAAATCCATTTGCTGATCAGCGGTAATCCGTCGTAAATTTCGTAGTGCACTTTAACCGCTACCCCGGCAGTGCCTTTTGCTTCTGGCTGCTCTAAGGGTTCACCTAAAAATGCAAAGCGCTTAACTTGGCTTCTTTCAATATTCCCCGGACTACCCGAATCGGTTTTGCCGCCCGAACGGTCGGTTTTCCCAATTCTTATGGCAAGGGGTATTTCCGGACTGTAAATTTTTGCCAGTTCCTGCCATTCGCGGCCATCTTCCGAGGCTTCACAAATGACATGGCTGTTTTGCAATACCATTCGAAGATGATATTCTGCCCCATCCTTCAGTCGTCCGGTTTCGCTTTCTTCCGATCCGTTCCAGATACCGAAAGTGCCGCGTCCGGGCCTCAGGTTCAGTTTAATGTTTTTGTGACCATATACCAGGGTAATTCCGGGTCCCCAGCTCGCACTCTTGTCTGTTCCGGTGCTGAATAATCCCTGAACAACCTTTACCCCTGATGGGAAAGGCCTTTCGGCAAATACAGCAGTATTCTCAAGCGCCATAATTTCACCAGGCTTTCCTTCGTTCCTGAAGGAATTCCGTTCATGGCTGTCACTGGCATATAATATCCACCCCTGATCAGTTTTGGTGAAATCATCCGTATAAATGAAATGCCTCCCGGCATCTCTGCCGGTAAAAACCGGAGCGCGAAAAGCCACCACCAGTTCTTTGCCTGGCGGAGGCCATTGCACATCGCCTGATAACCATTTCTCATTGATTTTCCAGCCGAAGCGCGGTTTTATGGTATCAATGGAATAGCCTATATATTGAAAAGCCTCCTCGTCATTGGCTAATTGGTCAATCCATTCCGGAAGCAGATAATTGTGTACAGGCTGGCCAAGAAGACCCCCAACAGGGTGGGTAATCCCATCAAGCGTAATCCGGGCCTCAGGCCTTACTGACCTGAGCAGATTCTCCCCGGTCACCAGGTTGCGTATGGAAATATTCGCAAAATTGGGTTCGATCCTGAATTTCCGTTCAATTAATCCATTACGCAGAACAACCTCTTTCCCATCGTCCGATGTAATGATTTCTGCCTTATAACGGCTCCCGTTTATAAGCCAGTCCGATGTTTGTTTCCCTTCATCATAACCCGGCCGGCAACCGGAAAATATTGCTGCAGATGTTAACAGCAGCAGTACGAGTTTACCACGGATGTACTTTTTCATTTTAATGGTTTAATTTTCATAATGACCAACCTGATGGTCAGGATGATTGCATGATGTATTTTATTCTGCCCGAACGAAGGCGCTGTTTTGATGTCCGTACTCTGTCCGATTGTCAGAGGCTACAATATACAGGTTCTTTATATATCAGTTACCTTAATAATAGTTCGTTGCCGGATATCTTTTGACGATGCCCCGATCATTATCCTGAAATCGCCCGGTTCAATTACGGTTTCGAGGTTTTCGTTAAGCATCGACAACATCCGGGGAGTAATGGCAAAGCTGACTTCGGCAGTTTCCCCCGGTTTAAGATGGATACGGCTGAATCCTTTCAGCTCCCTGACAGGCCTGGCTACCGACGAAAGTTCATCGCGCAGGTAAAGCTGAACTACCTCGTCGCCTGCCATTTTTCCTGAATTGGTCACTTTCACGGATACCCACGTTGAATCTCCGGCCGCGATGGAGGATTGTCCCACTTTCAGATCATGGTAACGGAAAGTGGTATAGCTCAGTCCATACCCAAACGGATAAAGTGGCTGGCCGGTGAGGTTGATATAATCGTCGCCTCTTCCGGTGGGTTTGTGGTTGTAGACCAGGGGGAGCTGACCTTCGTGAACCGGCCAGGTAACCGGCGTACGGCCGGCCGGGTTATAATCGCCAAAAAGGATGTCTGCAACGGCGCTGCCTCCATCTTCGCCGGGGTACCAGACGGCCAGGATACCCGGTACATCGGTCATCCAGCTGGTCATGGTCACCGGACTGCCTCCAACCAGAATGACCACGACAGGCGTGCCGGTGGCGGCCACCCTTCTGATCAGCTCTTCCTGCCGTCCGGGGAGGCCAAGCAATGCGCGGTCCTCAAATTCACCTTCAATAATCCCGACGACCAGCACGGCTGCATCACTGCCTTCCGCCAATCTGACGGCCTCTTCCATTTCATTTTCTTCATCTTGAACCCCGATATCCCAGACCAGGCGGAACCATGCGTTGCCCACGGGTTCGAAGAACTCTATGCGCAGGTCATATTCCCGGTCTTTTTCAAAATGGAAAGGAGTTAGGGTTGTTTCCCTGGTTCGCTTGATCATCTTGTCGATAAGCAGCTTTCCGTCAAGATACAACCGGTAACCATCGTTTCCGTCGATACCGATGTTGAAAGTACCGGATTCCGGCGCCTTAAGTTTGCCTGTCCAGCGAACAGAGTAAAAATCATAGGGCATTTTATCGGGATCGGGTCCGAAGAGGGTCCACCGGAAATCGACTTTCCGGTCTATCCGCGTAAAAACCGGATCGCCTTCCCAGGTCACATTGCTGAAATATTCACCAAACAAGCCCGTACTGGCCTGGCCGTTTACCCTGCACGACAAGGCCGTGGCCGGGACTGTATTGTATCCGGTATGCACCCGTCCGCAACCCCTGGCATAATTAATCTTTACAGATTCGCCCACTTTATTTTTAATTCCTTCGAGGATGCTGATTTTGTTATTTCCCGGACCGCTATACCCCCCAAGCCGGGCTGCATCTGCATCCGGACCGATTACGGCCAGGGAGCTCATGGTTTTTGGCAAGGGCAGGACCTGATTTTCATTTCTGAGCAGGACGACAGATTGCAAGGCAGCTTTCCTGGCAAGGAACCGGTGGCTGGGATGCCCATTCCAGGTGGTCGCTTCGGCCGGATCCACATAAGGGTCTTCAAACAGGCCAAGGTCGAATTTGAGCTTCAGGACCCGGGCCACCGCCTGGTCGGTTACTTCCTGCGGAATGGATCCATCGAGGAAGGGCGGAGAGAAAAGCGTATAATGGTCGTAACTAGTCTGGAAAATAACATCCAGTCCGCCTGCCATCGATTTTGCCGTGGCATCCGGATAGTCGGATGCCGTCATATGCAGTACATTGGCACCCCCGGTACCTCCGGCATCGGAAATTACGAATCCGTCGAAGCCCCATTCTTCTTTTAATATCTTGTTGAGGAGCCAGTCGTTGGCCGTGCTGGGTGTTCCGTCATAGGAGTTATAGGCCGTCATGATGGAGCGGGCCCCGCCGCGTTTTACCGTTTCTTCAAAAGGAACCAGGTGGGTTTCACGCATAAACCGTTCAGAAAAATGAATGGGGTAGGAATCCCGGCCTCCGTCACCTACATTGGCTACAAAATGTTTTGGTGTAGTGATTACGCCCATCTTTTCGAATGCGGAAACAAATGCAACACCCATTTCGGCCGACAAATACGGATCTTCGCCATAAGTCTCTTCTGTTCGGCCCCACCTGACATCGTTGGCAAGGTTCACTACCGGGGAGAGGATTTGCCTGATTCCGCGGGTTTTGGATTCTTTGGCGATGGCTTCCGCAACCTGATGGACAAGGCCGGTGTTCCATGTGGCAGCCAGTCCGATGGCCTGCGGGAAAGCGGTTGCGCCAGCCCTGACGAGGCCATGCAGTGCTTCGTCGAAAGGTATGATCGGGATGCCCAACCGGCTCTCTTCCAAAAAGAAGCGCTGCATTTCATTGATTTTGGCGGCTGTTTCAGAAGCATTGGAACCTGCATGGTAGGTAAGCAGCTGCTGGGCTGCATCGCCGGTGTTTCCGACGGTGCTGACCTGAAAGCCAAATATCCCGGTTTTGAACTTCTCCCGGTCACCACTGATATCCCCCGGAATCATAAACAGTTGCCAGAATTTTTCTTCCGGGGTCATTCTCGACAGCAGGTCTTTCACCCGTTGTTCAACCGGAAGAGCGGGATTTTTATCCGGTTGTGCAATTCCGGAGTAAAATGCCAGGCAAATAAGGGAAACAAAAAACAAACGTCTCATACAGTTATTATCCATTTTTTACAACAATTTCATCAACAAATACCCAGGAACCACCACCTGCCGAAGGATGCCAGTATGGAAGCTGCAGGGAGCCTTCGATCTCAAACTTCACAAAGCGGAATTTTGTGCCTGATACTTTGAATTCGAATAGCTTTTGCACCTCTTCTTTACGCTGGTCACCGATTACTTCCAGTTTTTCAATAAGCGTATAATCAATCCCGTCTTGTGATACAAAGCAGGTTACCGCTCTGGGGTGAAGTATCCAGCTTTTCTGGTCCCAAAGGGTACTTACTTCAATGGTGGATGCATTCACCAGGGCTTCGAGGTCGAGTATCAGTGAAAAGTTTTTCGCTTCCCATCCCAGCCAGTGTACTTTGAAGTCGCTGGCACCGCGAACGCCATTGGTTAGCAGCGAAAGATCGCCATTGCCGTATTTCTCCGACGGAAGCGGTGAAGCGCTTACTTTTTTACGGAAAGCCAGGTTACCCTTTACCTGCACATCGATAAACCTTCGTGTGGAATGGTAATATTCTTCAGCAGTAAGCCCTGCCTCATTAACCACCGCGGCTTCGCAATCGATGCTGGTGCGGTAAAACTTTTCCAACACATCAATCATATCCTGACGCGGATAGAAATCGCCATTCTGCTCGTAATACCAGCCCCGAGGCCCGAACATATCATTTTTGCCGATTTCCATGATGGCATACTGCAGCGCCATACGCGCTGTCTGAACATGCAGCAGGTATGCGGGTTGGTTCATAACCGCTTTTTCAGCTTTGTCGAAGTACTGATTGTACAAGGCGACGTTTTCTACGGAGAGAAAAGTATGCTGGTGTTGGGTGGGTGGCCCATAAATATCGAGCCATTCTCCGGTTTTAAGGATTTCCTTTTCCAGGGCAGAAATGTATTTCCTGATCCATTTTCCGGCCGGCCCATAATATCCATCGGTAAACTCCCTGATGATTTTCTGGACATCGGCATCGGGATTCCACAACAACTTTGCGATCAGGTAAGACTTCAGTTCCGAAAATTCATGAGCTGTACCCGTATTCGACTGCTGAAAATGTTCCCGTACATGATTATCCACAAAAAGCTGAATATTGGATTGCAGGGTGTGAATATTGGGAAAAGGAGTGATGTGGTGGTTAAAATTGACCGTATAATCCCACAGGTAGATATGGTTGCTTATTTTGCCCCAGTCTTCCATGTCTTTCAGGAACGAAATACTTGCAGGATCGGTGGCAATGGGTTTGCTGCGGTTCAGTTCGATGGTGCACAGCATGACCTGAACATTGCTTCGTGGTTTTGTTTTAACCGGCGCCGGCCTGCTGTACTGGTAGGCCAGGGTAGAGATCACCTTGTCGGGGAATTCATCTGCCACACGGTTGACAAACCGAATAATGGGCCCTGCCGGACTTTTTTCCTCCTGGTTAATTTTGCTGCAATCGTCGCACTGGCAGTAGGAAAAATTGTCGTCCTGACTAACTGACCATACTTTTTTATCAGGCTGGAGCTCCATTTCCACACGCAGTTTCCCGGTCACGATGTCAAATACTTCAGGATTGGACAAACAGATCTGGTCAATGACGTGCTT
Organism: Prolixibacteraceae bacterium; assembly: GCA_030602265.1. Lineage (GTDB taxonomy): Bacteria > Bacteroidota > Bacteroidia > Bacteroidales > Prolixibacteraceae > UBA1413. The sequence goes on along the minus strand of JAUWAB010000036.1, from coordinate 21,574 downwards.
CCCGTTCATCCAGGCAAAATATTCCGGATTTGTATGAAAATATTCGGTCCAGGGTACCAGCCGGTGAAAGGTATGCACAAAGTAACCCGTAGCAAACATATCGCTGATGGTATGCAGACGGTTAAAGTCCTTGTAATTCTCATCGCTTGTGAACTGTCCGTTAACGTTCCGGTAGGTATTGACCGGCGAATCCTTCAGGTTCATTCCGGGCAGGGAGATATTGGCCGTTTTGGGAATTACCACATACTTAGGGCTGTAATACCTTACTCCCATGTATTTCTCCAGGAATTCGGCAACACCGTATATACAACCTTTTCCCCCGCCGCCTTTAATAATCAGTGAACTGCCCTCGTTATACACAATAAAACCGTCATCGTTTATTATGTCCGGGCATTTCGAAATTGAAATACTGTTGGAAGAAACCAGCTTGTCGGCATGTACGATGGGAAGTCTGCAGCCAGCTATTTCATAGAGGTGCTCATTCAGAAAGCCTGCTGCCCTTAGTTCTTCAGCCGAAGCATTCATCGGCAAAACAATGGTATAGTTGCTTTTACCATCGGTGACCAGATTTATTTTGCCCGAAGGCTTAATTGAACAGGCTGCAAGCAGCAGCATGGCAAATAATAACAGAAAGGTTGATCTCATTATTTGATTTCTTCATTATTAATGTATAACAATCTCCCTGGCATCGTTTTGGGTGTAGTAGCCACCATAAGCCATTGGGTCTCCTTCGTTGCTGTACTTTCTGCCACTGTTCCACCACTCTTTCCAGGTTTTGTGGGTCCTGAATGCAGCTTTCGATGTAAGTTCGGGATATTTCATGATTTCGAGCCTCCAACCCGGGCCATCGGTCAGGTGCCAGTGAAATGTGTTGTATTTGTACAGCGCCATCAGGTCGATATATAGCTTAATAAAACTAACCGGAAAGAAGTTTCGGGAAACATCGAGGTGCATTCCCCTGTATGCAAACCGGGGGGCATCGGCAATTTCGGCGCAGGGAAGCTTTGTAAGATCGGGTTGCAGAAGTTGCAACTGCACAAGTGTAAACACAGCATGCAGGGCACCCCGTTTATCGGAAGCCGAAATAACCACCCTTGTGGGCTCAATGGTAAGGCGGTAGGCTTCAGGGTTTTGCATGTCACTGGTTACCTGAAAAACAATTTGAGCGCTATGGCTTTGGGTGAGTGCATTATTCCCAAGATTGAGTTGTTCCGAAAGCAGCAATGCCACATCCGCAAACTTCGGTGGGGCATAGATTTTTATGGCCGGATGAATTTCAAATACACCAGGCTTTTCGATGCAATGCAGGGGTTTGGGAATTAGTTCACAAGGTGCAATCTGGGCATGAGAGATAGTTACCCCCAATAACCATACGAATAAAAAAGTAATCCTATTCATGTTTTACAAATGTCAGTGTATTAAATTTTACCCACTATTTCAGGTTCGCCGATGATTTTAAACTCAAATCTGAGCATCGGCGAACTTGCACCTGAGAAAGTGCCAGTAACCTCCACTTTATTTTCCCCTTTCACGAAGATTGGCAATTCCGACAGCTTAATTTCTTTCCGTGGCTTCCAGAACTGATCGCAAAATTTGATGCTTTGTCCATCGAAAATCAGGCAATCACCGGCGTTCAATGGTTCATCAACCGTGATAATCTGGTAGTTGTTAAACGAAATAGTAAGGTTGGATACAGATGCGGGCATATTGCCTTCAGCAGGAACTGCCGATACGTAGAATTGTGCAGGTTGTTCTCCATAAGGATTATTAAAAGCAAAACTGCTTTTCACGGGCTCGCCTGTCTGTACTTCCCGATATTTGAACTCATAACCCCTCAGGAGGTTAAGAGGGTTAAGTTGCCATTGCTTATCTGCAATTTTCTTCAGGTGAAATTCGTTTTTCGGGTCTTTCAACCTTTCAATCTGGTCGGGCGAGAATGCCTTTGCCTGGCGGGCTTTCTGCCATTCGCGAATCAATTCAAAAAGCTGGTCGCGGTAACCGCTGGCTTCAATACGTTCGTCGATCCTTAACAGGTATCCTGCATCGAAACCGGCACTTCGTGCCTGTATCCATTCCACTTCTTCGGGTCGGAATTCGGGGTGCAGCACAAACCATCCCAGCATTCCGGGCATCAGGTTTCGGTCGAAGTAGCGCTGGTTCTCAATGCGGTAGTTTACCTGGCTTTCGCGCAGTGCGCTGTACCAGGGTTCCCCCCAGTTCATGAACGAATAAATATGCCAGTAATAGTGGAAGGTTCCGGCGCCGCAGGTGAGGCGGTATCGGTCGAGGTTCTTGTACCACTCCTCAATAAAGAGCCCTGCCGCATATTGCTCGTGCCCGGTAGGCGATGCCGCCGCATGGGGATAGCCATCAAAGTCCATCAGGTCGATACCGGTTTCATTGCAAACCTGGGCAAGTCGCCGGGCGTACTCCTGCTGCAGGTGAATATCAGGATAAAAGCCGCTGTATACATTGTTGGTGAGTTTGTCGATGCTTGTACCGGCCTTAAATGCCGATGCCGTGGTTCCATACTGACCCCTCCTGCAATCGAGCAGGCGCCAGGGTTCTTCGTCGGAAACCTTCCGGTAATTGATCAGTTCCTTTCCGATCTTGACCGTATGGGTTATCCCCGGGTAAATGAAGAACATCGGGTCGTTGATATATATTTCCGTATCGTCGGCAGCTATGTCGCGGGAAAGCTGTGTGGTGCCGGTTTTGCACAGACTGTCACTGGGAACAGGTGTAATATAGGGGTCGTTAGGAGAAGTGAACATCGTGAGTGTGTGCACGCCCAGTGAAATACCCTCTCTCCGGGCTGCGTCGGTGGCTGCCCTGATCTCACCGGCTCCACCGGGAAAACGTCCGGTTGTCAGGCCAAAATGCCCCCACGACTGAAAAAAGTCGCCGATGTGGATCAGGTTAAATCCACACTCTTTGGCGTATTCCATACTTTTATAAGGATCACCTTCGTTAAGAAGGTAGGCTTGTCCGGGAATATCGGACCGCTTTACCCACACCCCGTTCAGCTGTGGATAGGGCAGGCCTTCCCCGAGGACAATTTTTTCGATATGGTCGAGGGTTTCCGGTTCCGGACAACCGAACAGGGCAATGGCACTTCCAGTGAAGTCAACATCAATTGGCTCAACATACTGCTTATAATTTGCCGGCCCCTCCCAAACCTGAATGATTCGGGGTATGCGGTAATCGCGGGAGAACAGCCGCAACTCGCTTCCCACCTTTGTTTTAACGGCGGCAGCGCCTCTGTAGAGCCGCACATACGGCGGCATGTCGCCCTCTTTGTTCACATCAATGCTAAGTTTTTTGCCGGCCAGGTTCCTGATGGAATCGGAAACCTGCTGTCCGGGAAGCGGCTCAATGACAAAGCCGCCCGAATTATCGGCATGGGGCAATCCTTCAATGGTTTTTATATTGAGGCCCTGCATTCCAATGGCAAATTCGCTGTTCCTTACTACGCACACCGTCTCCCCGATTTTCTCATCAATGGTGGTGGGATAGGGTCCCCAAACCACCGCTTCTATGCCGTTACGAGGTTCAACCGAGATCAGTTCCATCCTGAGGTAATCCTTTTTGTTTACTACGGAAATGATTGCCAATGAGCCGTTTGCATACCCAAGTCGGAGTTCCTGCTTCTCTGCATCATATTGAGCCGTTTCGGGCAGGTAATAAACCGAATCTTTATAGAGTGACAGCAATGGTGTTTTTTGTCCTTTCGGATGGTATTCCGTATGGTTGTTTATGCCCTTAAGGCTGGTTATCAGCCCTTTGTTGTCGATACCGATTTTCAGGTGTGTGGTTTCAAAAACAACCTTTTCCCTGCTGCAAGAAAGAAGCAGGACTACACTTAGAAACATCAGGGTCGTTAGAAATCTATTCATAGTTTTAACATAAAAGGATTGATATATACTGAATTCGCTTATCATCCGGATGTTTTAATTATTGGGATTTAAGTATTACGCGCTGGTTTTTTCTTGTGTTTACCAGTATTGTTCCGTCTGTTTCAGTAAAGGAAATATTGCAGCTGAATTTTCCGTTTGGGAAAGGGTTTTTGAGCCTGATTCCGCCACCTTTTTCCGACAAAATTTCAACCTGGGTTACCTGCCCGTTTTCTTTTTTGGCTGAAACCAGAAAAGCACCGGCGGTGCGCAGGGTCGAAAATGAAATGTCATTCCATGATGCCGGAACGGCCGGGAAAACATGAACAACTCCGGTATGACTCTGAATAAGCATTTCCTGGATTCCCGATGCGAAGGCAAAATTCCCTTCAAGGGTAAACGGACGGTATTTAAAATTGGAATACCCCCTGTTGTGTTGTTCTCCATTGACGTGGAAACTGTTGGGCAGACAAAAATTTTCGGCGAAGATGCGAAGGGTTTCGGCGGCTTTTTCTCCCATAAATGCGCGGGCATACAAATTGCCCAGCCAACTGAATGAGTAGCCTGTCCACCAGCCCGAACCCACCTCTTCCATGGTTTTCAAAGTAGACATGATAATTTCCTGATGTTCAGGTCCATAGGACCAGTCGATCAGGCTCATGGGATGCCAGGCCATCAGGTGGGAAAAATGGCGGTGAGAAGAAGCATAAGGATAATCCGGGGCAAAAGCGAGGCCCCCGTTTTCATCCAATGCAAAAGCCGGCCATTCGGCAGCGATCGAACGCCATTTTGCAGCTTCATCCATCAGGTCAAGAATTTCTGCCAATTCAGCAGCTTTTTCAAAATTCCAGCGGATTAAGGCCAGGTCAAAATTGGTGGTTTCGGTAAACCATGCATTTATAGAATTGTCGTTTATTTCGGGGCTGGAGCTGATGGGTAGTTTTCGCATGCCATGCTCATCCTTTACCGATACCTCATCGAGGTAAACGGCTACTTCGCGAAGCCAGGGGTATGCCCTCTCCCTCAGGAATTCTTCATCCTGTGAATATATCCAGTGAAGATAAAAATGTTGTGCCAGCCAGGAGGCTACTGTGGGCCCGAAGCTGTATTGGATCCACCCTCCCATAGGTTGGCCGGTAAGGGTAGTTACCCCCGGAACGTTGAGTCCCCGGGTTCCGAAATAAGTGCGGGTATATTCCCTGAAGGTCTCTTTGTATCTCCACATCCAGTTAAGGAAGCCTGTTCCGAGATGGAGATGGTTTCCGGAATAGGCAGGCCAGTAACTCAACTGGGTGTTGAGGTCGTGGTGAAAATCGCCCTTCCAGGGAGGTAGTCTGCCGTTATCGGCTGTCCAAACCGCCTGAAGCGAAATGGGTGGCGTATCTTCGCGGGCGACTGAGCCAAACTTATACATTTCGAGGTAATATTGCTTCTGTAGCACCTCATCGGGCAGGCTGATGCCTGATCTTTCCCAGTAATCCTTCCACCATTCCGTATGCGCTGCAAAGGCCTTGTCAAAATTATCTGTTTCCAGTTTTGAACCGACCAATGTACTGGCTGGTGGCAAACCCTCTTTGTTGCTGAAGGTGGACGAAATACTCCAGGCCCCGGTAAGGGTCTCGCCTTTGGTTTGCCAGGCAACCGCCACTTCATATTCAAAACCTTCCCAGCCCTGCTGCCGGTAAACTTGTTTGTTTTCAGACGTTTCGACAATACCCTGCTCATATCCCAGTCTTTGGAGGTCCTGACCGGTAACCGGGCTCAACTCACCGTCGGATTCTGTTTTTTTGTATTCCGGAGGGATAATTGCAGGTTGAAAGCCTGACGGTACGTTGATAAACCTGAACCAACCAGCTGCATCTGCGGCATGTACAAAGGTTTCAAGGATGGTGCCGTTTTCCCATTCAACGCGACAAAGGGCTTCTGCAATATCGAGTTGCACGCTTTTTACCTTACCCAGGCCACTGAGATTAAATTCGAGGCCGGCCCCGGGAATTTTTGAGGGTGCAGGCATTGCATCGTAAGGTACGTCGAACATCTCCTGGACCGCCCTGTAGGTATTGTTCCTGACCTGCTCCTGCACCCACCCGAAACTGAACTCCGGTTTCGAGAGGTTTTCAACCGGCCGCAAATCCCACAGGTCGGCGCGGTCGAGCGAGAAACGCAGGTTGCTGCCTTTTTGCCAAATTAATGCACCCAACATACCATTGCCCAATGGGATGGCTTCGTCCCAGCTTGCAGGGAGTTCACCGAATACCAGATTTTGTTGCGGTGCCGGAAAGTTCTCTGTTCGTTTTGAACATGAAAGTGTGCCTGCACTAAGGGCAAAAACAACCGCAAGGATTATTTTTACTTTTTTAGGGGTTTTAAATGAATTCATGTATCCCGGTGTTTCTTCTGACATTTTCGTAGTTTTATTTGGTTACTGATTTTTCTGGCAAACATGAATCTGATTTATATTTATGTAATTAATTACTCTTCTGATTCTTGAAGGTATAAGATTAGGCCTTTTTTTTATTCTGTGAAAGCATTTATAAAAATTTTATAAAGTTTTCGGATCAATAGCTATTATTCCGGAGTTCAGATAATACATGTTTAATATATAGTCGCCACCACAAGCAATATTCGTGTTGCCTATTGATTTTCAAATGGGTTCTATGTACATGATTGGGGTCATCGAGCGCTCCCGAAGTTCAGCAACTGTAGCTGGATACCAGCACTTAGGCAGGCGATGAATAGGTAAATATATTTGGTTTTACGCCCCAATCGGCAAGATCAACAATTTGTTTTGCTGCGAATGGTTTTTTAAACACTGCCAGCAGAATCAATAATATCAGGATTTTATTATTCGAATACCCGGCTCTGCCCGTAGCCTAAATCATATTTATAATGATATACTAATGTGAATTCCCAGGTGATGAGACTCTGATGATGTAATTTCCCTCCCCCAATTTAAAACGTCCGGACTCCAGGCCTTCAATTTTTCCTTTTTCAACATTCATTTCGTTTTTCTGAACAGAAACGGACTGGGATGCATCTTTCGGTAACATTACTTTGGCAGTGCTTCCGGCAGGGATTTTCATTTCGTACAGAATAGATCCCTCCGATTCTTTTTGCCAGTTCGATACAATTTCCCCATAAGGAGAATGATAGTTGCAATGCACAAAATCGAGCCCTCCGGGAGTTGAGGGTGCAAGTATAAACTCCTTGAATCCCGGATACTGCGGGTCTGGTCTGATCCCGCCAAGCCACCGGTAATACCACTCGGTTACACTTCCGAACATAGGATGACAATTGGAATAGGTGTTGTCGCTTTCTTTCCAGGTTTCCCAAATGGTTGTGGCGCCCCGGTCAATCATAAACCCCCAGCCGGGGTAGTTTCTGCTGTTGACGATATCGAACACCATTTCAGGAGAATGATATTCAGAGAGTGCTTCCAGAATATATTTCGTACCAAAAATTCCGGTATTGAAATGGCCTGAAGGTCCGTTGTTAACTGCTTTTAACAGAGAATCTCTGGCGGCATCGATTTCCTCTTTGGGAACAATCTCATGATACAGCAAGGTGGCAAAAAGGGTTTGCCGGTTTATTTTTCCCAAAACGGGCTTATCCCAGAATTCAGCTCTGATCTTCGTTTTCAAATTATCGGCGAGCTTTTCGTATTTCGCTTCATTTGTTTTATCGCCCATCAGCGAGGCGAAAGTTTTCATAATCCGGGCGCATTGCAGGTAATGGCAGGTCCCTGTTAACTTTACCGGAACCGGCTCCAGGGATTCGTGGTCGCTCAGCCCGCTTTCAACCATTCCTTCAGGATGAAGCCTGGCTGCTTTGTCCATCCATTTTTTATTCAGGTCATAGTGTTCTTTTACAATCTCCGTGTCGTTGTAATACAGATAAAGGTAATACTGTGTGAGCAGGAAAGCCGATTCCCAGCTGATTCCGCAGTAGGCTATCCCGGTGTAGGGAGCCGTGTCCACAAAGGTCGAATCGTTCATGGCATCCACCCAGTCGTAAATGGTTTTGCGGTAAAATGCCTGCATATCGTAATTGTAAATGAACGATTCGCAGGTTGCATTCAAATCGCCACCGTAAGCAAATTTTTCCCTTGCCGGGCAATCTGACTGGACACTGATCAGGTTGGCTAAAAATGTTCTTTCAACGGCATCCTGAATTGAGTTCAATAAATCGGAAGAGCAGGTAAAGCTGTTTAAATCAGCGACATTTGAGTGAAAAAACAAGCCTGTAATATCCTCTGGCTCAGGCTGGTTTTTCAATCCTGAAATCTCCATGTACCGGTAAGTATGGTATGTAAATTCTGGCGAAAACCATTCCTCCCCTTCCCCTTTGAAGATATAACTGTCGGTTTGCCAGGCAATATCTGGTGAGCCCGGGCCGCCGATACCTTTCCGTTTTATTTGTCCGGTAACCGTGGTCATCGGATTCAGGGTGCCATCATCATAAACGCGCTCGCCAAATCTGAACACCACGGTATCACCTTTTTCGCCGGATAGCTTTATTTTGTAAGTGCCGGTAAAATTGACACCCATATCGGCAATGAAAATTCCTGCTTCAGGGCTGGAGATTTCCACCGGTGTGATTTCCTGCGTTACCTGAACAGGCGGGAAAAATGCTTTTTGAAGCTGCCCTCCGGGATTCATGCCTGGTTCAGCAAAACTCCAGGAATGATCATCAAAACCGGGAAGGTTCCAGTCTTTTATTTCCCTTCGTGCATCATACACCACCCCCAGGTAAACATCATTTTTAACGATGGGCCCGTAGTTATATTTCCAGGATTCGTCCGTGACGATCTCTTCTGTTTTCCCGTTTTGATAAGTGATGCTAAGTTTGGCAATAAAGGTGGGTTTGCCTACGGTTAAATCGGTCCGCAGATTTCGATGTCCCCATTTCTGCAGGGGGAGTGGATTATAAAATCCGTTGCCCAGAGAAACCCCCAGGCAATTATTTCCTGTCTGAATGAGTGAAGTAACATCGTATTCTGAGTAGTAGATTCGTTTGCTGAAATCCGTCCAGGCGGGATCGAGCACATTTTGCCCCACCGGCACAGCATTCAGGGTAGCCGTGTAATATCCGGCTGCGGTGATGTAGAGCGTCGCCTTTTGGATTGTTTTACCGGGGCTGAATTCTTTTCTGAAAACGGGAGCCGGATCATCCAGATAAAACAGTGAATCGCTTTCGGGTAATCGCCTGCCATCCTGAATCCATTGGGCTTTGGTGTTTTCTTCAAAAACCACCCAATCATTTTGGACTGAGGGTTGCGAACAGGAAAACAGAACAAACAGTAAAAAAACGATCGGGTAATTTTTCATTTTGGTTCAATAAGGTAATTTTTCATTCGGCATTAATTCGGGTTTCGGTGCCGTTCCCATTTACAGGTTGTTTACCTGGAAGCTGTTTCCTCCCTGTCATGCTTGATATGATTATTCTGTACCCCAATTTTTATTGGGTTCCGGACCCATTTCCAACACCAGCGATCCACCGGACAACAACTCACTGGCGGGGAAGCTGAACGAACGGAGAGGTTTGCCGTTGAGCATGGCGCTCTGTACATACCTGTTGAGGCGAGAGGCATTTTTTGCCTCGATGGTAAACGTTTTTCCACGCCCGTACCTTTGCCCCAGGTCAATCTCCACTTTTTGATACAACGGACTGCCAATTTCATACACAGGGTCAACCCTGCACCCTCCATCGGTCTGGAAAAGGCCCAGTGCAGCCATAATGAACCAGGCACTCATTTGCCCCTGGTCTTCGTCGCCCAGGTATGCATTGGCTACGCCGTAGCCGTAATAGCGGTCGATAATAGCCCTGCTCCATTCCTGGGTCTGCCAGGGCCTGCCAACCCAGTTGAACAGAAAAGCAAAGTGCATCGATTGCTGATTGCCTTGTACCACCGGATAATTCCAATACTGATCGTTCATTCCGTTGAAGCGGGTTTTATAGCTCTCTTCGAAGCCCCAGGTCAACCGGTCAATGAAAGTATCCTTTCCAATTACCCCGGCCAGAGCCGGAACATCCTGCGGCACGAAGTAGGTTAACTGCCAGGCATTTCCTTCCACATAATGGTAGTTTGCACCCGACTTGAAGGGGTCGAAATCTTCGAGCCAGTTGCCTTTGGAGTCTTTCATCCTTGCATAGCCTGTTCCGGGATCTATTACATTTCTCCAGTATTCCCCGCGTTTTTTAAACTCCTGATAATCTTCCTCTTTTCCAAGGGCTTTGGCAAACTGGCCTACCGTCCAGTCGTCGTAGGAATATTCGAGCGAGTTGGAAAAACGGCCCAAATCGTACGGGACATATTTATGTTTCATGTAAGGAACCAGGTCGCGGTTACCGGCGTAGCCACCACCGACTTCGGTTCCGGGGGTAGTCTGCATTTTCTTCACGGCTTCGAATGCTTTTTCAACATCGAAGTCGCGGATTCCCATCTGGTATGCCCCCACAATTAAGGGGATCTCGTGTTCGGCAACCATAACCGGGATATATTCCATACCGGCAGGGCCCTTGGCCAGCCATCCCCCGGCATCGTACATGGCCAGCTGGGAGTTGACCCACCGGTTGCTCCATTCGGGAGTAACCAGATTCCAGAATTGATTGAGGTTCCAGAAGGTATTCCAGAATGCATCACAGCCAAGGGCAGGAGAGTCCGGGTCGGGAAGTTGCCGTATCGTTTCATCGGCGTCCACCCATTTACCATCCACATCGCTATATGTATTCCGACTGCATAGCGACCGGTACATATTGGAATAGAAACGCATTTTTTCGCGCCTGTCGTTACTGGTAATCTTCAGCCGCCCGAACAGCTTGTTCCAGGTGTCTGACTGGTTTTGCCTGACTGCCTCAAAATCCCAGCCGAAAGGTGTGGTGATCTCGGTCGTCAGGTTTAAATCCGCATTTTCGATGCTGACATACGATATGCCCGTACGCACCTGGACCACCTGATTTTCGCGCGTGTCGAATTCAGCAAAAGCACCGGCATCTTTACAACCGGTCAACTGCAATACGTCGGTATTGGCTTGTACCCCATGCTCAGACCAAACCCCAAAACTTTTGACTGGCTGGTCGAATTCGATTACAAAGTGGATGATGTACTCTTGTGAAATACCTCCAGCCCATGTATTGGGAGTAAGCTGCTGGCTGAACCCCTCAATCCGGTAGTCGCTCACCTTTTTAATCTCTGCCTTCTCGATCAGATAGGTATATTCTGCAGGAATCTGTAAATCAATCAGTACGCGCGACCCTTCCTTATCCTTCGGGAATGTATAGCGCTGAAAACTGCAGCGGGTGGTAGCCGTTAATTCTGCAGTAATTCCGTAATCGGTAAGATCGGCTTTGTAGTATCCTATGGGGGCTTCTTCGGTTTGTTTGTTGATGCGCGAACGATATCCTTCGTCGGGTTTACGCTCATCGCCCACCTGAGTTTGCAGCTCCCCGTTGGTGGGCATCATCAGCAATCCACCCAGTGTCCATTCATGAATATGGCTGAACCCGGCAATATTCTCAAAGATGGGGTCGTATCCAGCCTGCCATCCTGCATTTTGATTATTAGGGCTGATTTTCACCATACTGAAGGGCATCCACGGGCCGGGAGCAATCATCCAGCGCGAGTGTGCCGTGCCCATCATGGTGCTGGCATAACCGGCCGGGGTAATGGCCATTTCCGGAGTTCGGGTTATTCTTCCCTTCTGTATCCTTTTGCCATCAATCAGAACCTCATATTTCCCGGTACGCTTTGAAGAAACAGCAGGCATGGGGGCTTCAAACACATACCGGCCCTTTTCAATGGTTTCAGCAAGAATCAATTTGCCATCAAGCCTTACCTCCAGCAAAGGCAACCCCGAAAGATGCTCGACATCTATGAGCAAGGGCTGAACATTGCCGTTGTCATCGTGAATTTCATAATCGGCTGGTGTAACATTTCTGACAAACACGTTGCCTGGTTCAGGCAGTTTGGCAGACGGGCCTTTTAGTTCCATGAAGTCGAACATAATCCATGAACCTTCAAGCACCGTAACCGAAATGCGGTTGCCATGCGGTTTTAATTCACCCGGATTAATGTCAATTTCTATGGTGGCCGGAGTAGCACCCGGATGGCCGGCAACAGGTGCATTGTCGGTGTATCGTTCTCTCAGCCCATATTTTGGTTGCTGAGTTAAATCATAACCCTCGCTTTCGAGCTGGAATTTTTCGACCTGACCGTTGATGGTAACTTTGACCAGCGGCAGGAACTTCTTCGAGAAATCGGTAAGTTGGATGACTAATTTATACCCTGCACGCGGCTGTGTTTTTTTTAACCCGAATAAAACGTTTACCTCGTTTGTGCGCCACCCCGAAGTGGGCCAGGTACCTCCCCAGGTATCGGCCGGGCCGGGGAGAACATAAGGAAAATCAGTTTGTTGATTTGAAAAACCAACCAGGTAAAAGTTATCTTCCCAGCCAAAATCATTTTCGATGAAGTTCTCAAACTGATCGGGTGCCAGTGAAAACTCAACCGCGCTGTTGTCGTCATAACCTATCTGCCAGATGGTTTCATGATGACTGGTGCAGGAGTAAATCAGAAAATGTACGACTGCAAATAATATCAAAGAAATCCTTTTCATATTCAATTTGTTATCTTTTATTTTTTAAATGCCATTGTGCAATGGCTTCTTCAAGCACCATGCGGTTGTCCGGATCTGAATCCTGAAGGATCAGGTTGTTTTCGAGCGTAATATCCTCCTCCCGGGTGGTGTTGTAACGCACCGGCGGAGTGTCGTCGCCGCAACTGAAGATATTGTCTTTGACCAGATTGGTGGTTGCCCTGTGAAACCGTAACGGCGATTTGGCGATGTTGTAAACTATATTTCCTGAAACCGTTACATCGGTGGTGCCTTCGTCAAGGAACATCCCGTTGCTTTCGGCCCTTCCGGCGTTGAGGGGTACATCGTGGATGAGGTTGCCGGTAATGGTGCTTCCCGGTTGCAGCCCTAACAGGTAAATGCCTCCGCCGTCGCTGAGCACCTGCATGACGTGGTGAATGTGGTTTCCGGTGAGATGGTTGTCACGGCACGGGGTAGGGATGGGGCTCCATTCCCATCCGATGGAAATTCCGGTATAGGGCAGATCATATAAATGATTTCCCCGGATAACCGTTCCGGAGGTAAACCCGCACCAGATGCCAACGGCGCCGTAAAACTGCCTGCCCACACCGGTTATGGTATTGCCGACCGCCGCATTCCCGCTGGCTGTCTGTTCCGGAGCGCTCTTCCACCACACCTGGCCATCCACCTGACGGTCACGGCCATCTCCTATCATAATTCCATTTCCGGAGATATCTTCAAAATGGGAGTTTTCTACTGTACAACCGGTGCACCCGGCCGAAAACCAAAGGGCCGAACCGCCTAATTGGGAGAAGGTGCAGCGGGAAAAGCTACAGTCCGCGGCCCATTGCAGATAAATGGCAGCCGGGACCACCGACCATCCGCCGGCAGCCGGACGGGGATCAAAATGACAGGCCTGGATACCGGCATATCCCTTTTCGGGAATCGCCCAGGCGCAATAACGGAAAGATATGCCTTCGAAATGGATATTCCTGACCGGCTGTTGTTCGGTTCCCTCAATGACCACCAGGTGGGGCCCGGTTGCCGGTATGGTAATTTCCATATTTCCGGGATCTGCATCCGGGGGTAACATCAGGTACAGGAGATTCCGGCTGTTGTCGAAGTACCATTCGCCGGGAGTATCCAGAAATGCCTGATCATTTTCCAGAAAGTAACGGGGATGCGTCTCCCAGTTGTCCAGGTTGAAAAAAGGTATGCTTTTGGCCCCTATGGTATCCGCCGCCGTAATCCGGTTCCCGGAATAGTCGATCTCTGCCAGCGGAATCCGTGAAATGGACCAGTCGTGGATAAGGACCAGCTCAACATCCTGCTGATTTTGCGGTGCGGGAAAATCGCCGGTATTGAATTGAAAATTGGTACGCCTGTCGCTGCCCACTTCGGCGACCCTGAGGTATCCGGTATCGGGGTGCCTGGCCCTGGTTGCCCTTACCCCGTCGATAAACAGTTCCCTGAAGTCCTCCCGGAATAAACCGGGTTCAACTTCGGCAATCCAGAGGCCATTTTGGGAAGCTTTCCATGCTGAAATCTGTGCTCCCCCTGAGATAACCGGATTGGCTCCTTTCAGGGCCTTATAGGTGATGCTGGTATTTTCACCGCCCGAATCGTGGATGCCATACGTCAGGGGTTCTGAAAGAAAATAGCTGCCGTCGGCCAGCCAGACCGTAAGCGCTCCCGACGCCCCGTCCGCCAGTCTGTCCCTGATGGCCTCCTGTGCTTTCTGAATGGTTCTGAACGGTTTTGATTTTGTGCCCGGATGATCGTCGCTTCCATCGGGCGAAACATACATTCCGGGCTCCGAGCACCCCGAAATGACAAGCATCAGCATGAAAAACAACACAGGATAATGCCTGCGGGAGGTTAAAATGTCAGATTTTCCGGATGTCATATCAGTCAGATTTAGCAAATCTGCTAATATACCAAAATTTCAATCTTTCTGCATCAGCATGGAATTTTCTGTTTCCAGTGCACTGCGGAGCGTATCCTGTTCTTCCTTCTTAAAGAGTGAGCAATCAAAGGTGAACAGTTTGTGGTCTTTTAAGACAAATTCTATCTTGTCCGGTTCAATCCGGATGCCTAACAACTCATTTTTGGAGAGTGTCCTGGCTTTCCTGAAAGCATTCTTATACTCAATCTGATCCTTGTCGATCCGGATATAGCATCTTTCCTTTATAAAAACTTTTCCGGTGAATGCGGATATCAGGCTAATCAAGCCTCCCGCCATAAAGGTGCCATAAAAAGGCGTGATCTTAACGTCCGACAGGAAATATCCGGCCAGACCTGCCGACAGGAGGGCCAGTCCTATGATAAAGTCTGTTTTACGCCTGACTGGCTGAAGCACTCTCCGGCCATGAAATTCCCATTCAAAGATTTCTTGTTCGCTCATATACAATCGGTTTCTGATTAGGGGCAGAATAACAGTCCGTCAAATAACCCTTCGACAAACCTTTAATCAAATTTTAATTTTCAGTACCACTGCCATTTCATCCGGTGCCACGGCTGGCATCTGTAAGCTCAGGCCGTCGTCGGCCTGTTTCCAGTTGATTTTTTCTTTGGAACCCAACATGGAAACACTCCTGATTTTGGTCTTTTCCGGTAGGTTCTCCCTGGCGAATGATTTCAGGGTCACCTGTTGGCCATTGCCCGGCCAGCCCAGGATGGTGGCATAAATATACCGGCCTTTGGTGGTATACCGGACATCCTCATTGGAATATTTTATCTTGAGGAATTCCCGGTGGTTGTTGAAATGGCCTTCCGGTTGTACCGTCGGACCTTCGCCGAAGGTATGCCACGGACGGGTATCGTAAATCGCTTCTCCGTATTTGCCGAGCCAGCCGCCCATGGTGAGCAGCACATTTTTCTGGTCTTCTGGGATGCTGCCGTCTGCTTTCGGGGAGATGTTGAGCAGTAAAACGCCGTTTTTACTGACGATATCAATCAATACGTGCAGTACGTCCTTTGCCGGTTTAATCCGGAGGTCTTCGGTGTAGCACCAGCTGCCGGTGCTGACGGTCTCGTCGGTCATCCAGGCCTTTTCGTCGATCTTGTTCTTGCGCGATTTCTCCAGGTCATCCACGCTTACATCCAATGGAAGGTCGTCCTGTTTCCTGACGATCACCACCTCCTTGTTCCACTTTTGGGCTTCATTGAGGTAGTAGGCGCAGAATTCCTGGCGGTAATCCTCCTTCACTTTGTCGAGCCACGAGTCGAACCAGATGATGTCCGGCTGGTATTTGTCGATCACCTCTTTCAGTTTGCCTAACCACACCTCGCGGTGCCACTTCTCTTCTTCGATATTTCCGTAGAGGTAGTCGAAATCGCCTGACGTGGTGGCCGGGGGCATGCCGGCGAAGAGCGGGAAATGGCTGTCTTCGAAACGGGTTTCGTCTGGCTTGCCGGCATAGCGCTGCAGGTGCCTGTCGTGGTGAAACGTGGTAATCAGTTTCATTCCCCGTGCCCGTAAGGCCTTGGCCAGCTCACCGGTGATGTCCCGTTTGGGGCCCATGTCGAGGGCATTCCAGGGGGTAATTTCGGATGCCCACATGGAGAAGCCGTCGTGGTGTTCGGCTACCGGACCTGCATATCTGGCCCCTGCTTTCTGGAACAGGTCGGCCCACTCTTCCGGGTCGAAATGTTCAGCCGTAAACATCGGGATGAAATTGTGGTATCCGAATTCCGACTGATGGCCATATTTTTCAAGGTGGTGCTTGTATTCCCGGCTGTTTTCGAAATGCATCCAGCGCGGGTACCATTCATCGCCGTATGCCGGAACAGAGTATGGTCCCCAGTGGAAGTAAATGCCCAGCTTGGCGTCCCTGAACCATTCGGGGGCTTCGTTGTGCTGTGCCAGCGACTCCCAGGTGGGTTCGTAAACGATGGCCTCTTTTTGGGGTGTACCGGGGCCGCAGGAAAAAAGAACGGCCATCAGGAAGGACGTAATCAGGATCTTTTGCATGGTTTGTTTTTATCGGTTAAGGAAATTTGCCACTAAGGCATTAAGGCACGAAGAAATCTAAGATTAAGATCAGGGCGGAGTGATTTCACCGTTGAGGTCCCAGAGGTCTTCCCAGCTCTGGCCTTCTTTCCAGAGGAATACTTGTCCCTTGATCAGGCGGCAGTTCCTGTCGATGCCGGCAATGGCTTCCATATCTTCGTCAGAAAGTGGATTTTCGCTTACTGCCCTGAGGTTGGCCAGGATGTTTTTTGGATTGACGGAGAAGGGGATGGGAATGGCGCCCAATTGTACCGACCACTTAAGGCATACCGCAGCGGGATGTACATTCATCCGCCGGGCAATGTCAACAATTACCGGATCTTCCATATCGGAAGTATCTTCCGGGGTACGGTCGCGTTCGGGCCGGTTGGGCGAGCCGATCGGACTGTAACCTATGGGCTGAATACCTTCTCCGGTCAGGTAACTGAACAACTCTGGCTGCTGGAAATGGGGATGGAGCTCCATTTCATTGGCGGCAGGCCTTATGGCACAATCGCGGAGCAAGCGCTTCATTTTCGGGATGGTCATGTTGGAAGTACCGATGTTCCTGACCCATCCGCGGTTTACCAGTTCTTCCATCTGCCGCCAGGTTTTCATGTAGTTTTCATGGATGTAAGGCCTGGCATCGGGATTTCTGGCGTTGACGTCGCAACCCGGGGCATGGTAGTTCGGGAAGGGCCAGTGTACCAGGTAGAGGTCCAGGTATTCCAGCTGAAGGTCGTCCAGCGTCTGCCGGCACGATTCGATTACCTGGCCGTCGCCGTGCATATCGTTCCAGAGCTTGGAGGTAATCCAGAGGTCTTCCCTCCTGACGGCTCCTTCGTCGATGAGGGACTTGATCACGGCCCCGATCTCTTTTTCGTTGCGGTACACCGAGGCGCAGTCGATGTGCCGGTAGCCGGCTTTGATGGCAAAACCGACGGCTTCGGCGACTTTCTCGTGGGGGACATGGTCGGAGCCAAAGGTGCCCAGTCCGATGGCGGGCATCTTTTGGCCGTTGGAGAGGGTCTTATATGGAAACTGACTTATAACAAATTGTTGACTCATAGGATGGTTGTTTTTTGCCACGAAAGCTCGAAGGCATTAAGAAACACAAAAAATTTGTTGTTATCTATAAATGTTTTATGCCACGAAGGCACGAAGGCATTAAGAAACACAAATAATAATTTTATTCATTGAATAATGATAGGCCACGAAGGCCCGAAGGCACGAAGGAACACAAAATGATTGATGTTATTTTATTTCTTCGTCGAAGACTACGGCGACTTTTCCGCATTTGCCTCCTGCCATCAGTTCGTAGGCTTTGTCCACCTCGTCGAGGGTAAAGCGGTGCGTTACCAGTTCTTCCGGATGAATGCCCCAGCGGACGATCCGTTCGACCAGCTCTTCCATCTTCCAGATAGAAGTAACCCACGATCCGTAAATGGTTTTCTGGTCGTGGATGATGTCGGGCGACGGATTAAACTCGACAGTGCCGCCTTCCCCTACGAAGACTATGGCGCCCCATTTCCGGGTTGCCCGGATGCAGAGCTGTCGGGCATGGGTGTTGCCCGAGCAGTCGATGGCTTTCTCCACGCCGTTTCCGCCGGTGAGTTGCCTGATTTTCTCCAGGGTATCCGGGCCTGAAACATAAACCTCGTCGGCAAGTCCCAGCTCACGGGCCAGGTTGCAGCGCTCTTCCACCACATCGACTCCGATGATTTTCTGGGCGCCCATGGCTTTCGCGAGCATCAGGGTGGCTAAGCCTACCGGCCCGAGCCCTGCCACCAGCACGGCATCATTTCCGGAGATGCCCACACGGTCGAGCCCTTCATATACGGTTCCGAACCCGCAGGCAATCTGGGCTCCGTCGGTATACGAGAGGGAGTCGGGAAGCAGTACCAGGTCTTTTTCATCTGCCAGGATGTAGGGAGCCATACCGCCGTCGCGCTGCCAGCCATAGGCTGCCCGGTGCTCGCTGGTGCAGGAGATCATGTATCCCCGGCGGCAATCGTTGCATACGCCGCATCCGGAAATATGGTAAATGATTACCCGGTCGCCCTTCCTGAACCTTTTCAATCCCGGACCGCACTCCACAATCTGCCCGCTGGGCTCATGACCTGCGATTTTGTTCTGGTACCCCTCGGCACCCTTGCCCAGGTGTTCATGATAGATGGCCCGGATGTCGGATCCGCAAATGGTGGACGATTTGGTGCGGACCACCACCTGGCCGTGTCCGGGGACAGGGATGTCCACTTCTTTTAATACCGTTGTGCTGTTGCCTGGCAGGTAGGCTGCCTTCATTTTATTTTCCATGGTGAATTGTTGATTTAATTTATGTTGACGGTTTATTTTTTGATTTTGCTCAGTTGATAAGGACCTTGGCCACAATTTTCCTGACTTGCGCGTTTTCTCCCGATTTCACGCAGGGTTGGTGGGCGTCGTCAGGGAAAAAGACAAAGAACTTGCCCGGTTGGGCCGGCCTGTAGTTATTTTCTTCTGTGCTCAGAAAAACAATGTCGTTTTCCTCAAGATAGGGTACAGAAACAGAGGTTAGTCCAAGCGGCAATACCCCGATCCGTTCTTTCCCGGAAACCACATACTGGATGTCGGCATATTTCCGGTGGGCTTCGAAGCGGGCATCCTCCTCGTTTTTGGTAAGGTATTCATCCACATTGACGTAGAGGGCCGGGCCCTCGAGCTCGTACCGGCCGGTGGGTAATTCCTCCAGGTTGTTTTCTTTCAAAAAGGTAAAGACTTTATTCCACCGCTCCGGGTTTTTGTGGTACTGAATGGCCAATTCCCGCTGGTTTACGGTTTCATCGGGGAGGGCGGTCCATCCCTGTTTCCATTCCCCTTTGGCAAACCATTCACTAAGTTCCTGCTCACTCCATTGTTCCGGAGATGTTTTCGACGGCTGACTGCATCCGGTAATCATGATAAAAATTATTAAGGTAAATATTGACCGGTTTGTCATTTCATTTTGGTTTAGTTATGAATTTTCAAAAATAACAATACTAATCAAACCAAAAAAAGGATTGGAAGATTAGAGTAAAAGAATATTAGAATACCGGAGAAATGGATGTACTGCTCAGGCAGGCGGATTGAGGATGTACAAAATGCCGGGAACAGGATTTCCGGTGAATAAGCTGTTATTCCGTGAAAATTATAAATGTGTTTCTGCAATTATGGAAATGTCTTCAGGATATATTTTAGTTTAAATATTCATATACAGCACGTTACCATCATGTTCCAAATCCCGGAGGGATTGCAGATGGGTAGCCTGTATGCTGTGGGCGAACATTCGATCCCGGCTGGGATCGAATTCATTTTTGATACCTCTGTACTACCCATATGTCACCCCTCCGGGGCTCTTGCCGGGCTTCCAATGTAGGCCTTTCATTCCATCCAATTTTTGTGAGCCGCCATCGCTTGTATTCATGTCTTTTTGTCACTTTTCCTTTAAGATTAGGACGCTTTTGTGGTGAGGTTTTCATCCGGAAATATTTTCAGAAAGTAAGTTCTGTGCTTTTTTTATGCACGCTGGCAGGGTAATTTTGGTGGCTGCGCCGGTTTATGCAGTGTGTCTACTGCAGGTGCCGGAACTGCGTTATGTGGCTGGGCCTGTTGGTGTATGCTATGTACCGAAAATTCTTCTGTGGCAGATGTTATTTGTTAAATAATAAGTATGGAATTAATTTTAGCTGCAGTTGTCGTGGCGATTCTTATTGGGGTTGCCATTATGAAAACGAAAATGTCACTCAGAAACAGACTTGTCTTGTCTGTGTGCCTCGACCGGAGCCTGATCCTGTTGAGCGCCCGGCCATTTTCATCGTTGATGGAGGGGGCGCCGGTTGCCAGGATTTTGCCTCCGTTTTCCACATAACCATCGATCATTTCCACGAATGGATCGCTCATGTCGGTCACATGGTTCAGGATGAGGAGGTCGTATTCCTCCAGGTCCCGGGGCGGCCTTCCGGTACCCAGCTGTGCCTGGTGGATGATGTCGAAAGGGATATGCTCCTCCGATAGCAGCTGCACCATGCCCTGCGCCTCGGCGGAGCCCCTGCCGTTTATGAGGGCGATCCTGCTCCTCGACTGCACATTGGTGAATAGTTTTTCATATTTTCTGTGGAACCCGTAAAGGTCATGCAGGATGGGGATAAATTCCCGGCATTCGTAGTGGTAGTAGGTGCCGACCACGACAAACCCCACCGGCGCGCCATGGAGCATGTCCTGCAGCATCCACGACCGCAGCAGGTTCGGAGAGCTCATGATGCTTCGGTAGCCAATGGCCTGAAAGCCCATGATGAGGTTCACCGGGTTTCTGTCTTTGTAGGATCCCAACGTCCGTTTGACATTGCCGGTGGCGTGGTAAATGTCGTCGATGCCCGGCCGCATGTCGGCCCCCGATTCGGAGGCTATCCACGACGTCCCCACATCGTTGTAATTGTAGATGACCAATTCCGGATTCTGCTCCCGGATAAAGTCCGTGACCTTCAGGTAAAGCTCGGAGGAGGTCTCCCGCTGGAATTTCCGGTATTCACTGATGGCCGGATCGTCATAGTTTTTTGGCAGATCAAGCCCTGAGTAGGTTTTGAAGCGCTTTCGGCAGTTTTCGCACTGGCAGATACCATGGTCCACTCCGGCATAGGTTGGCCCGGTATAGCCCATCATGTTGAAGAATATTCCGTCGATGGGGTAGTTGTCGATCACTTCCTTCAGAATTTCGAAGGCGTATTCCTGGTAATATCCCCCATTGATGCAGGTAGAGACCATGCCGTTGAATTCCAGGTTTTGTCCGCCGGACCCCACATAGAGCTATTCAGGCCGGGCACCGGCAATGGAAGGATGTATCCGGCTGAAGTCAAACCGGGCGATAAAACGGATGCCGTTTTCATGTGCATTTCCGATCAGTTCTTTGACGAAATCCTTGTCGCCCATGTAGGGATTCTTGTACTGAAAGGGCAGTTTGGTCTGGTAGCTCGCCACTATCCCGCCCGTATTGAAGAGCAGGGCATTGGCGGAAGCATCTGTCAGGGTTTTCACGTAGTCATCCAGGTCCATGCCGGCGTGAATCATCGGGAAATTGGTCT
>JAUWAB010000027.1 GCA_030602265.1 Prolixibacteraceae bacterium | reverse complement strand
GCTGTTGACTACGATGTCAACCACGGTGGCGGGCATGGGCTCGTCGGTTTTCGGAATCAGCACGGCATCAATGACATGCACTACTCCGTTACCCGCCTCGATGTTGGCTACAATTACCTGAGCGTCGTTAATGAATACCTTGCCATCGGTGATGGTCACGGTGATTTCCTGTCCCTGGACGGTGGTGGCTTTCATGCCGTTGAAGAGGTCGGTCGACATGACCTTACCGGCCACGGCATGGTAAAGCAGTATCTGGGTAAGGAGTCCTGACGGATCCTGGAGCAGGGTTTCAACGGTACCTTCGGGCAGCGCTTCGAATGCAGCGTCAGTCGGGGCAAATACGGTGAATGGACCTTCTCCGCTCAGCGTCTCAACCAGTCCTGCAGCTACGACAGCTGCCTCAAGGATGGTGTGGTTCTCACTGTTTACAACCACTTCCACCACGGTAGAATTGGCTTTGGTCTGGATGGTGAATGCCAACAGCATGGTCACCAGACTCAGCAACATTGTTCTGATTCTTTCCAGTAATTTGTTCATCGGTAAAGTAAAATTCCTCATGTTGTTTAATAAATTATTTGAAAGATTAAACAACATTCTTTTTTAAAATGTTCAGGGAATGCTGTAAAAAAAGATAAAAAAGTATTTAAAATTATTCTGGAGCTAAGAGTTATATTTAGTTATGAACTGACTATAAGCACTTTGCTTTTTCCCCCCGACTCTTTTTTCAGTTGAATTTTTGTCTGTATGCGTTCGGTCATCTCTTGTACATGGCTAATAACGCCTACTTTCCTGCCCTGGTTATGCAGTTGTTCCAGGGCATCCATAGCAATATTCAGGGTTTTCGGGTCTAATGAACCAAATCCTTCATCAATAAACAGTGACTCCACATTCATTTTTCCTGAAGAGAGTGACGCAAGTCCCAGTGCCAGGGCCAAAGAGACGAGGAACGATTCCCCTCCCGACAATGAGTGCACAGAGCGGACCTCATCGCCCATGTCGTGGTCGGTAACCTGAAGGGCCAGTGTACCGGGAACTCCGCTCAGGGTATATCTCCCCGACAGGTTCCCGAGATGAATATTGGCAAATCCGAGCAGTACCTCCAGCGTGTATTCCTGGGCAATCTGCCTGAATTTTTTTCCGTCGGCCGATCCCAAAAGCTCATTCAGTTTCTGCCATTTTTCCATCTCCTGTTGTTTCTTTTCGAATTCCTCCATCAATACCCCGGCTTTAATGCGGTTGTTCTCATCTTCTCTGAGCCTGAATACTATCCCGGTTTTTTCTGCCGTAAAGTTTTCTTTCTGCTGTTCAATACTTATCAAATCCCGGATAACCTCATCCTTTTCCGGAACTTGCTTCTGTTCGCGGATATGCTTATCATACTGTTCTCTTCGTTCCTTCAAGGTCGTGGCCGCCTTTAGCACAGCATCCTTTAATTCCCGGATTTGCTTTTTCTCCGTGGCAATCCATTCTACTGACCTGGCTAAAAGATCTCTCAGCATTTGGACTGAAAGCTGCAGGTTTTGCTGCCGGTTGAATCCGGATAACCAGGTGTTGAAGGTTCCTTCTGCAACCGCAATTTTTTCCCGCAAAACCCAAAGGTCATCCTGAAGTTGTTTCAGGATTCCAGAAATTTTATCCCTTTCTGAAAGCGATTCCAGATATTGCCCGTGGATCCCGTCATAGTCACTGCGGCGTGATTTCACCTGTTCAGTAAGCCGGTGCTCAACAACCGAAACAGGTTCCCCGTTAAACAGTGCCTGTCTTCCGGCCTGAATCTCCTGCATAAGCTGCTGCTGTTTCGCCAGTTTATTCCGGACTGTTTCGAGATTCTTCAACCCATCCTCAGTCTGTTTCGCAAGCATGGACAATGCACTGGCCGCCATCTTATGTCTAAGTCCGGCATCCTCCAGGTTATTGGCCTTTAGTTTCCACTCTGCTGTAAATTCCCTGATTCTGGCTATAAACTGCCCCGGATTGCGGCTCCAGTTCTCAAGCCAGTCGGGCTGAACAAACCAGATCTCCACCCGGCCCGTAAGTTGTGTATATTCCTGTTCCAGTTCCCGGATTCTCTCTTCATGCTGTTTCTTCTCTTTTTCGAGCAGTTCAATCGCATGAATACTTTCTGAAACCTCCTTGTCGAGTTTTTTGGTGATCTCTCCCGATTTTTCCAGTTCCAGCCGTAACTTTTCCGATTCATTTTGCAGCTTCTTCAGATTTTCCAGTATTCCTTTCAATTCGCCGGTTTCATCTTTCAGTTCCTGCTTCATTTTACTCAGGGCGTCCGACATCTGCTCCTCAGGCATGGAGCGGATTTTTTCGGGCAGATTCAGTGCTTTCCATGCTTCGGTTTGGTCGAGATAGATTTTTTCAATTCCCGGAATTTCCCGGTTGGTTCTGTCCTGCTCTGATTGGTAATGGGCCAGGCTTTCCCTTGACCTTGCCTCGTTTTGTACCCATTCATCATAGCGTGTACTGCATCTGGAATATGCTGTTTCCAGCAGTTCGTGCTCTTCCTTGAAATGCTTATCCGACGCTTGATAAGGATGGTCGGTGCTCCCACAAACAGGGCAGGGCTGGTTTTCGGACAGCGAATTGCGCAGCGCCTCCACATTTTCTGCTGTCCTGAGTCTGGCCTGGTCGAGCAACTGTCTTGTCTGGTCTCTTCTGATCCTCGCTTCACTTAGGTTCTCTATGGCAATCCTCAGGCCTTCCTCTGCCGAGGCCAGGTTTTTACCCAGAAGTTCTCTGGATTCACGAAGTTTGTTCAGGATTATTAGGTTATCCGACTTTTTTCCCCATAGTGTTTCTGCTTTTGTAAGTATTTCAAGGATTCCTGAAATCTCTTTCAGCCTATTGTCAATGATATCTGAATCGGTTTCACCGATTTTTTGCAGGAGTTGCTGTAAATTTGTCTTCAGTTCTGAGGCTCTTTGTTTTTCTGTATCTGCTGTATTTTGCCATTCAACCGACTGAAGGCGTTGTGTACCAATAGCTTCCTGTAGTTTTGTACATTCGCTCCGGAGTTTTCCGGCGTTTTCTTTTCCTTTGACGGCAGTTTCCAATGAGCTGATAATCAGGGTAAGGTTTTCAACTATCGGTTCTCTGGAACGGTTTTTTTCGAACCATGCTGTCAGTTCCCGGATGGTGGCCTCTGCTTCCAGGAGCTGTTTGCGGTTTTCGGCCACCTCTGCCTCCATTTTCTTTTTGGTTTCCTCGTGCTCATCAGCCTCCTTCCGGCTGCTTTCCAGTTGTTCGGATTGTGAGGCCATTTTAATATCCAGCTCAGCGGCTGTTTTCAGGAGCGGGCGTGCAGCAGTTAATTCTTCTTCTGCCTCTTTCAGCCTGGCCAGCGATTGGGTTTCAGTCGTTCTCAGCTGATCCAGTTTTTCATCCAGAATTCTGGCTGCGTCCTGGTTTTGCTTTATAATTTCCTGTTTGGCAGACGTATCGGCCTGAAGTTGATCTAATCCCTCGAGGATTGCCCTGGCAGGCTGAATGTTTTCAGTCAGGGTTAGCTGAGTGATCCGTCCCTCATTTTCTTGAAGATTATTTTCGGCATGTTTGAAATCTCTGTCCGCCTGACTGATCTCTTCTTCCAGCCTTTCCTTCCGGATGTGCCATTCCTTTTGATTAAGCAGCTTTTGGTGCTGTTTGCCTGAAATTTCCAGTTGAAATTCAAGCTCCTTTTCTCTGGTCTTCAATTGTGATTTTTCTTCCTCTCCGAGCCTTGTAATACCCTGCAGGCGGTCTCCGACCAGTTTGCAGGCGGCTTCTGCCTCTTTGGTTTTATTATAGATGGCCACAGAAATATTTGTATAGATATCTGTCCCGGTGAGTTTTTCAAGCAAGGCTGCCTTTTCGTCGCGCCCGGCTTTCAAAAATGCGGTAAAATCGCCCTGGGCCAACATGACCGACCGGGTAAACTGATCGTAATTGAGTCCGATGAGCTTTTCAATTTCTTTTTGGGTTTCTGTTTTTTTTCCGCCAAAAGGTGCTCCGGTTGTGAGGTTAATCAGCTCCAAAGCAAAATCCTGCAGGTTTCCCGAGGCTTTGTTCCGGGCCCTGCGCACACTCCAGGTTGCCCGGTGACGGTTGCCGTCGAGTCCGGTGAAGTCGGCTTCGGCATAGCCGTCGGAAGTCCCTTTCCGGAGGATACTTCTGGGATCGCTCTGGCTTATCCTGCCGGATTCCCCGTCCGACAATTCCACGCCTTGCTCCCTGGCAGCGGTTTGACGGGGTGATTTCCCGAACAACGCGAGGCATAAGGCATCCAGGATGGTCGACTTACCAGATCCGGTCGGGCCGGTAATGGCAAAAATTCCCGCTGAAGCTAAAGGCTCCCGGGTAAAATCGATTTCAAACTCCCCTTCGATGGAGGCCAGGTTCTTCCCTCTGATGGCAGATATCTTCATGATGATTTTATCGTCGGCATGGGTAATTTATTAATGGTATGGTCCGGTTGATACAAAATGGTTATCCATATTCTCCGGAATCGAAGGTTGCAAAGATGTTCCCGTCCCTATTGGCTGAATTAGCCCTCAGATACCGTCTCATTTCGTTCCAGCTCCTCGGTAACTTTTGTAAACAGTTCAACCAGGTCGCCAGGTACATCTGTTTGATATTTAGTGATATATTTCCTTCGGAATATCTCCAGAGGCTGGATTTTTTTAATGTCCTCCGGACCAGCAACCTGCAGGTTTTCTTTTTTCTCCGCGGCGGGATAGGAAACCTCGATCCGGGCCAGCCTGACCGCTTTCCCCGATATGGCAGTCTCTACCTGGTGGCGTAGCGAAGGTTCGGGTCCTGTCAGCAAAACCCTTACCTGCAAATAGGGGTAAACTTTTTCATTTCCATCGGCTTCAGGCAGTTCCAGAAGTTCCCGGATGGTTTCCTCCAGGATTTTCGGTTTCCCTGGGACCGACAAAAGACCGGCTGTAACCGGGATACTTATCATCTCCGGAGGTCGGATGGTTTTACCTTCAGTTTCAACGAATATGAGCTGGTGATGGTAGGTCAGTTCACTGAATGACATAGGGAGTGGACTACCCGAATATCTGACCTCAGGCCGGCCGCCCACTACCTGGGGACGGTGAATGTGTCCCAGGGCAGTGTAGGCAATTTCCGGGGGAAATGCGGTTGCCGGAACGAATTCCAGTCCGCCCATAATTCTGCGCTCACTTTGGTCATCTTCCGATACGCTGGCATTTAAGGCATGGAGGTGCCCCAATGCTATTAGCGCCTGGTTATCATTTCGCAGGCTGTTTATGTATTCTACTCCCCGAAGGTATACCGATTCCACTCCCTTTGAATATCCTTCGTCACCGGGGTAATCTCCGGGTCTCAAAAATGGAACCGCCAGGCACCAGGCTTCCGTTTCGCCCATACGGTTTTTCAGGGGTACCGCAAGTTTTTCGTACCGGATGGTTTTGTCGGGATTGAGCTCTGCCGAACCGATTACCTTTACATTGAAAGCTTCCAGCAGAGCGCCGGGTGACTCGAGCCGCGCGGCCGAATCGTGGTTGCCGGCAATACAGACGACCTGCAGGTGGGGCTGTATCCGGGTGGCAGCGATCAGAAAATTGTAGAACATCCGGAGGGAGGCCGCAGAAGGATTGGAGACATCAAAAATATCGCCGCTGATCAGCAGGACATCAGCATCCTTTTCCTTTAGCGTGAGGATCAGCCATTCGAGGAAACAGGAATGTTCATAACTCCGGTCGTATTCGTAAAAAGTCTGTCCAAGGTGCCAGTCGGCCGTGTGAATGATTCTCAGGGGCATCGTCTATTTTTTAAGCATCGGGAAAAGCTGCCTGATCTCATCATCAGATGGTCTCCGTCCATACTCACAGATCTCAAAGGCTTCGGCAGCGGTGGCTTGAGCTGATTGATCCGGTCCGTACCATTTGGCAAGGGTTTCCCTGACTGCTGGCGAGGGTTCGAAACGCCTGGTCTGTTTCAGCCAGGCCAACCGTTCCTTTTCTCCGGAAGGGACTTCTCCCAGGCGACCTGAAGTCCATGGCAGCCATTCAAAAAACTGTGACTCGTGTGCAGCCATGGCATATATTTTCCTGTCGAGAACCCCTGAAATATCCACAGCGATATCCGGCCTGAACGGATTTGGCCGCTGGAAACGGTCCTCCATATACAGGAAGACAGGATTTTTCTTTAGTGGGGGCGTGTCGGGTGCCACATTGGGCACGATCACCATATAGGCTGCATCCTGCACCAGAATGGACGCGTTGCGGTGGTCGGGATGGTAATCGTTGGGCCGGTGGCTGATTACCACATCGGCATTCCACTCCCTGATCAGGCGAATCAGTTCCAGACGGATGTGCAGGTGAGGCATCAGCTCGCCGTCGTGGTGGTCAAGGACGACATATTGAATTCCAAGCCGTCTGCCGGCTTCTTCCGATTCGGCCATCCGGATACGGGCCAGTGCCCCGCCGCCCTTTTCATGGTGTCCGGCATCACCGTTGGTTACCGATATAAACATTACATTATGCCCGGCTTCCGCCATCAGAATCGCCAGTCCGCCCGCTTTGATGTCACAATCGTCGGGATGTGCACCGATTACCACCAGATTGACTTTTTCGGACTGAGCCCACAACCCATGCGTAATCATTATCATTACGGAGAAAAATGTAAATAATGTTTTCATTCGTAATCTATTTATGGTTTAGAAAAATAAACTTTAATGTTTTCCTTTATCCTAAGATTTTTAAAGATAGAAATAAAACATAAACATTGATCTGTATTTCTTTTTTAATAATTTTGAACATATTTTTTGAATAGTTTGAAACGAACCTCAACCATCTTTAACAAGCCTGTTTATTCAATCAGCCGGTATAAGTCAAAAGCTCCGGATAGGCTTTGCCGGCGGTCCGTCCTATCTGAGCGGCAGTACCACGGAGGCGAAACAAAAAATGAAATCGAATGAAATGGTATGACCTTTAATTTCCCATCTGGGCCTGGCTGTTCAACCGGTCGTTTTTATCCTGGTCGTTGAATGCCATAGAATAAACCATGGCCTCCACCTGCCGGATAAAATTTCGTTTATCCTTGCTCGGTGCGTAGACATATCCGTCGGCGACCACTACCCTCTGCCGGTAGGCATCCAATTCGGCCAACAGGATAAACGGTCCGCCCATAAAATCATTCTGTACCCTCCAGAGACCACGTATTTCTGCAGCATAGTTCCTGTTATGCCGGAGCACCTGGAAAAGCGGGTCAACCCTCCGCTCCGTGGCCATGAAGCTGCCTTCCGTCGGTCCGGGAACGTTTGCCCTCAATATGCTATCTCTTTTGTTCAGCAGATAGTTTAGGGTAAAGGTGCTGTCGGAAGTATACGGGAACCAGTAAACAAATATGGCCTGAGAGATTTCAGGTGTTTCATAACGCAGCCACACAAAATTTTCATTTTCCTGTGAAATTTGAAACCCCGGAGGCACCGTCAGAAGGATATCATATTTCTGGTCAAGCGTGTTTCTTACGGCTTTGTCGTGGTAATTGTGGTAATTGACCGTCATGCGGTCACGCTCCGCTTTCAGGAAATATCCGATTATTTTGTCTGAGTTTTCTGTAAAAAGCTTTTCAAATTCTTCGTTGTTCCGGGCGTTGATCTGAACCGTAGCCTGCGGATATGCCCAGATGTTGTCGGTAAAAGTAACCCCCGGGTTTTCAACGATGGGTGAAATCCGGGTCTGAACTATATTGCGGGTAGTTTGAAATATTTCTTTGAATGCTTCGTGCGGGACTGGAATAAGGTCGAACAGGGGCTCGTCCTGTGGCAATGATAGCTGCGGCTGGGCAAGGGTTTGCCTCAACAGTTTGCCGGGAATGTCGTCCCACGATTTGTTGGAAATCACAATAACCAGTTCGCCCGCCTTCCCGGTAATGTTCTTATTCATCATTTGCTTACCGGACTCGGAGCAACTGTAAAGCAAAAGTACTAAAGCCAAAGTAGTTAAAAGTGATTTCATGTTTTATTGAATTTAATGATTTACAAATCCTTGCGCTAAACAACAAAAATCTTACCAAAGGAAGGTTATCCCCATAATAAAAGTTGCTGGTCGGTAAGTCTGAAGGAACGGCGGTGCCAGATGGTGATCCCTGAAAGTCCGATGGCTTCCCTGTGTTGTTTCGTCGGGTATCCCTTATTTTTGTCCCAGCCATAATACGGAAACTCCTGATGAAGCCTCTCCATCCACTCATCGCGGTGGGTTTTGGCGAGTATGGATGCGGCTGCGATGGGCATAAGCCTGGCATCACCGCCGACGATACAGGTATAAGGTATCCCGGTTTCATTCCTGAACCGGTTTCCGTCGATCAGCAGGTGCTGTGGCCTGACATTAAGCCGTTCCACAGCCTGGTTCATTGCCATGAAACTGGCATTGAGGATATTGATTTCATCGATCAATGCCGGATCGATC
Source organism: Prolixibacteraceae bacterium (assembly GCA_030602265.1). Classification (GTDB taxonomy): domain Bacteria; phylum Bacteroidota; class Bacteroidia; order Bacteroidales; family Prolixibacteraceae; genus UBA1413. The sequence goes on along the minus strand of JAUWAB010000027.1, from coordinate 40,368 downwards.
ATGGCCACAGCCCATGAAACCGCTTCCTTTTCAATGACGTAACGCAGATGGTCCCGTTGGCTCCGGGTCAGCTGTTTGGAGTCATTCAGACCCGGACATTCAAATCCTTCCGGGAGGATTACGGCCGCAGCGGTTACCGGACCTGCAAGGCATCCCCGTCCCGCCTCGTCGCAACCGGCTTCTATCCGGTTATTCTCAAGACCGAACTGTAATGGGTCTAATATTTTTTTACTCATATTTTTTGTGGCCACGACGGTTTCAAGAATGAAATTTTCCAGGTTTTATAATGAATATTTTCCTTTTTAATTCCTGCGGGTTCTACTCAGGGCACCTGGTCAGTACCGCTGAAAATTACCTGCCCGATACACCTCCAAAGTTTATTTGCGCTCTGCTCCCAGGTAAATCTGGCTGCCTGGACCAATCCCCGGTCTGTCATTTCCTTCCGTAGATTTTCGTCATTGCTTACCCTGTACATGGCATCTGCAATCTGCATCTCCTGCTCAGGATCTGCATAGAGTGCAGCCTCTCCGCCCACCTCAGGGAGTGAGGTAGTATTGGAACATATTACCGGTACTCCTGCCGACATGGCTTCAATTACCGGGATGCCGAATCCTTCGAAGAAAGGCACAAAGACCAGTGCATACGCACCCCCGTATAGGAGCCGCAGTTCTTCATCTGGAATCCTTCCGGTGAAAATTACCTCATCACGATGCTTCATCCGTTCCAGGGTTTCCGAGATGGTTCCTGTCTTAAACATCTTTCCACCGGCAATAACCAGCCTCGCATGCTCCTGGTGTTTTATCCTGAAAAGGTCATAGGCCTTGAGCAGGCCTTCCACATTTTTGCGCGGGTGGAGGGCGCCGACAAAGAGAAAGTATGGATGGCCATCCGAATATTTTGCCCTGACCGCTTCTTTTTCAACCTCTGAAACCGGGGTAAAGTGGTTGTTGCAGCCATTGTAAACCACATCAATGTTTTCCTCAGGGATACCAAAACTCCTTGATATATCTTTTCTGGAATATTCGGATACCGTGGCAAGTCTTACCGCCTTTGCAGCATACTTAGGAAAAAAATGGTTGTAGAAACAGGCTGCAATGGAAGGCAGGTCTTTCGGACGATGGACAAAATTAAGGTCATGAATCACGGCTATCTGCCGGGTGCTGCTTCTCAAGGAGAGGATTCCGTCGGTGCTGATAAACAGGTCAGCATTGTATTTTTTCAAAAGGGCGGGTATTCTGCATTCGAACCAGAAAAGGCTCAGCAGGGGGTGGCGGGTTGGAGGCCAGATTACCAGGGGGGTAACATTGGAAGAAAATACAAATTCAGGATCGTACGGCCGGTCAAATACAAAAATGAAATCGTGTTCAGGATGCTGTTCCGTGATGCGTTTCAGTGTTTCGCAGGTAAATCGGCCTATTCCTTCAAGTTTCCCCTTAAGCAACAATCTGGCATTGACAACTATAACCATTTCCGTGATAATTCTTGTGATGGATAAATGTACAAAGTATGCCCAAATTATTATACTTTTAACCTCCGAATTAAAAGAATTCCATTAATAAAATGAAGTGTTGAAACGCAAATTCCTGACAAATCTCTTATTGCTTGTTGCTCTTAACCTGCTGATCAAGCCGTTCTGGGTCCTGGGTATTGACCGGACTGTCCAGAATGTGGTCGGAGCTGAGAGTTACGGTCTCTATTTTGCCCTTTTCAATTTTTCCATGATACTGAATATCCTGCTCGATGTGGGCATAACCAGTTTCAACAACCGGAATATTGCCCAGCACCGTTTCCTCCTGCACAAGCATCTGTCCAATATTGTTGGTCTGAAATTGCTTTTTGCGGTGGTTTATGCGGTCTTCAGCCTTGGGATTGCCGCCATCATAGGATACGGCAAGGTTCAGTTTCATCTGTTGTTTTTCCTGATTATCAATCAATTTTTGGTGTCTTTTACCCTTTATTTGAGGTCCAATATCAGTGCCCTGCATCTTTTCCGGACCGATAGTATGCTTTCTGTACTTGACCGGCTGCTGATGATCATTATCTGCAGTATTCTGTTGTTTACCAATATTACCGGCGGAATATTCAGGATAGAATGGTTTGTTTATGCACAATCTGCCGCATATGTGCTTACCACCATAATCACCCTGCTGATTGTCGTTTCCAAAAGCGGCAGGTTTACGGTCAGGATTAACCGCAGTTTCGCACTGGTTTTCCTGAGGAAGTCCTATCCATATGCCTTACTGATCCTTTTGATGGCGTTCTATAACCGGATCGATTCGGTTATGCTGGAACGCATGCTTCCCGATCCGTTGGGAAAACAGGAAGCCGGGATATATGCACAGGCCTTCAGGCTCCTGGATGCCGTGGCTATGTTCGGCGCCCTGGTTGCCGGTTTGCTGCTGCCCATGTTTTCGAGTATGATCAAAAAGAAAGAGCCGGTTGCTCCCATTGTAAGCCTTGCGGTTTCCCTCCTTTTTGTTCCCTCGGTAATTATTGCGGTTTCCAGCCTTTTGTACGACCGGGATATCATGGAACTGCTCTATCATTCACACATCGAGGATTCCGCAGATATATTGGGTCTGCTGATGACCGGTTTTATCGGAATTGCCACCACCTATATTTTCGGCACCCTGCTCACGGCCAATGGCAGCATCAGGGAACTCAACTATATGGCTGCCGGCGGGATGGTGCTCAATGTAACCCTGAACCTCGTTCTGATACCACAGTTCTTCGCATTAGGATCGGCCGTGGCCAGTATGATCACCCAGTTGTGTACCGCTATTGCTCAGGTTGTAATAGCCATGCACATTTTCAAACTCAGGCCCGGCAGAATATTTGTGCTGCGTATGCTTCTTTTTATTGCCCTGGTGGTGACCGCAGGAGTCCTCTCCAAAAGTCTGGATAGCAGGGCTTTCGGATATTTCGGTATGATTGGCGCCGGTGTACTGGCGGCATTCTTTACCGGTATGATTAACCTGAAGGATCTTTACCATATAATCGCCTATAAGAAATGAATCAAGTTCCCACCGTTGAAGAGCTGAGTAGCAGTCAGGAATACGAACTGTTAGCCACTGTTGAACATTCCAGGATCAAGGATTTCGTCCTCGACCAGGTTATGGAAGACCGGCGGTTTATTCCTTACTATATGGTCTATCAGACTATTCTCTTCTTAGGAGCGTTGTTCTTTTTTACCCGGTCGGTAGTTCTTGCCGTCAGGGGTGACTGGTCTTATCTGCTTGTCAGCCTCGGATCAGTGGCTTTCAGCCTTACTTTTCTGGTGGTCATTCATGAGTTGCTGCACGGACTCGTGCTGAAGTTGGCTGGTGCTCCCAGGATTAACTTCGGTGTGGTACGCGGAAGATTTATCTTCTATGCAGAAGCAGACCAGTTTGTTATGGGTAAGAAAGATTTTTTGTGGGTTGCGTTTACCCCATTGGTTTTTATCCAGATAATCACTTTGGTGCTCATTATCCTTTGGTATGCACAACCCCTGGTGTTTTTTCCGGTGATGGTAATGTGTATTCACAGTTTTTTCTGCGCCGGTGATGTGGCCCTCGCTGCATTGTTCTACCGCTTTCCCGGACACGACGTGTTTACCTACGACAACCGGAACGAGAAAGCCAGCTACTATTACATACGGCGCAAGGTCAGTTGATTTTTGAGTTCAGCTGCCTGTAGGCGATCAGCCGGTGATAGCGGGCTGACATATCCTGGTAATATACAAAAATCTGATAATCATTTTCTGTTTCCCAAAAGCTTCCCTCCAGGTTGGTGTGATCGGCCGATGCAGATCCCTCCGGAACATATACATACATATAATTGTAGTAGCCCTGTTTCAGGAGCATGGTCAGCTCATAACGGCCCGATTCAAAATTCCAGGTCATTTCGTTGCTTTTGTTGGCATTCCAGTTCGAGAGTTCTCCGAAAACATTGATGGTTCCGCCTAAGAGGGGTGCTTCAAGCGGGAGGGTAAAGTGGACGAACTGGTAGTCGCATTCGGTATCGAAATCATGAACTCTTTCCTGACTTTCAATGACATACCTGCCGTTCATTTCACGATATGGAAAAAAACGCTTATTTGAGCGCACCTCGTCGTTGTAAAGGGTGATGTGATAATAAGGGCGGTGGAAGGTGGTTTCATAAACCCCTTCGCCATTGATCCGTTTATTCCTGATATCAAAATACCTGAACTCATTTCCGGCTGCAAAAACATTCTCCCGGTTGTAATCGTAAATCAGCCTGCCATCCTGGATGAACAGCGGCCGGAGGTTCTTTACGGCATTATCCCAGCGGCCGTTTTGCATGATGACCACTTTTACTTCATCGGCCGGATTGGCGATTCTCAACCTGGGATGAAGAACGGTAAAATCCACCTCATGGTTCTCACCCTTGAATGCGTCTAAGGTAGCCCTGCGGACGGTCCCTTCAATCTGAGCCGCGTTTTCGGTGATATAAAACCTCCGCGACAATACCAGATTTTCCTTGTTGTTGTCTTCGTAAACCAGAAGAATGTAATTCCCTGAGAGTTTCAGCTGTACCTGTTCATTGGGAATGGCCAGCCTGTAATTGATATAGCTGAAAGTGGTATTGAAGGAGCGCGCAAAGTCTTCGATCGGGTTTTCCGGAAAACCAATCAGATAGTCGTTCTGCCTTATGAAGCTCTCGTTCCAGTCGGGATCGCAATGGAGAATGGTATAGTAGAAGTTTCGTACCTCTCCCGACAAATCGTCAAACCGGAGGATAAGCCGAGCCGATTCATTGAGTTCAAGGACAGGGTTCGACAATTCGAAACCTTCCCTGAACATTTGCACTGATTTTATCTCTTCCCTGAAAACGGCATTTTCATGATAATAGGGATTAAACTGAGCCATTGTCACAAAAGCTGAAGAGATGATCCATAACACCGATATCAAACCAATTCTCATATATCAAATATTTACAGATTGCAGGCAAAAATAATACCTAAATCCTGCAATAATCATTTAATCATTTATTTACAATAATTTTTGAACGTTGTTCCGCCGCTAAAGTTACTGAACCTGAGATATTCAAAAAAATGAAATTAATTTTTGTGCATTTTTAACGAATATAAATATGTCGATATTTTGAAACTAAATCGTTTAAAAGGCTGTAATATTGTGAAAAGTACTGAAAATATATACTTTTGCTGACTAAATTGAAATCTATTCACATACGAATATGTCAAAAACAATAAAACTTAGGAAAGGGCTGAATATCAGAATTATGGGGAAGGCCGAAGCTGTGTTGGAAGAGGCGCCCTCTGCTGAGCAATATGCCTTGAAGCCCATCGATTTTCCAGGGCTCACTCCACGGTTAAGTGTCAAACAAGGCCAGGAAGTGAAAGCCGGTGAGCCTTTGTTCTACGACAAGTACCATCCTGAAGTTTTCTACGTAACCCCGGTCGCCGGGACTGTTTCCCTGATCAACAGGGGTGAAAGGCGTAGGATTCTGGAAGTCATTGTTGATGCTGATCCGTCGAAAGGTTCTGTCGATTTCGGCAAGTCTGATCCACAGACCATGGATGAGGCCCGGGTAAGGGAATTGCTTCTGAAAAGCGGGATGTGGCCGTTGATTAAAAGGCGTCCTTACGGGATAGTTGCCCGGCCGGACGAAAAACCGAGGGATATTTTTATATCTGGTTTCGATACTGCTCCGCTTGCCCCTGATTATGGGTTTATCCTGAAAGGGCAGGAAAAACAGTTCCAGGCCGGTATCAACGCTTTAGCCAAACTTACCTCCGGAAAAGTATGGCTTGGATTGCCCGCCTCCGGTGAAAACAAAGTTTTTAGTCAGGTTAAAAATGTGGAAATCAATTATTTTGACGGTCCGCACCCTGCCGGAAACGTCGGTGTTCAGATTCACCACATCAAACCGGTTAACAAGGGCGAGGTTGTCTGGACCGTAAATCCACAGGATGTTGCCATTATCGGGAAATTGTTTGAGACCGGCAAGGTTGATTTTTCAAAAATCGTTGCATTAACAGGTTCAGAGGTCATCCATCCACGGTATGTCAAAATCGTTTCAGGAACAAGACTTTGCCCCATTCTGGAAGGTAAACTCAAATCCGAAAACAAACAAAGGGTTATCAGTGGTAATCCACTGACGGGCACCAAGCTGATCTGTGATAATTTCATCGGATTTTATGACGCCCAGATTACCGTAATCCCCGAGGGTGATGAATATGAATTCATGGGATGGGCTTTGCCCGGAGCCCAAAAATACAGTGCGTCCAAAGCATTCCTCTCCGCCTTGATGCCGGCAAAGGCTTACGAGCTCACAGCCAACCTTCACGGAGGTGAGCGTGCCTTTGTCATGTCGGGGCAGTATGAAAAGTATCTGCCCATGGACCTTCTGCCGGTACACCTCCTGAAATCCATCCTGGTAAACGATATCGACAAAATGGAGCAGTTAGGGATCTACGAGGTGGTGGAAGAGGACCTTGCGCTGTGTGAATTTGCCTGTACTTCGAAGATAAAGGTTCAGGAGATCCTCAGGAAGGGTATTAATACCATGGTTCAGGAAATGGGCTAATTAACGGTAAATTGCTGACAATAATAATTGATAGAATAGATGAAAGCACTCAGAGACTTTTTTGAGAAAACAAAGCCATATGTGCAGAAAGGCGCCAAATACCACTGGTTGCATTCCACTCACGATGCATTTTTCACATTGGCTTTCGTACCTAAGAATACATCCAAATCCGGAAGTCATATTCACGACCATATTGATCTCAAACGTACCATGTCGTTTGTGATCATTGCCCTTCTCCCTGCCTTATTGTTTGGTATGTACAATACCGGATACCAGCATTTCAAGGCTATTGGGGAACTGGCCTCAACCGGTTTTTTCACCGTATTTTTCTATGGGTTGTTAAAAGTACTGCCGGTTGTTATCGTTTCCTATGTGGTAGGGTTAGGCGTAGAGTTTGCCTTTGCCCAGATGAGAGGGCACGAGGTAAACGAAGGTTTCCTTGTTTCGGGGATGCTGATCCCGCTGGTTATGCCCATCAACACGCCGCTTTGGATGGTTGCCGTGGCCACCGTGTTTGCCGTCATCTTCGGCAAGGAGGTTTTTGGCGGAACCGGCATGAACATCTGGAATCCGGCACTGCTCGCCAGGGCATTTCTCTTTTTTGCATACCCCGCTCAGATGTCGGGAGATAAAGTATGGGTAACCCTGAAGGATTCCGACAAGGTGGTGGATGGCTTTACCGGGGCAACTCCCATGGCTGATGCCGCCGCCGGTAATATTGATTTCAATGTGTTTGATGCCTTTATCGGATTAATACCGGGTTCCATCGGGGAGACCTCTACACTGGCCATCCTGCTGGGAGCGGTATTCCTGATCATAACCGGCATAGGAAGCTGGAAAATAATGGTCAGCACCGTTGCCGGAGGTATGTTAATGGGCATCATCCTGAATCTATTCGCAGGTGTGCAGGGTCTGTCCCCTGCAGTGGCTGCCTATTTTTCCATGCCTTTCTGGCATCACCTGGTATTGGGCGGATTTGCCTTCGGTGCAGTCTTTATGGCAACCGATCCGGTTTCAGCTGCCCAGACCGATACCGGAAAATGGATCTATGGTTTTCTAATCGGGGTAACTGCCATTCTTTTCAGGGTCGTAAACCCGGCCTATCCGGAAGGTATGATGCTGGCCATCCTGCTGATGAACACCTTTGCTCCGCTGATCGACCACTATGTGGTGGAAGCCAATATCAAACGCCGCCTCAAAAGGGTTAAAGTTTCAGCATAATGTTAAAAATTTGAAGTTATGGACAGGAACAGTAATAAATATACATTCATTTACGCCTCCGTAATGGTCATTCTGGTTGCGGCGGTCCTTTCGATTGCGGCGATGTCGCTGAAGCCCTTCCAGAAGAAGAATACCGAAATTGAGAAGAAGCAGAATATCCTGGCTTCAGTTAACATTGCGACTACCGCAAAGAATGCTGAAGAGGTTTATGCACAGAAAATTGTAAATACCTATGTAGTTAATTCAAAGGGTGAGCAGGTCGAGGGCAACGCTTTTGAAATTGACTTGCGGGTACAGAAGAACAAGCCAGTCGATCAGCGTCTTTTGCCGGTATTTGAATGCCAGACCGAGGAAGGTTTGAAATACATCTTCCCACTCAGGGGAGCCGGCTTGTGGGGCCCGATCTGGGGGTATATTGCCCTGAACGAGGACCTCAATACCATCTACGGAGCCAATTTCGACCATCAGGGTGAGACTCCAGGATTAGGTGCCGAGATATCCACTCCGGCATTTCAGGATCCTTTCAGAGGGAAAACGATTTTTGATGCTGCCGGGAACCTGGTTTCCATCATTGTGGCAAAAGCCAATGAATCGGCACCTGCCGAACACCGGGTGGATGCCATTTCCGGTGGAACCATTACCAGTAAGGGGCTTGAGCAGATGCTGCTCGATGACCTGAAAAGTTACCAGAATTTTATAACACGGAAAAAATCATAACCATGAGTGAGAAAGAAGCATTATTTTCCAAGAAAAATCTGAAACTGCTTTCCGATCCGCTGAACGACAGTAACCCGATCACCGTTCAGGTTTTGGGCATCTGTTCAGCGCTGGCAGTTACCGCACAGTTAAAGCCCGCCGTGGTTATGTCCATCTCTGTTATGGCTGTACTTGGTTTTGCCAATGTCATAATTTCCCTGCTCAGAAACACGATCCCCAACCGGATCAGGATTATTGTACAGCTGGTAATTATCGCTGCACTGGTAATTCTGGTCGACCAGGTTCTGAAGGCATTCGTATATGATGTCTCGAAACAGCTTTCGGTATTCGTCGGACTGATTATCACCAACTGTATCATCATGGGCCGCCTGGAGGCTTTTGCATTAGGCAACCGGCCCTGGCAGTCGTTCCTCGACGGAGTCGGGAATGCCGCCGGGTATGGTGTGATCCTGGTGATTGTGGGTTTCTTCCGTGAACTGCTGGGGTCTGGTTCGGTCTGGGGCTACCAGGTAATACCCAACAGCTGGTATGTTGTAAACGGCGGTTTCTATGAGAATAACGGTATGATGATCCTGCCACCCATGGCCTTGATTACCGTGGGTATCATCATATGGGTACAACGCAGCCGCAACCGTAAACTGATCGAAAATTAACCCAAAATTGTTCTGATTATGGAAAATCTGATTAATATATTTATTAAGTCGATCTTCATCGAAAATATGGTGTTTGCCTACTTCCTGGGTATGTGTTCCTACCTGGCTGTGTCAAAATCAGTCAAAACGGCAACCGGTCTGGGATTGGCGGTTATTTTCGTATTGGGGATCACCCTTCCGGTGAACTACCTGCTTGAAAATTATATTCTTGCCGAGGGGGCTATGGCTTGGGCGGGTCCCGCATTTGCCGAAGTCGACCTCAGCTTTCTGAGCTTCATCATGTTTATTGCGGTAATCGCATCCATGGTACAGCTGGTTGAAATGGTGGTCGAGAAGTTTGCGCCGGTCCTTTATACACAGCTTGGGATCTTCCTCCCGCTGATTGCCGTGAATTGTGCCATCCTGGGTGGTGCCCTTTTTATGCAGCAGAAGGCATTTCACAATATCGGTGAGGCGACCGTTTACGGCCTCGGTTCCGGGCTCGGCTGGTTTCTTGCCATTGTGGGTATCGCTGCGATCCGCGAAAAAATTCAGTATTCCAACATACCCGCACCGCTGCGCGGCCTTGGGATCACGTTTATTGTGACCGGTCTGATGGGGCTTGCTTTCATGGGCTTCATGGGAATTAAACTTTAATGAACATCAAAAAAGTCTGAACAATGATATTATTATCAACTCAAACAACGGTTGTCCTTACCAGCGTGGCAGTGTTCCTCCTCGTGATCATCCTGCTGGTGGCTATCTTGTTGTACGCCAAAAAGAAGCTGATGCCTTCGGGTATTGTTAAAATCAATATCAATGACGGCTATAAGGAGATTGAAACGGAACCGGGAAGTACCCTTCTGACCACCCTGAGCAATGCCAAGGTGATCCTGCCTTCCGCCTGCGGTGGTGGAGGTACCTGCGGTATGTGCAGGTGTCAGATCGTTGAAGGGGGTGGTTCAATTCTTCCTACCGAAACCGGTTTCTTTACCCGAAAAGAGCAAAATGATAACTGGAGGCTTGCCTGCCAGGTCAAAGTGAAGGAAGACCTGAAGGTGCATATGCACCAGGAAATCCTGGGTGTGAAGAAGTGGGAATGTACAGTGGTCTCCAACCGTAACGTGGCTACCTTTATTAAAGAGTTTGTGGTGCAACTTCCTGAAGGCGAAACGCTTGATTTCAAATCCGGCGGATATATCCAGATCGATGTACCCAAAATTGAGGTGGACTTTAAGGATATGGACGTGCAACCCGAATTCAGAGAAGAATGGGAGAAATTCGGTATTTTCGACCTGAAAATGAAAAATCCGGAGCCCACTTTCCGCGCTTACTCCATGGCCAATCACCCCGCTGAAGGGAATATTGTAATGCTTAACATCCGTATTGCCACTCCGCCATGGGACAGGGCCAACAACCGCTTTAAAAATGTAAATCCAGGTGTCTGTTCATCCTTTATTTTCTCCAGAAAACCGGGTGATAAAGTGATGGTTTCTGGACCTTTCGGTGAATTCTTCCTTAAAAAAAACGATAACGAAATGATGTTTATAGGGGGTGGTGCCGGTATGGCTCCCATGCGGTCACACCTGTTCCATCTTTTCCATACCGTTAAGGAAACGAAAAAGAAGGTTACTTTCTGGTATGGTGCAAGGTCGTGGAGAGAAGTATTCTACTATGAGCAGTTCAGGGAGATCGAGGAAAACTTCCCGAATTTCAAGTTCAACCTTGCCCTTTCGGAACCAAAACCGGAGGATAACTGGTCGGGTCCTACAGGTTTTATCCACCAGGTGATCTACGACCACTATCTTACCAAACATGAGGAGCCTGAAGAAATTGATTACTATCTCTGCGGCCCGCCCATGATGAACGATGCCGTGCAAAAAATGCTGTATGATCTGGGTGTTCCCAATGAAAATATTTTATTCGACGACTTCGGTGGTTGATATGGGAAAATAGAGTATAAAGAAGGGTTGCAGAATGCAGCCCTTTTTTATTTGATATTGTATGATCTTATAATACTGTCGGGAGCGGCAGGGCTTATCATGCATAAGTTATTAATGGGATGTTGATTGGAATATTTTGCATATAAATTCAAAATTTTTGTTATATTTATGGGAACCACCGGAAATGTTGAGATTGATTAATTAATACTTAATAATTTGTATCATGGAAAAATATTTAAATGCAGAATTCTGGAATGACTTTGTCGCTGGTGCCCTGAAGTGGAGCATATACGATTTGCCGGTCATTTTGATCATCCTGCTGATCATGTTTGCCTTGCTCCGGTTGAACAGGATATTGTTTCGCAGGTTGAACCGCCTGCTGATCAGCCGTTCAAAACGAAATGAGGATGAAGAATCCATCGAAGCCGAAAAGCGGATAAATACCCTTACCGGAATTTTAAAAGGCGTTGGCAAAATCATCATATGGACCATCTTCATGATGATTATCCTGCGCCGCCTTGGCCTGGATATTGCCCCGCTGCTGGCCGGTGCCGGTATCCTTGGGCTTGCTGTGGGTTTCGGGGCGCAGGAGCTGGTCCGTGACTTTATTTCCGGATTTTTTATGTTGCTCGAAAACCAGATCCGGACGGGTGATGTGGTCAGGATTAACGGAACTGCCGGTTCTGTTGCCCGTATAGAACTGCGTACAACCACCCTGCGGGATTTTGAGGGAGTGGTGCATACCTTCCAGAACGGGAAGATTAATACCATTTCCAATCTTACCAAGGAATGGTCGGCGGCTGCCCTGGATATCGGAGTGGCCTACAAAGAGGATACTGATCACGTTATCGGAGTGATACGGGAAGTTGGTGACGAGTTAATTGCTGATCCGGAGTTTAAGGATTTAATGATCGAACCGATCGAAATTTTCGGACTGGATAAGTTCGACGACAGTGCCATTGTTATCAAAACCAGGCTGAAAACCAAGCCTGGCGTACAGTGGCCGGTAGCCAGGGAATACAGGAAACGGCTGAAGAAGGCTTTTGACAAGGAAGGTATCGAAATCCCGTTCCCGCACACCACCGTCTATTGGGGTGAGGAAATAAAACCGCTTAAGCTGACTGTTGAAAATCAATTGAGCTGATCTTTTTCTGGTGATAAATTTGTATCTTTTGCTCATAGTTTCCGGTCCGCCGGAAGTAATCATCAGAATGTAGAATGCAAAGGATTACAACATTTTTAGAGGAATTTTCAGGGATCACGGTGGAAGCACAATATAAAATTCTGGTTTCCATAGTGATCCTGATTGTGTTATCCACTATACGCTACCTGATCCTCCGGGTAGTCTGGCGTAACACGGAAAACGTAAAGACCCGCTATTTCTGGAAACAGGTGTTGTCGTATATCGTTCCTGTCACTGGCATCTTAATGATTGGCATGGTCTGGATCGATGCCTTCAGACATGTGGGCACCTTTCTCGGAATTCTTTCTGCCGGTATCGCCATAGCCCTTAAAGACCTGCTGGCCAATATTGCCGGCTGGATGTTTATCATGTTCAGAAAACCGTTTGTTGTCGGTGACCGGATCCAGATCGGACCCCACAAGGGGGATGTAATCGACCTGAGGTTATACCAGTTCTCCATTTTGGAAATCGGCAACTGGGTGGATGCCGACCAGAGTACAGGAAGAGTAATCCATATCCCGAACGGAAAAGTCTTTACCGAGTCACAGGCGAATTATACCCAGGGCTTCAGGTATATCTGGAATGAGATGGAAATCAGGATTACATTCGAAAGTAACTGGCAAAAGGCCAAGTTGATGCTCGAAGAGATCGTCGGAAGGCATACACGCGGTTTACTTACCGATGCGGAACATGAACTGAAAGAGGCCAGTAAGCATTATCTGATACATTATCAGTATCTTACACCAATTGTGTATGCCGATGTAGTGGAAAATGGTGTCCGGCTTTCTGTCCGTTATCTCTGTGATCCCCATAAACGCCGGGGAACGGAGGCTGGCATCTGGGAGGACATCCTAACCCAGGTGGGCAACTACCCGGATATCCAATGGGCATACCCAACCCAGCGCTTTGTCAATGCACCTTCACAATTCCCGGTCTTCGGAAAGGATCAGCCCGGTAAGTAAGCGCCTGCAGGTGTTCGGTGTTCTGGGTAATTTCTATTATCGTATTATTTGCCTTCTGTTGGGTTAGTGCTTAACTTTTTCTACTTTCGGCATCTTTTAAATTCGCAAATAATCAGATATCTGTATGAAACCGTCATTATGCTCATTTATGGTCTCCCGGTTCAGGATTTCCTGCCTGCCTGCCTTTTCATTGATTATTATCCTGATGGTGTATGTTTCCTGCGGGCAGCCCGATGCGTATGTTTACAATGAAGGACCGGTATACGGCACGTATTACCATGTGGTATATGAAAGCCCCGGAGGAAAGGATTACCATGAAGAGATAAAGTCAAAATTTCTTGAATATGATCTGTCATTCTCAACCTTCAATCCCCAATCAACCATTTCAAAAATTAACATGAACGAGCCGGTTGATGCCGACCGGTGGTTTCTGAACTGTTTCAGGAGATCCTTAGAAATTTCGGAAATTACTGACGGGGCATTTGATATTACAGTTGCCCCGCTGGTCAATGCCTGGGGTTTTGGGTTCCGGCATAAGGAAAATATTACGGATCAGCTCATTGACAGTCTGCTGCAGTTTACCGGTTTCCGGAAAGTCAGACTGGAGGGCAACAGGGTAGTAAAAGATCACCCTGAGACCATGCTCGACATGAGTGCCATTGCCAAAGGGTATACTTCTGACCTGATCGCCGATTTTCTGCGGTCAAAGGGTTGTAAAAACCTGATGGTTGAAATCGGAGGTGAGGTGGCAGCCCAGGGGATTAACGCCAAAGGTCGGCCCTGGAGCATTGGCATCAGTAAACCCAATGAGGATGGGCTGTTAGCCGGACAGGAGATACAAGCGGTAGTCAGGTTGCCTGACAGGGCACTTGCCACTTCAGGAAATTACCGCAATTTTTATGAAAAAGACGGCGTAAAGTATGCCCATACCATTGATCCCAAAACCGGATATCCGGTCCAACACAGCCTGCTCAGCGCAACTGTCCTGGCCGGTGACTGTATGACCGCCGATGCATTTGCCACCGCTTTCATGGTGCTTGGACTGGAGAAAAGCGTGGAGCTTGCCGCTTCATTGCCCGAACTTGCAGTCTATTTTATTTATTCAGATGAGTCGGGGTTCAATAAGATTTATATGTCGGATAATTTCAGGGATCACCTGGCTGAGTAAGGTTTATTCAGCAGAATTGCCCCTTAGTGTATCGATATTCAGCCTGTCAAATTTTATTTGCTTCCGGGCTTTTTGTTGTTCCATTTTGTCGTACGACTGGGCACAGCTGATTCCCTGATCCTGCAGGTATTTATTGCTGCTGATATGGGTGTTGGGGAATTTTCCTCCCTTTTTTATTAATATGTTGATGGCAAATCCTGCGAAGGCTATCGCCAGAAGCACAACCGCAAGTATCAATACAACCAAAAAATTCATATCCGGATATTTTTGTTTTTCTGATACAAAATTAAATCTAATGCAGGTAAAAGTTCACTTTACCTTTAATAATAACCAGTTTGCCGGAAAAAAGTTGATATTCACCTGTTATTGAAGAAGGAAAAAACAGCTCTTTCGTAACTTTACTAAAAATTATTAAATCATTGAACGATGGAAAAACATGTAAACGTTGTTGCTGCCCTGTTTATCGGATTAAGCATTTTCGGCCTGGTAATCGCCCTGTTTGCTGCGGTTATTCTTGGACTGGTCGGTGGATTTGTGGATGATCCGGTGGCCAGTAAAGTCCTGCCAATTATTGCTTCGGTTATTATCTGGATTATGATCATTTTCAGCCTGCCGGGAATTGTGGCAGGTGTTGGTTTATTCCGGAGAAAGGAATGGGCCCGGATCCTTACCCTGATCCTGTCTGTCATCAAGCTGTTGAATGTGCCGGTAGGGACCGCAGTTGGGATATATTCCATCTGGGTTTTGGTACAGGATGAAACGGTTGCATTGTTTAAACCTCCGTTTGAAAAGAAAGAAGTCCATCTTACCTGATGAAGTTTCAGTACGAAATGGTGGTTTCCGGCAAGGTACAGGGAGTTGGTTTCCGTTATTTTGCCAGAAAAAGGGCCCAGGAGCATGGAATCACCGGCTATGTGAGAAACCTCCCCGGAAGGGAGGTTTTGGTCGTCGCAGAGGGTGATGTTACCGATCTGGATACCTATGCAGACCATCTCAGACTTGGGCCTCCGATGGCGCGGGTTACAGGGTTTTCTATTGCAAAGTCTCCCTATTCCGGGGCATATGATGATTTTATTATCCGCTTTTGAAATCTGTACCTGAGCTGATAGCAGATATCCCGGTTAATGGCGGCCGGCTCAATCCAAGATTGAACCGGGTATAAAATCCAACCTTGAAATAACTTCTCCGCTTCAGTGGAAATATTAATTTTGTTAGTTTCAACGCGCTAATATTTCCAACTATGAACAGTTATCATATGACCCCCGGACAATTCAGGGAGCAGGGGAAAAAACTTATCGACTGGATAGCCGATTATTATGAGGAGATAGAGAAGTATCCTGTGCTGTCGCAGATCCGGCCGGGTGATGTTTTCAATAAACTTCCCGCTAAGGCTCCCGCTGAGGGCGAGTCTTTCGACACGATGCTCACAGATGTGGAGCAGATTATCATGCCCGGAATTACCCACTGGCAACACCCTGGTTTTTTTGCCTATTTTCCGTCGAATACCTCATTCCCGTCGATATTGGGTGACCTGTTGTCATCCGGACTGGGTGTGCAGGGGATGATATGGGCTACAAGTCCGGCAGCCACCGAGCTTGAAACAAGGGTGCTCGACTGGCTTGCCGATATGATGGCCCTTCCGGCCGATTTCCGGTCGGCGGGTAAAGGCGGAGGTGTGATCCAGGATACCGCTTCCTCATCTGCCCTTACCGCCATGGTTGCAGCCCGCGAAAAGGCTACTTTCTTTGTTTCGAACCGGAAGGGTGTTCAGGGTAAACTGACGGCCTATGTATCTTCCCAGACCCACTCTTCCCTGGAGAAGGCTGCAAAAATTGCCGGAATTGGCTATGAAAACCTGAGGGTTGTTGCAGTCAATGAAAATTTTGCCATGGATCCGGAGGATCTCCGGAGGCAAATTTCCGCTGACCGTCAGTCAGGAAATATACCGTTTTTCGTATGCGGAACCATTGGGACTACGTCATCCAATGCCATGGATCCGTTGCGGAAAATCGGGGAAATATGCCGGCATGAAGATCTTTGGTTTCATGTCGACGGAGCCATGTCGGGGACGGCCCTGGTATGCCCGGAATTCAGGTATCTTGCCGATGGTATGGAGCTTGCCGACAGCTTCTGCTTCAATCCACACAAATGGATGTTCACCAATTTTGATTGCGACTGCTTCTGGGTGGCCGACCGCAAACACCTGATCCATACGTTTTCGATCCTGCCGGAATATCTGAGAAACCAGGCAACTGAATCGGGGGCCGTTATTGATTACCGCGACTGGCACATCCAGTTGGGAAGGCGGTTCCGGTCACTTAAGCTCTGGTTCGTGATCCGGCATTACGGATCAGAAGGATTAAGGCACCACATCAGGCAACATGTCGCTATGGCCCATGAATTTGCACAGTGGGTGCAAAGCAGAGGTGAGTTTGAACTCATAATGCCGCCTCCACTTAACCTGGTGTGTTTCAGGTATCGCGGAAGCGATGAACATAATATGCAAATTATGGATAACATCAACCAGGCCGGAGAATGCTATTTTACCCATACCAAACTGGATGGCAGGATTGTTCTCCGGCTAAGTGTGGCACAGACCGGCACTGAGTCCAGACATGTCGATAAGCTGAAGAAACTGTTGTTAGCTGAGATTGAAAAGATTCGGAATTAAATGTTTATATGCAATAAAAGTTAATTGTACTTTTAAGAATAAATGCTTACTTTTAGCCAATTAATTAAATCAAATGATATGAAGAAATACGCCAACCTCGAAGTATGGTTTGCCACCGGCAGCCAACACCTATACGGTGAACACACCCTGCAGCAGGTAGACAGGGATTCCATGGAGATTGTACAGGGACTGACCACCAGTGAAGAGATACCGGTTAATGTGATCTTCAAGCCGGTTCTGACCTCTTCGGATGCCATTACCCGTTTCTGTATTGAAGCCAACTCCTCACCCAACTGTATCGGAGTCATTACCTGGATGCACACTTTTTCGCCTGCCAAGATGTGGATTGCCGGGCTGCAGGTCCTGCGCAAGCCGCTTCTGCACCTTCACACGCAGTTCAACCGTGATATTCCCTATTCAGACATAGACATGGATTTCATGAACCTGAACCAGTCTGCTCATGGAGGCCGGGAATATGGATTTATTGTCAGCCGCCTTCGCAAGAACCGCAAAGTAGTCGTCGGTCACTGGAAAGATGAGAATATCCGTGAGCGGGTAGGCGTATGGGTTCGTGCAGCTGCAGCATGGCACGACTGGCATCATGGAAAAGTTGCCCGTTTTGGTGATAATATGCGCGAAGTTGCTGTAACTGAGGGTGATAAAGTTGAAGCCCAGATCAGGTTTGGCTATACCGTTAGCGGTTACGGGATCGGTGATCTGGTGAAGGCTATCAAGGCCGTCCCTGAAAATGATGTTGCCCATCTGGTGGATGAATACATTACCACTTATGATGTCGACAAAGCCGGTCTGCCCGGCGGGGAATACCATCCCAACGTGAGGGTACAGGCCAGATATGAACTTGGAATGAAAGCATTCCTCGAATCTGGAGGCTTTACGGCCTTTACCACCACTTTCGAAGATCTTCACGGCCTGGAGCAGTTGCCGGGTCTGGCTGTACAGCGGCTTATGGCACAGGGATATGGTTTTGGTGCTGAAGGCGACTGGAAACATGCTGCACTGGTCCGTGCGCTGAAAGTCATGGGGCAGGGTTTGCCAGGCGGGACCTCTTTTATGGAGGATTATACCTATCACCTCGATCCGGCCGGAATGAAGGTATTAGGTGCCCATATGCTGGAGATCTGTCCGTCGGTGTCCCATTCAAAACCTAAGCTCGAAGTTCATCCTTTGGGTATCGGAGGGAAAGCTGATCCTGCCAGGCTGGTGTTCGGGGTTCCGGATGGTGCCGGGGTCAATGCTTCCATCATTGATATGGGGAACCGTTTCAGGATGATTGTGAATCCCGTGGATGTGGTTTCTCCAGATGCTGATTTCCCGAAACTGCCGGTTGCCCGGGCTATGTGGAAACCGAAACCGAACCTGCAGATCGGAGCTGCTGCCTGGATTTTAGCCGGCGGGGCTCACCATACGGCATTCAGTATGGCTGTTGACAAGGAATATCTCGAGGATTTTGCCGAAATGGCGGATATAGAATACCTGCTGATTGATGAGAATACAACTATCACGGATATCAAGAAGGAACTCCGCTGGAATGAAATGTATTATATGCTGGCCAATGGCCTGAGGTAAATGATTAAGGGGTTGAACGTCAGGTTACAGCCTGTGTTCAGCCCCTCAATATCTCCAGTTCCCCGAATGCCTCATCGAGCGCTTGCCTGGGATAGAAGTGCGCATGTGAAAAGTTGATGAACTTCAGTATCCTGAAGGCGTTGAACAGCTGAAAGAACCGTTGGCTGAAAATCTCTACTCCCGCACAATTATTGGATAACCCTGATAACTCACTGTAAAAATCTTCCTGGTTGAGGAATGATGCGACTGATGGTGGAAGGGAATTCATAAAGTACTGATAGTCGGACTCCGAAATTTGGTATAGAAGGCTGTGTTGGGAAAAGAGAGTCTTTAAGTCTTTAAATGCCTGGATGTTATACGAAATTCTGAGATCGGCCGAATCAGTCATCCAGTTCTGCATGGCCGGTCCGGTGCCAAAGGGAACCCTGTCGGATACCCTGGCCGACGGATGTACTGCTGTATCCGTGATCTCGCCGACTTTGCCGACCTGTGGCAGGGTCTGCAGAAAATAGAAATCTTCACCGGCCTTCCGCCTGGTCATTCCTCCCCGTTTCATGTAAGCTTCGGCTGTGACAGCAAAAGCCGATCCGATGGTATAGAGCGCGTGCGGATATCCGGCATATTCAAGGGCAAGCTTGTAATAGTCCATGTATTTTTCGTAGAGCAGTATGCCTTCCCTCAACTTTTCCTCTATGTTTTCAAGCTGATGACTGAACGCAATGGTTGCTCCTGCATGCGATGGATTTTTCCTGAAATGGGTCTCTATGGAAGTCAGATAATTGGTCTCAACCAGTGTGTCGGCATCCAGCGAGACGATAATCCCGTGTTTGTGGCCAGTCTGATTGAACCGCCACAGCCCCTCATCCATTCCGCGCTTGCGTGCCATTCCCACGCCTGCCCATTTCCGGGGAAGTTTTACCGGCTCTGAAGTATAAAACCGGAGCCGGCTGCAACTGTTTTTACGGTTCCACTCAGAAACCTCGCGGAAGGTGTTGAGATTGAACCGGGAAATCTCTTCAGGACAGTCTTCCGGCTGGTTGATGATGGTGAACACCTCGGCTACCCCTGCCGGCAGGTTGCAAGCGCGAAGAGACTCCAGGGTACGAAGGATGTCAGGTTCCCGGAAACAGGGTATCATGATGAACAGTTTCAGTTCCCCATCCGGGACCTCCGCGATCAGGGAGTGATACTGGCCGTAACGTGCGAAATATTTATCAGCGAACATACCGGTTAACTTGAAAAAAAAATCCGGGATGATACCCGGATTTATATCGGTAATGACAAGTATTATTTTTTAGTCTGCGAGGCCTGGTAACGGGCATTCATGGCCTGAAGAACCTGGCTGGTGATGTTGTCGCTTTCCGGGCCGATAAGGACATCCCCGGCATTCAGGATAAAATCATAGTTTTTACCGGCATTGAAGATTTTCAGGTAATTCAGCAAGCTGTCGATAATCATCTGGTTATTGGCAGCCTGCATCTCAGCAAGCCTGGTTGAAAGGTCCTGGTCGAGCTTCACAATTTCCTGTTCACGGCCAACAAGCCTGTCACGTTCCTGGATGGCCCGTTGTTCGGTAAGAAATCCGCCGCGTTGAAGTTTTTGCTGGAATTCTGCAGCCTCACGTTCAAAAGTTTGTCTTTTCGATCCATACTCCTGGGTGAAGGCTTCCTGTTTTTTCATGAATTCATCATGCAGCACTTCCGCATAATCGTAATTCATGATAAGGGAATCGGACTTGATATAGGCTATCTTTAAACCATCGGTCCGTTCCGATACCGGCGAATCACCGGATACATCCAGGATAGTATTTCCGCCGGTGAAATGCAGAATGTAAAGTACCAGTACAGCAACAGCTAAAACAATGCTAACAATTAATGATGTTCCCTTCATTTCAAACTATTTTTTTGATCCGGCAAAGATAATTTTTTCATTCTAAAGCAGCTGTATTCTTTCACATTTTTTAAGGTTCCCCGATAACAGGAAAAAGTTTACAAAACCTGTGTAAAATCATAATCTCATTCTGATAAACATCATTGAAATTGTATTTCCTGAGGTTGTATTTTTAACAAGTTGATAGTTTTTTGTTTAATCTGATATCAAAGAATAAATCCGACATGATTAATAAATTAATTGCCAATATTTTGCCATATATGCCGGAAAGACTGGTCTGGGTCTTTTCCCAGCGGTACATTGCCGGAGAAACTATTGAAGATGGATTAAAAGCCGCAAGGGAGCTAAATGAGAGCGGTGTGCTGGTCACTGTGGATCTTCTTGGTGAATTCATCCAACATATTGACGAGGCTACCGAGAACAAGGAGAAGTATCTGGAGATAATAACCCGCTTTACAGACGAAGGAATTCAGGGTAATTTTTCCGTAAAGCCCACCATGTTCGGATTGCTTATCGATGAGGAAGTATGTTATCAATATATTCGGGAAGTAGTCGGTCTGGCAGCTGAGAAGGGAAGTTTCATCCGCATTGACATGGAGGATTCCCAGTGCGTCGACAGGGAGTTGGTCCTGTACAGAAAGCTGAAATCTGAATTTCCGTTAAGTGTCGGTCTCGTGCTTCAGGCGTATATGCGCAGGACACTTTCCGATATTGAGAGCATGATGGATATGCACACTCCGGAATCACCGCTGAATTTCAGATTGTGCAAGGGTATATACATTGAACCTAAGGAGATTGCGTGGAAGGGATATGAGGAGGTAAGGGCGCAGTTTCTAACCCTGCTCGAATATATGTTGAAAAACAGGATATATGTGGGCATTGCCACGCACGATAAATTTCTGATTGACGGAGCGTACCGGCTCATCGAAAAGTACCGGACACCCGAAAATGAGTTCGAATTCCAGATGCTTTATGGGGTTACTCCCGAGCTGCGGGCCTCCATCGTGGAGAAAGGACACCGTATGCGTGTATATGTTCCTTTCGGGAAACAATGGTTCGGTTATTCTACCCGCAGGCTCAAGGAGAACCCGCGGATGGCATCGCTGATCATCAAGGCCTTGTTCTTCAGGGGGTAACTGGCCATTGGTTTTAGGTTTTAACCCCGGAATACCAGTTCCTCAAGGCTCCGCTTAGGAACATGGTGTACCTGGTTTTCGTCACGCCAGTAACGGATATCCTCCCCTTGAAGGTCTTCCAGGACTACCGTCTCGGCAGGTTTGCCCAGGGCCACAATCCATAGTAGCTCCAGGTGTTCGGGGATCCGCAATATAGCGCTTACTCTCGATTTGTTGAATGAGCCGACAATGCAGCCGCCATAGCCGTCGCTTACTGCGCCGAGCAGAATGGTCTGAACAGCAATGCCATCATCACAGTATATGTTTTCACTCAGCGATCTGTCTTTTAGCATGGCAATGTAAGCAGCCGGACGCTCACCCGGCTCCGGGCCTTTCCAGTCTTTAAGATAGCCGGCCCAGGCCAGTTGCTCAAAGATCAGGGAATTGACCGTCTCATCCACGCTGAAGGCATACTTCAATGGCTGCATGTTCCTTCCCGACGGAATAAACCTGGACAGGCTGATCCATTTTAAAAGCTGATCTTCAGTCAGACGGACTTTTTCTTCAAATCGCCGGTAACTTCTGTTTTTTCTGATTAGCCCTAAAAGTTCTTCATAGTTTGTCATACTGCAAGAATTAATTAGATCTCCAAAAATAAGAGAAAAGCAGTTACGTTGAAAAATATTGTAAATTTGAAGAACAGAACAGAACAGATATGTATGACGGAGATCAGGTTTAATATCAGTGAGCATTCAAGGACGCTCAAATTCAGGCAGCTGGTGGATGCGGTGATGGACGCCATCAGTCAGAACCAGTTGAAGCCGGGGGATATGCTCCCGTCTGTCAATTATCTGATCAAAGAGTGCAATATTTCACGCGACACGGTTTTCAAGGCCTATGCAGAGCTCAAAAAGCGCGGGGTGGTCGAATCTGTTCCCAACCGGGGCTATTTTGTGGCCCGGAAATTTACCAGGGTGTTGCTTTTTCTGGATACTTTCAAGGCCTACAAGGAAGTGCTCTACCATTCGTTCAGGGACCATCTGAGGAAAGATATCAGTGTTGACCTCCATTTTCACCATTACAACATCCATGTGTTTGAAACCATCATAAAGGAGAGTCTCGGAAAGTACAGTTCCTACGTGATCATGAATTTTGACCATCCCAGGGTCCGGAGGATCATCGAAAAGATTCCGTCAGAGAAATTGCTGGTTATCGACTGGAATATTCATTGCCCTGGCAATATTTCCTGGGTCAGGCAGGATTTTGGAGATCCGGTTTACAACCTTTTTGCGGCCAATGTGGAGTTGATCAGGAAGTACAGGCGGTTTATCCTTAACTATCCGCCTTTCACTTATCATCCGGTGGATACGGTGACCCATTTCAAACGGTTTTGCAGGGATTTCGGGGTAAATCATCAGGTCATAACGGATCAGCAGGAGTTTAAGGTGGAAAGGGGCGATCTCTTTTTTTTAGTCAGTGACCGCACTTTGGCCAGATTCCTTGACCAGTGCAGCGAAAGAGGTTTTGAAACGGGAAAGGATGTTGGGGTCATTTCGTATAATGAAACGCCTATGAAGAAGTATGTAAAAAATGGGATATCAGTGATATCCACTGATTTTGAGCTGATGGGGGAGAAGGCTGCCGATTTTGCCAATAGCGGGGTGGCAGTAAATGAGACGGTCCCCACCAGCATTAAGCTGAGATCTTCTATGTAAAAAAAGTTAAAGTGTCCTGAATCATGTAATTACCTATTCAAAAGATTTATATATTTGCATAACATACCAGAACAGAACAGTTTGTTTAAATTAAACTTTTAAAACTATATTAATCATGTACTTACTGGGTTTTGACATAGGCAGTTCATCCGTTAAGGCTTCTCTTATTAACGGGACAACCGGTGAATTGGCCGCCTCTTCCTTTTATCCGCGCCAGGAGATGGCCATTGTGGCTAATCAACCGGGCTGGGCAGAGCAGGATCCACGTTTATGGTGGGAAAATCTGAAACTTGCACTTGCCGAAGTATTATCTGTCTCCGGAATTAATCCGGCTGAAATTAATGCTATCGGTATATCCTATCAGATGCACGGCCTGGTTATGGTAGACAGGAATCATGAAATTATCCGGCCTTCTATTATCTGGTGTGACAGCAGAGCTGCCGGAATTGGCGACCGTGCCTTTGAGACTATCGGAGGCGAGAAGTGTCTTTCCCATCTGCTGAATTCCCCTGGAAATTTTACTGCCAGCAAGTTGAAATGGGTAAAAGATAATGAACCTGAGAATTTTGAAAAGGTATATAAGATTATGCTTCCAGGTGATTTTATCGCCATGAAGCTGACCGGAGAGATCCACACAACCGTGAGTGGCCTTTCCGAAGGCATCCTCTGGGATTTCCGTGAAAACCGGGTTGCCCAAATGGTGCTGGAGGCCTATGGATTTGACGGGTCTGTCATTCCGGAACTGGTCCCGACTTTTGGCGAACAGGGTCGATTGAGTGCCTCTGCCGCTTCTGAACTGGGACTGGCAGCCGGGACTCCCGTAACCTACCGTGCAGGTGACCAGCCCAACAATGCCTTGTCGCTCAACGTACTGAACCCCGGTGAAGTTGCCGCCACGGCAGGAACTTCCGGAGTGGTTTACGGGGTCAGCGATGAAATTAAGTTTGATCCTGCATCACGTGTAAATACCTTTGCCCACGTTAACCACAGTGGTGCTGACCCACGGCTGGGCGTGCTTCTGTGTATCAATGGTACCGGTATCCTGAATGCCTGGTTGAAAAAGAACACGGCCGCCGGACTTTCCTATGACGATATGAACCGGCTTTCCGCTTCTGTACCGGTCGGTGCAGAGGGCTTGTCGATTCTTCCCTTTGGAAACGGGGCAGAAAGGGTACTTAAGAATAAAGACACCGGGACGGTGGTTTCCGGACTGAATTTCAATATTCACCGGCAGGAACATCTGTACAGGGCAGCACAGGAAGGAATCGTCTTTTCCTTCAGGTACGGAATGGATATCATGGGTAATATTGGTATTAAACCATCTGTAATCCGCGCAGGCAAAGCCAATATGTTCCTTAGTCCGGTATTCCGGCAAACCCTTGCAGATATTACCGGAGCCACCATCGAACTCTACAATACCGACGGATCGGTTGGCGCTGCCCGGGGTGCCGGTATCGGTTCCGGATTTTACTCCGGCTTCGCCGATGCATTTTCCAATCTTACCCGTTTGGAAACCATTGTGCCGGATGGTCTGAATAAATCCCGGACAGAGGAAGCATATGGAAAGTGGTTAAATCTTTTGAATTCAACAATTCACTTATAATCATATTACAGCTATGGAATTTTTTAAAGGAAACAAAGAGTTTTTCCCTGGAATAGGGAGAATTAAGTTTGAAGGCCCTCAGTCGAGAAATCCGCTGGCATTCAAATGGTATGATGAGAATAAGGTAGTTGCCGGCAAAACCATGAAAGAGCATATGCGTTTTGCAGTGGCTTACTGGCACACACTGTGCGGCGACGGCGGCGATCCGTTCGGCCCGGGGACCAAGCAGTTCCCCTGGGAGGTGGCAACCGATCCGATGGAGAATGCAAAAGACAGGATGGATGCTGCGTTTGAGTTTACTTCCAAACTGGGCGCACCGTTTTATTGCTTCCATGATACCGATGTAGTGGGTGACGGATCTGTCTTCGAAATTGAAAAGCGGCTTGTAAAGATGGTTGATTATGCGAAGGAACGCCAGCAGGCTTCCGGCGTGAAACTGCTCTGGGGTACCGCAAACGTATTCAGTAATCCCCGTTATATGAACGGTGCAGCTACCAACCCGGACTTTAACGTAGTCAGCAATGTGGCCGTTCAGATTAAAAATGCCATCGACGCCACCATCGCCCTGGGCGGGACTAACTACGTCTTCTGGGGTGGCCGTGAAGGTTATATGACGCTTCATAATACCGATACCAAAAGGGAACTTGATCATTTAGGCATGTTTTTAGGCATGGCCAGGGATTATGGCCGCAAACAGGGCTTCACCGGTACATTCCTGATCGAACCCAAACCCATGGAGCCAACCAAACATCAGTATGACTATGACACGCAAACTGTTATGGGCTTTCTTGCCAAATACGGACTGGATAAGGACTTCAAACTGAATATCGAAGTTAACCACGCCACCCTGGCTGGTCATACCTTTGCCCACGAACTTCGTTTTGCCGCCGACAATGGTATGCTGGGCTCAATCGATGCGAATAAAGGTGACTACCAGAATGGTTGGGATACCGATGAATTCCCGACCAATATTTATGAAGTAACCGAAGCGATGCTCGAGATTCTTCAGGCTGGAGGATTCACCAATGGCGGAATCAACTTTGACGCCAGGGCCCGCCGCAGTTCAACCGACCTGGAAGATATCTTTATCGCCCATGTTACCGGTATGGATGTTTTTGCCCGCGCCCTGATCATCGCCGACCGGATTTTGACAGATTCGGATTACCTGAAGATGCGTAAAACCCGTTATGCTTCATTCGATGCCGGAAAAGGCTCCGACTTTGAAGCCGGTAAACTTACCCTTACCGACCTTTACGAAAACGCAAAAGTCGTTGGTGAACCTGCTATGATCAGTGGTAAACAGGAACTGCTGGAACAGTTGATCAGCTGGTATATTTAGTCTCTGACAGTCAGACTTTTTTAAAGCCATCCGGGTTTTGCCGGGTGGCTTTTTTGCTTGAACTATTCTGATATGAGCTGATATTCAGCAAGAAATATAATGTTGTTTGTTTGGTAAAATATTGTAATTTAGTCCTTGATTCTGTTTAATTATTAACGTTGAAAATGGTGTTTATGAAAAGGATTCTGGTTTTTTCGCTGATGTTGCTGTTTGCAGCTAAAAGTATGGCTCAGAAAGCCGATGCAATTGTCGGAGTTTGGTGGAACGACAAAAAAACTTCCAAAATCGAAATCAAGGAACAAAATGGAAAGTTCATCGGCACAGTGATTTATATTAGTCCGACCAGTTATGTAAACGGTGAACCCGAAAAAGACTTCAATAATCCGGATCCCAAGCTCAGGACGAAGTCAAGGCTCGGTCTGCAGATCCTTTCAAACCTGAAGTATGTAGCTAAAGATAACCAATGGCAGGAGGGTCGGATCTACGATCCGGATAACGGCAAAACTTATGATTGTTATGCCTGGTTTGACAAAGATCCCAATACCCTGTATCTGAAAGGTTATGTGGTCGGCATAAAACTTCTGGGGCGTTCAACGACCTGGACACGGGCCACCAATTAATTTCTTCATTTATTTATAACTCCCATCCTACCTGTTGTTTTATATGGGTGGACATTGTTTTGTCTTTTCGACAATCCGATTCCAATTTTGGAAAATATGGCTCTCTCCCGGGAAAAATATTTTTACCTGCCATAACCTGCCATTCGTCGGCAGAAAAGGGCATTTTAAAATGTTTTCTTTGCGTTGGAGTACCTTCGGGGATAGTTTTGCTGATAAAAACCGAATATATGGACAACTATCCCAGAGCTGTTATTATCGGGGCCGGAGTTGGCGGGCTTGCTACAGCCTGTTTTCTGGCTGCTAACGGTTATAAAGTCGATATTCTTGAGAAAAATGCACAAGCTGGTGGCCGCTGCGGACAAATCATCCAGGATGGTCACCGTTTTGACCTGGGTGCCACCCTCCTGCTGATGCCTTCCATTTACAGGCAGGTATTTTCTGAATTGGGGATCGATCTGGATAAGGATTTAGAAGCTGCTCCGCTTGATCCGGCATACAAACTTTTCTTCAGCGACGGCAGCGATTTCTCTTTCACCCACTCTGAAGAAAAGATGAAAGGACAGCTGGAAACCATCGAGGAGGGAAGCTATGAACGGTTCCGGCAGTATATTACGGAAGGATATGATTTTTTCGGACTTGCCAAGGAACAACTTTTAGGCAGAAACTTCACGAATCTTCGCAGTTTTATCAATTACCGGAATGTAAAGCTTTTAATCAGGTTAAAGTCTCATATCAGACAGACGGATTATGTGAAAAGATTTTTTCGTGACAAACGGTTGCAAATGGCCTTCACCTTCCAGAATATTTATGTGGGACAGAATCCCTACGATGCCCCGGCCTTCTTTTCAATGCTTCCCGGAGCGGAAATGGCTGAAGGGGCACTTTTCCCAAAAGGTGGTATGCACCGGATTGTGGAAAAACTATCTGAATTGGCCATTGATCGGGGTGTTGGCATCCATTACAGGAAACCGGTCAGTCAGATCCTCACCAATGGCAGAAAGGCTACCGGGGTTTTACTTGAAGACGGTTCCGTTGAGGATGCTGACCTGATCGTCGGGAACGCTGATCTCCCGTATATTTACCGCGAGCTGCTCCGTGACAGGCGCACTACCCGCCGGCTGAACCGAAAAAAGTACTCCTGTTCGGCCATTGTGTTTCACTGGGGCGTCAGCAAGGTTTATCCCGGACTCGAACACCACAGTATATTCCTCAACGATCCATACAGGAAAGGGCTGGAGATGATCTTCCGTAATAAATCCTTGGGTGATAATCCGAGTTTTTATGTTCATGCTCCGGTTCGCAGCGATTTGGGAGCTGCCCCGGCAGGCGAGGATACTTTATCAGTCATTGTGCCGGTAGCTCATTTGGAAGACCAGACGGTCCAGGACTGGAAAGAGCTGAAGCAGAAAGCCAGGGAGTCGGTGATTCGCCGACTGATGGAAGCCGGTCTCACTGACCTGGAAGAGCATATTAAGTTTGAGATCTGCTATCTGCCCCGTACCTGGGAGAAGAGCTGTAACGTAACCCGGGGATCGGTATTCGGAAGCCTTGCCCACACCATTTTTCAGATGGGGTATTTCCGGCCGCACAACCGGCACCCTAAATATGAAAACCTTTATTTTGCCGGAGGCAGTACACATCCGGGGAATGGAGTACCCCTGGTTTTGATGTCTGCCCGATTAACCACTGAACGGATTCTTAAAGAATCAAAAAATTAAAATGCCATACAAATGGAAGTTGCTGTGCAAATTGACAAAAGCCTGTATTGGGAAATATTCTCGTCTGTTGATTTCGAAAAGATCGTTGACCATCCCAATATCCTTATCGCAGCCAATTTCTGGGATGCTGAAAGGTATCAGGCAGCCCGGAACTGTTACCGGTTTATGCGGGCCATTGACGACCTGATCGACAACTATAAAACGGAACATATCAGGATTAAACCTGAAAATCAGGCACAACTCGAAGCAGATGTTTATCACTGGATCAGTACGGTTGCCGATACTGCAGGTGGAATGCCTTCTCACAGGGAGCTGACCGACACCCTGCGTCGTTTCCGCATTCCCTTCTGGCCACTGGAAGCCTTCGCACGATCAATGATCTATGATATATACCACGATGGATTTCCGTCTCTTAAGGGTTTCATTGATTATGCCGGTGGTGCCTCGGTGGCTCCTGCATCCATATTTGTCCATCTCTGCGGATTAACCCAGTCAGGCGGGATTTACCAGGCTCCGTCATTTGATGTCAGGGAGGCAGCCACCCCCTGCGCCATTTTTAGTTACCTGGTCCACATTATCCGCGATTTCAGAAAAGACCATCTTAACCATTTGAACTATTTCCCGGATGACCTGATGACAAAATATGGTCTTACCCGTGATAATCTCCTGGAAATGGCGCAGGGGAAGCCGGTTTCTGACGGTTTCCGGTCGATGGCAGGCGAACTTTATGAAACCGCCGACTTGTACAGGATCCGGACAGGGGAGATGATCCGCCGGATAAAGCCGCTGGTAGAACCACGAAGCCAGTTGAGCCTTGAAATCATATTTGCCCTGTACCTTATGGTTTTCGAACGGATTGATGTGAAAAAAGGTACATTTTCCACGGAAGAGCTGAACCCGGATTGGCAGGAGATCAGGTCCCGGGTCGGGCAGGTAATCAAAGACTTCATTCCGGCCTGAGATTTTTTTTCAGTAAATATTTTTAGATTTGCGCCGAATTTTAATTTAGATTAAATATTGATAGCGCATCAGGTAATTTTCCTCCGCTTCCTTACCGGTTCGGTTTTTGTCGTACGTCTGGAACGAAACGGCTTAAACTTCAGGACTGGTCAGTTTATTGTACTTCAGGATCCGCGGACCGGACAGAAGCGGGAGTATTCTGTATACAGCGGCGAGGATGATGATTATCTGGAGGTTTTGGTAAGGGAAGTTGAAGGGGGAAAGGTCTCGGGCCGTTTAAAAAAACTTATGCCCGGAGATAAGGTTCGAGTGGAAGGGCCATTTGGATTTTTCAGGCTCTCCCCGGATCTGTTTCCTTCCGGAAATTTTTTGTTTATCGCCAGTGGCACCGGCATAAGTCCGTTTCACAGCTTTGTTAAAACGTTCCCCGAAGCAGACTATCGGATCATCCATGGAGTGCGGCTGGCTGAAGAGGCCTATGATTATCAGGATTATGACCGGAGCAGGATCGTACAGTGCGTCTCCGGCGAGGATAATGGTGATTTCCATGGAAGAGTTACCGGGTACCTGGCCTCTGTTGATCCTGGTCAGGATACAACCTGTTTTTTGTGCGGCAACAGTGGTATGATCCAGGATGTTTTTGACATGCTGACCAGCAAGGGTATATCAGTGTCAAATATCCATTCGGAAGTCTATTTCTGAACAGCCTGAACCTCTGATAAGAAGAAAGTTTGAACCGGAATGCATCCTGCGGGTTATATCTGAAAGGGAATTCCGGAGGAAAATAAAAAAATGAATAAGCAATGAAGTACCACATTATAACATTGGGTTGTCAGATGAACCTGTCTGACAGTGAGCGGGTTTCATCCGTTCTGGAAAAGTCGGGCTATGAGTGGACCGACCATGATGAGGAGGCCGGGCTGATCGGCATCCTGGCCTGTTCAGTCAGGCAAAAGGCGATCGACAAGGTTTATTCCCGGATCAGCAAATGGCAGAAATGGAAAAGCAGGAAGAACCTGATTACCTTTATTTCCGGTTGCTTGCTGCCCAATGACCATGAGCGGCTGATGAAGCTCTTTGATATTACCTTTCAGATGAAGGACCTGCCCAAATTACCGGAAATGATCAGTCAGTACGGGATTACCACGCCGGTTCACCTGAAATCGGGCATTGATCCGCACAATGAGAATATCGAGGAGTTTTGGAATGTAAAACCTTCTTATAAATCGGAATTCGAGGCGTTTATTCCGATCCAGAATGGATGTGACAAGTTCTGCACCTTTTGTGCGGTACCCTATACCCGTGGACGTGAAGTATCGCGGCCATCGGCCGACATCATCGCGGAAGTGGAAAATCTGGTGAATAATGGCTATAAATCGATTACGCTGTTAGGTCAGAATGTAAATTCATACGGTCTCGACAAGAACGGGCAGGAAATCAGTTTTGCAGGATTGCTTCGTGAGATCGGGGAGTTGGGAAACCGGTTAGACAGAGAATTCTGGGTCTATTTTACTTCTCCACACCCCAGGGATATGAACGACGAAGTAATGGAAACCATCGCCCGTTACCGGGTATTAGCCAGGCAGATCCATTTACCGATGCAGAGTGGAGATGATAAGGTGCTGATGCGTATGAACCGGAAGCACAACATGGAGAAATACCGGCATATCGTCCATTCCATCAGAAGGCTGATCCCTGAAGCTACTTTGTTTACAGATATCATTGTCGGTTTTACGGGAGAAACGGATGAGCAGTTCGAAAACACCAGGAAAGCCATGGAAGAGTTTAAGTTTAACATGTCTTATACCGCCATCTATTCTCCGAGGCCTGGGGCTGTCAGCCACCGATGGGAAGATGATGTCCCGGCAGAAGAGAAGAAAAGACGCCTCCATGTGCTGACCGAGGAGCTTAGAAAACACAATCTGGCCAACAATCATCAATATTACGGAGAAACCCTCCGCGTACTGGTGAGGGGTTATGACCGTAAGGACGGTTATCTTACCGCATTGACCGAAGGCAGGCTTATCGTGAGGTTTCCATCAGATGATACCGGACTCATCGGGCAGTTTGCCGATGTCAGAATCAATTCGGTCAGTGATTTTTCCATGGAAGGTGAGCTCACCTTTGTAATTGCAGGGAAACCGAGACAACTCAGTGCTGTCAGTTAACGACCTTCCTCGTTGAGGATATTGGTGCGCCACTTCATGTATTTGAGTATCAGGTAAAGCAGACCGGATGCTGCAGCAAATCCAAAAAGGACGAGGTTAAAATCTGTTTTGCCTTGTACCAGTTCTCCGGCAATATCCATAAGACTGAAGATGATGAAAATAGCGGCGAAACCGTTTTTCTCCTTTTTCAGGATTTTTTTCCAGCTGAATGGGAGTGCCGGGGGTATAAACTGTCTGAAACGGGGAATAAAGGCAGGTACATTTTCTGCCCAACCGGTATAGATTTCACCGAATTTTCTGCGGAGGAACTGTTCCTCAGAATACATAATGCGTTCATAATACAACCAGTAGAAAAAGATAAATACCAGGATAAACCAGGTGTGTGCCGTAAGCATGACCGGCCCGAGCCACATGAAGAAGTTCCCTAAGTATAGGGGGTGCCTGACAATGGAATACATACCGGTTGTATTCAACTGGTCAGCGATCTGGTATTTTGCATTTCTTCCTGAAGTATTAACGGGTGTATGGCCAACCGTATAAACGCGTATACCGAATCCAAGAAAGCATATCAGCATACATGCCAGAAGATACCAATATTCGAGGGCAGGTTGCTTTACCCAAATCCCACCAGGGTTCAACTCTCCGGAAACAAACACATAAGCACCTGCAATCAGTACGACAAAGGGAATAAAGCTCCTGTACCTGAACAACCAGATCCCCTGTTTCTCAAATTCTTCCTGTAAAGCCATTCTTTAAGTTTGTAAAATTAAACACGTACAAAGTTCTTTCCCGCAGAATCGGTTAGTTATGGTTCAATTGAAAAAAACGATGCCTTAAAATCGCCGTCAAAAGTAGAAATTTTTCTATTCGGGGGATAGTAATTGTTCATTATTTTGCAGGTCTGTTTACAGGGATGGGAAAGGATATTGATTTTAGGTTGAATATTTAGTATATTGTACAGATATTTTTATCGTACTGCAGGATGCTGACAACTTTTTGACAGGTGAAAGCTATGTGTTTATGTGCTTTCAGGAGAGCGTTAGCGTTTAAGGTTTAATTTGGTGTTTAGAATCTCGGAGAAGAATATCATGAAGTACGGTAGCGAGAATTATACATAAAACACATTAAGGAATTTTACTGATGAAGCCTGTTTTGTATCTGGTTTTTTTAATGCTGTTATTTTCAGGCTGTATGACTCCTGTATTTCTGTACAGGACCAATCCGCCCGAATTGGTATTGGACAAGCAACCTGCCAGCATTGTATTCAGTAACCAGTTTAATTATTTGGAAAATCCTGGTATCAAAGGGAAACATGAGTCCGCATATCAGACTGCCATTGCTGAGTTCAGCCGCGCACTTACTATGAAGCCAACCGAAGCCGCGCAAGTGGTTTTCTTTGTCTCTGATACCCTTTCGGCAGGGAATTATGATGGCCATTTTTTTGAGGAGGATATGGCAGTCGATCAGGTCATGGCCATTACCCGGGCATACGATGGGGATTATCTGCTGGTACTCGACAGCCTGCGCCTGCATTTCGACTGGGAGGTCCTCCGGGAGGAAAATCCGGAAGGTTCTGTGTCTAAAACCAAGGATTTCTATCTGATCTCAAATTATTATGTTACGCTTTATGATCTTTCCGGGGAAGTGAAAAAGAGGACACTGCTGGAAAGGTCCCTGCTTTACACTTCACGGCCTACCCTTGGGGCGCTGATTACCATTCTGCCGAACCTGGCCAATGCCACGGAGAAGATCAGGATTCTTGCCCGGGACGCGGCAACCGAGTATACAGCGATGTTCTATCCTTCTGAGGAACGTGTAGGTCAAAGGGATCTCTATACGGGGAAAGCATTCACGGCATCGAATGCCCTTATTCAGGCCGGAAAGTATGATGAGGCAATTGATCTGTTGCTGGAATTATCTGCCAGCACGAAACCTAAACTTGCACGAAAGGCCCGCCATAACCTAGAGGTTACAAGAGAACTTAATAAGAATAACTCCGGGATAAATATTTTTTGAGAATCCTGACGGAACAGGCTCATATAATCGTATTTTTGCGGAGTAAAAACTATTTATATGTTTTTTATAGGGCAGTCTGGATATATTATCACTTTGCTGCTGACCGTATTTCTGCCGGTTTTTATGCTGGTTACCAAACCAGGCCAGGCGATACAGCAAGCGGTTCTGGCAGATGCCGGTCAGGTGACCGGTCATATCGCCGTGGCTCATCATTCTTTTGTACAGGAGCTTCCGGATGTAATGCCCTTTGCCGAAATTGATCCGGATTTTTGGGATAAATTAGTTATACCCTTTAGGGAAAAGCATGGGAAGATCCCGGTTAGACCATTAAGTGTGGTCATTGCAATTCCACAGTGCTGCAAAACCAACAAAGCCCCGCCTGTAGGTTGAATCCCGTAACTTTCGTTTTTAATACAGGAATTTTTCGGTTTCTGAATTATTGAATTTTATATCCAACAGGCAGTGGAAAGGATTGAATCTGTTCTGCCGTCAAGTTAAATCCATAATCATTATGAAAACATCATCTATTTATATAAGCATATTTTTGTTTTTCCTGTCAGCTTCACTATATGCACAGAATAGTATTTCAGGCCGGGTTTATCTGGCTGAAACAGGCGAGGTCTTACAGGGTGCACATGTATCCGTCAGAAACACTACCTTAGGCGTGGCAACCGACAGGGATGGCCGTTATGAGCTCACGGGTCTGCGAAATGGAGAGTATATCATCCGGGTCAGTTACTTTGGACTTCAGACCATGGAAGAAGCTGTTTCCGTTTCCGGAAGTAACATCAGCCGGGATTTTGCCATGAATGAAACCTCAATCGACCTGAATGCCATTGTGGTTACCGGAACCCGTACCGAAAAGAATCTCAAGAATGTGCCGGTTCTTACGCAGGCAATTCACAGCCGGGATCTGGAGAACCGCAACATCCTCGATATCACTGAAGCATTGGAAACCGTGGTGCCTTCTGTTGAATTCCGGAGCACAGCCTGGGGCAAATCGATGACCATGGCGGGTATTGATCCGCAGTATGTGATATTTTTAATCAATGGGGAATGCATGGCCGGCGAGACTTTTGGGGACATGGATTATTCCCGTATAAACCTTGCCGATATTGAACAAATAGAGATTGTAAAAGGAGCGGCATCGACCTTGTACGGATCGAATGCCCTGGGAGGTGTGGTCAATGTCATTACCCGGAAGCCTGTTGATCCGTTCAGCGTTTCCGCATCGGCCAGATATTCCAATTTTAACACTCAGAATTACCGTTTCACCACCGGCAGTAAGACCGGCAAGTTTTCGAACCAGTTGTCGGCCGGATACGATAAGACCGATGGTTACGACCTGAGTGTGGAAAACTCTTACCGGACGCAGGAGCGTGAAGATGTTTTCATGCTGTCGGACCGGATGAGGTTTACTCCTTCAGCCCGATTGGATATTGAGGGGAACTTCTCCTTTTTCAGCAAAAACCGCGACAATACTTCTGCCAGTCTGCATGACCGCAGGAATCAGGATATCATGTACGGCGGAAAGGCCTCCTATTTTTTCAATGCCAGGAATAGCCTTACTGTTAGCTGGAACTCCGACAACTATACACTTTTCAACAAGGTTTTACCCGACTCGCTGGAGACAGACTATGACAATAAATACCACAATGGCCGTATTCTTGGTCATTTTGAACTGGCTCCCTGGAACAGCCTGGTGGTAGGAGCGGAATACATCAATGAGAACCTGACAGCCCCCAGGAACCAGATTGAGCAAAAAACGAACACCGATTGGGTAGTTTTTCTTCAGGAAGACCTGAAGATTACCGAAAAATTATCGGTAATAGCCGGATTAAGGGCTAATCATAATGAGATTTACCAATGGAACCTTACCCCTCAGGCATCGGCCATGTACAAAATATGGGTACTGACATTTCGTGCTGCGTATGCTCAGGGTTATAAAACGCCCACTTTAAAAGAGAAATATATGTATTTTCAGATTCCGGTACCTGGACCGCCGATGTTTCTGGCAGGTAACGAAAATCTGAAACCGGAGAAGTCGGATTATTTCTCATTCTCAACAGAATATGCACGCGATGGGGTAACTTTTTCGGTTTCTGCATACTACAACCACATCAAAAACCTGATCGCTGCCAGCGATACCTTTGTTGTCAAACCCGGCATGATTATGGAATATGCCTATGAGAACCAGAGCGAGGCCACCATGAAGGGTGTAGATTTCATGCTCCGAACGAAAATTTCACGGTATCTGACCGGTAGCACTAATGTTGCATTTGTCAGGAAGGTGAATGAAGCCACCGGGAAAGAGTACAGCAACATGCGCAATTTTTTAGCCGGCGCAAATCTTGATTATGACAGGAGATGGACGAATTATGAGCTGAACATGAACCTTCAGGGCAATTTCTACGGGAAAAACCAACTGGATCTGATGGATGAACGCACCCGCGAGGTTACCCGGTTGAACTTAAAGAGTTTTTCGCTCTGGAAGTTCAACATGACCCATACCTTCAGGTCCAACTATCATGTAAAGCTGGGTATTCATAATATCCTTGACTTTATCGATGAGACGGGAGGTTATAACAGTGGAACGCCGGGACGTACTTATATGGTTGGACTTGGAATCCGGTTCTGATTGCAAAGGAAGACATTCAGGGAGAATAATGACCGGCTTCCCTGGCGAAGCAGGCTGCCCCCACTGCTCCCGCCATTTCTCCAAAACGGGCTTTTACAATTTCAGCCCGGTTTCCGCCGGTACGCCATTCGTAATGGCCCATGAGTTCTTCCAGCGGGTCAAATAAGTCTGGTCCGGCTTCGGTAATGCCTCCTCCCAGAATGATCATTTCAGGAGAAAGAATATTGGTGAGGGTAGCCAGTCCGATGGCCAGCTTCTTCACCGAAGTCAGCCATATTCCCTCAGCAAACTGGTCACCCTTCCGACAGGCTTCCAGCAATTCGTGTGTCGAAGCAAATTTCCCTGAGGTTCTTTTGCTGATACTGCAGTTACCAATGGCATCCTCCAAACTTCCTGGCATCCCGATGATATCGGGTTCTCCATCACTGTCGATCACCATGTGCCCGATGTGTCCGGCTTTACTGAAGGAACCCTGGTATGGTTTCCCGTCAATCAGGATAGCACCGCCAACGCCTGTACCAAGGGTAAGCATCACTACATTCTTCCGGCCTTTGGCTGCTCCATATCTGGCTTCGGCCATCATGGCCGAAACTGCGTCATTCAGAACATAGGTACGGAAATTTAAAAAATCAGACCAGATAAAATTTTCAAGCCCCTGCAGCCTGCCGGGCATGTAGGCGATGGCCGAATTACTGGCGTTAGGCAGTCCCGGGGCTGAAATGCCGATCAGAGTAGCCTGATGTTTAAATTTGTTTTGTGTTTCATGGACCAATTCAGCAATGGTATTTTTCCAGATTTTATCATCATTATCATTGGTTGGCTGGTTAAGCAGGTGTGATATTTGCCCCTGATCATCAATAGCAACGGCTTTTATTCTCGTGCCGCCCAAATCTATACCGATTGTTATTCCTGACATATTATTCGCTCTGTTTAAGTTGATATTTCCAAGTCTTCAGATCTGCAAAAGCGCTTTTCCCTGCAGTATTCAATTGTGCGGTTATGGATTAATAATCAGATAATTCAGAGGCATTCACCTTTGTTATCCGGTTAACTGTTCCCATTGAATTCTCCTATTGCATTGATCATTGCCACAATGTTTTCAACCGGCACGCCTGCCTGAATATTGTGGACGGTACTGAACACGAATCCTCCGTCTTTGGCAAAAATGTCGCACAAACGAAGTACCTCCTCCCGCACTTTTTGTGGTGAGGCATAGGGTAAGGTTTTCTGGGTATCGATGCCGCCGCCCCAGAAAATGAGGTCTTTCCCGTAGGTCTTTTTCAGGTGTACCGGATCCATTCCTGCTGCGTTGATCTGCACCGGGTTGATGATGTCAAATCCGGCCTTGATAAAGTGCGGCATAAACGATTCGACTGCGCCGCAGGAGTGTTTAAAGGTTTTCCAGCGGGTGTTGGCATGAATCCAGTTATTGATCCGCTGATAATAAGGCAGCCACAAATCGTCGAACTGTTCCGGTGCGCAAAAGGTGGAGTTCTGCGTTCCGAAATCGGTTCCGCAAATATAAACGGCGTCCACATTGTCGCCGGTCACCTTGTGCAACCGGCTTAAATTTTCCAGGGCAATTTCAGACTGGCGGTCAAATATGGCCTTGATATAATCGGGCCGGATAAGGATGCTCATGTACCATTCGGCGATATCACGGATGCCCTTCGGTTCCTTTAGCTTAATTCCGGGGATATGGGCGATATCACCCAGGGCTGTACCACCAAACCCTGCCACCACAGCCCTTCCTGTGGCACGCGCCTTTTGCGAGGTTGTTGCCCAATACTCCAGGTCTCCTTCTGTTACCAATCCGAATTCTTCAAGATTGTCATTAGGGTCCAGCTCCTCCTCAACAATCGGTTTCTGCCGGATGATGGCATCGAAGAAATAACCCGATACAGGCATCCGGCCGGATGGTGATGCCGTGGTATCACCTCCGGGATAAAGCAGTACATCGCCATTTACATCGTTTGTTGTGTTAAATTCTTCAGGTACCAAAACGGTTTGGCCCCAGGGCGTGAGGTATTCCTTAAAGGGTTCATGGTTGTAGAATCCGAAGCCGTTTTTCCGGCCTCGTGCAGCAACCGTATCCACCCCCATAATGGTTATCAGTTCATCGTCAACTTCCCCTAACATCTGGTAAGGATCGGTAACACGAACCGGTTTCTGTTCAAGCCCGTAAAATCTCCGGAGGTTATCGATGGTACTGACGTGAATTCCGGTAACTGAGGTAGATCCAAAATCCACCACCAGGCGATCGGATTGTTTGTGGCTGACAGTCAGGTCAAATCGCTCTTTTGAGGTCATGCATTGATGATTTAGTCGGGCATGGCAGGCAGGCTCCACCCATCCCGGTATGTATGTTTAATATAGCTATTTGCGGCTTCAAGTGCATTAAATGTGGCGTACTGCGTATTAAAATGTGGATGTCCGTCGATCACTTTAAAATCGTCGGATGTCACAATCCTGAGTACCTCGGTCGGGGAGATGTTGGTGAAGCGCATATTTTCCGCATCCCATTTCAGCGTTTTGTTCAGGCTTTGCAGGCGAATAGCCAGCACGCCAAGCAACACCATCTCATTGAACGGTCCGGAATACCCAAAATGAGAGGTCCCTTCAATACGGTTTTCCGGAGATTCTTTGCAAGCCCTGATCCAGTCCTGTTCGTGCGGCCCGTCAACATACCCGATTGCTCCCGGAATACGCCTGAGGTATGGGGTAACGTTGGGTTTTCGTCCCGAAAGCAGGCGGGCATTAAAACCACCACATCCCGTGATCAGGGTATCTTTTGACCCGACAAAAATGCAACCACCAAGCCCGTCGGCCATCAGGTTTTCGCCTTCGGGCAGCAGATCCGGCCGCCGGGGCAGGATTCCGCCGTCGTACCAGAACACATTTACGGCAGGCATTTCCTGGTTTTTGACTTTGGTACGGGCAGGGAAAGCAAAATCAACTGTTTCGGCCTGCGGGGCACTTTCGGTATTCATCTGGGTTGAACTTCCTGAAATTTTCTCCGGATAGCCCAACTGGAGCGCCTGATATACCGGGTCGAGCACATGACAGGCCATATCGCCAAAGGCGCCTGTGCCGAAATCCCACCAGCCGCGCCAGTTCCAGGGAGTATAGATGTCGTGGTACGGGCGCATCGGTGCCGGGCCGATAAACAAATCCCAGTTTAAGGTTTCGGGCGGAGTCATCACCTGGGTTGGCCGTTGCAGGCCCTGCGGCCATATCGGTCGGTCGGTCCATGCATGGACCTCTTTTACTTCACCAATTTCGCCGTTCCAGATCCATTCGCAAACCTGACGAACCCCATCGCCTGAGTTTCCCTGGTTCCCCATTTGGGTGGCCACTTTGTGTTTGGCAGCGAGTTTGGTCAGCAGACGCGATTCATATACCGAGTGGGTCAGGGGTTTTTGGCAATAGACATGCTTCCCTATGGCCAAAGCCGTGGCGGCAATGATGGCATGGGTATGATCGGCCGTGGCAACCATGACGCCATCTATCGATTTCCCAAGCTCATCAAACATTTTGCGCCAGTCGTAGTATCGTTTTGCCTTCGGAAATTCGTTGAAGCATTTTTGTGAATACTTCCAGTCAACATCGCAAAGCCCGATGATATTCTCGGTGTTCATTCCAACCAGATTGGGATGGCCTTTCCCGCCAATACCCACTCCGGCAATATTCAGTTTGTCGCTGGGCGCTCGATGTCCCAGGCCACTTACTGCCAGGGACGGTACAATGGTTATTCCGGCAGTAACAGCCGAGGACTTCCTAATAAATTCGCGTCTTGAATGGTTCATACTATCAGATTTTGTTGGAGCCATAAAAAGTAACACTATTTTTTGATTTTTTCTGTATCAGCGGATTGAAATCGTCAGCTGACTGCCAGATTTTCTAAGAAAATTTCCGTGATTGCAGAAACACAAACCGTTATGCCCGCCTGA
>JAUWAB010000110.1 GCA_030602265.1 Prolixibacteraceae bacterium | reverse complement strand
GGATTGCCGATTTAATTTCTTCTTTGGAAGGCATATACTGCTTTCAATGATTTTTCGATAGCCTGTTGAATGTCAATTGCTATTACGTCAGTGTAGTGATTTTCCCTGTCAAGCAGGATGGCAGTTTCAATATCCCTGCCTGCAAATTCAAACCATTCGTATGCAAGCTTTTTATTAGGCATAAATAATACTACCTTTGGTTATAATCTCTTTATAAAACAAATCACCATCGTTTATCCGCTGATTTATTCTTTCCTGGCTGTCGACTATTATATCGATTGGTATGTTGCAGCTTTTTATGAGGTTCCAAAGTTTTAGTTTGAGGTCGAGCCTGAAATTTCTAATTTCTGCGGGTTCTATATCTTTTATTATCAGGATATCGATATCGCTTTCTTCATCAGGTTTTCCGTATGCATATGAGCCAAAGAGAATTATCTTTTCAGGTGAAGTTTTTTTTAACTCTTCAATAATAAGCGGTATGTATTTTTTACCTCTCATATTCAGTTTAAATGCTATAACAAATATAGTGAATAATTTAATGCCTGGAGGCCTCCATTGTTGCTGGCGCCCATGAATTCAGGAGTTTTTCAGTATGCCTGTCGAATTCTTCGGGAGTGAAATTGACACTTGGTTTCTGTGCAATGCTTTCCCTTAAGTGCTTTTCATTTGCGGGATTCATCGTAAGGTATGTCGTTTCGTCCGGA
Source organism: Prolixibacteraceae bacterium (assembly GCA_030602265.1). GTDB lineage: Bacteria > Bacteroidota > Bacteroidia > Bacteroidales > Prolixibacteraceae > UBA1413. Next base: position 7,018 of record JAUWAB010000110.1, on the reverse strand, counting down.
TCTGATGACATAGTTTTGGTAATATCCTTGCCTTTGAAAAGTTTCTTTATGGTATCCATTTCTCCCTGCATTTTCTGAATATATACAAAGTTGATGTTTTTTATTAATCCTTCCGCTGGTGCGATATTAGCTCTGCTGGTCTTTGGTTGTATGGGTTTTAGCCGCGGATGTGATTGATTATTTAGCCACGAATGCACGAATGGATTTTTATGGGTGAATATATTGGGCATGGATGTACGAATGATTTAATAATACGAATATTGATTGAAATCAATTTCACGAATGGGTTTTTAGCCGCGAATGCCGGGTGAATGAAAAGGTATCAGGTATCAAGAATCAAGACAATAGACATAAGACTTAAGACAAAAACAATGGGCAGCGGACAACAAAAAAATAGACTTGAGACAATAGACATAAGACTTAAGACAAAAACAATGGGCAGCGGACAACAAAAAATAGACTTGAGACAATAGACATAAGACTTAAGACAAAAACAATGGGCAGCGGACAACAAAAAATAGACTTGAGACAATAGACATAAGACTTAAGGCAAAAACAATGGGCAGCGGACAACAGATTATTGACGATCCCATACAAAGATACGTTCCTCTTTGTTCTGTCTGATGTCTAATGTCTATTGTCTGATGTCTAATGTCTAATTCCAGGGGTAATTTAATACTGATAATCAAGGGTTTGTACTTTTAAAACGGGTCCTCTTTGGAAGGCTCCGCCCCGTCAGTCACAGGGTTGAGTGGCCGGCGAGGTTGATTTGAAAAACGTCCTTTTTCGAATGTGCAAAAATAGAAATTGTTTTCTTTTATCCACAGTTTGTCCATATTTTACGTCAAAATTTTACATTTGCTTTTTATTCAGAACATTCTAACACTTTTTTGAGATTAATGTTTATTTTTGACCCCGATTAATGATTTACTTATGCTGAATACAAACCTTAAGACACTGGTTGGGAAAATGTTATTCCTGATGGTGCTTTTTGGCGTGGTTTCGTGCACCACCCCCTTACGTGAGATAACTTATATGCACGGCATCGAAACCGAACGGGTTTACCCCGATGGCCCGGTCCCCGAGACTTACCGCATCCGCCCGAGCGACATGCTCTACATTTCCGTGATCGGCGACGATCCGGCCAATACCGCCTTCCTTAACCTGGTGCAGACCCAGGGCAATATCGGGAACCAGAACCTCGAGCTGGTAACCTATGTGGTGGACGATGCCGGTAAAATCTGGTTTCCGCAGTTCGGCGAGATCGAGGTGGAGGGATTTACCGTCACCGAAATCCGGGCCGGCATCCAGACGCTGGTCGACCGGTACATGGAGCACGCATCGGTCTTTGTGAAGCTGGTCGGCCGCACCGTTACCGTATTAGGTGAGGTGAACCGTCCGGGACAACACGCCATGAACAAGAATAAGCTGACCATATTTGAGGCCCTGGGCCTGGCCGGCGATATCAACGATTTCGGGAACCGCCAGACGGTGAAGCTCTACCGCGAGACCCCGGCGGGCAAGCAGGTGGCGCAGCTTAACCTCACCGATCCGGCCCTGATCTACTCGCCTTATTATTATATGTTGCCGCACGACGTCATCTATGTGGAGCCAGCCACCAAAGTGTACGGCCGCAAAACCATGCCCTTCGGCACCGGTTTCAGCCTGGTCTTCTCCACCATCTCCACCACACTGCTGTTAATCAACTTTTTCAAATAGCCATGGAACAATCCGCATATCAACCCCCTCATCTTCCCCATAACCCTATGGTATATCCTGTCCAGCCCGAAGAAACCCTGGACCTGCAAAAAATTGCCGGCAAGCTGTTGCGGAACTGGTACTGGTTCCTGCTGAGCCTTACCTTTGCCGGGGCAGTGGCCTTTCTTTACAACCGGTATGCCACTCCGGAGTACGAAGTATCCACCAGGGTGCTGATCGACCAGGGCGGTAACCGCAGCAATCCGCTCTCTGCCGGCACCGGGGTCTCGGCCAACGTGTTCAGCGGTTTTGGCCTGTCGGGAAGTTCGTGGTTTTACCTCCCCAACCAGATGGCCATCCTGCAGTCGAGGCCGCTGATTGCCAAAGCCATCAGTGAACTCGATTTTGAGGTCAGCTATTATACCAAAGGCCGGGTGATCGAGACGGAAAGTTACCGCAGCGCGCCCTTTCAGGTGCTGTGGGACCGCAACCATCCCCAGCTGATCGGGGTGGAATTCCGGGTGGAAATCGCTTCCAACGGGAATATCCGGGTATATGCCGCAGCCGAGGAAGCCGGGGCATATAATTATTATACCCGGAAATCCGAGGGAAAAGTGAGCGGATTTGCCCTGGACAAGACGGTGCGGTCGGGTGAAAAGATTTCAGGAAACCTCTATTCCTTTACCGTACTGCTGAACGAGGGCTTTACCCTCAATGAGCTGGTATCCTATAAATTTGTGTTTCATACGCCCGACCAGCTTATTTACCGGTACAGCAATGCGCTGACGGTGGGCCTGCAGGGCAAGGAGTCGTCGGTGGTCCAGCTGACCATCAGGGATGCCAACGCCGCCAAGGGGGCCGATTTTCTGAATAAGTTAGCAGAAATTTACCTGCGCGACAACCTCGACCAGAAGAACGAAATTGCTAACCGCACCATCGACTTCATCGGTTCCCAGCTGGAATCGATCTCCGATTCGCTGCTGATTTCCGAAAGCCGGAAACAGTCGTTCCAGTCGGCCAACCAGGTGATCGACATCCCGATGCAGACCCAGCAGCTGCTGCAGCAGGTGAAGGAATTGGAGAACCAGCGGGTGAACCTCGAAACCCGGAATAAGTACTACAGTTACCTCAATAACTATATGCGTTCTAACCAGGAGCTCGACAACGTGATTGCGCCCTCTTCGATGGGGGTCGACGACCAGCTGTTGGGCGCGCTGATCCTGCAGCTCAACCAGCTGGTGGTGGAGAAGAGCAGTCTGACGTCGATCCGGAGCAGTGAGCACTTCAGGCTCCGCCAGATCAATGCCCAGATTGAGAGCATCAAGCAATCCCTGATCGAGAATACCAACAGTATGCTGGAGCAGTCGGAGATTGCCCTCAGCGATATCCGCCGCCGGATAGGCCAGTTAGATTGGCAGGTGCGGCAGCTGCCGGCGACGGAGCGCAACTATGTGAACATTGAGCGCCGATATAACCTCGACAGCGAGACCTATACCTTCCTGCTGCAGAAGATGTCGGAGGCCCAGATCGCCAAGGCGTCGAACGTGCCCGACAGTCAGGTGTTAGAGGAAGCCCGCGATGGCCTTATGGTTTCCCCCCGGAAACGGATGAACTACATGATCGCCCTGCTGATGGCCTTTATGCTGCCGGCGGGCCTGATCTACCTGCGCGACCTGCTCAACAACAAGATTCTTTCGAACGAGGATCTCGAGTCGGTGACCAAACTGCCGATACTGGGACATGTCTTCTACATCAGCGCGAAGGAGTACACCGAGACGCCCGTGCTGGATAAGCCCAACAGTCCGGCCACCGAGCCCTACCGCGGGCTGCGCAACAAGCTCAACCTGATGACCAAGGGCAAGGAGAACCCGATCGTGGCGGTGACCAGCACGGTCCCGAAGGAAGGGAAGTCGTACACGGCCCTTAATGTGGCGTCGACGTTTGCGCTGGTGAAGAAGAAGACCGTATTGTTGGACCTTGACCTGCGCAATTCGAAGATAGCGGCCACCTTCAAGCTCGAATCCGACCGCGGGGTAGTCGACTACATCATGGATAAAAAAGGCGTCGACGACCTGATCGTCAGGACGCAGCACCCATACCTGGATATCCTGCCCTCCGGCACTACGCCGCCCAATCCGGGGGAAATGCTGATGGACAAAAAGTTAGGCGACCTGTTGGCCGAGCTGAAGCAGCGTTACGAGGTCATCATCATCGACACGGCGCCGGTAGGCTATGTCACCGACCTGTTCCAGATCACCGAGATGCTGGATGCCACGTTGTTTGTGGTCCGTCATAACTACACCAACAAGAACTGGCTGAAGAACGCATTGGAAGAAGTGCACGTCCACAAGCTGAAGGGCGTCGGTCTGGTCATCAACGCCATCAGCCACAAGAAAGGCTTTTACGGCGGTTATGGCTACGGTTATGGTTACGGGTATGGTTATGGCTACGGGTATGGGTATGGTTATGGTTACGGGGATAAGAAAGCCGGTAAGAAGTGAACGGTAATCGGTAATCGGGAAACGGTGAACGGACAGACCTGGCCATGAAAAAAGGTGTAGGGGCAAGCCATGGCTTGCCCTGGTCCCCGGAAACCTGGATCAAAGCTCGTCCCCCTTTGGAAAAGGGGGTGGCACGCACAGCGTGACGGGGGATTAAAACCTACAAAATCAGCATTTCTCTCCACAAGGGTAAAATAACGATTGTTTTATTGCCGGTTTTAATTTGTTCGGAGAGGTTATATGTATAAATATACCCTGTATTCAGGTTTTGTTCATCCATGGCCTTAAGAAGAGCCCTGATTTCCCGGTCGCGGGTATCGCTGTTTTCAAGTGAATAACTAGCCTGGATCAATTTTTTTGTTTCCCCGTCGCTTACCAAAAAATCGACTTCGAGGTTGTTCGTGGTTTTATAGTAAAAGATCTCATGATGGTTTCGTTGAAGAAAGTTATAAACCTGATTTTCAAACAGTCGCGACACGTCAGGCGAGACCCTGTTCAGCCAGATAAATGAGTTGTCGGTCAGATAGGTTTTCCGTTTTGACTCACGTTGTACAAATGAGTCGCGGTAAGGATATATATTGGCCGTAAGAAATGGTTCCGGCAGAATATGGAAGTAATCAGTAACCGTGGGTACGCTGGTTTTAAATACGGCATTAATTTTATTTGCCAGGCTGGTTATAGAAAAATCTTTGCATATGTTTTCAGCTATTTTGTTGACAATCAGTTTTAAAAGCACATCATTTTTCTCGAATTTTGATACAAGGTCTTTATAAAACAGCAGGTGGTAAATATTTTTGGCAACAGCCCTTTTATCCGCCTCCTCCACCTTTATTACTTCAGGAAATCCCCCGAATTGCAGATATTCATCGAACTGGTTCAGGATTTTGGGTTGGTTGATTATGGCATCTTTGGGCTGCAGCGTTACATTCTTTAAATTCAGAAATTCCTGAAACGAAAAAGGAAATATGTTGGTTTCCAGGCTTCTTCCTTTTAAGTAGGTGGCAATTTCCCTGCTTATGAGGTGGGCATTGCTGCCGGTTACATAAATTTTATAGCCTGCAGCATGAAGTCGTTTGAGGTAAAAGTGCCAGTTTTTCAGATTTTGAATTTCATCGAAAAACAACACCGGCTGCCGGTTTGGGTATAAAATTTTATAGCAGTCGATAATGATGTCGTAATGGTTCAGGCTGTTAAGCGCTATAAGCCTTTCGTCTTCAAAATCAAGGAACAAAACCTGCTCAGGATCGAGTGTCCGGGCAATTTCGTATAAAATGTAAGTTTTCCCGCAACGTCTGATTCCGGTTAGCACCGTTATGTTATCGGTTTCGGGGATGGTATATTTTCTGGGAACCATCGTTTTTGCGAATATGATTTCCTGGTTTTCCAGAATGACACGTTTAAGAATTTCTTCCATGAGTTATATTTTGAAAAGTATCACTTTGCAAATATAGCATATATTATTAAGTTTTGCTTAATAAAAATCTTATTTTGCTGTCCGCATCAGCCCGACAAAGTCATTCTGGCGGGCCAGCCCGAGAGACTCGTTCTGGCGGGCCAGCCCGACATGTCTGGCGGGGATTAAAAAAATTACACAGATTATAAAATATAGTCAACACCAGTTCCAGGGGTTATAAATAGGCCATCCCTGCGGGATTGGGCTTAAGAGGTGTGGGTGTTGGTAACCGGATACCGCCTGGCTACCCATATGTTGATCCTACGGATCATTTCCGACCAGTTACGTCGCATTACCGATTACTGATTACCGATTACTGATTACCGATTACCGATCACCGATTACCGATCACCGATTACCGATTACCGATCACTGATTACCGATTACTGATTACCGATTACCGTTTACTGGTCACCGATTACTGATTACCATTTACTGTTCACCGATTCCCAGGGGGGCGGGTGCCCATAATTATTGAGGTAATTAAGTTTGACGAATTTAACTACCTTTGTATTGAATGATGTATCGATTAAACTTCCGGAGATGAAGACAATAAAATACGTGGTATATAAGGAGGATAAGTATTACGTTTCACAATGCCTGAATGTAGATGTCGCCAGTTTTGGAAATACGATTCAGGAAGCCATTGATAACCTGAACGAAGCCCTGGCGCTCTATTTCGATGAACCTGATTCGCAAATGGATTTTCCTGTTATCAATGAAACTTTATTGGGAGAAACCTATATCAATGTCTAAATTGCCATCCTCCGTACAAATTATCAATGCCCTGATAAAAAATGGATTTATATTCATTTCTCAGCGGGGAAGCCACGCCAAGTTCCGAAAAGATAAGCGAATTGTTATTGTCCCTTCACCCAAAAAAGAAATACCCATGGGAACCTTCAAGTCAATCATCAGACAATCTGGGTTAACCCTGGAAGATTTCTGACCATTTTGTTGCTCAGAAATATTTGAAGATAATCCTGTCACCTTGTGCCTCCATCACTGCACCCGCCCTGAAAGGGCGACCACGCAGTGAGGGCGACCACACAGGCAGGGCAACCGTACAGGGAGGGCAACCGCAAGGGTTGCCCCTACGCCGTTTTTCATAGCCACGTCCCCGGTCTCCGGTTTCCGGTCACCAGCCTACGGTTTCCCGGTTCCGGAGTCCGGTCACCGGTCCCCGTGGTGTTGCCCCGGGTTGAAATAAGCCGCCCCTTCAGGGCGAATGTCCGCAGGGGAGGGATCTGATCCTGGCTGGCTACCGATATATTGATCCTACGGATCATTTTCAGCCAGTTACGTTTGTCTTATTGTATACTGGTTACCATTCAGAGGGAGGGCGACCACACAGGGTCGCCCCTAC
>JAUWAB010000023.1 GCA_030602265.1 Prolixibacteraceae bacterium | reverse complement strand
ATTACCGTGGAGCGGATGAAATTTAACGAAACAACCCAGAAGTATAACGCTTATATCCGGAAATTTCCGGCGCTGATTATCGCTAAGATCTTTGGATTCAGGTCAAGGCCTTACTTCGAGGCTCAGTCCGGAGCCCAGACTGCACCTCAGGTTCAGTTCTGATAATGGTTGAGTAAAGATTCGGGATTAAATTCAGGCATTCCTTCTTTTCCGAAATATAATAATAGATGGAAAATTTTTGGAAAACGTTTACTGCACAGCAGAAAGCCCTTTTGAAGCGGGTGATCGAAGTGGCTGAAATGGACACTTCCGGAGAAATCAGGGTTCATATAGAAAACCGATGCCAGGAGGATCCATTGGACCGCGCCGTACATGTTTTTGCAAAACTGGAGATGCACATGACCCAAAAACGCAATGGCGTGCTGTTTTATCTGGCTGTAAAGGACCGGCAATTGGTGATACTTGGCGATGCCGGTATTAATGCTATTGTCCCTCCGGATTTCTGGAACAACATTACGGAAACGGTATTATCGTTTTTCAGGGATGGGAAATTTACGGAAGGTCTTGCAGAAGGTATCCGGATGGCCGGGGAACAGCTGAAGAGGCATTTCCCTTATCAGGCGGATGATGTCAATGAATTGCCCGATGATATTTCTTTTGGAGAAGATGTTCATCCCGGGTCATGAATAAAAAAAATAGTATCAGATATGTGTTCCTTAAGATATTTCCTGATATGGATTTTAGTAATACCGCTGGGAATCTTTGCACAGATCCCTGAAAGACCTGTTCCCCCCAGGCTTGTGAATGATCTTGCCGGCATTCTGAATGCAGAAGAGGAGCGAATGCTTGAGCAGCAGTTGGTTGGGTTTGATAATGAAACCAGTACCCAGATTGTTGTCGTAACGGCTACCTCTCTCAATGGATATGATAAAGCTGATTTAGCATTCAGGATTGGTGAGCAATGGGGCGTGGGGCAAAAGGGAAAAAATAACGGGATTGTGGTACTGGTTCTGCCGAAGACTGCAGCCAGCAGGGGTCAGGTTTACGTTGCTGTCGGGTATGGGCTAGAGGCTGTTATCCCGGATGCAGTTGCCAACCGCTTGATTGTTAATCAGGAGATGATCCCCCGGTTCAGGGAAAATGATTATTTCGGAGGAATCCGCAATGGGGTAAATGTAATAATGGACCTTACCCGGGGCGAATATACCGCTGAACATTATGCCAATAAATCAGGACAACCTTCTGGCAGTGCCGGACCCGGAATTCTCTTCGCCCTGCTTCTTATTGTCCTGGTAGTCCTTCCGATGGTGCGAAAGGGGAGGCATATCCATACGGCTGGCAGCAGGAGTCTTCCCTTATGGCTTTTGCTTTCTATGATGAATAGCGGCGGCCGGCACCGTGGCGGCTGGGGCGATTTTTCTTCAGGAAGGGGCTCATTTGGCGGAGGAAATTTTGGCGGCGGAGGTTTTGGAGGTTTTGGTGGCGGAAGCTTTGGCGGAGGTGGTGCAGGCGGAAGCTGGTAGCCTTTTACCTGTCAATTTAAAAAGGGAAGACCTCCGGGATGATTCAACCGGAGGTCTTCCCTTTACAGTTTATCCGGAACTATTCAGAACTTAAAGCTCAAACCTGCCCCGAAGAGCTGTTTCCACTGAACGCGGCGACCTTTGTTCCCTGCATCATCAACCGGAATCAGGATGTCGTGATCATAGATCATGTTGGTAACAATATTGGCGGAAAGGAATTTGTTGATTTTCATGTTTACCCTGAAATCCCAGTTGACATCGATGTTTTGAGGATTTTTCAGATAATTGGAGAAAAGGCCCAAAACCGTCTGTACATCCACATTTTCAACGACCGGGAACTTTAGTTCAGACTTCAGGCTTCCCCCCATTTCAGCCCTGAACTTCTCGCCCGGCTCAACGCCGAATGCACCCGCGGCAGACAGATCATCATCGGTAACAATGGTTAGCTTGGACCCAAGGGGAGAAAGGAAAAGGCTGAACCGGTCGCTGGGTTTGAAATCTGCACCGATAGCAAGGGTTATGTATGCTGGTGCAAAAAGCCCCGAGATTTTGTTGTTAGTATCCGGATACTTATATCCGTTGGCAAACTGTGAACGGAAGTTGAACAATCCGCTGTAAAGCCATTTCCCTTCTTCCGACATTTTGTAACCCAGCTTGGAGCTGAAGTCCATCTTGTCTTCCGACTTTATCAGTTCATTGCTCCCTTCTTTCAGAAGTCCGTATCCCAGGTTCAGGCTGTTGTCCCAGTTGAGCCGTTCCCTGGCGAAGTTTGCTGAGTAGTTGAACAGGCTAACACCGGAAACGGAATTTTTACCTCCTGCTGCCCAGTTTGAGAAAGATACCTGGCTGAAATTCAGGGTGAAGTCTCCGCCACGTTTCCAGTTTGATGCAGGAGCTTCAGTATCCTGAGCAATGGCTGTTACAGCAATCAGGATAGCAATCAGAATTGCCGATAATTTTTTCATAGTAGCGTATGTTTAAATTAGTCGCTAAGATAAAAAAAATGATGCAATTTGAATTGCATCATTTTCAGAGTATACGTGTAAAATCTTATTCCTGGATCTCGTTTATTTTTTCATCTACCAGAATCCGTCCGCAATATTCACAAACGATAATTTTCTTCCGGCTGGCAATGTCTAATTGTCTCTGTGGCGGAATTTTATTGAAGCATCCCCCGCAGGCATCCCTCTGGATGGTAACCACGGCTAAACCGTTTCTGGCGTTTTTCCTGATGCGTTTGAACGCGGTAAGAAGCCGGGGTTCGATAAAGGTTTCAATCTTCTCTGATTTTATCCTGAGTTTTTCTTCCTCAATTTTGGTCTCTTCGGTGATCTCCTCGAGTTCTTTGTTTTTCCTGACCAGGTCGTCGAGTCTTTCGTTAAGCTCCTGCTTTGAGGAAGTAATGGCCTCTTTTTTGGCGTTCATGTCGGTGGTAAACTCCTTGATCCTCTTTTCTGAAAGCTGAATTTCCAGGGTCTGGTATTCAATTTCCTTTGCCAAAGAGTCGAACTCACGGTTGTTCCTGACGTTATTCTGCTGCTCGGTATATTTGGCGATCAGCGCCTGTGATTCGCGGATGGCGGTTTTTTTATTGGTGATGGCCGTTTCAAGGCTTCTGATTTCATCATCCAGGTTATGCAACCTGGTTTTCAGACCGGCAATTTCATCCTCGAGGTCCTGTACCTCAAGTGGAAGTTCACCGCGAAGTACCTTTATTTTATCGATGGCGGAGACTACACTTTGCAGTTCATGCAGGGCCCGCAGTTTTTCTTCGATCGAGATGTCTTTTTCTTCTGTTCTTGCAAACTGAGTATTCATACTAATTAAGAATAAGATTTCACTATGTGATGCAATCAAAAATGGTAATTTACCGGATTGGTTTTAACCTCCGATAAATGGAGTGCAAATGTAGAGAATTTTTTTGTAAGTAATTCAATAAAAAGTTCTTTAGTGAACTGTTCGCTTTCATAGTGGCCTACATCGGCTATCAGGATTTTGTTTTCGGCCTCGAAGAACTGGTGGTATTTCATGTCCCCGGTAATAAACAGGTCGGCGTTAGCACCAATGGCCTCCCTCAGCAGGAACGAACCGGCGCCTCCGCAAAGTGCAACCTTATTAATCTTTTTGCCGGTAAGTGGTGAGTGCCTGATAACAGGTACCCTGAAGATTTCCCGGAGTTTTCCGAGGAAAACCGTTTCTTCCTCGGGTTCCGGAAGGTATCCGGTAACGCCCATGCCTGCCTTGCCGTAACGGTTTTCGAGCGGGTAGATGTCGTAGGCGACTTCTTCGTAAGGGTGAACTGTTATTAAAGCGTTAATTATCTTTTTTTCGAGCCAGACAGGGAAGATGGTCTCCAGTCTGATCTCTTCCTCGGTATGGAGTATGCCTTTCTGTCCGGTAAACGGATTAGTGCTTTCGTCTCCTCTAAAAGTACCTTTACCTTCGACGTTGTAGCTGCATTGGTCGTAATTCCCGATGTGGCCGGCACCTGCGTCAAATATGGCCTGCCTGACCTTTTCCAGATGTTCGGACGGGACAAAGGTTACCAGTTTTCGGAGCATGGATTTTCCGGGCTGCAGAATTTTTTGCCCGATCAGTCCGAGCTTATTGGCCATCATGGTGCTTACACCTCCCTGTATGCTGTCGAGGTTGGTATGTGCCGCATATAGGGCAATATTGTTCCGGATGGCTTTCAGGAGGGTCCTTTCCACACTGTTGCTTCCCGTAAGTTTTTTTATTCCTCCGAAAATCAGGGGGTGGTGGGCAATGATAAGTCCTGCTCCTTTGCTGATGGCTTCTTCCACCACATCTTCGGTAATATCTATGGTTACCAGTGCCGATTCAATAAGGTCGGAGGGGTTGCCAGTCTGAAGTCCGGAGTTGTCGTAGCTCTCCTGAAGGGCTATGGGGGCCAGTGATTCCAGATAGCCGGTTATTTCCCTGATGGTAAGTTTTGTGCTCATTCCGTTGTCTCTTCGTTTCCAGTCTCCCCCAGTTCGTCGCGGATGGCAATCAGCTGCTCCTTGATTTCGAGGAGTCGTCTGACCGCCTCGAAAGTATTCGCGGCACCCTCCTTGTTTTTCTGTAGCAGTGTTCTGGCACCCTTTATGGTCATGCCCTTTTCCTTGACCAGATGATAAATCAGCCGGAAATGTTCCAGATCCTGTGGTGTAAAAAGCCTGTTCCCTTTTTTGTTCTTGGTAGGTTTCAGCATAGGGAATTCCTTGTCCCAGAACCGGATCAGGGAAGCGTTTACATTAAACATGGCCGCAACTTCACCTATGGTGTAATAGACTTTTTCAATTTTAGGTTCTTTGTAAGGCACGGTAATGAAATTTTATGATGAAAGAGAGCTGATGGTTAGTCAAAGCTTTGTCCCATATTCGAGGAGATGGCGATCATCCTTTCATATTCAGCAGGGGTAAGGTCCATGTAGAAGAAGTTGGCCGGATTTACTGCCTGGCCATTACGATGAACCTCATAGTGCAGGTGCGGAGAGGTGGATGTGCCGGTATTTCCAACAAAACCGATTACTTCACCACGCTTGACCTTTTGCCCGACACGTACATTAAACTTATGCAGGTGGGCGTAGAGGGTGGCATAACCAAAGCCATGGTCAATCATGATGTAATTTCCATATCCCACCCGGGATGAGGTTACCTCTGTGACCACCCCGTCGCCGGTAGCATATACATCAGTGCCTACCGGAGCAGTAAAGTCAATGCCATAATGAAACTTGCGTATCTTGTAAATAGGATGTATCCTGAACCCCCAGCCTGAAGCCGTTCTTTTCAGATCAACGTTGGATACGGGCTGGATAGCCGGGATGGAAGCCAGCATTTTCTCCTTGTCGAGCGCCAGTTTCATTACCTCATCGTAGGATTTTGACTGGATGTAGGCCTGCTTGGCCACGATATCGAGTTTGCGTGCCGCTTCGATAACCAGTTCACTGTTGCTCAGGTTTTCAAGATGGGCGTATTTGTTTACCCCTCCAAATCCGGCTTTCCTTATGGTTGATGGAATGGGATCGGTTTCGAAAATTACCCGGTAGATGTTGTCGTCGCGCTGCTGGATATCGTCAAGAACTTTTTCTATATCGGTCAGGTCTTTCTGCATCAGCTTAATCTGGGTAAGCAAACGCTGGTTCTCACGGGCAACTGCCTTGGTGCGGGGTGTCTCATAATGATTGATGATGAAAAGTACCAGGACAATGGCGAAGGCTAAGCTGCTGGTAAAGTAGGCCATAAACCGCGTAAGCCTTTCCTTGAGCGAAACACCATGTTGCTCATAGTTTAAGGTTTCCGGGTTAAAACGGTACTTTTTTTTAGCCATATACAAAATTTTAGTTTTTTTGCTACTCAATAAAGGTTTTAATAAAATCATCTAAATTTGCACACGCTGAAATTGCCTGATGTACAAATAAGTGGCAAAAATAACATTTATGCCCGACAAAGAATAGGCAAATTCAGCCGTTTAATAATTTTTAACAAACGTTGTTCATTGTAAAGTAATATAATATGTCGTTGAAATCCAAAGAAATACGTAAGCAGTTCCTTGACTTTTTCGCAGAAAAGGGTCATCAGATTGTACCATCTGCACCCATGGTGGTAAAGGATGATCCAACCCTCATGTTTACCAATGCGGGGATGAACCAGTTCAAGGATATTTTTCTTGGTAATGAGCCGGTTAAATGGAGCCGCATCGCCGACACCCAAAAATGTTTGCGTGTTTCGGGAAAACACAATGACCTGGAAGAAGTTGGCCTGGATACTTATCACCATACGATGTTCGAGATGCTTGGAAACTGGTCATTTGGAGACTACTTCAAGAAAGAGGCGATCGAATGGGCCTGGGAACTTCTGGTTGACCGCTACGGTATTTCTCCTGATCGCCTGTATGCAACGGTTTTCGAAGGCGATGCTTCTGAAAATCTGGAGCGCGACAATGAAGCGGCCTCGCTCTGGGGCAAATTTCTGCCTGCCGAACGCATTCTGAATGGCAGTAAGAAGGATAATTTCTGGGAAATGGGCGACAGTGGTCCTTGTGGCCCCTGTTCTGAGATCCATGTGGATATCAGGGATGATGAAGAGCGGATGAGGATTCCCGGTCGAGACCTGGTCAATAACGACCATCCACAGGTTATCGAAATATGGAACCTGGTTTTTATTCAGTATAACCGGAAAGCCAATGGTTCCCTGGAACCGCTGCCGGCCAGGCATGTTGATACCGGTATGGGGTTTGAACGCCTCTGTATGGTGATTCAGGGTAAAAAGTCCAATTACGATACCGATGTTTTCCAGAGCATCATTTCAAAGTTAGCTCTTCTTTCTGGGAAAAATTACGGATCTGAAGAAAAGGCTGACATTGCCATGCGCGTAGTGGCCGACCACCTCAGGGCGGTATCATTTGCCATTGCCGACGGTCAGCTTCCTTCCAATAACAAGGCGGGCTATGTGATCCGTAGGATACTGCGCCGGGCCGTCCGTTACGGATATACATTCCTGGGATTCAGAGAACCATTTATTTATAAGTTAGCAGGTTCGATGAAGGATACCATGGGCGAACTTTTCCCTGAACTCTCTGCCCAGCAGGTCCTGATTGAGAAAGTTATCCATGAGGAGGAAGAATCGTTCCTCAGAACGCTCGAAACCGGGATCAGGATGCTGGAACAGCTGGCTGCAAAGGCGATAGACGGGGGCATTCAGGAGATCTCCGGCAAGGATGCATTTACCCTCTATGATACATTCGGTTTCCCGCTGGATCTTACCCAGCTGATTGCCAGGGAAAACGGACTGCAGGTAAACGTAACCCAGTTTGACCTGGAAATGCAGGCCCAGAAGGAACGTTCGAGAAATGCTGCCGTACAGGAGACCGATGACTGGGTCGATCTTAAAAAAATTGAGAAGGTTGAATTCGTGGGTTATACTGAATTTGATACCGATACACGAATTGCCCGCTATCGTAAGGTTACCCAGAAAGGAAAAACATTTTTCCAGCTCGTTCTGGATAAGACTCCTTTCTATGCAGAATCGGGCGGACAGGTAGGGGATACCGGATACCTTGAATATAATGGAGAAAAGATCCGGGTGGAAGATACCCAGAAGGAGAATAACCTGATAGTACATATCGTTAAAAAACTGCCTCAGGATACCGGGGTAGTTTTCAGGGCAGTGGTTGATATGAAAGCCCGCCTCAGTACTGAAAACAACCATACTGCCACTCATCTGCTCGATCATGCACTTCGTGAGGTGCTCGGAAAACACGTTGAACAGAAGGGTTCGCTGGTGCATCCCGATTACCTGCGCTTCGACTTTTCCCATTTTGCAAAACTGACTCACGAGGAGATTGAGGAGATTACCCAAATGGTCAACAGGATGATCCGGCAGAACTATTCTCAGGAAGAGATGGCAGGAATCTCTTTTGACAAGGCCAGGGAGATGGGAGCCATCGCCCTTTTTGGAGAGAAATACGGGGATACAGTCAGGGTAATCAAGTTTGGGGACTCACTGGAACTGTGCGGAGGTACCCATGTACATTCTACCGGACAGATCGGTCAGTTCATTATTATCTCCGAGAGTGCCATTTCAGCAGGGGTCAGGAGAATTGAGGCCATCACCGGTGAAAAAGCTGACCAGTACATCCGTGAAAAACTGGAAGAGCTGGCTTCCGCACGCGCACTATTCGGACAAACATCCGACCTGGCCGCTTCGGTGGAAGAACTGATGGGGGAGAACGCAAAACTCAGAAAACAAATTGCTGAATATGAGAAAAAGGCTGTTTCAGAAGTTAAAGATGAACTGAAGAAGCAAATTGAAAATGTAGGCGGGATCAGTCTTATTGTGGCAAAACCTGAACTTGCTTCGGCCCAGGCGGTCAAGGACCTGGCCTATCAGCTGAAAGGCGAGGTGGATAACCTTTTCCTGGTTCTGGGTGCAGAGTTTGATGGTAAGCCTTTCCTAACCGTCATGATCTCCGAAGAATTAGTAAAGTCGAAAGGCTTCGATGCCGGAAAGATTGTCAGGGAAGCCGGTAAAGAGATGAAAGGTGGCGGCGGCGGACAGGCGTTTTATGCCACTGCCGGAGGTAAGGAGCTTGCCGGATTGCCGGCAGCGATGCAGAAGGCCCGCTCTTTTGCTGCTGGCAACTGAGAGGTCAGCAATATTTATTAAAAAACTACTTGCCTAAGATTCTTAGGTAGGTAGTTTTTTTTTTACATTTGTTGTATGGCAAAAGACCAGATATACAAAGGCAGTTTAAGTGCCATTATCCTGAAGCTCCTGAAAGACCAGGGCCGGATGTACGGCTATGAAATCACCCGAAGGGTAGGAGAGTTGACATCGGGGGACCTGGTTATCACGGAGGGAGCCCTCTATCCGCTGCTGCATAAGCTGGAAGCCGGCGGACTGCTGGAAACGGAACTGGTGACTGTTGGAAACCGGTCGCGGAAATATTATTTCCTGACGGAAAAGGGACAGCGTGAGACGACGGAGAAAATCCGGGAGATGCACGATTATCTGGTGAATATGCAGTTATTGTTTCAGCCGGTATTAAACCAGAACACATGAGCAGGAGAGTTACTGAGGAACAGGTTGAGAAACTGTTCCAGTTTTGTCGTGACCACTATGTGCCGTTTTATGATCTTCAGGTTGAGCTGGTAGATCATATGGCCTCCTCCATTGAGGAACAATGGGGGGCTGATCCTGAATTGCCATTTGACAAGGCCTTGAAAAACAGTTTCAAGCGTTTTGGGGTGTATGGTTTTAGCCGTATAAAACGGCTTAAGATAAAGGAAATGAACCGGAACAACCGCCGGATTATGTATTCGGTGTTCAAAAACTTTTACCGGTGGCCCAAAGTTTTAATGACTTTTATGCTTTCCATGCTTCTTTTTACATTATTCAGGGTTATACCAAATGATTTTTGGGTGCTTGGCGGAGTAGTGGCCCTTTACACCATCATGACCCTGGCTTCCCTTCACTATAGTAAACAATACAAGATCAAAGTCTTGAAGGGAATGCGCTTTATGAGTGTCGATTATCTCAATACTGCAAGGACTTCAGTAATGGCTTGCATGCAGTTCCCTGTCATTTTCTGGAATGTTATCGGGCGTTCCCTGGGCTTCCATTTTGAAACCGGGATTTTGGTTTCGGCCGTCTTATCATTGATCCTGGTGGCTCTTGGATTTTTACTTTATATAGATCTGTTTGTTTTACCGGTTAAGGTAAAGGAAAAATTCCTCGCAGAGTATGGCAAATTTGCTCTGAATTAGATTCTTCCGGCTTGTTCTTTTTTTGTATCTTTCGGTCCTGAACCTGAAAGTAAACCGCTATGGAACACCAGCAAGACATCGAAAAGGAAATTTTTTCAAAGATGGCCCGCCTGTGCAGCCGGTCAGAAGAGTGTACCCCCGATATACGGAAAAAGATCAGGGAGCTTGGCGGAACATCTCTAATGGAGGAAATCATCATTCAGCGGCTACAGGAGGAGAAATATATTGATGACGATCGGTTTGTCCGGGCTTATGTCCGGGACAAATTCAGGCTGAACCAGTGGGGCCGGATAAAAATGCGCTATTATCTGAAGATGAAAGGCCTGAAAGATAATATTATCGAAAAGGGTTTTGAGGAGATCGATGAGGAGCAATATGTGAAACTGCTGAAGAAAACGATGAAGGATAAAGCCAAAACCATTAAGAAGAAAGAAAAATTTGAAAAGATGGCCCAGGTGATCCGCTTTGCTCAGGGGCGTGGGTTTGAGCCTGAACTTATTCACCGGTATTTAAATGAAAGTTTGTCCTGAAAAAGTGCTCTGCTTTACCTTCCCGGTAGGATCAAAACCTTTCTTTTAGCCTGATGGTATGCAGTAACAATCATTATGCACCGGTTTATCATGTAAAACTGTTATTATGCACACAATACACGGACGGTCAATAATCCCGGTCTGATCCTTCTAAACCATGTGGTGTGGGGAAATACCCTGTTTCATGTCGCCCAATTTTCTTACCTTTGCTGACTGAATTTTAAAAAAGAAAAAAATGATCTTTAAAGAACAGGTCAATGACCTTGTACAGCGCCGGGACGCGCTGAGGAGGCATCTTTGACTACGATGCCAGGTTATTGCAGTTACAGGAAGAGGAATTAAAAACCCAGGATCCCGAGTTCTGGAACAATCCAAAAGAAGCCGAGGCGCAAATGCGAAACATCCGTTCGATAAAAGTCTGGACGGATGGTTTTAATCAGGTCGACCGGCTGGTGGAGGATTTTCTGGTCCTCTATGAATTTTTTGAAGCAGACGAGGCGGATGAAGCTGAAGTTGACCGTTCTTACAGGGAGGTGGTTGACGAGGTGGAGGCATTGGAAGCCAGGAATATGCTCCGGAATGAAGAAGACCGGCTGGGTGCGGTTCTCAGGATCAATGCCGGGGCCGGAGGTACGGAGAGCAACGACTGGGCCGATATGTTGCTCAGGATGTATAACCGGTGGTGCGACAAGCAGGGCTATCAGGTAAAAGTGATGGATATGCAGCCCGGGGACGAAGCGGGCATCAAGAGTGTTACCCTGGAGATTGAAGGGGAATATGCCTATGGATATCTGAAAAGTGAAAACGGGGTTCACCGGCTGGTCAGACTTTCTCCGTTCAATGCCCAGAATAAGCGCCAGACCTCGTTTACTTCAGTTTTTGTTGCCCCGTTGGTGGATGACACCATCCAAATCGAAATCAATCCGGCAGATATCACCTGGGATACTTTCCGGAGTGGTGGTGCCGGCGGACAGAATGTGAACAAGGTCGAAACCGGTGTGCGGTTGCGGCATGCTCCTTCAGGGATCATTATTGAGAATACCGAGAGCCGTTCACAGTTAGGGAACAAAGAAAACGCCCTCAGGTTGCTGAAGTCCCAGTTATATGAACTCGAACTGCGCAAGCGCAGGGAGAAAGTGGCCGAAATAGAATCCAGCAAGAAGAAAATCGAATGGGGATCCCAGATTCGTTCCTATACCCTTCAGCCATATAAACTGGTGAAGGATGTGAGGACCGGGTTTGAAAACACCAACGCACAGGCTGTTTTGGATGGTGATCTCGACGGTTTTATCAAGGCCTACCTGATGGAGTTCGGCGGATCCTGAAGATTTCCCGGATTTTCCTTGACAATTCCAATGTTTTTGAGGATATTAGGACGTTTTTAATTGCGTCGTGGAGGTTAATATGTTCAAGTCAGATTGGGAAGAGATTTTCATCAACAGGGAAATCAGTTGGTTATCTTTTAATGAGCGGGTTCTCCAGGAATCCGAGGATCCTAATGTGCCGTTATTTGAACGGTTGCGTTTCATTGGTATCTTTTCCAATAACCTGGATGAATTCTTCCGGGTGAGGGTAGCTGCCGTCAGGCGGATGGTGGATTTTGGCCGCGATGAAGAGAACCTTCTTGGCCCCATGACGCCAAGAGAACTTCATGACCAGATTCATGAAATTGTTATCCGGCAGCAACTTAAGGTTCAGGAAATATTTGCCGATATATTGAAGGAGCTGGAGAAGGAGGATATTTTTCTGATAAACGAAAAGCAACTCTCCCATGCGCAGGGTGTGATCGTCCGGAAATATTTCCAGGAGAAGGTTCTGCCCAACCTGGTCCCGATCATGCTGAGCAAAAAGGCTTCGTTCCCGTATCTGAGAGACCGCTCCGTTTATCTGGCTGTCAAACTTTCCAGTCAATCCAATCCCGATGATTTTGCTTATTCCCTTATCCGGATCCCAAGCAGGTCTGTTCCACGGTTTTTTGTGCTGCCCGAATCGGGAAACAGGAAGTATGTAATTATGCTCGACGACATCATCCGGTATTGTTTCGACGATCTCTTCTTCTATTTTGACTACGACCGGTATGAGGCGTATACTCTTAAGATTACCCGGGATGCAGAGATTGATATCGATGACGATATCTCCAAATCGTTTATCGAGAAAATGGAGGATGGAGTCAAAAAACGCAAAATCGGGAAGCCGGTAAGATTGCTCTATGACCGTCAGATACCAGATGATCTCCTGAAGTTTATCGTTAAGAAGATGAAGATTGAGGATCAGGAGAATGCCGTGCCTGGAGGGCGATATCACAATCATAAGGATTTTATGGATTTTCCGGAAATAGGAAAACCACATCATTATTACCCCAAATTGCCTCCTTTCAGGCACAAGGACCTGCTGATCCATACCAGTATCCTCAAGGTTCTCCGGCGGAAGGATGTTATGCTCCATTACCCCTATCAGAAATTCGGTCATTTTATTGACCTGCTGAGGGAGGCTGCCATTGATCCACAGGTGGAAGAGATCGGAATCACCATATACCGTGTGGCGCAGGACTCCAAGGTGGTAAATGCCCTTCTGAATGCACTCCGTAACGGGAAAAAGGTGACTGTGGTTATTGAATTGCAGGCACGTTTTGACGAGGAGAACAACATTTTTTGGTCAGGGAAACTCCAGGAGGAAGGCGCCAATGTGATTAACGGAATCCAGGGATTGAAAATCCACAGCAAACTGGCGTGGATCAAGCGGCAGGAAGATAACGGATACCGGAATTATGCCTACATTGGTACCGGTAATTTTCATGAAGGCACAGCCCGGATATACGCAGACGACGGGTTGTTGACCTCCGATCCGAGGTTAGCCGACGAGGTGGCTAATGTGTTTGAATTTTTTAAGCACAATTACAAGCATTATAAATATAATCATCTGATTGTTAGTCCTTTTCAGATGCGCAAGAGTTTTCTGAAGCTGATCAGGGCGGAAATGAAGAATGCCAAAGCCGGCCGTGAAGCCTGGATTATTTTAAAGATGAACAGCCTGATCGACCCGGAAATGATGTACAAGCTGTATGAGGCTTCTCAGGCAGGTGTAAAAATCAAGCTGATCGTCAGGGGAATTTTCGGTATGAAGACGGGGGTGCCTGGACTTAGTGAAAATATCGAGGGAATCAGTATAGTGGATAAATATCTTGAACATTCCAGGATCTTTGTGTTCAATAACGATGGTAATCCCAGATATTTTATCAGTTCAGCCGACTGGATGACCCGCAACCTTAACAGAAGGGTTGAAGTAGCAGTGCCTGTTTATGATCCGGAAATTCAGCAGGAACTGAAGGAAATGCTGATGATCCAGCTGAAGGATAATTCGAAATCCAGGATTTTGGATCCTTTACTGATCAATGAGTACCAGCGGTCTCATCCGGATATGAAGTTCAGGGCTCAGGAAGATTATTACAATTATATCCGTAACAAACACCATGTAATTATGCGCATATACCACAACCCCAGATGTGCCGGCAGCCGGGCAGGCCTGAAGTATCTGGAAAGGAAGGGTTTTGATGTGGAGGTAAGGAATTATCTGGCAGAGGGCCTTACGGAGGTCGAGTTAAGGACCATTCTGCACAAAACCGGGTTGCAGCCGGTTGACCTTGTCAGGAAACAGGAAGATTATTACAGACTTAACCTTAAGGGCAAAGAGTTAACCCCGGAACAATGGATTAAGGAATTGATCAATAATCCCAGGCTGCTACAACGCCCTATCGTGGTAAACGGTGACAAGGCGGTTATCGCTCAGCCAGCTGAAGAAATTGAGAAGATCGTCTGATTGCTGGTGTCAGTTCAGGGCGTTCATGTTTTCCTGTAACTGGCGGATTTCCTGTTCAAGCCGGGTCTGTGCCTTAATGGCCCGGGAGAGGTACAGGGCATCCTGCACGGCTTTCTTGTCGTAATCTTCCAGCACTATAAAGTGCATACGCCTTCCTAGGAAAACGGCTTTGAGTCTTAAATGTGTGTTCTCTGCAATAAACTCGATTACCCCATTGTCACGTCCGTTACGGTAAGTAACTTTTTCCCACTTCGATTCGAGGAAATCGCTACGGTGGTTATCGACTTCACCGATACCCACTGAGTCGGTTCTGGCACTCAGTCCCTGGTCGTACACCCGGAGCCCGGTATGGTTAAGCCATTCGGTACCGTTATAGTTGCTCACCAGGGAAAGGTCTCCCCGCTCGTTCAGGAGAATCTGAATGTAGGAACGGTTCCATGACCGGTCCCAGGTTTGCCTTTTATGCAGGTATTGTGTATACCGGTCGAACTGGGTTTTCTCCTTGTTGAAATTTTTTTCCAGGTCAGAGATCCTGACTTTAATCGTATCCAGTTGATTTTCCTTTTGCTGCAATAATTCCCAAAGTATTTCCTTTTTAAGGTTTTTGGCAGCATTGATGGAATAGGCAGCCTTGGGCGATAAAATGGCAATGCTGTCAAGGTGGAGCAAGGCAGAAACCGTGTCATTTGCTTCCAGAAGGGTGCGTGCGAAGTTGAACCTTGCACGGGCGCGGTCTTCCTGTGACGGGCCACATGAGAGAATGAATAACACTATGGTCAGAAATATGGGTGACAGTAAGGCAAATTGACGTTTCATTATTTCAGCATTTTGTGCAAAAATATACAAAAACTGCTCCGTTCTTACAAGAATACTCCTGTTGTGTATATTATCATTTCGTTTTATTGATAAAAGATTTCCGGATATAAGCCAGAAATCCGATAGATATTTTCTATTTTTATCGGAAAGTCAATTAGCTATACATGATTACGCTTACCCAACTGGAGTATATTGTGGCGGTAGATACCTACCGGCACTTTGGGCGGGCCGCCGAGAGTTGTTTTGTGACCCAGCCCACCTTGTCGATGCAGATCAAAAAGCTTGAGGAGGACCTTGAGGTGATCATCTTCGACCGCAGTAAGCAGCCATTAATCCCCACCGATGTGGGACAAAGGCTTATAGCACAGTCGAAATTGGTATTGTCGTCGGCAGAGGAGTTGAAAAACATTATCAAGGACCATAAGAATGAAGTGTCGGGTTTGCTGCGTATCGGTATTATCCCTACCCTGGCTCCCTATCTGCTGCCATTGTTTATTGGCAGGTATAAAAGGACATGGCCGAATATTGTGATCAAGGTGGAAGAGCTCACGACAGCAGGAATTATCGAACTTCTCAACAAAGATCTGCTGGATGTCGGGATACTCGTAACCCCCCTGAAGGAGGAAAAAATTATAGAGAAGCCCGTCTTTTATGAAGAGATGATGATTTATGCCAACAAGAATCACCCGTTGCACAGTAAATCCGAAATTTCGGTGAAAGATATCGCTACGCCGGATATTTGGTTGCTGAGCGACGGACATTGTTTCAGGGACCAGGTGGTCAACCTCTGTTCCTATATGTCGGGTGCCGGAGGTAGCCTGCCCTTCCAGTTTGAGGCCGGTTCACTGGAGACTTTAATGAATATTGTCGACCAGGAAGGCGGTATAACCCTGATACCCGAACTGGCCACCTTTACCATGTCTGAGGAACGAAGGGCAAACGTCCTTTCATTTACCGGCACAAAACCACTCCGTGAGGTCAGCCTCGTATATTCCAGACACTTTGCCAAGCATAAGCTGATTAACCTGCTCTGGAGGGAGGTAAAGGACTCATTGCCAGCTGGTTTAATGTCGCCAGACAGAGGGAAGGTGGTAGAATGGCGTTAACATTCAATTAAACCATGAAAAAAATTGTTGCCGGAGGTTTGAAATTTCAAAAAACTTGATTTCCTTTGCAGCGCCAAAATCAAAATGGTTTTACACAAATAAAATCTGGTTGAGGCAAAAAAAGTTCTCCGAGATTTTGGAATATTGCAATTAAGTATTACTTTTGCAGTCCCAATTTTAAGGGAAATATTTAAGGTCCGTTCATCTAAGGGTTAGGATTCAAGATTTTCATTCTTGCCATAGGGGTTCGAATCCCCTACGGACTGCTAATTAAAAGATTTAAAATATAATGGCAAATCACAAGTCAGCCTTAAAAAGAATCAGGCAAACCGAGAAAAAAAGTTTAAATAATAAATATTACGCCAAGACTACCCGTAATGCGGTTAAGAAGCTTCGTCTGTCAGAAGACAAGGAAGAGGCTATCAAAAGATACCCGGAGGTAGTAGCTATGATTGACAAACTTGCCAAGAAGAATGTCATTCACAAGAACAAGGCTTCCAACCTGAAATCAAAGCTGGCGTTACAAATCAACAGGATGTAAAGGCGACAATTTCATAAAGAGACAAAAAAAGGCCTCTCCGATTACGGAGGGGCTTTTTTTATGGTAATCCTTCGAATGTTTAATTCTTTTGACTATTTTAGGCCTCACTCAAACCACCAAATTGTTAACCATGAACGAATACCGAAAAATGAACATTAAGGAGTGGGCTGTAGAAGACCGTCCACGTGAAAAAATGATGCTGAACGGATCAAGGGCACTCAGTGACGCCGAACTGGTAGCCATCCTGATAGGATCCGGAAATCCTGAAGAAACTGCCGTTGAACTGTCTCGCAGAATTCTACAGTCGGTTGGTAATAACCTGATTGAGCTCGGCCGGCTGAATCTGGAAAACTTTTGTACATTTAAAGGCATAGGGGAGGCCAAGGCCATTAATATTATGGCTGCACTTGAACTTGGACGAAGGCGAAAGAGCATCGATAATCCGGAAAAAGTGCAAATCTCTGGTAGCCGGGATGTAGCTGAAATTTTTATCCCCCTGATTGGTGACCTCGAGATTGAGGAATTCTGGATTTTGCTACTTAACCGCAGTAACAAGGTGATCGGGAAATTTATGACCAGTATGGGCGGACTAACCTCCACCATAATCGATGTGCGGGCAATTATGCGCAAGGCCCTTGACAAAGCGGCCACAGCAATGATCCTTTGCCATAACCATCCGTCAGGAAATTTATTACCTTCGGATGCTGATTTCTCCATTACGAGGAGAATCAGGGATGCCGGAGCCATTATGGATGTTAAGGTACTGGACCATCTGATCATTACACAGACCAGTTATTACAGCTTTGCAGACAATGGGGTATTGTAAACGCGTTTTGCGCAATATACGGTTGAAATATCTGTTTGATTTATGAAATTGATTTTTTAGTTAACTGCTTGATCTGATGATTATCGTTTATTCTCCGGTCAGATCACCCCGCCTGGAGTATGTCTTCAGGCTGATACTGACTGAAATATTAGGCATTGAAGTCACCATGGTGACTGATGTTGCTGTATTCCTGTCCTCCCCTTCTCCTAAACTGAATTATTCAGGGGATAGGCTTGGGAATGAACCCTTCCTGAGATCAGGCAACTTTCTTTTCACCTGTGCAATTGAAATTCCTGAATTATCACCTGTCGTCTATAAGGGTGAAACCGGATTCTTTCCGACATCCGAAGATTCCCTTCTTCCTTTTGATCCGTTTGCATCTGCCTTTCTTGTGGTCTCAAGAATGGAAGAATACCTGCCGGGTAAAAGAGACCGGCATGGCCGCTTTGAAGGAAAATCTTCCCTGCTCTTTCATTATGGTTTGATCGAAAAACCGGTGGTGAATGCCTGGGCAAATCTGTTGGCCGCCTCCCTCCTGGATATTTATCCCGGCATGAAATTTTTCAGGCCCAAATTCAGGTCCCTTACAACCATAGATATTGATAATGCATGGGCCTACCTGAACAAGGGATTTGCACGAACACTTGCCGCTGTTGCCAGAGATCTTATGAAGGCTGATTTTAAAAGGGTAAAAGATCGGCTTCTGGTTCTTGCCGGCAAAAGTAATGATCCTTATGACACATACGATTACCTGTTTTCAGTGCTAAGTAGTAAAGGCGATGATGTTATTTTCTTTATCCTGACGGGAAATTATTCCAGATACGATAAATCTGTCCCCTGGAAGAACCCTTCATTCAGAGCGCTGATTAAAAAGATAGCTGAGAATTTCCGGGTCGGGATACATCCCTCTTACCGCTCTTCTGATCGTCAGAATGAAAGTCTGGTCAGGGAAGAAAAGGAACGTCTGGAAACTGTCTCCGGATTGCCGGTTACCTGCAGCAGGCAACACTACCTCAGACTGAATCTTCCGGAAACCTACCGAAGGTTGATGGCTGCCGGCATAGAAGAGGACTATTCTATGGGATTTCATGATCTGGCCGGGTTCAGGGCTGGTATCTGCACTCCGTTTAAGTTTTATGACCTGGAAAATGAGCAGGAGACATTGCTCACCGTATTTCCATTTCAGGTGATGGATGTATCTTTGTGCCAATATATGAAACTGACTGTCGAAGAGGCCGGAAAGAAAATCTGTGATCTGCAGGAGCAGGTAAGAAAGGAGGGAGGGACGTTTGTATCCATCTGGCATAACGAGTCTGTTACCGGCACAGATTTACGGAAGGATTATCTTAAGATATTTGAGGTGATGAACAAGGGAGGGGAAATTGATGGATAAAAGCGGCTTTTCAGAGATTCGGTATGTAAAGCATGCTGATATTGACAAATCCCGATGGGATGAAGTAGTTGGCTTATCTTCAAACAGCCGGGTATATGCCCTTTCCTGGTTTCTTGACCGGGCATCTGAAAATTGGGATGCGCTGATCTGGGGGGATTATGAATTTGTGATGCCTCTTACCATTCGCAGAAAGTGGGGAATTAAATACCTTTTTCCACCTGCTTATTGTCAGCAGCTCGGGATTTTTCCTGTTCCAACCATTACTGTTCAGATTGAGTTTTTTAAAAGGATAAAGGAACTTTTCCTGTATATTGATATACAGGTTAACTCACAAATGGATCCGGACGGATTCTCCGGTCTCGACGTTGTTACAAGAGATAACTTTGTTTTACCCCTGTTTGGTTCCTATTCGGATCTTTCATCGAATTACTCAAGAGACCGGGCTAAAAATCTTTTGCTGTCAAAAAAATCGGGTATAACCGTATTAACCGGTATGAATTCGTACGAATACATATCGCAAAAATGCAGGGCATTGGGCTGTTCCGTATCCAAATCATCGTTTGAGGGTCTTGAAGCCTTTATTTCATACACACAGTCGGTTGGAAAAGGTTTTATTATGCATGCCTATACCCGGCATAATGAATTGTGTGCCGCGGCCTTTTTTGTACGATCAGGCAGCAGGGTGGTATACCTGAATGCGTTTTCTACCCGTGAGGGTAGGGAGACCAGTGCCATGACGGCTATTATAGACCAACTTATTTATGAGCAGGCAGGTTCTGGTCTCCTGCTCGATTTTGAAGGGTCCACGGTACCCGGCATCGCGGCATTTATGAAAGGATTTGGCGCTCAGTATGAAACCTATTACCGGTTATCCTTTAATAGCTTGCCACTTCCACTGAGATGGCTGAAAAAATGAAAGGAGCGCTCAGGCATATGGCAAAACAGGCCGGAAGAATAATTCCTTTCAGCTGGTTGAACCGGTTACAATATCCGGTATTATTGCCTTTCTATCATGTGGTGAGCAATGAGAAACTCCTTCATGTTCATAATTATCCTTACCGGAATGTACCGGAATTTATTGATGAACTTGATTTTTTATTAGGTCACTATAAACCGGTTGAGTTACATGAACTTTTAAATCCAGGAATAACGGGAAAAAGAATTTTTCACCTCAGTTTTGATGATGGCCTGAGAGAGTGCTATGAGGTGATTGCACCTATCCTATACAAGAAAGGTATTCCAGCTACATTTTTTGTCAATCCCGGCTTCATTGGCAATAAGGGGCTGTTCCACCGCTACAAGGCCAGCCTGATTGTCAGTCATATCCTCGGCCATCCGGAGAAGCAATCATATCTCAAAGCAAATGGCCTGACAGCAGATACACTCCTGCAAATATCTTACAAACAGTCGATCCTGCTTGATGAAATTGCTGCGAAAATGGCGCTTTCCTGGACAGAGTTTCTCGAGGATTACAGGCCGTATATGACAGAAAATGAAGTAAAGGGATTAGTCCGTCAGGGGTTTACCGTAGGGGCTCACAGTTGGGACCATCCTGAATTCTGGCTGCTGAATGCAGACGAACAATATCACCAGGCGGAACGAAGCATGAAATGGGTGTCAGACCGGTTTAGTCCGTCAGTAAGGGCATTTGCTTTTCCTTATACCGACAGCGGTATATCCGGGGATGTAATTTCCAGGCTGCGCTTGTCTGGTGTATGCGATATTACTTTCGGTACTGCCGGAATTAAGGGAGATAGCCTTGACTTTCATTTCCAACGATTTCCTGCAGAATTTCCGGGAGAATTCATTACGAATCTTAAAGGAGAGTTGGGGTATTTTCTGCTTCGTAAATGGGCTGGCCTATCGACTGTAAGGCATTGAAATAATTAGCCCGGGAAACAGGGGTGTTTACTCTTTGGTACATTTAAAGATTATTTCCCTCTCACCGTTTCCCAGCCTGAATTTTTCATTGGTTTCCGGGGTAAATGCTATGCGATAATCGATACGTTCAACCCGGAAACCGTATTCTGCCAAACGTTCCGTAAAATCTTCTCCATGTTTCCTGAAAAGGTCCGGTTCTCCGTAAAGCTGCATTCTTTCCATGTCTGTTAATGGTCTTCCGGATTCCAGCGTTTCATACTTCTGCAGATTGATAAGGGTAAGGAATAATGCGGTCCCTGTCATTTTAAGAACCCTCGTCAGCTCCTTTATTGCCTTTGCTTCGTCGGGTATATGGCCAAGCACATGCGAGCAGATGATATAATCAAAGAAGTTGTCGGGGTATTTAAGGCTGGTTGCATCAACCACATGCCGGGCACACGCAGGATTAAGGTCTCCGTCGATGTAAATGGCGTCTGTTTTTTTCAGTAAATTGAATATTGGACGTTCAGGGGCAATATGTAAAATTTTTAATCCACTTTGTGTAAATATCTCTGTCTCATTTTTCAGGTAGAAAAGCAGCAGGCGGGTTCTTTCCAGGGATCCACAATACGGGCATTGGGCATTTTTCCGGGGGAGGTTACCTTTATCATGAAACTTCCGGAAAGATTTGCTGCAACAATTGCAGCTGTAACGATGACCCAGAAAAAACGGAAACATCATCTGCCAGGCACGGAACCTGACTTCTATTCTGAATTTTTCAGGGAAAAGTTGTTTATATATTTTTTTTAAACCCATGGAAAATTATTTATTTCTATGGTATATCCGGAAATAAATCCCCGCCTTTTTAACCTCTTTTAGTATCAGGAAATCCCGGTCCAGAATTACAAGCTCTTCATCGGAGACGTCGTTGAACACGTTTGAGTATAAAATGTATTGTGATGTGTTGATGTCCAGAGTCGGGTGTTGTTGCCGGTTATCACTCAAGTCGAGGTACCGGAATTCCATGTTGTTTGGAAAAACGCTGGCTACATCCGAAACTTCGATTTCCTGACCAGCGAGGTGTTGCATTATCTTTTCCCGGAGACCATAATAGGGAAGGTGTGCAAGCGAGGCATCCCATCCTTGAGCAATGTGTCGGGGATAGATCCAGAGGTTTCCGCTCAGTAAGCCTAAGGTGAGTATGGTGAGGAGGATATATTTGATTTTGTTGCCGGTTAAAATTTCTGTAACCAGGTAAATGGTAAACATCGAAAACATCAGTATAGCGGGAAGCAGGTAGCGGTGGCCGCTTAGGTTTTTATAGAGCAGAAAGCTGACCGACAGACTGGCAAGGGTTAGTATAAAAATAACAAGCAGCTGTCGTGCTATTCTGTTTGCAAAGGATTTTTTACAATATGCCCAAATTATCAGCAAAGAAGCACCCCAGAGGAATACCCTTCCAAAATCGAGCATTCTCCAGGCAAGGATTCCGGTATTATAGAAAACACCGCCTATACCTACCCTTTGGAAACATTCTGCCCAGGGAGAGTCTTCATGGTACCCTATCCAGCCCTTAACTCTGTAATGGTAAAGATTGTATGCGACAAATACCAGCAGGGCCGGCGAGTAGATCAGTGCTTTTTTTATCAGCTGTACAAGGAGTTGTTTCAGATCAGTAAAAGTAAGGGAATAAACCAGATCAATAAGCAGCAGGGCAAATGCTGCCATCATACCGCGCATACTGACAAGGGCCAGGCCAAAAACAGCCGTCATTACCAGATATTTTTTTCCGGAAAGTAAGGCATTAAGTCCGGTCAGGAACAAAAAAATAAGAGGAATGTCGGGAGAAACGAGCGTTGACTGGGCCAGTAAGGTCGGATCTGCTAAAAACACTACCAATGCGGGCAATCGGAATTCAGGGCTTATGAATTTTTGAATCAGCAAATAAGATTGCCAAATGATACCCAGGATAAATGGAAGCATGGCAAAATGGCTGACGGCCAAACTTTTCCCGAAGATGCTCCAGCATAGGGCCAGGTATATACCGAAGGCAGGAATATGGCCGCTGTCGGCATCATCGGGAAGCATCCATACCGAGAAGTTATTGTCATAAAAAAAGGTGGCATGTTTGGCCCCCAGCTGAACGGTATCCCAGAAAAAAATATTTCCTGAAACCAGCCAGGTACTCAAAATGGCCAGAAGAAAAAATGGCATTAGCCTGACCAGCGCAGGAATAATTCGTTCCTTATGGGCTGAACTCATTGGTATAAACTTTTGTTTAACGACATTTTTGTTTGATATTGTAAAGATAGTGGATGTTTTTAATTATATTTTTGCACATTGAGATCAGGGCCTCATAATACTTGTGTCATGTGCGTATTATTAAGGTACATCATTTGTTTTCAATGAGGTAAAAACGTACTATTTACAAAAATCATATAATGGAAATCAGAATTTTAGGTGGTCGTAACTCTGTTATTGACCAGTACCTGGCCGAATTGCGCGATATCCACATTCAGAAGGATCCGCTGCGCTTCAGGGAAAACCTTCAGCGACTGGGAGAACTGTTTGGTTATGAGATCAGCAAAACCCTGTCTTATGAAGAGAAGGAAGTGGTCACGCCATTGGGCGTTGCCAGGGTACCCATGCTGGTTAATCAGCCCGTGCTGGCTACGATCCTCAGGGCCGGGCTACCGATGCACAACGGACTGCTTAGGGTTTTCGACCAGGCTGAGAATACTTTTATTTCAGCATACAGGAAATACACTGAAGACGGGGGCTTTGACATTGAATTTGAGTATATGGCCTCCCCGCTGCTCGATGATAAGGTCGTTATCCTTTCTGATCCGATGCTGGCTTCGGGCATGTCGATGGAGATCAGTTATCATGCACTGCTGACCAAGGGGAAGCCGTCGCATATTCATCTGGTTTCCATTATCAGCAGCCAGCAGGGGGTGGACTATGTCGCGGAAAAGATACAGGATCCCGACGTTACCCTTTGGTTAGGGGCAGTGGATCCGGGAATGACCCCGAAGTCCTATATTGTACCTGGCCTGGGCGATGCAGGTGACCTTGCCTACGGTGCCAAGATAGACTCCAAAAAGAAGGTCCCTGTTTCCTGATTTTCAGAAATAGACTTCAACCGTAATGTCTTCACGCTGAAATCCTTTCTCCTTGAGGATTTCCATGGCATCGAAGATCATGTCGCTGTTTCCGCACAGATAGAAGGCTGTTTCCGGCTTAAAGTCGGTCTGGCGCAGGTAATCGGTAACCCTGCCGTGGAAATTGTTCTCCGGATCGCGCGTAGTGCAAAGGACATATCTTTCCTCGTCGTAATGATCCCGTTCATATGCCTCCGACGGGTACCGGACTCCGTGAACCAGCTGGTAATCCAGTCCGGGCACAGACCTGACCATACTGTGGAAAGGTGCAATGCCTGTCCCACTCGCAATAAATACATGCTTGTGCGTGTCCAGTTTCTTCTGCACCAGCCCGAATTTGCCGAAAGGTCCGTGAACCTCCAGGTAGTCGCCCGGCTTCAGCCCTTTAAGTTTTGGTGAAAAATAACCACCTTCCACTTCCTTGACCAGAATCTCAAGTGCTTCGTCATTATTACCACTGTAAATCGAATATTCACGGGTCTGGTAATCTCCCTTTATGGATACCGAAATATGTTGTCCCGGACGGAAGGTAAACCTGCAACGCGGCATGGATAGGACGAAGGTACTTTCGGTCAGCTGCCTGATTTCGCTGATCCTGTAAAAACTGGTGTCTATTTTTATTTCCTGATGTGTTAACTCTGCCATGATCGTATCAATTTCAGTCTGCAAAATTAGTATGAATTCCGGACAAAAAAGTGTTTTATTGTATTTCCTGACCGGTTTTAATCCAGAATTAACCCTTCTCAGGGCTTGTTTGTTCACGGGTGTAACAAATTTAAGCGTTATGGCTGATCTCAGAAGGCAAGATAGTAATCGGCCGTCAGTAATTTATAATCTTCGGTGAATTCATTTCCGGTCATAATGACGAGGAACGATTCTATGGTTTCGGTCGGGGTAAGTGAAAATTCCATCAACCGGCGGTGGTATGGTTTCTCCTGACTGTGTTTAACCCAGGTGGAACGGGTAAGGTACAAACCGGTTTTAAGGGCCATTTCA
The DNA here is from genome assembly GCA_030602265.1 of Prolixibacteraceae bacterium. GTDB lineage: Bacteria > Bacteroidota > Bacteroidia > Bacteroidales > Prolixibacteraceae > UBA1413. The sequence goes on along the minus strand of JAUWAB010000023.1, from coordinate 28,186 downwards.
ACAAACCGTTCCGCAATATCCGCTGGAAGGATTACGTTGAAGGACCCTGTTCCGGTGAGCAGTTTTGCACATCCTTTGAGCAGGTCATTGAATGGCAGGTCATCGTTATGCCGTGCCTTTTTTCTCCTGATATCTTCAGGATGTGAACTGTTAATAAAATAGGGAGGATTTGACACGATCAGTCCGAATTGCCGGGTTGCAGAAGCGGCAAATTCCTGGAATGAGCTGTGGACCACCCTGATTCGATCAGGCCAGGGGGAGAGCCTCACATTTTGGGCTGCTTCTGCGGCGGCCATTTCATCAATTTCTACAGCCGTGATCATGGCATTGGTTTTTTGGGCCATCATCAAAGCTAAAAGCCCGGTTCCTGTTCCTACGTCCAGGACAGGTTCTTCATTGCGTGGATTGGTCCAGGCACCCAGCAGGACACTGTCGACGCCCACTTTCATGGCTGAATGTTCCTGTGAAACAGTGAACTGTTTGAAAATGAAATAATTGTTTCTGCCCATGCTCAGAATTCTTCAAAAACACCCAGTCCGAACAATGCAAAGTCATACTTAACGGGATCACCAGGATCCATCTGTCTCAGGCAGTTGTCGAGTTCGGCCAAGGCCATAGTGTCGTTTTGTTTTCTGGTAATAAGCCCCAGTTTTCGGGCAACATTACCTGAATGAACATCCAGAGGGCAGGAAAGGACGCTGGCCGGGAGGGAAGGCCAGATGCCGAAGTCGACACCCCGGTTATCCCTTCTGACCATCCAACGTAAGAACATATTGATTCTTTTGGCAACGGAACCTTTCAGGGGATCTGAAACATGTTTTCCGGTCCTTTGTGGAAAGGGAAGAGAGAAGAAGAACTTCCGGAACGCGCTGATTGCCGGAAGAACGGATTCTCCGGAAATATTGCCTGCAAATATCTTTTCTGGCCCTCCTTCCTGGACGTAAATATTTTGAAGGGCCTTAACAAAGTAAATGAGGTCGGTGTGGTTGAATGTCCGGTGTACAAATCCATCAAACCTTTCGAGGTGATGAGGCTTATGGTTCATAATGAAATCGTGTGGTGCATTGTCCATCAAGGCCATCATTCTGGTTGCACTACTGATGATCGATTTGCGGTTTCCCCAGGCGATGGTCGCGGTCAGGAAGCCCGAGATTTCTATATCCTCTTTTTTCGTGAAGCGGTGAGGTATGGAAATGGGATCGGATTCTATAAAAGCCGGATTATTGTAAAGATCAGACTTTTCATCCAGGAACTCTTTAAGTTCATTTAGTTTCATTCCACGATTACGCCGTCCCTGATGTGAATAATCTTATCTGACCTGTCGGCAAATGTATCATCGTGGGTGACAATGATAAAGGTTTGGCCGAAATCCTGCCTTAGGGCAAAGAAAAGGTCGTGAAGTTCCTGCCGGTTGCGGGTGTCGAGATTTCCTGAAGGTTCATCAGCCATAATGACGGAAGGATTGTTGATGAGTGCCCGGGCCACGGCAACCCTTTGTTTTTCTCCTCCTGAAAGTTGTGATGGTTTATGGTGTGCCCTTTCGCTCATGCCCAGGTACCCCAATAGTTCACCTGCCTTTGATTCAGCTTTGGCGCGTGTGGATCCGGCGATGTATGCAGGGATACATACATTTTCGAGCGCGGTAAATTCCGGAAGCAGATGGTGAAACTGAAAAACAAACCCCAGTTCGAGATTTCTGAAAGCAGCCAGTTCGTTCTCGGAAAGCCCTGAAATTTTGCGGTCGCGGATATAAATTTCACCGGAGTCGGGTTGGCTTAAGGTTCCCAGAATCTGCAGCAGGGTTGTTTTTCCTGCACCGCTTGCCCCTACAACCGAGTAGATTTTTCCGGCAGGGATTTCCAGGTTAATTCCTTTGAGAACCTGCAGCTGACCGAATGACTTCCGGATATTTTCCGCTTTTACCATGATCGCCAGTTTATTGACAGGACATTCTTCAGGCCGGTACCGACCGGCCTTTCAGGAGGGAAATTATCCCTGGTTGAGATCTGAGAATTCCTTATCTATATTTTTAGTGATTTCCGATCCTTCCTTATTGATATCGCTTGATATTTCATTCAGGTCTTTTCTGATATCACCGGTGCTGTCATTGATCTCTCTTTTTATTTCATTGGTGGCCTTTTTAAACTCCCTGAGTCCTTTCCCCAATGTTTTGGCGATATCCGGGATCGCCTTTGATCCGAAGAAGAGCAAAGCCAGGAGCATTACCAGAACCAATTCACCTCCACTCACAAAAAGAATATGATTCAGCATTTTAATGAATTTTTATAATTCAGGATATTCCGTTAAAGTTGTTTGGCTACTTCAATTTCGTGGAAAGCTTCGATGTTGTCGCCTACCTTGATGTCATTGAAGTTATCGATATTCAGACCGCACTCATAACCATTCTTGACCTCTTTCACATCTTCTTTGAATCGTTTGAGTGATCCCAGGGTTCCGGTATATATCACGATACCATCGCGGATGACCCTGACCCGGCTGTTTCGGTTGATTTTACCGTCGCGGACGATACAACCTGCAACTGTACCCACCTTGGTAATCTTGAATGTTTCGAGTACTTCGGCGGTACCGAGGATCTCCTCTTTGATATCGGGTGACAACATACCCTGCATTGCTGCCTTGATTTCATTGATGGCATCGTAGATGATGGAGTAGAGGCGGATATCAATCTGTTCCTTTTCGGCTAATTTACGGGCATTTACAGATGGTCGGACCTGGAATCCCACTACGATGGCCTCTGATGCAGATGCCAGCATGATATCGGATTCGGAAATCTGGCCAACTGCCTTATGAATGACATTGATCTGGATTTCCTCGGTGGAGAGTTTGATAAGTGAGTCGGAGAGTGCTTCGACAGAGCCATCCACGTCGCCCTTAACGATAAGGTTAAGTTCCTGGAAGTTACCGATGGCAATACGGCGACCGATTTCATCGAGAGTGATATGTTTTTGCGTACGGAGTCCCTGCTCACGTGCCAACTGCTCGCGTTTATTGGCGATCTGTCTGGCTTCCCGTTCATTCTCAAACACATGGAACTTATCTCCGGCCTGTGGGGCACCGTCGAGCCCCAGGATTATTGCCGGAGCAGACGGACCTGCGGAGTCTATTTTGGTGTTACGTTCATTGAACATGGCTTTTACGTGGCCATAGTATTGTCCGGCGAGTACGATATCACCGGCCTTCAGGGTACCTGACTGGACCAGAACGGTTGCGACATATCCACGGCCTTTGTCGAGTGAGGATTCAATAATGGTACCGTTGGCCCGTTTGTTCGGATTGGCCTTCAGTTCCAGGAGTTCAGCCTCGAGCAATACTTTTTCCAGCAGTTCGCTGACGTTCAGCCCTTGTTTGGCTGAAATATCCTGCGACTGATATTTTCCACCCCATTCTTCCACGAGGTAATTCATATTGGCCAGGGCTTCCTTGATTTTTTCAGGATTGGCATTGTGCTTGTCGATTTTATTAATGGCGAATACAATAGGTACACCGGCGGCAGAAGCATGATTGATGGCCTCTATGGTCTGTGGCATTACGTCGTCGTCGGCGGCAACAATGATGATGGCAATGTCGGTTACCTGGGCACCACGAGCACGCATAGCGGTAAAGGCTTCGTGACCCGGAGTATCGAGGAAGGTTATCCTGCGCCCGTCGGGGAGCTTCACATTGTACGCCCCGATATGCTGAGTAATACCACCGGCCTCACCTGCGATAACGTTGGTGCTGCGGATATGGTCAAGCAACGAGGTTTTACCGTGGTCGACGTGTCCCATGACGGTTACGATCGGCGGACGCGGTTTCAGATCCTCCTCGCTGTCGGGTTCCTCTTCGATGGCTTCCTGAATTTCAACGCTCACGAATTCCACTTTGTAGCCAAATTCATCAGCAACCAGTGACATCGTCTCAGCGTCCAAACGCTGGTTTATGGAAACGAACAGACCAAGGCTCATACAGGTAGATATAATCTGGGTCACCGGAACATTCATCATGTTGGCCAGTTCATTTACCGATACGAATTCGGTAATTTTCAGGATATTCCTTTCCTGGTCCTTGATTTCTGCCTCGGCAGCAGCCCGTTCGCTCTGTATGGCCCTCTTTTCCTTACGGTATTTTGCCCCTTTGGATTTTCCTCCCTTGCTGGTCAGCCGGGCAAGTGTATCTTTGATCTGTTTCTGGACATCCTCTTCGTTAACTTCTTTTTTCAGCAGTTTTTTCTTCTTGCCGGGTTTTTTGGCATCATCCGGCTTTTTGCGGTCGTCTTGCGGTTTTGCTGCAAGGTTTACTTTTTCTGTTTCCTTGTGGATGCGTTTGCGCCGTTTTTTCTTTTTGGACTTTTCGCGGTCCTCATCGGAAGCTTTTTTATCTTTTTCGGCCGGTAGTTCTATCCTGCCTACAATGGTAGGACCGGCCAGTTTAGCGGCTTTTGCCCTGATTACTTCTGGTTTTGAGGGAGATATTACCTCAGGTGAGGTGTCCGGGGTTTCCACACCGGGTTCTTCTTCGGTTCTGACTTTCTTCCGGGCCTCTTTTTCCCTCTGATTTCTCAGTTTACGTTCTTTGTCCCTCTCTTCTCGTGATTTTTTATCGGGACGAGTTTTGGAATTGATCTGGCCAAGGTCTATTTTCCCGATAACCTTAGGCTCGTCTACTCTTGGGACATCTGTTTTAATATAGTCCTGAACTTCTGTTACAACCACTGGTGTTTTTTCTTCTTTTTTTGGTTCAATAATTTCTTTCTCCGGTTTTTCTGCCACCATTGGTTCCTGAACAGGTTTTTTAGGAGTCTCAACGGTAATTTCTTTTTTTCCGCTCATTTCATCCGCGGGTTCAACGGCTGGTATTTCAGGAGACAGCGCTTTGACCTGCGAAGGTTTTTCATGGGCTTCCTGAATTTCCATTGTTTCAGGCTTTTCAGTCCTGGCTGGTGGAGGGGATACTTTTTCGGCCGGTTTTTTCTTGGCACCGGGAAGATCGTTGATGTCGATCTTATCAATAATTTTCAGCGGTTTTACCAAAGGTTCTCGCTTTTCTTCCTTAACCGGTTCTGCCGGTTTTTCCTTTTGGGAGGTTTTTGTAGCCGCAGATGCCGTCTTTTTCAGATCTTCCAGTTCAATGAAATCATCGTCGAAATCGTCTTCAGCCGCATCCTTCCGGGAAATATCGTCGATGGTTACAACCTCTTTTTTAATACGCTGCTGGCGCATGGTAATCTGCTCCGACTCCCTTTTCAGGCTGATGTCGCTTTTAAACTCCTTTTCGAGCAGATGACACACCTCCTCCGGAACCTTCGTGTTGGGATTTGAATCTATGTCAAAACCCTTTTTGTGCAGGAATTCGGTAATTGTCGAAATTCCTACATTCAGTTCTTTTGCCAGTTTACTTAATCGTTGTGCGTTGCCTGCAACCATATATACTTTTTAAATTTTTTCCTGACCAGCCATAGGCAGTCATTTACGTCAAAAAATCCTAACTGTTTCAGGGTTTCAAAATTAATCAAACTCTGAACGCAGGATACGAATCACTTCGTCGATAGTTTCTTCTTCGAGGTCAGTCCGTTTGATCAGATCTTCCCTGGACATATTCAAAACACTTTTTGCGGTATCACAACCGATATTTTTGAATTCATCAATAATCCAGCTTTCAATTTCATCGGCAAATTCTTCCAGATTCACATCTTCGTCGTCCTCTTCAATTTCACGGTAAACATCGATTTCGTAACCGGTAAGCTGACTGGCCAGCTTTATATTGAGACCGCCTTTGCCGATGGCTAATGAAACCTCATTGGGCTTCAGGTAGACGTCAGCTTTACGCAGAGATTCATTGATCCTGATTGAACTGATTTTTGCAGGGCTTAATGCCCTGCGGATGAATAGCTGAGTGTTTGGCGAAAAGTTCACCACATCGATATTCTCATTTCTCAATTCCCTGACAATTCCGTGGATCCTTGATCCTTTCATGCCGACGCATGCACCCACAGGGTCAATCCGTTCGTCGTAGGACTCGACAGCTACTTTTGCCCTTTCTCCCGGCATCCTTACTATTTTCCGGATGGTTATCAGGCCGTCAAAAATCTCAGGAATTTCCAGCTCGAAGAGTCTCTCAAGAAAAACAGGTGAAGTTCGTGACAGGATGATAATAGGCGTATTGTTGCGCATTTCCACCTTGACCACAACCGCTCTTACAGAATCACCCTTTCTGAAGAAGTCGGAAGGGATCTGTTCACTTTTCGGAAGCAACAGTTCGTTGCCTTCATCATCTAAAACGAGGATCTCTTTTTTCCATACCTGGTAAACTTCCCCTGTAACGATGTCACCAATTCTTTTTTTGTATTTGCCGTAGATATGGTCTTTTTCAAGTTCCATAATCTTTCCGGCAAGGTTCTGACGCAGGTTAAGGATGGCTCGCCGGCCAAAATCAGCCAGTTTTACCTCGTCGGTAACATCCTCGCCAACTTCATAATCCTCATCGATCTTTTTAGCATCACTCAGCCTGATTTCCTTTGCAGGGTCTTCAAGGTCAGCATCTTCAACAACCACGCGGTTGCGCCAGATTTCAAGGTCGCCTTTGTCTACGTTGATAATAATATCAAAGTTTTCATCGGATCCGAACTGCCGCACCAGAACATTTCTGAATACATCTTCGAGGACACTCATCATTGTGGCCCGGTCGATATTTTTCAGTTCCTTAAATTCTGAAAAGGTTTCTATCAGATTCATGTTATCCATGGTTCCCGAATTTATTTAAACGAAATTATTACTCTTGCTCTTTCCACTTCTTCAAAGGAAACCTGCTGCTTTTTGGATACAAGTACCCGTTTGCTGCTTCCTTCGGCTTTTTCCTTTACCTGATATTCGATGACAAAACCCGCTTCTCCGGCTTCCATCAGTATCCCCCTGAGAACTTTACCGCCAGTCAGGGTAACCTCAAGCTCCCGGCCTGCGTTTTTCCGGTACTGTTCCCTGACTTTGAAAGGCTGTCCGGCACCCGGTGACGATACCTGAAGCTCAAAGTCTTCAGTTTCCCGGTCAAGATTCGATTCAATATGACGGCTAATGGCCACACACTGGTCGATCGTCAAACCGGTAAAGCTGTCAATTTCAACGTGGATCACGTTGTTTGTGCTCACGCTGATGTCTACGAGAAACATATTTTCTTCCAGTTTCCCGTTGACCAGTTCTGCTATTTTTATTTTGTCAATCATTCTATTCAATAAAATAGGGGACATTATGCCCCCTACTTCAAGGTTTCCTCAAAATGCGCGACAAAAATAATAATAAATCCGTAAATATTCAAAATGGTCAAAATGATAATGCGTTGATTTTTAGGATTCATAAAATAAAGGTAAAGTTTGTTACATTTGCGCAAATATTGTATGAAAAAGTGTCGTCTCAGAGGAACAAGAAAAAGATCATCAATGATCCGGTATTCGGTTTTATAACTGTACAATCTGATCTCGTATTTGATCTGATGGAACATCCCTGGATGCAAAGGCTCCGAAGGATTAAACAGTTGGGTTTGTCCTACCTGGTTTACCCGGGGGCCAATCATACCCGTTTTGAACACACTTTAGGTGCTGTCCACCTGATGCGTCAGACCATCAGTTCGTTACGGCTGAAAGGTCATACGATTACCGGGGAGGAAGCTGAAGCGGCCACCATCGCCATCCTGCTGCATGACATTGGGCATGGCCCGTTTTCGCATGTTCTGGAGAACAGCCTGGTGGATATCGGGCATGAAAACCTCTCTTCCCTGCTTATCAGAAAACTGAACGACCAGTTTGGGAACCGGCTGGAGCCTGCCCTCGAAATTTTTGAGAACCGGTACCCGAAAAAATTTCTTCATCAGCTGGTTTCCGGACAACTCGACATGGACCGGCTGGATTATCTTGCAAGGGATAGTTTCTATACGGGAGTTGCTGAAGGTGTTGTCGGAATTGACAGGATCATAAAAATGCTTGAAGTTCATGATGATCAGCTGGTTGTAGAGGAAAAAGGAGTTTATTCCATCGAGAAATTCCTTATTGCCAGGCGATTGATGTACTGGCAGGTATATCTTCATAAGACGGTTCTTTCTGCCGACGCTCAACTTTTGAACCTGCTGCGAAGGGCCAGGGAACTGGTTGCGGCAGGCGAAGGCTTGTTTGCAACACCGGCTTTAAGCTTGTTCCTGAAGCATTCATTCAGTGCTTCCGATTTTGAAAACAACATTGTGATTGATGATAAGGGAATTCTTGAACATTTTGTCTCATTGGACGATACGGATATTTTTGCTTCGGTTAAGGCCTGGCAGAATCATCCTGATTTTATTTTGTCCTATCTGGCCCGCGGACTGACCGAAAGAAGACTGTTTGCTGCCCGGCTTATGCAGAAGCCCATGCCCCGGAAGGAGCTGATGGGACTGAAGTCCCGGGTGTGCCAGCAACTGGAACTCGACCCTTCTCTTGCTGATTATTTTGTGGTACACAAGGGTATAAGCAACAGTGCTTACAGTGAGCTTACCGGCAATATAAATATCATCGATAAACACGGAAGGATCAAAGACATCAGGCAGGCTTCCGACATTAATCTGTCGGTACTGACCAAGCTTGTCCTTAAATTTTTCGTGAGTTATCCGAAAGAATTGGTGTTTAATTAATTTAAGTCTATTTTTGCAGCGCTAAATTTATCATTGAATGAAGTTTAAGGCCGAAGAAATCGCCTTGTTTCTCGGAGGGGAAATCGTTGGTGATCCTACAGTTACCGTAAGTAATGTGTCGAAGATTGAAGAGGGGAAGCCGGGCACACTGGCTTTTCTGGCCAATCCCAAATATGAGAACTATCTGTACTCGTCCAGTGCATCCATTGTGTTGGTGAACATGGATTTTACCCCCAGACAGCCGGTGCAGGCTACGCTTATAAAGGTCCAGGACGCCTATCAGGCATTTGCCTCACTGCTCGAAATGTACACCAGGGCGAAGGATAGCCTGAAGAGCGGAATCGAGCAGCCATCATATATCCATGAAACCGCTGTTGTTGGATCGGGATGCTGGGTTGGAGCCTTTGCCTATGCCGGAAGAAATGTGAGGATCGGGGATCAGGTGAAAATCTATCCCCATGTTTATATTGGAGACAATGTTACGATCGGGGACGGCACCATTCTCTATTCCGGGGCGAAGATTTATGAAGATACGGTCATCGGGCAGAATTGCATTATTCATTCCGGTGCAGTCATCGGTTCAGATGGATTTGGTTTTGCCCCCCAGGAGGATGGCAGTTACCGGAAAATACCCCAGATTGGAAATGTAATTCTTGAGGATCATGTAGAAATCGGGGCCAATACTACGATTGACTGCGGCACCATGGGATCCACCATCATCCGTAAAGGGGTGAAGCTTGATAACCTGATAATGATAGCCCATAATTGTGAAGTAGGCGAAAATACTGTAATGGCCGCGCATACTGGTCTTGCCGGATCCACCAAAGTGGGCAGGAACTGTAAATTTGCCGGGCAGGTTGGTCTTGCAGGTCACCTTACCATTGGTGACAATGTTCAGATCGGCGCCCAGAGCGGCGTGCCAAGTAATGTTGAAAGTAACCAGATTATTTTAGGGACTCCGGCAATGGATTACAGGAAATCCGTCCGGGTATACTCGGTCATGAAAAACCTTCCCCAACTCAGGCAGGAGGTAATCGACCTTCAGAAAGAGCTGAAAAAACTTAAAGAGAATTGTGTAAAGAAATCAGAATAACCATTTATGGCACAGAAACAGCGAACACTGGCCCGTTCATTTACCATAGAAGGCAGGGGACTGCATACCGGAGTGGATGTTGTTATGACCTTCATGCCAGCTCCTGAAAATCACGGATTCAAGTTTAAGCGCACCGATATTGACGGCCAACCTATTATAGATGCCGATGCCGACCTGGTAGTGGATACCTCAAGAGGTACTCTCCTGGAGAAGGATGGCGCCCGGATCGGTACCATTGAGCATGCCTTGGCGGCGCTCACCGGCATGGGACTGGACAATGTGTTAGTTGAGGTCAACAATGAGGAAGCTCCGATCATTGACGGAAGTTCCCGTGTTTTTACCGACGCTATCTTAGAAGCTGGCATAATTGAACAGCAAGCCGACAGACAGTATCTGGAGATTACCCGTAAGATTGTTTACAAGGATGAACGTACCGGCTCGGAGCTGATCGCTCTGCCTGATGATGATTACAGCCTTAATGTGATGATTGCCTTCAATTCAAGGGTGTTGAACAACCAGTTTGCCAGCCTTGATTCAATCAGTGATTTCAAAAAGGAGATTGCCAAGTGCAGGACATTTGTTTTTTTACATGAACTTGAGTTCCTCCTGAAGCACAATCTGGTTAAGGGGGGAGATCTGAACAATGCCATAGTAATCATTGACCGCGATATCAGCCAGGAGGAGCTCGACAGGCTGGCCGACCTTTTTAATCATGAACATGTGGCGGTTAAACCTCAGGGCATACTGAACAATCTGGAACTACATTATGACAATGAATGTGCCAGGCATAAACTGCTGGATGTGATTGGTGACCTTGCCCTGTGTGGCCGCCATATCAAAGGCCGGATAATTGCAACCAAGCCAGGTCACAGCGCCAACACCCAAATGGCAAAGCTGCTGAAAAAAGAGATATCCCGGCAGGAAAGCGGAGTCCCCGTTTATGATCCCAATGCTGAACCTGTTATGGACGTAGGCCGTATCAGTGATTTGCTGCCCCACAGGTTCCCGTTCCTTTTGGTGGATAAAATTATTGACATCAAAGAGAATGTGATCGTTGGTGTAAAAAATGTAACCGTAAATGAGCCTTATTTTCAAGGGCATTTCCCGTCGGAACCGGTAATGCCCGGAGTGCTGCTCGTGGAGGCTATGGCACAGACCGGCGGTCTGCTCGTGCTCAGACAGCTCGAAGACCGTTACGCAACCTATTTCATCCGGATCGATAATGTGAAATTCAGAAAGAAGGTAGTTCCGGGTGATACCCTGATTTTCAGGCTTGAACTGATTTCGCCGATACGAAGAGGTATAGCTGTCATGCGGGGTCTGTGTTATGTGGGGGATAAAGTTGTGGCAGAAGGTGAATTTATGGCCCAGATCGTAAAAAACAATGAATAATTAAAGAAATAGATAACAAAAACAGAAAGAGATAATGAAACAACCTCTTGCTTATGTTCATCCAGAATCGGTTATTGCCGAAAATGTTGTAATAGAACCATTTGTAACCATCGACAAGGACGTGGTTATCGGTGAAGGAACCCGGATTGGCTCGAATGTTACCATTTTACCCGGTACCCGGATTGGGAAAAACTGTAATATTTTTCCCGGCGCAGTAATCGGTGCTGTTCCTCAGGACCTGAAGTTCAGGGGAGAGTATACCACAGTTGAGATCGGCAACAACACCACCATCAGGGAGTTTGTTACGGTAAACAGGGGTACCGCTGCCAAAGGAAAAACTGTAGTCGGGAACAACTGCCTGCTGATGGCTTATGTGCATGTGGCGCATGACTGTGTAGTGGGCAATAACGTAATTCTTGTCAATAATACCCAGTTAGCGGGAGAAGTCATTGTGGACGATTTTGCCATCCTTGCCGGCATGGTGGCTGTTCATCAGTTTGTGCACGTAGGTTCCCATGTAATGATCGCGGGAGGATCCCTGGTACGGAAGGATGTACCTCCATTTATCAAGGCAGGCCGTGAACCCCTGGCGTATGTAGGGATTAATTCAATAGGGCTTCGCAGGAGAAACTTCAGCAATGAGAAAATACGGGAAGTCCAGGATATCTACCGGTATATCTATCAGAAAGGCCTGAATACTTCACAGGCTGTAGAAATTATCGAAGCAGAAATGCCTGCATCACCGGAAAGAGATGAGATCCTGCTCTTCATCAAAGATTCAAAAAGAGGTATCATCCGGGGTTATTTCCCTGATTAGTAGTCGAATAATATAATCCATCCGGAACAGCAATTCCCGGATGGATTATATGGCTATTTTCCCTTCCTTCACAAGCGATTCAAACAATCTGCCATCCATATCTGCCACTGCTTTATACCCAATTTCATAGGCCTCGTCTGACTGGCTGACGCTTAGCAGGTCAAAGTGGGTAAGTTTTTCAGGTTCAATGTAGAGATCGGCATGGTTTTTTGCCTCTTTGATTCTGGAATGAATACTCAGATGAAAGGTTCTGGTTACCATTTGCACCAGGTTTTTTACCTCAAAAGGCTTTTGCAGTGGACTAATGTTGGAGACTACGATCTTTCTGCATTTTCCCACAAGTGGTTCCACGGGAATATTCTCAAGCAATCCGCCATCCGAATAATACTTTCCGTTGATTTCTACCGGAGAAAACAGCACCGGAATCGATGCTGAGGCAAGGACCAGGCGTGACAGCGGGCCTTTGTTCAGATATTCGACCATGCCATCGGTTATGTTTGATACCCCAACAATCATGGGCACAGGCAGGTCTTCAAGATTTTCATAAGGAATCTCTTTTTCGATCAGTTTCTGCAGTCCGTCGAGTTTTAAAAGTCCGTTTACCGGCAGGGTGATGGCGGTATATCTGAACAGATTCCCCTTTTTAAGTATCTGGTGGGTTTCATGGGGCGTTTTTCCGGAGGAAATAAATACCCCGACGATTGCGCCCGCACTTACGCCAGAAATGATATCAGGCGTAATTCCTTTCTCCGATAAGGCATCTAATATCCCGAGGTGGGCAAAACCCCTGGCGCCGCCTCCGCTCAGGACAAATCCATAATTGTACTGCATATCCTGTATTTGGTTTGGAGTTTAAAATTAGGCAAAATTGTGCGGAAAGAAAAGTTTTTACAGGTCAAACCATTTTTTGATCATTTTATCGTGGTGCTCCTGATGGTCATTCCTGTGCCAGAAAACATTGAGGTGGTTGTCATAGATATATTCCCGGCTCAGTTCATCGATATTCGAACAGATATACTTCAAACCGGAGATCATTAAATTCACTTCTTCCCCGGTGGTGGTCGGGTGAAGCGACCATCTGACCCAGCCCGGTTTCTCGGACAAGTCACCATGATTGATTTTGCTGGTAATCTCCATCGATTTCTCATAAGAAACTTCGAGAAGGAAATGTCCGTAGGTTCCGGCGCATGCACATCCACCCCTTACCTGGATCCCGTAAAGGTCGTTAAGTAGCCTTACGATAAGGTTGTAATGGATACCTTCAATATAAAACGAGATAACCCCCAGCCGTTCACGGAAGTTATCGGCCAATATGTGTAGTCCGGGTATCCCGTCCAGTCCCCTGAAAGCCTGATCGAGCAGTTCTTCCTCCCGTTTCCGGATCATTTCACATCCCATCTGCTGTTTCAGCTGAATGCACAGGGCAGCTTTGATAGATTGCAGAAACCCTGGTGTCCCGCCGTCCTCCCTGGCTTCAATATTGTCTACATATTTATATTCCCCCCACGGATTGGTCCAGTCGACTGTTCCTCCTCCGGGTTGGTCGGGTACCTCATTGTGGTACATGGAGGCATCAAAGATAAGTACTCCCGGCGTACCCGGACCACCAAGAAACTTATGTGGCGAGAACATGATGGCATCCAGCTTTTGCAAAGGATTTTCGGGGTGCATGTTGATTGGGTCATATGGTGCCGATGCGGCAAAGTCGATAAAGCAAACCCCTCCGTATTCATGCATGATCTCAGCCAGCTCATAAAAAGGCGTTCTCACACCCGTCACATTGGAACAGGCTGTAAATGAACCAATCTTAAAATTTCTGTCCTTGTAGGGTTCAAGAGCTTTTCTCAGGTTCTCGGGAACGACTTCAAGATTGGGGCCGGGCTCCACAATCACCACATCGGCATTGGTTTCGTACCAGGATGTCTGATTGGAATGGTGTTCCATGTGCGTGATAAATACCACGGGGCGTTCACGCTCAGCCATGCATTTGCTGTGGGCAATTTTGCCGCAATATTTCAATCCAAGAATACGCTGAAACTTGTTGATTACGGTAGTCATACCAGACCCGGCAGTAATGATCACATCGTTTGGACCTGCATGGCAGTGCTCCTTGATCATCTGATGAGACCAGTGGTATGCCCTGGTCATCAGTAGCCCGGTTTCGCTGGTTTCGGTATGGGTGTTCCCAATGAAAGGGGCAATCTCCTTCAGCAGCTTGCCTTCAACCGGGGCGTAAAGCCTGCCACTGGCTATCCAGTCGGCATATACAATCTTTCGTCTGCCATAGGGTGAATCAAATTCCTGGTCAATCCCCACGATTTCTTTTCTGAATTTTTCGAAATATGATTCCAGAATGCTCATTCCCTGTTTGATATTTTAATTGTGGTGCAAATTAAAAACTTTCTTCCGGATAAAATAGCATTAAAAAATCAGTATTCGTGAACAGGAGGATGAAGCTGGTTGACAGATTTTCCACTCCGGTGACAAATCGTCAGATTATGCCCTTGTGGCACATGGTTTGACCTGAAACGGATCATTAATCAGATGTTTAACAAAAAACGAATTCAATATGTCAACAGGAAAAATCGGTGTAACGAGTGAAAACCTATTCCCTATTATTAAAAAATTCCTTTACTCTGATCATGATATTTTCCTTCGGGAAATTGTGTCGAATGCTGTCGATGCCACACAGAAACTGAAAGCCCTGGCCTCGAGGGGTGAGTACAACGGCGATGTTTCTGATGCAGGTGTGAGGGTGAGGCTGGACAAGGATGCCGGGACGATCACGGTTTCCGACAGTGGAATTGGAATGACCGCAGAAGAGGTAGAGAAGTATATCAACCAGATTGCCTTTTCGGGTGCCAATGAGTTTTTAGAAAAGTATAAAAATGATGTCAATGCTATAATCGGGCATTTCGGGCTGGGATTCTATTCCTCTTTTATGGTCTCCTCGAAAGTTGAGATCATTACCAGATCCTGGCAGGAAGGTGCCCAAGCGGTGAAATGGTCATGTGAGGGTAATCCGGAATATTCCCTTGAAGATGCCTCCCGTGATGAAGTGGGTACCGATATCATCATGCACATCAACAGTGAATCTGAGGAATTTCTTGAAGAACACAAAATTTCGGAGATCCTTGAGAAATACTGTAAATTTTTGCCTGTACCGGTTGTTTTTGGTAAGAAGAAAACATGGAAAGAGGGTAAAGAGGTGGAGACGGATGAGGATAACCAGATCAATGAAACCCACCCGGCATGGACGCGTAAGCCGGCCGACCTGAAGGATGAGGATTACCTCACCTTCTACCGCAGGCTTTATCCCATGGCCGATGATCCGCTTTTCCATATTCACCTGAATGTGGATTATCCGTTCAACCTGACCGGTATACTTTATTTTCCGAAAATCAAAAATAACCTCGAGGTACAGAAGAATAAGATCCAGCTTTACAGCAATCAGGTATTTGTTACCGATTCCGTAGAGGGCATAGTCCCGGAATTTCTTACCTTGCTGCATGGGGTTCTGGATTCTCCGGATATTCCGCTCAATGTGTCCCGGTCGTATCTGCAGAGTGATTCCAATGTGAAAAAAATCAGTAGTCACATCAGCAAAAAGGTATCCGACAGGCTCAGCCAGTTGTATAAGGATAACCGCACTGATTTTGAAAAGAAATGGGATGACCTGAAGGTTTTCATTGAGTATGGCATGCTTACGGATGAGAAATTCTATGAGCGTTCAGAGAGTTTCTTCCTCCTGAAAAATACAGAAGGGAAATATTTCACCCTGGAAGAATACGGGAAGTTGATCGGGGAGAATCAGACCGACAAGGACAAGAACCTGATCTGCCTTTACACGAACCATGCAGAAGAGCAGTATACGTTTGTAGAGGCTGCCCGCGCCAAAGGTTACGATGTGCTGGTCATGGATGATATCCTGGCTACCCCGATGATCAACAAGCTGGAACAGAAGAAGGAGAACCAGCGCTTTGTCAGGGTTGACTCAGATGTGGTTGAACACCTGATTCGAAAAGATGATACTTCTGTCAAAGAATTGTCCTGGGAGGAAAAGCAGGAGTTGTCACCTCTGTTTCAGGGACTGACCCCAGAGAATGGTGGTGTCAGTTATATTGTTGACTTCAAGACACTGGGTGAGAATGGCAGTCCGATGGTCATCACCCGCAGTGAGTGGATGCGAAGGATGAAAGACATGAGCCAGTTTCAGGGTGGAATGAATTTTTACGGAGACCTGCCGGAAAGCCTCAATCTGGTGGTGAATACTGACCATCCGTTGGTGAAGAAGGTTTTAAAACAGAAAGACAAGGAGTTAGGAGAGAGTCTTAAGGGCCTGACTTCCGATCTGGATGTAAGGAAGCAGGAACTGAAGGCTCTTGAGGAATCCGGGAAGGGTAAGAAGGATGAGGAGGTTCCACAGGCTGACAAGGAGAGGATTGAGATCCTCAATAAGGAGATTTCCGGGCTTGAAGAGCAGAAGAGGGATCAGTTGAAAGAGTTTGGCCGTAATAACAAATTAGCCAAACAGATGGTCGATCTTGCACTCCTGGCCAATGGCTTGTTGCGCGGCGCCGATCTTGACCGGTTTGTTAGGCGCAGTGTTGAGCTGATAAAATAAGCTGACATAGATTGAATAATATAAAAAAACCGCTCCGGATTATCGGGGCGGTTTTTTTATCATTCAAACCTGAACGGGGTATTATCCCAGATAGGTTTTCAGTAATTTACTTCGTGAAGTATGCCGTAACCTGCGGATAGCCTTTTCCTTGATTTGCCGGACCCTTTCACGGGTGAGGCCAAATCTTTCGCCAATTTCCTCAAGAGTCATTTCCTGGCATCCGATACCAAAGAACAGGCGTACGATATCACTTTCCCTTTCGGTCAGTGTAGCCAGTGACCGGTGAATTTCACGAGAAAGCGACTCCTGGATCAGGGACCTGTCGGCATTGGGAGAGTCACTGTTAACCAGCACATCCAGGAGGCTGTTGTCTTCGCCGTCGACAAATGGTGCATCAACAGAAACATGCCTTCCGGATACCCGCATGGTATCGGCGACCTTGTCGGCCGGCAAGTCGAGGGTTTCGGCCAATTCCTCGGCAGAAGGCCTTCGTTCGTGTTCCTGTTCGAATTTGGAAAATGCCTTGTTAATCTTGTTGAGTGAACCAACCTGGTTCAAAGGAAGCCGGACGATACGCGACTGCTCTGCCAGTGCCTGAAGGATCGATTGCCTGATCCACCATACGGCATAGGAGATAAACTTAAAGCCACGGGTTTCGTCAAACTTTTCGGCAGCTTTGATCAACCCAAGGTTACCCTCATTAATTAAGTCGGGTAAGCTAAGCCCCTGATTCTGATACTGCTTGGCCACGGACACAACGAAACGAAGGTTTGCCCTGGTCAGCTTCTCCAAAGCT
Organism: Prolixibacteraceae bacterium; assembly: GCA_030602265.1. Taxonomy (GTDB): domain Bacteria; phylum Bacteroidota; class Bacteroidia; order Bacteroidales; family Prolixibacteraceae; genus UBA1413. Next base: position 10,815 of record JAUWAB010000023.1, on the reverse strand, counting down.
GCCTGGTCTCCTTTTTTGATCCGCTGCGCCAATTCAACTTCTTCCTCAACAGTAATCAGTTCTTCCTTCCCAATTTCCTGCAAGTACTTGTCTAAAGAGGCACTTTCACGGTTAGTGATTGATTTTGTGATCTTTAGCTGTCTCATAAACTTTTCTTAAAAAACGTGCAAATATAGTACAATAAAACTTACAGCTACCCAACTTTTAAGGGGCAGACATTCTGGTTAATTAATTGTTAACGTGACAATATAATGGATGGGTTAATTTACTCCAAATACATAGTACGCTGTCTCACCATTCGGATAAACTCCTTCAATTAATATCCCTCCGCGGGCACCTGCAATAATTCTCCTGAACTCATTAACCTCATAAACAGGTCTTTTGTTCACATCGGTTATTATAAATCCCTCAGAGACACCGGCTTCCTTCAATTTCCCACTGCCAATTTTTGCAATCCTGAGACCCCTGTTTACCCCCAGCCGTTGTTTGTCTCTGTCGCTGATGGTTTCCAGTTCTGCACCCAGGATAAGATTTCCGGTCCTGATGATTCCGGTGTCACCTAACTTGTTACGCAAGGTTACGGTAAATTGTTTCTCTGATTGGTTTCTTTTTACTGTAATTCTCACATCATCTCCCGGACGGTATTGACTGACAGCTTCTTGTAATTCAGCAGTAGTGTTGACTTTCCGGTTTCCAACAGCGAGAATAACATCGCCCGATTTAATGCCGGCTTCTTTGGCAGCACCGTTTTCAGCCACATCGCTGACATATACCCCCTCAATTTTATCAAGTTTGTACTCTCTTGCCAGGTCTGCGTTGACCGTAGATATAACAACACCCAGAAGAGCGCGCTGTACTTCGCCAAATTCTTTCAGGTCTTCGACAACTTTGCGGACAATGGTGATGGGCACTGCGAAGGAATATCCAGCAAAAGAACCCGTACGTGATGCTATGGCTGTATTGATCCCCACCAGTTCACCCCTCTGGTTGACGAGTGCACCTCCGCTGTTTCCCGGATTTACTGCTGCATCGGTCTGGATAAACGATTCGATGCTGTATTCGGCAGCATTTATTCCGATATTTCTGGCTTTGGCACTTACAATACCGGCAGTAACCGTAGAGGTCAGATTGAATGGATTACCCACAGCGAGCACCCATTCACCCAGACGAAGGGCATCAGAATCTCCGAAGCGGAGCCATGGCAGGTTTTCAGCTTCAATTTTCAGTACCGCAAGGTCTGAACTCGGATCAGATCCTACCAAACGGGCTTCAAATTCCCGGTTATCGTTCAGTACTACCCCTATTTTCTGAGCACCTTCGATCACATGGTTATTGGTAACAATAAATCCATCGGATGTAAGGATAACTCCAGAGCCAAATCCACGGGCTAGTTGAGGTTCCTGGCGATAGCCAAAGAAATCAAGAAGCGGATTTCCGCTCGACCATCCTCCACGCATAGACTGAGTCTTGATATGGACCACCCCATGCACGGCAATTTCAGCAGCATAGGTAAGGTCTGGCAGATTCCCCTCAGCCGAAACCGGCAGGTTGGCATAGCGCATTTGCTGGGTATCCTGAACGGTTATTACCTGTGGCTTTTCAAAAAATTTTGTATAGGCAAAAACGGCTAATAATGAACCAGCCACTACCATCAGGAAAGTTAAGGTATAATTTCTGATATTTTTCATGGTTGTATTTTTTAAATTATTGGACATCATTGTATTTAAGTCTCATAAGAACGCAAAAATGCTGCCACTGTTACAGACAGTTGTTTGTTCATCCGTCTGATTTTAGAATTTTTAACAGCAAAGTCTTAAATTTGTTGCAAAAACATCTGATATGGAACATACCTTTTATAAATATCACGGAGCCGGCAATGATTTCATCCTCATAGACAACAGGGGTTCTGGCTTCCCGGCTGACAATATTTCATATATTGAGTGGCTTTGTGACCGGCGTTTTGGCATTGGGGCCGACGGGTTGATGTTATTACAGGAGTACCCCGGCTTTGACTTTGAAATGCGTTATTTCAACTCAGACGGGCGTGAAGCCAGTATGTGCGGAAATGGAGGCAGGTGTATCGCAGCATTTGCCAGCCGGCTTGGAATCATTGGCAGTCAAGCCCGGTTCCTGGCGGTTGACGGCCCCCATGAGGCTATCCTGGAGCCCGACGGAGATGTCAACCTGAAGATGTCTGATGTTTCCGGTGTGGATGTTTCCGGTCACGAGTATTATCTGGATACCGGTTCACCGCATTTCGTAAGGTTCCTTGATTCCCTGGAAGGACTTGACGTATATCAGGAGGGTAAAGCGGTGCGCTATAGTGACCGTTTCAGGGAAAAGGGTACCAATGTCAATTTTGTGCAGCAGGAAGGCATGAAGCTGACGGTATATACCTATGAGCGCGGAGTGGAGGCTGAAACCCTGGCCTGTGGTACCGGTATTACCGCTTCAGCCTTAAGTGCGGCCCTCAGGTCGGGTGTTTCGGAGGGTAATTACGAAGTAAAAGCCAAAGGGGGAAATCTGAGTGTCTCTTTTGAAAAGTCCGGCGCCGGATTTACAAATGTCTGGCTTAAAGGTCCGGCAACCTTTGTTTTCCGGGGCACGATAGAGGGCCCGTCGGCCTAAGCTGGCTGAATCCCGGATGGCTGATCTGATTTTCGGTCGAATTTCATGGAAATCTGACTCTTTTTAGACCATTGAATGGTAATAAACAACGATACAGGTATCGCAGGAAATCAAAAATTCAAAGTCATTGAAGATCTTCACAATAAGGGCTATTTCTCCGGTACCTTAAACCATTTGGTGACCACTTCGCCAGGTTCATAAGACTCGATATAGGCCATTGCCTCCTCGGGTGATGCAGCAATATAATACAAGGATTTATAGGCTTCCTTGCTGAAATTTTCCTCAAATGCCTTTCCAAATTGCCTGAAAAGCATGTCAAAGAATCCAGCCGTATTGACAAATACGATAGCTTTACGGTGGTAATCCAGTTGTTTCAGCGTTATCACCTCCAATATTTCCTCGAGGGTGCCAAATCCCCCGGGAAGGGCGACAAAAGCCTCCGACATCTGCCTCATACGCTCTTTTCGCTGCATCATATCGGCAGTAATTTCCACCTCGTGGGCATGGTTGGAAACCAAATTTTTCTCCTGCATCCTTTCAGGGATGATGCCAATGGTCTGAGCTCCTGATTTTCTGGCAGAAACGGTGACTGCTTCCATCAGTCCGACATTCGCACCTCCGTTAATCAGGGTATGGCCTTTGATGCCAATCAGTTCACCTAATCTTTCGGCGTCATTGAAATATACATCATCAATGGCATTGCTTGATGAGCAGAAAACACAAATGTTCATTTTTAAGCGTCGATATTGGCGTAAATGGCATGGTCTTCGATGAATTTCCTGCGTGGCGGTACATCATCGCCCATCAGCATGGCAAAGATATGGTCGGCTTCTGCGGCATTCTCGATGGTTACCTGCTGAAGTGTACGGGTTTCGGGATTCATGGTGGTTTCCCAGAGTTGGGTGGCGTTCATCTCCCCAAGACCTTTGTAGCGCTGGATGCCTACTGCGCTTTCATTACCGTCGGCTAATTCGTCGATCAGTTTCAGCCTTTGCTGTTCAGACCAGGCATAAGCTTCTTTCTTGCCTTTTTTAACAAGGTATAGGGGAGGAGTGGCAATATAAAGATGACCTCTCTGGATCAATTCCTGCATGTATCTGAAGAAGAAGGTCATGATCAGGGTAGCGATATGACTTCCGTCGACATCGGCATCGGTCATGATCACTACTTTGTGATAACGCAGTTTTTTGAGGTTGAGTTGTTTGGAATCCTCTTCAGTTCCGATGGTTACCCCCAGGGCTGTAAAAATGTTCTTGATTTCTTCGCTTTCGAAGATTTTGTGGGTCATGGCTTTCTCGACGTTGAGAATTTTACCCCTCAGGGGCAGGATGGCCTGGAAACGGCGGTCGCGGCCCTGTTTGGCGGTACCTCCTGCAGAGTCACCCTCAACCAGAAAGATTTCACATTTTTCCGGATCTTTTTCAGAACAGTCGCTCAGTTTACCGGGTAAACCACCGCCGGAAAGAGCATTTTTACGTTGCACCATTTCACGGGCTTTTCTGGCGGCATGCCTGGCCTGGGCGGCAAGAACTACCTTGTCCATGATAATACGGGCGGCTTTCGGGTTCTCTTCCAGGTAGTTGGAGAGCATTTCGCTAACGGCCTGATCGACCGGAGCCGTAACATCGGAGTTCCCCAGTTTGGTTTTGGTCTGCCCCTCGAACTGTGGCTCCTGTACCTTTACGGAAATAACGGCAGTAAGACCCTCCCGGAAGTCATCACCACTAATGTCGATTTTCAGTTTGGTAAGCATACCCGACTGATCGGCATAGTTTTTCATGGTGCGGGTTAGTCCCCTTCTGAAACCGGTAAGGTGAGACCCACCCTCTATGGTATTGATGTTGTTTACGTAAGAATGTACATTCTCCGAATAGGAGGTGTTATACTGCAGGGCAATTTCAACCGGAAGGCCAAATTTCTCAGTGGAGATATTGATCACCTCGGGGGTAAGCCTGACCCTTGAATCATCGAGATATTCCACAAACTCTTTAAGGCCTTCTTCAGAGCGAAATACTTCTGACTTATAACTTCCGTCCTCTTCGGTCACTCTTTCGTCGGTAAGGGTTAACGCGATACCGGCGTTCAGAAAAGCCAGTTCCCTTAAACGTGCCGCCAATACCTCGTATTTGTATGTGGTGGTCAGGAAGATGGTATCGTCGGGTTTAAAAGTGATGTAGGTTCCTGTTTTATAGCTGTCGCCGATGGTTTTTACGGAATAGAGTGGTTTACCGCAGGAGTATTCCTGGATAAAAATTTTACCGTTCCGGTGGATTTCGGCTTTCATGTGAATGGACAGGGCATTTACACAGGAAACCCCAACGCCGTGGAGACCTCCCGATACCTTGTAACTGTCCTTGTCAAATTTACCCCCTGCATGCAATACGGTGAGCGCTACTTCGAGGGCTGAACGGTTTTCCTTGGTGTGAATTTCAGTCGGGATACCCCGGCCATTGTCTCTTACGGTAATGGAGTTGTCGGCGTGTATGATGACCTCAATGTCGGTACAGTATCCCGCCAGTGCCTCATCGATCGAATTGTCGACGACCTCATATACCAGGTGGTGCAATCCTTTATCGTTAACATCGCCGATATACATTGCCGGACGTTTCCGGACGGCTTCAAGCCCTTCGAGTACCTGGATGCTGTCGGCCCCATAGCTGTTGTTTCCATTATTGTTGCGACCGTTGCCTTCGTTCAGGCCATTCTTTTCTATTTCGCTCATTTTACTGTTGTTTCTAAAATGTTTATCCTGATAGTGAACCTTATTCCCCTATTGAGGACCTGATTTCTGGTTGTTTGTATAAATAATTAAGTATCAATAATTTATGCAAACAAAAACTACCTTGTTCACCAACATGCAAATATACAAAATAAACCCGTGGAACGGGGTATTCCACGGGTCTTCAGGGCTTATTTTTTTAACAAGTTATCAACGAATTAACATTGGGTAAATAATTGAAATTCAATTAAATGAATTTAACATTTTTTATCCTTTCAACCCCTCGGTATTATGTTTCAGAATGAGAAACTGATACCCCCTAAGAAGTTGAAACTCTGAACCGGATAACCTAACCAGCGTTCATATTTCTGAAACCCGAAATTGTTCAGGTGTGCGAATGCGGATATCTTACTGGTGATGTCATAAATCCCCCTGGCATTTAGGTCGATGACCATTTCCATGGGGTATATTTCCCGTCCTGCATCAGGATTTGAATCAACCAAAAGGGCATTTCGTTTTCCGATGGCATAGATGTCGGTAGCCACCCGGAACCGGTCGGTAACCTGGTATGAAAGGGCAAGCGTGGCGTCGAATGATGGCATGTGCCATGCCTCCTCCTCATGGGCCATTTTGTATTTGTAAACGCTGGCGCCCAACAGCAGGTTCAGCTTCTCTCCGACGGTATGGGTAATCTCACCATTGAATTTCAGTTTATTCATGTCGTCGTACAACACACTGAATACATTGTTGTGCATCGTTACCGGCACCATTGAAGAGGATAAGGGATCGGGTGTGACAAATGTCGTGGTTTTATCCAGGAAGAAGAACGGATGACCTATGAAGGTGGAATGGTCTACCTGAAGCTTGAAGTTGGTACGTGAGGCGAATTTTCCGGCGAAACCACCATAGAACCTGAATTTCTCGAAATGGTTTTTCACGCTGAGTTCCGGATCGATAAACGGATTCTGATAGGCAACAGCCGAATAGTAGTTGTGGTAATTATTTCCGTCAATGCCCGCAAACACACTGATCAGTTCCTTTACCGGAATAAAGTTGAACCGCACATTGGGAGTAATCCTGAAGTTGGTTTTATAATGGCTGTCGAAGGTCATCCAAAGATTAAGCCCTGCTTTCAGGTTGATGGTTTCATTTCCGAAATAGGCAGCAGGCTTGCCGAAAATCCAGGTTTGTTTTCTGGTTGCTGCTGCATTCAGGGTGTCAATAAACAGGTTGGTAGTCTGTGAATGCTCAGCCCCCGCATCCAGGTGGAAAGCCACTGCATCCGAAGGTCTTTTGAAATTCATGGTGAAATTTCCGAAATGCTCCCTCTGGCCGGTTTTATTGCCGAAGTAGTTGTACTTGAAATCAAATCCGGTGGACGGGTCGCGTTTGCCGGCCGCCAGGTTCTGCAGGTTGATATTGACCCCGCCCCTGGTGAAGGTCTGCCTGTCGCCCAGATAAGGCGCCCAGATGCCAATGGTGTCGGGAATACTGAATTCCCCCGGATATCCGTAGTAATTGAATCCATCGTGAGTAAGGCCCAGGTTGAATGATAGGGTGGACCTCCTGAACATATGCTTTATAAACATTTCAGCCTCATTGTTGGAATATGGTGCTTTTACCTTATCTCCTCCCTCCAGTTTGAGGTTCCCGTGTGAGGAGAGATGTTTCATATGCAAGCCGAAGATGGAGTTTTTTGCATTCTTGTTATTAAAAAAGAACTCCCCATAAGGTTTGTTGTAGTTTCCGGCTCCCACTCTGAGCAGTCCGTATCCCACTTCTTCCTTAGGTTTTCCGATGATGGTTGCGGCCTGCAGGTTGGTTACCGAAAAGGTGGAAAAGACCGGCTGGCTGAATATGGAATAGTCGAAATTTGGTTTTTTGTGTTCGGTATCTCTTATGACCGGAGTGTCGTTGATTTTCTGTGCATCCATGGCGGCCGGACTGAATGATTTGACCACTTCCACTTCCTGCCGGATGGTAGTATCCCTTTGTGCCCGGGCCTCAATTCCGGCGAAAATCATCAGGGCGAGTAATGCCCATTTATATTGTATCATATTCTTTATCATGGTGGACGATATTTTCGGTTAATTCATTCTGATTTGCATGGGATTCGGGCGGGCGGCATCGGCATCCCGTTTTTCACGTTCCTCGATCTGTGCCAATTTGGCAGAGGCATCTGATTTTATGCCGTCGTCAGCTACCGGATAGTTATCCAGCAGGCTGCGGAGGGTATGTTTTGCCTGGAAGTCATCCTTTCTGGCGACAAAAATATCGGCAAGGAGAAGGAAGCTTTTCGCCAGCCAGAACTGGTGCTGGGTACCTTTGGAGATAAAATCCATGATTTCCTTTTCGGCAGCATCGAGATTATTTCTCCTGAAATTGATTTCTGCCACCAGGTATTTGGACTCTGCACCCTGTTGCGAATTGGTCTCCACGGCGACGGCCCTGAGTCCGGGCAGTGCCTGATCCATATTGCCCAGCAGGAAATAGGATTTTGCACCGATATAATTAGCCTCGCGGGTAAGGGCTTCATTTGATTTTTCTGCCTCTTTCAGGCGGTTGGAGTCATCGATGGCGTTCCGGTATCTTTCCAGGAAGAAGTTACTGCGCATTTTCCCGGCTATTGCCCTGACCGTGTTCCACTTATTGTTGGAGACAGTTTCCAGCCTGTCGTACATTTCGAGGGCTTCGTCATATCTCTTAGCGTTGTAAAGGAGTTCCGAAGATCTGGCTAATGCCTGCTCGCTGAAAAGGTTGAGCGGTTGACGGGATACATACACATAATGTTCGAGCGACTGGGTATATTGTCCGCTGTTATAAAGCGCTTCACCAAGGTAGAAGTTGGCATTCAGCACGAAACTGCCGTTGGGGAATTGCTGGAGGTACCTGCGGAGCTGGCTGGCGGCGTTAGGATCACCGGCCATAAACTGTTTTTCTGCCGTCATGTAGGTAAGTGAGTCCTGGGCGGTAACCGTAACCGCAGTTCCTGAACCAAGACGATTGGCATAGGCGAAATAGGAATCCACATCGTTCATTTCCACATAGCAGTTTCTGATGCCGATGAGTGCTGCCTGTGCCTCCTGGGTGCCACCGAACCGTTCGGCGACTTCCTTGTAGTACCGGAGCGAATTCTGATAGTCGCCTGTATTATAGCCGATAAGCCCCATTTGAAGCAGGGCTCTCGGATAATAAGTGCTTTCCTTGAAACGGTCGATGATTACCTGGTATTCCCTTTTGGCGTCTACATACATGGCATCTTCCTGGTAGGTACGGCCCAGTTCAAAATGGGCATCAGCCAGATATGCCGATTGCGGGAAAGAAGTTATCAGGTTACGCAGCTGGCTGATCTTGCCTGCCTTGTTGCGCTGGAGACCGCTGGTAAAAGCCAGCTGGTAGAGCGAATAGTCGGCATCATATAGTCTCATGTTGAGGGCCTGCTGGTAGTTGACCACCGCCTGGGCATAGTCGCGTTGCTGGAAGAACGAGTCACCAAGACGGTTATAGGCATCAGCCACCTTGTTGTTTCGCTGGTTCTGAACCGCATTGAGGTATTTCCGGAATGATGCGCCGGCCTGGCGGTAGTCTTCCAGTTTGAAGTAGGCATAACCAAGGCTGTAATGGGCTTCATTGTATTCCGGAGTGGTTATGGCACCGGCACTGACCAGGAACTGGTTAAAACCGGCGACGGCAGCAGAATAGTTGCCCGTGCGGTAAAGGCCTTCGGCCCTCCAGAACCGTGCACTGGCAGCCAGTTCGGTGGAGTGTACATTCTGAAGCGACTTGTCGAAATGCTGGATGGCCTGTTCGTATGCCCCATTCCCGAAGAGCTCCAGTCCGCGGTAATAGGTAACCCGCTGATAGGCCTGATTGATGGCCGTATTTCGAACCTTGATTTTTTCGATCGATTCGATGGCGTCACGATAATTTTTGGTAACCATGAATACTTCCACCAAATATTGATAGGCAGCGGTATTTCTCTCCGAATTCGGATAAAGGGTGATATACCTGTCGAAAGCTTTAATGGTCTCATTAAACGGAGAATAGGATAATTCGTAGGTGAGTTTTGCATAGTTGAACAGTGCATCCTCCCTGATCCGGTCGTCAAATTCCATTTCAGATGCCGAGCCAAAGGCTATCCTGGCTTTTTCTTTCTGATTGGTCCGGATGTAAACATCGGCAAGATGATAGAAAGCGTTTTGTGCCAGCTGGTCGTTTCCTCTGGTTGCCCCTTCGAGGTAGGGCATAGATTTGGCATACTCCCCGGTATGGTAATAGGCATATCCGAGGAGATAATTGTCTTCTCTTGATTTGGCCCCCGGAGTCTGATGGTAATATTCCAGAAACTGTATCGATTCGGAAAAGCGCCTCAGATGAAAGTAGGAATCCCCGACGATTTTCGCCAGCTCAGGTTTGTGCGCCTCTTCCACATCATTGATGATGGGAACGATGTAATTCACCACATCGTTGTACCGGGCTTGTTTGTAGTAAATCTGGCTTACATACATGGGGATTACCCTGGAAAAGTTGGGGTCGTCCTGAAGTTTTCTGAAACCTTCGAGTGCAGTCTCATAGTTGTTTTTCAGATAGTTGATGTGTGCCCAATAGTATGTGGCCGGCTTTGCCAGCAGGTGGTTCTCATCCTTGATCATGAAAAACTCATTGGCAGCCAGATCGAGCTCGTCGGTCTGCAGGTAACTGTAACCTGTCATGTAACCCGCCTTGATCCGGTCACTCTCCGACAGTCCCTGGCGTTCTACGTTTGCCAGGGATCGCAAAGCTTGCTGGTGCCTGTTTTTCTCAAACTGGTATTCTCCGTAGTAAAAATGGGCGTAATTGGCGTATGGGCTGTCGGCATGGTCATTCAGAAAGGCAGCTAATAATTTTTCGCCTGTCACATGCTCTGAACGGAGTGCCGAAAGGGCGATGTAATAGTTGGCTTCAGAAGTAATCTCTGATTGTTCATCGGCCATTTCCTTTACTTTTTCAAACTGCCTGTATGCCGCATTGTACTTGGCTGTCCTGAACAGTTCCTTCCCTATGGCAATTTCCCGCTGTATTCCGGTGTACCACATGGTTTCCTGACCATTCAGGCCAAAGGAAACCAGCAGCCATCCTGCCATGAGTAACATGAGTTGCTTTGTCTTCATATCTTTTTGTCAGTTTAATATTTTAATTCCGTTGATCATTATGGTCCTGATGTACAGTCTGGTTGCCATCCCGGTTAATAGCCAGGAAACTCATTGTTACAACATCAGAACAAGAGGCCATGCAATTATTATGCCGGTGGCATACAATCTACTAATGTAACGGTAAATAGCTGCCGGGCATACCCCTCAGAACCCTTATTTCTCAACAAAAAACTGTTTATTACTTTATTTTAGTATGGTGGCATCTCAAAAAGATTACCGTAATTTCGTGATAAAATTAATTTTCATGAAGGGAGATGTCATCATTCAGCTTGATCA
>JAUWAB010000137.1 GCA_030602265.1 Prolixibacteraceae bacterium | reverse complement strand
CGACCCGGAACTGATCCTGACGTTCGGAATTCAAACGTCTGTCAGGAAGGATGTTCTGGAACCTGAAATCTTCTTTCTGGTGAACTCGAGGAAATACAGCCTAATGCCCCTGGAAAGGCGCCTGGAAAACTTTGGTGAGGAGGAAAGCTCCACCAAAGAGGAGACTGTTGAGAAGAAGGATGAGTCGGGGAATACTACCGGAACAGTGGTCACATCCTCCAGTACTACCAGCAGTGTGGTTCCGGTCAGGTATGTTCAGCACAGATACCTTATCGATAAAGCCATTGCAGAGGAGATTATTCTCAGTGACGATTTTACCATACGATTTTATCTTGGAGACGAAGGGGTGAGTACGAAGTATAAGTGGAAGCAGAAAGCGGCATTACGTAAATTCTCAAGGAAATTCTTAGAGTTGTAGGGTGGTCATCACCATAAGCGGATACACCACATAGGGCACCAGGTAGCAGGTGAGCTTACTTCTTCCGGCAGGGGGAAATAATTCGGGCCCAGCCGGTGTATCCGAAATTGTCGGCCACCAGATAGAGTAGCCCAAAAATCAGTATGCTTTCCCCTGGCTGTCGATCATAGGAACGAATCTTACCGGCATCACATTTCTTTCCCTGATTTTCCCTTTTCTTTTTTCCAGCACATATAAATACTGGATGCTGTTTTGCCGGCCAACCGGAATGACCATTCTTCCCCCTTCTGCAAGCTGCTCTCTGAGTGCTTCGGGTATAGCGGAAGGGGAGCAGGTTACGACAATGGCATCGAAAGGTGCATGTTCCGCCCATCCCTGATATCCATCCCCGGTTTTCAGGCGGATGTTTTTGTAGCCAAGGTTCTTCAAGGTGTTCTTGGCGCTTATGGCGAGTGGTTCAATGACTTCAATACTGTAAACCTCGGCTTCCACCTCGGCCAGAATGGCCGCCTGGTATCCCGATCCGGTTCCGATCTCCAGCACCTTTTCTCCCGGTTTGATATTCAAAACTTCTGTCATGTAGGCTACCATGTATGGTTGAGAAATGGTTTGTCCTTCCCCGATGGGCAGGGGCTGGTCGGCATAGGCAAATCGTCTGTATTCGTATGGTACAAACTCATGACGGGGCACATTCAGGAAGGCGTCGAGAACCTTCTGGTTGCTGATTCCCCTCGCAGCGATCTGTTTGATTACCATTTCCTTGCGTTGCGGGAGGTAGGGGTCCTGTCCGTATGCCCCGGAAATTGCGGAGGAGAGGAGCCATAATGCCGGAAGTATCATTTTGAAAATATTAAACCTGATCAAGTAATTCATATTAAGCCCATTTTCGTAAAATTAATAAATAACTTTCAGTAAATCAAGTGATTTGTAAAATTATTATCCGGTTTCATTAATATGCCGGTTACAATTACGGAATATTTTATGGTGTGAGAACATTGGTATCGAATATGGATTACATTTGCCGCGGAATTAATTTACATTCAATTGATTATAAACATGAAAAAGTTGTTTTTCCTTATTGTGGCCATTGCCTTTATGGCTTGTCAGCAGCAGAAAAATGAAATTGCAAGACTGAGCAACACACAGGATAGCCTGAATATTGCTGCAGCCGAAAAAGATTCTGCTATTCTCGACTTCCTTGTAGCTTTCAATGAAATTCAGGCTAATCTGGATTCGATCAAGCGGCTGGAGCAGATTGTAGCGGTTGCCCGGAGCCAGCAGGGAGAGATCAGGGGAAGCCGGAAGCAGGAAATCCTTGAGGATATCGCATTACTGAACCAGCTGATTCAAAAGAATAAGGAACTGAATGCCAATCTGCAGAAGAAACTTAACAGTGCCAATTCAAAGGTTGGCCAGCTTCAGGGGGTTGTTACCGAATTCGAGAAAATGGTATCCGTCCTGAATCAGCAGGTTGAGCAGAAAGATATGGAAATTGCCCAGTTGGGAAGGGACATTGAAAGACTCAATGTGGATGTCACCCATCTGGCGAATGAAGTCATCACCGTTCAGCAGGTGGTCAGGGAGAAGGAGCAGATTATCGAAAAACAGACGGAAACGATGAATAAAGTCTTTTATGCCATGGGGACGGTCAGGGAACTCACCGACAACAATATTCTTGAAAAATCGGGCGGTGTTTTAGGAATGGGCAGGACGCTGAAGATCAGGAAGGACTTTAACCGTGAATACTTTACCGAAGCCGATATGCGTGGGCTTACCTATATTCCGCTTCACACCAAGAAAGCCAGGATTGTTTCGGTACATCCCCTTGGTTCATACCGGATTACCGGTGAAAAGACCGCCGATACCCTGTATATTGATGACCGGCAGGAATTCTGGAAAGCTTCAAGGTACCTGCTGGTGGTATTTGATTAGCCCGGGCAGCTTTTATTATCCGGAAGGACCCGCAGAAAGCCGGAAAAGATTATAAAAACCGGGATAATCAACTGTTAAAGCGGAGTCTCATTCCCCTGACATCAGGATTGATCTGTCCGTTTTCCCATACCATTTGTCCGTTTACGAAAGTATGGGTTATCCGGTGGGAGAAAGTGGTCCCATCAAAGGGCGACCATCTGCATTTGTAAAGGATGTTTTCGCTGCTGACCTGCCAGGGCGCTTCCGGGTCGATAAGAACCAGGTCTGCATAGTACCCTTCCCTGATAAACCCGCGCCGGTTGATCCTGAACAGCATAGCAGGAGCATGGCACATCTTTTCGATCACCTTTTCCGGGGTGAATACCCCCTGCCTGCAAAGTTCCAGCATGGCCGGGAGGGAATGCTGGACCAGCGGGCCGCCCGAAGGGGCTTTGAAATAACTCTGGTGTTTTTCATCCAGCGTATGCGGGGCATGGTCGGTAGCCACCACATCGATCCGGTCCTCCAGGAGCGCAGCCCTGAGTTCTTCGCGATCCGACAGGCATTTAACCGATGGATTCCATTTGATCAGGCTGCCTTTGTCGATGTAATCCATTTCGGTGAACCAAAGGTGGTGGACACAGACTTCCGCGGTAATCCTTTTGCTGCTGACATCCCCCGGCGAAAAAAGACCCATTTCGATTCCTGAGGAAAGGTGCAGGACATGCAGGCGGGTATTATATTTAGCAGCCAGCTCTATTGCCAGGGACGAAGAGCGGTAGCAGGCCTCGGCACTGCGGATATGGGCATGGCGCGAGAAAGGGACATTTTCGCCATACCTTATCCTGGCGATTTCTGTATTTTTCCTGATGGTGGCTTCATCCTCACAGTGAGTGGCCACGAGGGTCGGGGCCTCCCTGAAGATCCGTTTAAGCATTTCCTGGTTATCCACCAGCATATTGCCGGTCGATGATCCCATAAAAACCTTGATTCCGCATACCGTTGCAGGATCCGTTTTCAGGATTTCCTCCAGGTTATCGTTGGTTGCACCCATATAGAAAGAAAAGTTTGCAGCCGAAACTTCAGCCGCCCTGCTGTATTTATCTTCAAGCAACTGTTGGGTAACCGTTTGGGGCACGGTATTGGGCATTTCCATGAATGAAGTTATCCCGCCGGCAACCGCAGCCCTGCTTTCTGTAGCCAACTCACCCTTATGGGTAAGTCCGGGCTCCCTGAAATGGACCTGATCGTCGATAACTCCGGGGATCAGCCACAATCCTGAGGCATCTATGATTTCTGAGAAATTCCCCTGAATAGACTCCTCAGCAGCGAGTACCTGGTCGATGGTCTCACCATTTATAACCACATGGCCTTTGAATTTACGGCCTTCGTTGATGATCAGGGCATTCTTGATCAGTGTTTTCATAAAGAAATGATTTAAAATCAAAGGTACGGATAAACAGAAAAAAGGCTGCATCCGGCAGCCTTTTTTATACATTATATATATCGTATCAATATTTTTTCCAGAAACTGCGCCATTTCATTTTGAGGACGCCCCACATGGCCTCATTGAAAATACCGCCGCTCATTTTGGAAGTACCTTCCTTCCGGTCGGTAAAAATGATGGGCACTTCCTTGATTTTGTAACCCATCTTGAAGGTGGTGAATTTCATCTCGATCTGAAAGCCGTAACCAACCAGCCGGATCTCGTCGAAGTTAATGGCCTCGAGTACCCTTCTCCGGTAACATTTGAATCCCGCCGTTGTGTCCATGATACTCATTCCGGTAACCATCCTGACATACACCGATGCGAACCAGGACATCAGCACCCGTCCGAGCGGCCAGTTGATAACATTGATTCCGGAAATATACCTGGAGCCTATGGCCAGGTCGGCGCCATTGCGTACGGCCGACAACAATCTTTCCAGATCATCAGGGTTATGGGAAAAATCGCAGTCCATTTCAAAAATATAATCATAACCCTGTTCAAGTGCCCATTTGAAACCGGTAATATAGGCTGTACCCAGTCCTAATTTCCCGCTTCTTTCGATCAGGTGCAGCCTGCCTTCAAATTCGGACTGAAGTGTTTTGATAACGGCGGCAGTTCCGTCGGGCGAATTATCGTCAATGATCAGCAGGTGAAAAGGAGTCTGCAGGGAGAAGACCTTTCTGACCATTTTCTCCGCATTCTCTATTTCGTTATATGTTGGAATGATTACCAGGCTTTTCTCCACGGTATTTCTCATTATTAGGTGAATGTTTTGCGAAAGTACTGTTTATTTTTATCTGTACAGAAGGTTTTTGTATTTAATGGTAAGATATCTGTTGGTTGGTTCAGGCCGGTATTAAGGTGAGTTTTGTGCTGTTGATGGTGATTTCATACAGGAAATTCCTGAAAGAGCCGGTATGTTTTGTATTTCTGATGTGCCGCTACCATTTCCTGATGCCAGTTGGAGGCAGATTGTAAGATTAATTAACATTGGGCGGTTAATAAGGACAATTCGGATGGATTCCGGCAGACGCAGAGTGGTGAATTGTCTTCAAAGGGATTTTATTACGTTGAGATTGAGTCGGATAAGCAATTTGAGCATGAAGCCAATAGAGTTTGGAAGGTAGAAAGGGCCGGCCATTGGGATGCTTGCAGCGGGAAAAGTTAAGTCAATGTTACCTGAAAATGATATGTTATATAACGTTCTGATGGTTAGTATTTTGACCGATTCAGGGAAAAATATTCTGATTTTTTTTGTTTTCCCCCCTTGCGGGTAAAAAATAAGTAGATACATTTGCAACCGCAAAAACGAAGTTCATAGACAGACTGGCAAGCAGGTTTTAGAGGGGTTACTTTAAGGCATCGGGATTTCCCGGGAGGTTGAAAAGAAATTTCA
>JAUWAB010000077.1 GCA_030602265.1 Prolixibacteraceae bacterium | reverse complement strand
AATCCGGCGGACAAATCAGTTCCATTACAGTGACCGGCGAGGGTGGGGCAACGGAAATTTCTGCAGACAAGGCAACCTTGCAGATGATTGCGGTGGTGGCTCCTGAGGATGCATGGGTCAATAGTGTACAATGGAGTGTGGACGACAGCGAGCTGGCCACCATAGACGATCGGGGTCTTCTCACCGGTTTGCGTAACGGCAAGGTAACCGTTATAGCTACTGCATTAGATGGTTCAGCAATATCCGGATCCAGGGAAATTACCATCACTAACCAGGAGGTCCCGGATTTACCTATTGATTTTGAACAGGTTGCCGATGCCGCATGGTCTGTAACGGATAATGGCAGCCTTCACCCCAATGATCTGATGATTATCGCCAATCCTTATAAAAGTCCCTATAACAAATCAGACCATGTTCTCAGGCTTCGAATTAACGAGGATGCTGATAAGTATGTCGGAATCTGTACTTCTTCCTTTGCTCCCTTATCGCTTGCCTGCGATAAGTATACCCTTCAGATGTGGGTGAGAAAATCTGATCTGAGGCCTGTTGGCGTTAAACTTGAAAACAGTGCCACAGGCGGAAAGGATACTCTGGTGGTCGAGCAGTTAAGACAGGCCGATGTGTGGGTAAGGCTAAGGTTTGATTTTCCTTCGGTAAATAATCACACTTACGGGAAAATTACCATTTATCCGGATATTACCGATGACAGGTCGCAAAGGTCAACCGTGTATATCGACAATATTGAAATGGTGAAATCGACTCCTTTCAATTGTACCACCGGAACATCTTTCATAGCACAGGACTTAGTCAGGCTTTATCCCAACCCGGCCGGCAGCGAACTGAATGTTGAACTGCCATTTTCCGATGCCTTCCTTGAAGTATACGATGCCCTTGGTTCCAAAAAACAGGAATTCCGTATACAGGGAACCTTTACTACCCTCGACTTAAGTAATTACATCCGCGGCGTTTATTTTCTCCGGATTAACCATGATATAGTAGTGAAATTTGTGAAATGATTCAGGTTTATAGCTGAATTATACAAATTTTCAATTCACCGGCACAATTTTGCTATCACCTGCGACAGGGATTGTCTTAACTTGGTTATCAGTTGTTGTCGTATAATTAATGGATAGTGAAATGAAAACAATGGTATTAATCCTGTTTATCGTGATGCTGGCCAGGGTCGCGGCAGGGCAAGGTTCAGAGATGGACGACGGTAGAAAAGTTGTGTTACCTGAATATTCAGGAGGGAAGATTTTTGAAGCAAGTCCCGGATACGCAAGCATTAATGAATACTTAAGGGCGAATGTTCAGTATCCCGCAGAATCATGTATTTGCAAATACCAGGGTACGGTGGTAGTCAGGTTTTTAGTGTCCCCGAACGGTGAAATTTCCGGTTTAAACGTTATCAACGGAGTTTGCCGGAAAATGGAGGAAGAAGTAGTCAGGGTACTGAAATCAACTGACGGCGGGTGGATTCCGGGTACTATCAACGGTAAACCGGTCGCCATGGAACGGGAGGTTGCGGTCACTTTCAAGATTGATCAGTCGTGTGACTTTGTAAAGTTTGCCACCGACTATCTGAAGCATGGTAATGACCTGCTATACCTGAAAGGTAATCCCCGGAAAGCGCTGAAATACTACAATAAGGGAATCAGTCTTATGCCCAGAGATCAGAACCTGCTGATTGCCAGATCGTTGTGTTTCTCCCAACTGGGCGATACTGAACAGGCAGAAAAGGACTGGAACAGGCTGCAGGAATTTGGACGCAGCGAGCCGCGGAATGCAGTGTTGATTGCTTTCTCAGGCAATTAATGGTAAATGGTGGATTGTCAGACTACATCCCTAAATATTTCAGCGCCTCATAAACCAGGAAGGCCGGCCAGACAATGGCTTTCAGAAATCCAAGTACCCCTGCCCAGAAGCCTGCAGCGTGTGAGATATAGTATACCGCTGCACCGATCAGCCCCAGACCATACACTGCATTGGAAGCGTGGCCTGCATGTTTTGTCTTGTCTGTCATGTTTTTACGTATTTATTTTACTATTGGATATTGGTATACACATCCTTGATTTGTTACATTCTAATAAACTGAATTTTTACCATACCCACCATGGTGCCTGCGAATACTCACCATACACCAGTATGTCAAAAACCGCATGCCCGGCCACCGGAGGAATTATACTTCCTGATAAATGCCTGAGTGTCCCGAAAAGCATTCCTGCTATAAACGTCCAGACTGCGAGGATTATCACATCCGTGGAATCTGGTGTAGCAGGTGACATAAACAGGCAGCACTTGTATCCGGTGTGTGCCAGGGAGCCGAACAATACCGAGCCCCATCCGCTCACCTTACTGGTATATCCCTGCAGGAAGCCCCTGAAAACCATTTCCTCCGTACTGCCAATCAACGCGGCAGGGATCAGAAAAAATCCCGGTTTTACTGGTAACAGACTTGTTTCCAGATAGTCACGGTAAACAAACGCCAGAATAATGCCTGCCACAAGTCCTGCACCTGTAAACAGCCACATATACCTTCCCCTGACCTTGAAGCCAATCAATAGTTTACAGTCTGACAGGTTAATGCACTTGTTTGCTATACGCAGTGCGCTGAATATAAGCGCGACAAAAGCAAGTAATTTTACCGGTCCCGGGTAGTGAATGAAAAATGAGAAAACCATAAAGCCTGTACTGATCAGTACCGCCTCTCCCCATATCCCGGCTTTTTCATACCTTTTCATATGGTTGGTTAATTTGCTTTTTTGCCCCTCCCGGCAAAATACCATCCGGCTGTTCTGAAGACCAGGATTAGGGGCAGCACGAGCAATAACCAACCCGACCCAAGGCAAAAGCCCTCATTTGCCGCAATCCTGGTATTGGGAAGCGCTACCCGGATGGATTGACTGAATAAGGTATCGCTGAGCAATTCCGAAGGCAGCGATAGGTACCGGAGATTTTTCAGGTTTTGAACCGTACTGATGTCCATGACCGTATCCATGATGGTTAAGCCGCCGAGGTTTTGCAGATTTAAAAGTGACCGGTAGCTTTTTATAGTACGATTTTCATAAATCTCAACTACTTCAAGCCCCGGATGTGTGCCAATAACATGGTCAAATTCTTCCTGGGTAACATTTTCCGGGAAAATAATCCATCTTAAAGATGGCAGTTTAATGAGGCTGTAATCAAATTTCCGGCGACTGTTGATGTAGAGTAATTCAATATTTTTATGCCGGTTGATCAGTTCAGGGTTTACCAGGCTGTCGGTATCTGTTATGACGAGACTTTTTAAATTTTTTACCGGTTGAAGGAGTTTCATGTCCAGTTCTATGTCAGGGCTTATGGTGAGATTTTTAAGCTGAGTGTTGTTCTTCAGAAAGTCCGGGGTAATTGAATCGGCACTGCTGAACTCGGGAAGAATGAGTTGCCGTAGCCGGGGCATTGCCGGCAACGGCTGGTCAATTATGCTGTCGGCAGGACCGATGACCAGCAGTTCAAGGTTGGTAAGTTCTTCTAAAAGAGGATAATTATCCATGGTGAACTCCATGGAGATAAGTATCCCGGGATTGAAGTCGCGAACAATCTGAGTGATTTGGTTGATATTTCCGGAGCAGTTTATCCCGGTCCCCGGCGCATTATTCGCCAGTTTAGCCAGGTAAGGTTTATAGGCTTCCGGAATTTTTTTGTTAAGGCCTATTATGTGTAATCCGCTCAGATCCAGTGTGTCCATGTATTGAAACCAGGAAAGCAGTCTTTCGTCTTCGGGCAGGTCAAGGTAGAATAATTTATCATTGACATACCATAGCGGTCCTTCATGCCGGACCCTGAAGTGATTGCCCGGATTGTTCCGTTTGTATTGAAAAACAAACTCTTCATGACTGAAAAGGTCACCTTCGAAAGCCAGAACAGGGACCGGCGATAAAGTGTCGGATAAGATGACTGCGGATTGTAATGACCTGGAGAAATTACTGATTGAAGCAGGACCCTGAAATTCCAGTAACGGAAAGGGCTCTTGCCGGGTTTTACAGCCCATCAGAAAAGCCAGAAAGAGAACTGCGTGGAAGCAACAGCTGATGTAATGGGGCGGTAATCCTTTCTTGATGAATTTGTTGACGTTCTTCACTGGGATATATTTTAAATTATACATTCATTTTAGGGCTTTACAATAATGTGCTCAATGCCGGAGGGATTTCATAATGGAAGCAAACAGGCTGAGGGACGATTCCAATGTTTGAACAGATACGCTTTCGGGATATACCAAAGTGCTCCAGGCTTTACCAGCCTCCTGATGCACCTCCTCCCCCTGATCTGCCGCCGCCTCCCGAGAAGCTTCTGCTTCCGGAGGAACCACTGCCGGATGAACTTCCTGAACTCCATGAGCTTCCTGAACTTCCTGAAGAGAATCCCGAGCCGCCGAAGACTGAACCTCCTTCCCTGTAGTTATTCTTCGCACGTTTATACATATCCGTATTTCTGATCAGGAATTTGCTTACCGGAAACAGGACAAGGTAAGCGGCAAGGCAAATGATTCCGGCTTTGCTCCCAAAAACGGCCATTGGAAACATCGCCCAGAATGGGATCATAAAAACGTAGACAAACCACCCGAAGCCGGGGGTTAAAACTCCTATAACGGAAAATAGTCCCAGAATAAAGAAAACGAAAAGTCCAATAAGGATACTTTCCCAAAGGGTCAGATCAGGTTTAAAGTCAAAGAATCCATTCCCTTCCTCAACCTGGAAATGATATCCGGAAACCATATCGGTAACCATTTCATTGCCTTCCAGAATTCCGATGATGGTTATTATACCATCGGTAATGCCACCGTTATAATCCTCTTGTCTGAATCTGGGGGCCATGATGTTTTGAATTATCCGGTTGGCAGCCAGGTCGGTCAGCAGGCTCTCCAGTCCATAACCTACTTCGATGCGCATACTTCTGTCACCCGGCACAACCAGCAACAGAACACCATTGTCCTTGCCCTGCTGTCCGAGTGCCCATTCATTGAAGACCCGGTATGCGTAATCCTCGATTACCTCACCGTTGAGGGTAGTGACCGTTAAGACTGCTATCTGGTTGCTTGTCCTCATTTCATGTGCTTTCAGACTGTCGGAAAGCATATTGGACGTTCCCGCCGACAAAATATTGGCATAATCATTTACCCTGCCCGTCAGGAAAGGAACTTCAGCTGACAGGCACGGGAATCCGCTCAATATAAGAGCGCAGAATACCATTGTTACAAGGTATTTTTTCATTCTCCTTTTCTTTCAATGATTTGATCCGGTAATTCTCCGTGCAAATCTGGTCCCTTTCCGGCGTAGCCTAATATACTGACCAGGTCGTTTAGTCCAGTATCCAGGGCCCCCCTCAGGTCGTCGCGCCTAAGAAGAGGCGACATCCGTTCTATGATTGATAGCAGTGTTTTATTATCCATCCTGTCTTCAAGGCCTGTGTCTGGGATTATCACCACCTGCCTTTCGAACAAGGCTGCCATGATCAGGATTCCCTTTCTGTCCGGTGTTCCGGATAATTTATTTTCCAGGAAAAGAGATCCCGCATATTGCCCGGCCTCAGTTTTCATTCTGTCGGATCCGGTCAAAAGCCGGGCGAATTTTGATGACAGCAATGCTGTTATGAGGATAAGCAATCCACCGGCGGGGACTACCGCGAGTGCCAACAGAAGTACCTCTTTCCCCGGCCAGACGGGATAGAACAAAACAGCTGCAATGGCTATACACCCGGTAATGGAAGTGCCAGCGGCAAAGGCTTTCCATGGGATTTCGGGGTAGCTGTCGCAACGTTGGATGACTGACATTACCATCTGGACCCCGGTTAGCTTTTCAGATTCCGCTATCCGGCGTTCAAGGTATGCTTTGTCTTCAACCGAAAGTGCTTTGGTTTTTCTCATATTCCACGTTGAAAAGTTAATCTTTGGCTCTTTTATGGTCATTCCTGTAATAAAGTTTTTGCGGAGGAATTGCATCACAGAGGCATGGTCGTTATTTTATCTGGTCAGCCTGTTTTAATATAACAATTTACGACATTCCCGGGCATTTTCCAACCCCTCATAAAATCTTAAATGTAACCGTTTAGCCAATAATTAAGTGCAAGATTTGTGCGAGTCCTGAAACACGGTTGACAGAGTGGATGAAAAAAAGATTGATGCATAAAAAACATTTGCAAAAAATGGAGTTTGGTAGAATTTTTGTATTAAACCTATTGTAAGTTCTTTTGATCACTGTGCGTGAACAGCGTTCACCTTCCGTTGATAAATATGCGGAATTTTTATTGTTTGGGCCTGTATCTGTATTGAAAGATTATTTCTATCTTTATTGCCTCGAAAAAAGGAACCTGTTTTTGTATTAACTATCAAAAATTATAATCGTATGGAACTCAAGAAGTCGCCAAAAGCGGATCTCGAAAGAAGTAAGAGTTTATTCCTCACGTTGGGTCTTGTGCTGGCTCTGGGCGTTGTACTTCTGGCGTTCGAATGGGAAACAAAGCCATCATCTGGTTCCTCACTGGGTACCCTTGAGGTAGCCGAAGTTGAGGATGAAGTTATCCCCATTACCCGTCAGGAACAGGTGCAACCACCACCACCGCCGCCACCACCCCAGGTTATCGAAGTGTTGAACATTGTAGATAACAATGTGGATATCCTGGATGATATGAGTCTTTTTGACTCTGAAGCTGGCAGGGAAACCTTTATTGATGTCGCGCCGGTTGTACAGACTGTAAAGAAAGAGGAAGAAGAAGAAGAAGCTCAGGTATTCTTCATTGTAGAAGAAATGCCTGAATTCCCGGGAGGTGAAGCTGCTCTCCGCAGATTTATCGCCAATTCCATCAAGTATCCGCAGATTGCACAGGAAAACGGTATTCAGGGAAGGGTTTATGTTCAGTTTGTGGTTGAAAGGGACGGCAGCGTATCGAATGCCAGTGTTGCCCGTGGTGTTGACCCGTCATTAGACAGGGAAGCCCTCAGGGTAGTAAACAGCCTCCCAAAATGGAAGCCTGGCATGCAGCGTGGTAAACCGGTTAAGGTTTCCTATACCGTGCCAATTAACTTCGTGTTGCAGTAACTGTCAAAAAGTTATACTTTTGCACTCCTGATCCGGACACGGGTCAGGAGTTTTTATTTTCAGAAAACAGACTCAGCATTTATATGATTGAAACAGGAAAAATTATAGAAAAAGTGGTGCTTGTGGGCCTGATCAGTCAGGACCAGGACGAAAAGCAGGCCCGGGAATATCTCGATGAACTTGAGTTTCTTGCAGATACAGCCGGGGCTACCGTTCTGAAAAAGTTTATGCAGCGTTTAGACAGGCCGCATCCGGTTACTTTTGTCGGACAGGGTAAGCTGTCTGAAATAGCAGAATATGTGAAAGTAATGGAGGCTGATACCGTTATTTTTGATGACGAACTATCACCTACGCAATTGCGAAATATTGAAAAGGGACTTGAATGTAAAGTGCTGGACCGGACCAACCTGATCCTGGATATCTTTGCCCGCAGGGCTCAGACTGCACATGCCAAGACGCAGGTAGAACTTGCACAGTATCAATATCTTCTACCCAGGCTAACCCGAATGTGGACCCACCTCGAACGGCAACGGGGAGGGATCGGACTTCGAGGGCCGGGTGAAACCCAGATTGAAACCGACCGCCGTATTATTCTGGAAAAAATCGCCAGGCTGAAGGAACAACTTAAGAAAATTGATAAACAAAAGGCTACTCAACGGCGTAACCGTGGCAAAATGGTACGTGTTGCCCTGGTAGGTTATACCAATGTGGGCAAGTCTACCATCATGAATATGCTGAGTAAGTCGGATGTTTTCGCAGAGAATAAATTGTTCGCAACCCTGGATACTACGGTCAGAAAGGTGGTGGTCGAAAATCTTCCTTTCCTTCTGGCGGATACTGTTGGATTTATCCGGAAGCTGCCGCATGACCTCGTGGAGTCCTTTAAATCAACATTAGATGAGGTTCGGGAATCGGATATTCTGATCCATGTGGTGGATATAGCTCACCCTGGATTTGAAGAGCAGATCGAAGTGGTAAACAGAACACTGAAAGAAATTGAAGCTGGCGAAAAGCCAGTCCTCTACCTGTTCAACAAGATCGATGCATTCACCTTTGTAGAGAAGGATGATGATGATCTTACCCCTTCAACCAAAGAAAATTTGAGTTTAGAAGACTGGCAAAACTCCTGGATGGCCAGGCATAACTCACCGTCCTTGTTTATCTCAGCCAGATTCAAAACGAATGTCGAGGATTTTAAGAACCTGTTATACGAAGAAGTTAAAAAAATACATGTCCAGCGTTTCCCGTTCAATGATTTTCTTTTTGAAATGATAGAGGATGATCCTGGTGATGAAGAAGAATAAAAAAAAATCCGGTCAGTAACCGGATTTTTTTTTATTGCTGAACGGACCGGATGAAAACCGGGTTCATTAAGGTTATGACTGTTTGAATTTCGGATCTGCTTTAAGTAGATATTCTGCTATCTGAACTGCATTCAGGGCTGCACCCTTTTTAATCTGGTCGCCTACACACCAGAAAGTGATTCCATTGGGATTGGCAACATCTTTGCGCAATCTTCCCACATAAACATCATCCTTGCCTGACACAAACAATGGCATGGGGTACTGTTTCTCCGCTGGTTTGTCTATAAGTGTAAGACCATCAGCCTGGTCAAATGCTTCACGCACTTCCTCAACAGAAAGCGGTTTTTCAGTTTCTACCCAGATAGCTTCAGAGTGTGCCCTGGCTACCGGAATTCTGACGCAGGTTGCACTTACCTCAGCATCGGTATGCATTATTTTCTTGGTCTCCCAGTTCATCTTCATCTCCTCCTTGGTATAGTCATTATCCAGGAATACGTCGATATGCGGAATAATATTCATCGCCAACTGATAGGGGAACTTACTGATGGTGGGTTCATTTCCGCCGGCAATCTCCCTGATCTGCTGTTCAAGCTCGGCAATGCCCTGAGCCCCGGCGCCACTGGCTGCCTGATAGGTGGCAACATGCACGCGGGTGATATGTGAAAGTTCTTCAATGGGTTTCAGGGCTACGACCATCTGAATGGTCGAGCAGTTCGGGTTAGCAATGATATTCCGTGGCCGGTTAAGGGCATCGGCGGCATTTACTTCCGGTACAACCAGCGGGATGTCTTCCTCGTACCTGAAAGCGCTTGAATTATCGATCATGATTGCCCCGTATTTGGTGATGGTTTCCCAGTATTCTTTGGAGATACTGGCTCCTGCAGAGGTGAGCGCAATATCGATATCCTTAAAATCGTCACCATGTTTCAATTCTTTAACTACAAGTTTCTTGCCCTTGAATTCATATTCCTTGCCGGCACTGCGGGCCGATCCAAATAACACCAATTCATCGAGAGGGAAATCCCTTTCAGACAGCACATTGAGAAATTCCTGCCCAACTGCACCGCTTGCACCAACAATTGCTACTTTCATTTTTGAAACATTTTTGTAGTTATTAATACTAATTGTTACAGATAACCCGACAAAAATACAATTTTGTTTAAATTACATTTATATGGTAACCCTTCAACCTAAAATCTTAACATTGGTAATGGTTTGTGCCATTGAATATTTGGCGTTTTTTCAGGAATGCCGGTACGAAGGTCTGATCCGGGTTTCCGGACAGGCAGCTGCTGTTTTACCCAATGCTTCCGACGAATCAGAGAAGAGAATGATAATCAATGAACTGATGGTTGACCCGACTCCTTTGGTGGGTTTACCCGATTTTGAATGGATTGAACTCTTCAATTCCGGAAATACACGCGTTAACCTGGCAGGATGGAGAATCACCGTTGGAACAACCAGTCGAGTCTTAACCGAATGCTGGCTTGACCCGGGAGAATTCATCATTCTATGCAGTTCTGTTGCATCAGGGATTTTATCCGAATGGGGCCGTACACTGGTCGTTTCACTTCCGGCACTCCGGAATTCAGGAAACCGTATTGTGTTGTACGATTCCGAGAATCGATCTGCCGATGAGGTAAACTATACCGACAAATGGTATAACGATACCCGGAAGCGGGGTGGTGGCTGGACCCTGGAAAGGATAGATCCCATGCGCAGTTGCGGTGAGGCGGCTAACTGGACAGCCAGTATTGCCCCTCAGGGAGGTACGCCCGGAGCTGAAAATTCTGTTTTTGCAGATAACAGGGATGAAATTATGCCCGAAGTGATAAGGGTAACCCTGACCTCACTGCATACTGCCGGGATAGAATTCTCAGAACCGATGGATGTTTCACAATTAAGCCGGGATGTTAATTACCGGTTGCAAGGCATCCATACTCCGATAAGGGCGAATTCGGCCGGTGAAACCTTCGTAATGTTGGAGTGGGATACCGCCCTGGAAGTGAATGTCAGCTATCTTCTGACCTTGGAGAATCTTTCTGACTTATGTGGAAACATGCTGAAGGAAAATACCTTTTCCCTGGAGTGGGTTGAACTTGCCGAAGGCGATGTGCTTATTAATGAGGTGCTGTTTAATCCGTGGCCGGGAGGCGTCGACTTTGTGGAGCTGTATAACCGGTCACAGAAAAGAATAGATCCCGGAATGCTTGTACTTGCAGGTCGTGACCGTCAGCTGAAACTTCGGCAGCAGGTGTCATTAAATGCCGCCGGTAATTTAATAGGGCCCGGTGAATATCTGGCTGTCACCATAAACAGACAGAACATTCTCTCTTCATATCCTTCTGTTTGTCCTCAATGCGTCGCCCAGATTCCTTCCATGCCGGCATATAATAACGACGAGGGATGGGTGGTGCTCATGGATGCTTCCGGTCAGATTATTGATGAATTACATTATACTGAAAAGATGCACCACCCCCTGTTATTCAATGTAAAAGGCGTTTCACTGGAAAGAGTCCATCCCGGTAAGCCTGCTGACCTGCCCGGGAACTGGCAGTCGGCATCCCCCGAATCGGGATTTGCCACACCCGGATACAGGAATTCACAGTATGGAACCGATATCAGCGGGCGTGCAAAGATCAGCCCGACCGAAAAGTATTTTACCCCCGACGGCGACGGAATCAACGATGAACTCATTGTCTGCTATGAGACAAGCGGTCCGGGGTGGCTGGCAAATGCCTGGATTTTTGATATCCATGGCAACATGGTTTTGCAACTGCTAAGGAACCGGATGCTCCCGGTGTCCGGGGTTATTTCATGGAACGGTAAGGGCAACACAGGTTCAATGATGCCGCCCGGACCTTATATTCTTATTGTCGAAATGTATGACCTGTCGGGGGGCTTGGAAAAATTCCGGCATGCCGTATATCTTTCCGGAAGCCCCTGATAATCCAATGGCCTTTTAAGGGTGAAAAAGAGTCGTAATGGTGCTGGTTTACATTTCAGGGATGCTTTGATTGATCTCTGGCAACCCTGAGGGAATATAATATGGTAAAAGTCGGGAGTCTTTTGGCTGCTGAAGTTCCATATTTCAATTTTACTTATTACTTTTGACATTCAACAAAATTTAATGACTTAGCTTTTTAAAGCTACTATAAACTAAAATTTGTAATTTGATATCATGGCAAATCTGGAAACCACCTATTTGGGATTGAAGTTGAAGAATCCGCTGGTAGCAGCCAGTTCGGGATTGACCGGTTCGTTGGAAAAAATAAGGGAAATCAGTGCCGCCGGTATTGGTGCCATCGTTTTGAAATCGATATTTGAGGAGCAGATAAATAACGAAGTGGGTGCCATGCTGTCTGAGGGTTCCGGAAATATGGACTATCCTGAAGCTGAGGATTATATCCGGAATTATCTGCGTGATAACTCCATTACAAAACAAACTGAGCTGGTTACTCAGGCTAAACAGATAACCGACGTTCCGGTCATTGCCAGTGTCAACTGTATTGCCGGAGAGGAGTGGACCAGCTTTGCAAGTGACCTTGAGGCCGCCGGTGCTGATGCCCTGGAGCTGAATATTTTTTACCTTCCGGTTAACAGGAACCAATCGGCTGAATCCGTTGAGCAGTTATATACAGGCGTGGTCCATGCGGTAAAATCCAAAATAGGTATACCTCTTTCAGTCAAAATAGGCAGCCATTTCACCAATGTTGTGGGGATGGCCGAGAAACTAAAGGGTAGTGGAGCCTCCGGATTGGTTATGTTCAACCGGTTTTATGAGCCCGATATCAATCTCGAAAAACTTGAACTTACTGCCTCTGAGGTGTTCAGTACCCCTCAGGAACTTCGTCATGGTATCAGGTGGACCGGCCTGGTTTCATCACAGGTGCCCGGTCTTGAGATCGCTGCCACAACAGGGATTCATGACGGTACGGCTGTAATAAAACAGCTGCTTGCAGGAGCAGCGGTAACGCAGCTGTGCTCTACCCTCTACCTGAACGGAACTCCGGCAATCGGGCAGATTCTGGAAGAACTGACCGCTTTTATGAAAAAATGGAATTTTCGGAGAATTGAGGATTTCCGGGGCCGGTTGAGTTATAAAAACCTGACGGATCCTATGATGTATGAGCGCTCCCAGTTCATGAAGTATTATTCCAATAGAAAATAATCAGACAATTAACTTGTTGATAAACAGGTTTTAAAGACCGTGGCGCTCGCCATGGCAGGGTAAGTAAGTGCCAGGCGTTTAACGTTTGGAACCCCTTCCCGATGTTCACATAACCATTTTGTGTGAATATCACTCTTTTTTGTTCTGAAAAAGTTTATTTTGCGGAAATTTTTCTGAGCAAAGCAGAATCTCCATTTGATCTTTATAAAATAATATAAGTTATGAAGAATTTTAAGGCAGTCTCCTCTCGCGTTTTTCAACGTTCCCTGGATGTTATTGAGGTTTTTGGAAACAAACTTCCCCACCCGGCTACCATTTTTGGTCTGCTGGCCCTGATGGTGATGGTTCTATCTCTGGTAACTTCATTAGCGGGATATGAGGCAGTCCATCCGGTTAACGGAAGTTTGATCCAGGTCAAAAACCTGTTTGGTGCAGACGGAATCAGGTGGATCTATACCAATATGGTTAATAATTTCGTGATGTTCCCGCCTCTGGGGTATGTGCTGGCGGTAATGATCGGACTTGGGGTTGCCGAGGGTTCCGGACTGTTCACTGTCCTGATCAGGGCACTGGTGCTTAGCTCGCCCAAAAAGCTGATCACTGCTGCCGTGGTTTTTGCAGGGGTATTGTCACATCTGGCTTCAGAAGCCGGTTATGTTGTGCTCATTCCGCTGGGGGCCATGATTTTTCACGCGTTGGGCCGGCATCCGATGGCCGGACTTGCAGCCGCATTTTGCGGGGTTAGTGGTGGCTTTGGAGCCAATTTTCTGATCGGTTCGATTGACCCGATACTGAGCGGTCTCTCCACATCGGCCGCACAAATTATAGACCCTGAAATGGTTATTAATCCTGCCGTCAATTATTACTTCATGATTATCTCCGGATTCCTGGTGGTTATTGTGGGGACCTGGGTGACGAACCGGATCGTAGAACCTCGATTGGGAAAATATTCGGGCGATGCCGAAAGAATTCCGGTTCAGCAACTTACACCTGTGGAAAAGAAGGGTATGCGCATGGCCGGTCTGGGATTCCTGGTCGTAATCATTCTGCTGGCCATCTCAGTTGTGCCGGAGAATGGAATTTTCCGTGATCCGAAAACGGGTTCGGTATTGCATTCGCCATTTTTAGACGGAATCATAATCGGCATATTGGTGTTTTTTATGGTACCCGGACTCATCTACGGATATGTTTTGGGCAACATCAGGAATGATAAAGATGTGGTGAAGCACATTACCAATTCAATGAAAAGTATGGCCGGATACATTGTATTGGTGTTTTTTGCGGCTCAGTTTGTCTATTTTTTCAGCTACAGTAACCTGGGCCTGATTGTAGCGATCAATGGTGCTGAGGCGCTAACGCGTATCGGGTTGACTGGCATTCCGCTGATCATGGCCTTTGTGCTGCTTTCTGCCTTTATCAATATGTTTATGGGAAGTGCTTCCGCTAAATGGGCCATTATGGCTCCCGTATTTATTCCTATGCTGATGTTGTTGGGTTATCATCCGGGATTGACCCAGGCAGCCTTCCGGATCGGAGATTCGGTTACCAACCTTATTACCCCCATGATGAGTTATTTTGCTCTTATCGTGACCTTCGCACAGAAGTATGATCAGCGTTATGGAATGGGTACCATAATAAGTGCCATGCTTCCCTATACCTTCTTCCTGACAATTGCCTGGATGCTTCTCCTGATGGGCTGGATGTTATTGGGAATTCCGACTGGCCCGGACGGCCCTTTATATCTGCCTTGAGACCAGTGTTTTATCTGTTGTTGCCCGATTGGCATACCTTAACCAGGTAATCTTCTTGTGGACAATTTGTGGTCACGAAGTAAATTTATGGCTGATTATTAGGTTTATTGAATGGTTTTTGTTATCCGTAATCCCGGACGTATTCTGTTTTATGAGGGATTTCAAACTCCTGGTTCACCACTTGCAACGGTGAATCTGTTGATGTTTAATTATTTTTCCTTCCGGAATTCACCATTTTAATCAAAAACCAATAAAAATAATCAATGCGTAACAGTAAAGTAAAAGATCCTGGGACGCCCTTGCAGGCGAATATCCTGGTTGTTGAAGATGACGAGGTTATCCGTAAGAGCCTGACGGAAATTTTAGGCTACGAAGGCTTTAAGGTCATAGCTGCTGATGGCGGACGATCAGGCCTAAATATGCTGAAGTACCAAAAGCCTGATCTTATCCTTTGTGATATCAGAATGCCGGGTGTCGACGGTTATGATGTTCTTGATGAAGTCAAACTCCTGTATCCCGGTTATGAAGTGCCTTTTGTATTTCTTACTGCCCTTAATGAGTGCAAGAACCGGCGTTTGGCAATGGAAAAAGGGGCATGCGATTTTCTCACAAA
>JAUWAB010000145.1 GCA_030602265.1 Prolixibacteraceae bacterium | reverse complement strand
AAAGATGAACTGTTTCACCGTTCGTCGTACGATGGTTATAAAACCAGGAGTACCTACCACTGGGGCAATGCCACAACGGTATTGCGGTGGAATAAAACCTTTTCTCAAAGGATGTTTGCCAACTTTTCGGGCTACTATAGCCATTTTACCCACCAAATGGGGGGCAGATTCCAGTCGGGCGACGTAAAAACCCTGTTTCTCAACACGAGTAACCTGAACGAACTAAGCCTGAACACGGATTGGGAATACTATACCTCGCCAACATATACGCTAAGGTTTGGGACAAAAGCTGCCCGAATGGACTTTAAACCCAACATGGTGCAAATGAAAAATGCCGTATCGGACACCCTGATCAACCTACAATACAGTAAACATGCCTGGTCGGGTGAAGGCTATATTGAAAATGCCTTCAGCCTTAACCGGATAAACTTCAACGCAGGCGCGCGTTTTTCGGCATACAGGGTTGGCGAAAAAACCTACACCGGTA
The DNA here is from genome assembly GCA_030602265.1 of Prolixibacteraceae bacterium. GTDB lineage: Bacteria > Bacteroidota > Bacteroidia > Bacteroidales > Prolixibacteraceae > UBA1413. The sequence continues at coordinate 3,649 of JAUWAB010000145.1, read as the reverse complement.
TCCAGCCCCGTTTAACAGGGAACCTGATTTTAGGGCCCGATACCCGTTTATCGGCCTCTTATACCCACACTATACAATACCTGCACATGATTTCGAACTCCGAACTTGGGTTACCCACCGATTTATGGGCAGCATCAACCGAAACATTAAAGCCACAGTCGGGCGACCAGATTACATTGGGCGCTTCAGGTAAATTACAAACCGGTTACAGCTTCGGGGTTGAAGGGTATTATAAATGGTTGCACCATGTAACCCGTTTCGATGAAGGGGTAATGCTCCTCAATACCAGCGACACCAATTGGGAGGAGAGCATCCTGTCGGGCAGGGGCCGTGCCTATGGTATCGAATCTATGGTAAACAAAACAGAAGGAAAGGTTACGGGTATGGTATCCTATACCTTGTCGTGGTCAGAAAGGCAGTACAATACAATAAATGCCGGAGAATGGTTCCCGTTTGAATATGACCGTCGTCACGATTTTTCCATTTTGGCCAATTATCAGTTCAGGAATTCAAAGTACAGTGAGAAATCATTTACTTTCGGGTTCACACTACAGTCGGGTAACCGGATTAGCGTTGCAGATACCGAAACGGATGGTTACATTTTACCTGGTGGTGAAATTGATAACTACAGGGGTTTAAAAGAATGGTATTCCACACGTCACACTTATGCCCATCCCAACAATTTTAAAATGCCCGCTTTCCACCATCTTGATATAGGGTATAATACCATCAGGCGGCAAGGATCAAATAAAAGCTATAGTTGGAATTTTTCGGTTTATAACGTATATAACCGTATGAATCCCTGGTATTATTACAAAGATAAACACGGAAAAATAAAACAGGTAAGTATGTTCCCCATTATCCCTTCAGTTGGGTTTACCTACCGGTGGTAGTCTTTAACCAGATTAAAATGTTATTGTCATTCATTTACCTGGATATCTGATAACCTTAAAAAACCTTCTCCCCTCCAACCCAGGTAGCCACAATTTTAGCTTCCATGATTTGATGCGGGGTAGCGGTCATCAGGTCGGTGTCCAATACCACAAAATCAGCCCATTTGCCGGGTTCAAGGCTGCCTTTGAGGTTCTCCTCAAAGGAGGCTTTGGCGCCCCAGAGGGTCATCGAGCGAAGGGTTTGTTCCCGGCTGAGGGCGTTCTCCATCTGGAAGCCTCCTGCCGGGGTTTCGTCGTGGTGGATCCTGAAAACGGAGGAATAGAAGGTGTAAAGCGGATAGATCTCTTCCACCGGGAAATCGGTGCCGTTGGGCAGCCATCCCATCTGCTGCAGCAACTGCTGGTAGGCATAGGCTCCTTTAATGCGCTCCCCTCCCACCCTGTCGGTGGCCCAGTCCATATCGCTGGTGGCATGGGTAGCCTGAATGGAAGGCACCACGGAGTATTTACCAAACAGGTTGAAATCATGGGGATGAACAATCTGGGCGTGTTCGATGCGCCAGCGGCGGTCGTTCTCCCCTTGCAGGTATTTGCCGTAGGTGTTGAGTATCATCCGGTTGGCGCCATCCCCGATACAATGGGTGGCTACCTGAAAGTTATTGTCGTACGCCAGTTTGCAGATATCATCGTAGAACTGCTGAGGGGCCATCTGCAGGCCGCTGTTTCCGGGGTCATCGGAATAGGGTTCAATCATCAGGGCGCCGCGTGATCCCAGTGCCCCGTCGGCGTATATCTTGATGGTGTTCACCATCAGCCGGTCGGTCTGGTAACGGCCTTTCCTGACAATAGCGTCAAAGTTTTCTTCCGTTGGGTCGAGCATCGCGTTGATGCGCATTTTCAGCTCACCGCTCCGGTGCAGGCTGTCCATCAGATGCACGACTTCCCTGGATACCCCGCAGTCGGTGACCGACGTGAGCCCGGCGGCAAAGCAATTTTTCTGTGCCGCCTGCAGGGCTTTGCCCTTCATTTCCAGGCTTGGTTCCGGAATCCTGGAGGATACCAGGTCCATGGCCCGGTCGATGAGGATGCCGGTGGGTTTTCCGTTTTTCACAACCACTTCGCCGCCCTGTACTTCAACAGGACCTGTAATTCCGGCTAATTCAAGCGCTTTGGAGTTGCACCAGGCGGCATGGCCGTCAATCCGGATCAGGTAAACGGCTACATCGGGGAACAGCTCATCGAGCCTGCTTTTGTCGGGAAATGCTTTTTCGGGCCAGTTGTTCTGGTCCCATCCCCTCCCCTGGATCCAATCCCCTCCAAACTGTGCATGGTATTCCTGAAGAATGGCATAAATCTCATCCTGACTGCGCGTTCCGGCCAGGTTGGCCCGTTGCAGCAGGTTCATGCCATATCCGTAAAAATGGGCGTGGGCATCGTTGAACCCCGGGTAAACATATCGCCCGCTGTAATCATGAACCTCCTTAGCCTCATATCGCGAACGAATATACTCATTGGTTCCGGTGGCTACCACTTTCCCGTCTTTCACCGCAAAACTTTCTGCCACGCTGAAAGCATCATCCACAGTATAAACGTGCACGTTTCGCACAATCAGGTCGACAGGTATTTTTGAACAGGATGAAATCATGGCAAACAAAACAGCAATTACATTAATGGTTAAAAATTTCCGCATGGTATTCATTATGAATTGGATGGTGCAAACTTAAAAGTTTGCTCCGGTTGAATGATAAAAGGCGCTAAAATAATCACTTTTTTTCTTGAGATACCCGTTAGAATCAGAATAACAGGTTGAGCAACTGCACAATAACAATCAGCAGCACCATGGCTACAGGGTATACGGTGGCATAGGCGATGGAATGGGCATTGGTATCGGTCATCGAATCGGCGGCGGCCAGTCCGGGGGTGCTGGTCATACCGCCGGTTATGGCGCCAAACATGGTGAGCAGGTTCATATTGAACAGATATTTTCCGGCATACAGGGCCAGGATCATGGGTACCAGGGTGATGATTGCCCCAATGGCAAACAGCTCGATCCCGTACTTTTCGAATGTACTTACAATTTCGGCTCCTGCGCTGGTACCTACGGAAGCTAAGAAGAGAATCAATCCCAACTGCCGTAGCAGGTTGTTGGCGGCACCCGACATAGTCCAGAGGAGTGGTCCGGTACGCCCGATACGGCTGAGAACCAGGGCCACTAACAAAACGCCGCCTGTGAGTCCGAAACTGAAGTCAAACCCGGGGAAGGTAATGTGGATCAGCCCAACCAGCACACCGGCGATAATTCCGATGGAAACCGGCAGAAGGTCGGTATCTGAGAGCCGTTTATCATCATCTCCGAAGATCCGGGCTACCATGGGCATGTTGGCTTTGCTGCAGGCGACAATCAGCTTGTCGGCCATCTGCAGTTTGGAATTGGGGGTAGGGGATATGTCGATGCCCGACCGCCGGATACGGGTGACCGTAGCCCCATAGGTGGCCAGCAGGTTAATCTGTCCCAGGGTTTTGTTAACCACTGCCTTGTTGGTTACCAGTACACCCCTGACATCATACTGCGGATCCAGGGGTATTTCTGTGCTGGTCTCGGGGCCGATGAGCAGTTGAACCCGTTCCAGGGAATCTGGCGTACCAACAGCCTTGATGATGTCGCCTTTCTGTAACACCGTGGATGGGGTGGGAGCGAAGGCCGTTTCTTCACGCATCACCCTGGAAATCACGGCCTGGGTCATATGCCTGATTTT
>JAUWAB010000004.1 GCA_030602265.1 Prolixibacteraceae bacterium | reverse complement strand
TACTGGCCGGTCGGCATCCCCGATCCGGTCGATCCTTCAGAAATCCTGCATACCTTCCGGGTCAGAAACCGGTTCGTAACCTCTGCCGGGACTATCCGTAAGGATGCAGGTTCAGGAGAGAGGCTGCGAATGCATATTATTAACCCGGTGACAGGGGAACCGCTGACTAAACCATGTCAGGTATCTGTAATGACTGATACCGCGGTGTTGGGAGAAGTCTTATCCACGGCGGCGCTTCTGCTGCCTCAACCCGAGTTAAAGGTGCTTATGGAAAGGTACAGGGATGCAGAAATTTTTGGACTTGAATATGAGGAAGGCTTTATCAACCGGAAAGATTATTTATTAAGAATGGAGAGTTGAATATTTTAACTGAAAATCAATATGGACATACAATCTAAAAACCGAAGAGAATTTATCAAAGAGCTGGGGTTTCTTGCCGGTTCGGCTACTTTACTGGCATCGGTTCCGTGGGTAAAAACCTTTGCACAGGAGAACGGTAAAGCCGTTTCGCCCTCCGACCGCGTGAGGGTCGGCGTAATTGGCGTAGGCGACCGGGGCAGGGCATTATTGCTGAACCTCAAGGAGATCGAAAATGTAGAAATCATAGCCGTATGCGACGACTACGAACCCAACTACCAGCGGGCCATTGAGCTCACTGGCGGAAAGGCCAAAGCGTTCCACGATTACCGGGGGATGCTGGAAATGAAAGATCTCGATGCCGTTGTAGTTGCCACGCCGCTCCACCTGCATGCCCATATCACCGTCGATTTCCTGCGGGCAGGCGTTCATGTTTTATGTGAAAAAAGTATGGCCCGTACAATAGAGGACTGCAAATGGATGGCCGATGCAGCTCAGGAAACCGGGAAAATCCTTCAGATAGGCCATCAGCGGCTCTTCAATCCCGTATATCTGAATGCTCTCGAAAGAGTAAAAGCCGGTGAGATCGGCGAAGTGCTTCAGGTACGTGCTTACTGGCACCGGAATGCTAACTGGCGTAGAGCTGTGCCTTCTCCTGAACTGGAACGAAAAATAAACTGGCGTCTCTATAACGAATATTCCGCAGGACTTATGTCAGAGCTCGGATCTCACCAGATACAAGTAGCCAACTGGTTTATCGGGAAGGTGCCTGTAAGGGTAATGGGTTCAGGGAGTATTTGCTACTGGAAGGATGGCCGCGAGGTCTACGACCAGGTCGCCGTGATATACGATTACGATAACGGCGCAAAGTGCCTATATGATTCGTTTATCTCCAACAAACATTACGGACTGGAGGAACAAATTCAGGGAGATAAGGGTACTATTGAACCCGAAGTGAACCGGATCTACTCGGAAAATCCGCCCAAGGCACCGGGTATCCGGCAGCTTATCCACAGTATCGAGAAAGGGATCTGGGAAACCATACCTATCGGCGGTGCGACCTGGGTGCCGGAAACAGCCGTGCCTTACAGAGGGAATATCATTGCCCCCTACGATAATAACGACACGCTCCTGCAAATGATCGGATTTATTAAGGCTGTGCGCAATGGAAAACCTTTCCCGGGATTATTAAGGGAGGGGTACCATGCCTCAATCGCCTCACTCTTAGGGCTTCAAGCCATGGACACCGGCCAGATCGTGGATTGGCCGGCTGAGTATGTGATGGAGGCCTGACCGGCCGGAACATGGCTTCAGAATTTAAAATTGGTCCAGTTCAAATGCTTAAGTGTTTCAATCAGAAAATTTTATAAGATATACCAATATGAGAGATCTAATTATACCGGGAAAGGTAATCAAACGGGAACTGATAATCCTGATAGTCAGTTTTGTTGCTGCAGTCCTGCTGAATATTTATTCCATAATCAAATATAAAACCGCATGGGGCGAACTGTTTTCCCAACTGCATGTGGTTGTAGCCGTGACATTAATAATTTATCTGCTGGTTATATTGTTCCGTTTGTTAATTTCGCCTATCTTCAGGCTGTTAACACATAAGCGGGGAAAATGAGGTATTCGGTTTTTTTTCTTCTGATACTGCCTTTTTCCGGATTTGCACAAATTGAAATGCAGCCGGGAAATGATGGTATTCTCTTTACGGACAATGGCCGGCAGGTGATGTACTATCAGATCACGCCAAAATCCTTGAATGGGGCATACGCAAGAAATAACTATTTTCATCCGCTGTGGGGCCCCGGGGGACAAATTATTACGGAAGATTTTCCGGAAGACCATCTGCATCACAGAGGGATATTCTGGGCCTGGCACCAGGTGGTCGTTGATGGACGGAATGCAGGGGATCTCTGGGAACTGAAGGGTATCAGGCAAGAGGTTGCCGAGGTCGAATTCATCGCTTTGCCGGATGGTTCCGGAGTGTTTAAATCAGAAATACTCTGGAGCTCGGAGGCCGGGGTTTCCTTAGGAATACCCGGGCCATTTATGAAGGAGAATGTTACCGTTACCCTTCATCCCGGCAAGAGGGCATACAGGAGGATTGACTTTGAGATAAAGATGTCTGCCCTGAGGTACGCAGTCCGGTTAGGAGGATCGGAAGATGAAAAAGGTTACAGCGGTTTTTCAGTAAGGCTTAAATTGCCTGTGCCGGCAGAGTTTTCCGGTTCGGAAGGTCCGGTTGAACCCCGGGTAACCCAGGTGGAATCTCCGGGCTGGGTGAATATTACCTGTACCCCGGAATCAGGTTCGCCATATGGCCTGGTTATTCTTGACCACCGGAATAATCCTTCATATCCCCAACCATGGATCCTCAGAAGGGAGAAAAGCATGCAAAACGCAGCATATCCAGGAAGGGAGCTGACCGAAATACCACAAGACAAACCCCTGGTCCTGAGATATTCATTGCTGGTTCATGACGGAAAACTCAGGAGCAGGGCGATCAGGAGAGAGGCGGCCAGATAAGGGGATCAGTCTTCTCCGGCGGTGATGATTTTTTTACTTTTCAGGATATTGACAATGGCATCGACTATCTGGTCGTCCGACAGGCTGGCGTAATTAAAAATCACGTCAAAGTCGGTGTTTACATATGTCCTGCCGATAAGTGACTCAGTGAATTTCTTTCTCTTTTCATCGGCTTTCATCACATGTTCCCGGGCATCCTTGTGGCTCATGTTTTTTATCTGCGCCACGCGGTTGATTCTCCATTCCAGCGGAGCCTCAAGCCTGATGCTCAGTTTGTTGGGCAGGTCAGAGAGAATAGTGGTCGCTCCGCGGCCAAGGATGATAAACCTTCCCTGGATGGCTAACTTAACGATAACATCTTTCAGGATCATAATCGTCTTTTCGTCAACCGGGCCGGAAAAATGCTCAGTACTGAAAGCCATAGCAACTTCAGATAGTTTTTCCTGCATCTCGGGATTGTCAATATTCCTGGCTGTCAGTTCTTTCTGTACTTCCTTGATGGCTTCTGCAAAGGCGTCCTTGTCGGCCCATTGCCATTCCGCGTCGGTTTTGGTTTCCGACATATAGCTATAACCGGTAAGGATTTTCGATAGTTTGATGGCAATTCTGCGGGCTGAACATCCCGTTTGTCGGGATATGGTAATCACAGGTCCTGCAAAATCGCCTGTTTCCAGGTTTGTTGCAGCCACATACTTCAGATAGTTGTTTAAAAATTCCTTCATAGTAATACTCCTGTTTCTGGTTTACGACAACGAAGTTACAATACAATATCTGTAGACGGCAGGAAACATGTTGTACAATACAAGTTTTAGCCTATGTTTTACAACACTGTTATACAACATTCCCTCAGTATAAACAATTTAGTCCGTATCCAAATAACATGCAAACGCTGATCTTGCGTGCCGGCATCAGGCATCAGGTATCATGTAAATAGACATAAAATCTTTGTGGTACTTGGTGTCTTCTTACTTTGTGGCAAAAATAAATGAGTTACAGAAGATTTTAAAATATTTAAATTTACAGTGTAGTATGAATGTTCTGATAAACAAGATTAACTAATTATATATGAAGAGAATACCTAAAATCCAGACAGCTATTGCCTCATTCGGTATGTCGGGGCAGGTTTTCCATGGCCCTTCTTTGGCGGCCCATCCCGGATTTGAAGTACGGACCATACTGGAGCGTACCAAGCAATTGTCAAGGAAAATGTTTCCCGTTGCCCATATCGCCCGTGATTACCGGGAGATCCTGAATGATCCGGCTATTGAACTGATAGTGGTGAACACGCCCGACAAACTGCATTATCCGATGGCACTTGATGCATTGAATGCCGGGAAGCATGTGGTGGTCGAGAAACCTTTTACCCTGAAGGCTGCCGAAGCCAGGCACCTGATGGAAACTGCTGAAAGAAAGCACCGGCTGCTGACCGTCTACCATAACCGGCGCTGGGATGGTGATTTCATGACAGTCAGGAAGGTCGTTTCTTCAGGAATGTTAGGCCGGCTGATCGAATTTGAATCGCATTTTGACCGTTACCGGAATTTTATTTCTCCGGATACCTGGAAGGAAGAAGGGGATGAATACGCCGGTGTCCTTTACAACCTGGGTTCTCACATGGTCGATCAGTCGCTGGTGCTGTTCGGACTCCCGGAATCGGTCACGTCGCACCTTTCGGTGGTCAGAGACGGCGGTAAGGTGGCAGACTATTACGATATCCGCCTGCAATACAAGCATTTCGCTGCTATACTAAAATGTTCGTACCTGGTCAGGGAACCTGGCCCGCGCTATATACTCCACGGCACCAATGGATCGTTCTATAAATGGGGGGCAGATCCGCAGGAAGAGTCACTGAAAAAAGGGGAGAAGCCGGGGACCCCTGGTTGGGGAAGCGAGCCTGAAAGTATGTGGGGACGTATCAATACCGATCTGAACGGACTTAATGTGCAGGGTAAAATCGAAACCGAAGCTGGTAACTATCTCGCCTTTTACGAAAACCTGTTCAGCGCGGTGAGACTGGGTGAAAAGCCAGCCGTTCCGGCTGAAGATGCCCTTCAGGTAATCCGGATACTGGAATTATGCCTCGATAGCAACCGTCTGAAAAAAACAATCAATCTGTAAAAAAAGGACAAAAAAAAACGGAATACCAGCGGTGGTGGTATTCCGTTCGGTTCGCGTTTCGTTTAGTAAGACCAGTTTTATTGATTTCAGAGAAAAGGTAGCATTAGAACTCTGTAATTAATAATTCTTTAAATCACTGACGAAGATAGTATAATTTTAATTCCAAAAGCAAAAACTATTAAAAAATTATTAATTTTTGTTAAAGCTTGTCGGTTCGGTGACCTCTAATTTATTGATTTATAATTTATATGATATGGCAAATATGTTATAAAATATATTTCTGGGGAATATGCTCAGACATATTCCGTTTGCTCCCAAATTTCACGGCTGATCTGTTAATTGAAAATTCAAATTCAGGGTATTGGAATACCTGGCTGCACAACCTGAATATTAAATTTCCCTGTAGAATGCCCCTTATTTGGTGGCAGATTGATAAAGAAAAGTGAAATTTTCATTACTCTTGAATTAAAATTTTCAATATTATGCTGGCAGTAAAACTTACGGGGATCGAGGAGATGGAAATTGTTGAGGTCGACAGGCCATCTGTTATTGCTCCTGATGAAGTGCTTATAAAGATCAAGTATGTAGGGGTTTGTGGTTCTGATGTCCATTATTACACCGAGGGAAGAATCGGCACTCAGATAGTGGAGTACCCGTTTATGGTAGGGCATGAATGCTCCGGGAAAGTCGTGGCAGTTGGTTCTGAGGTTACCCACCTGGAGGTTGATGACCTGGTGGCCATTGATCCTTCGGTGCATTGCGGCCATTGTGAACAGTGCCTTTCCGGCCGCCCGCATACCTGCCTCAATAACCGGTTTCTTGGATGTCCCGGACAACTGGAAGGCTGCCTGACTGAGTATATTGTCATGCCGGCATTTACCTGTTTCAAGGTTACCGGATTAATGGACGCTGAAGAGGCCGCTTTGTTGGAGCCCTTCACCATCGGTGTTTATGCAGTAAATCTGGCCGGGGTAGTCTCTCCTGAAACCCGGTGCGCCATTTTCGGCGCAGGCCCGATTGGTTTAAGCATCCTGATGAAATTAATTTCGGCGGGTAACCACAAAACCGGTATGGTCGAACCTCTTGATTACCGACTTGAAAAAGCGGGTGAAACAGGTGCAGCCTGGCTGGTGAATGCTACCTCTGATAATGTGGAAAAGATGGTGCCCGAACTAGCCGGTGACCTGGTGGATGTGGTTTTTGAAGCCAGTGGAGAACAACAGGCTGTCGATAACGCCCTGAAAATACTTAAACCAGGCGGAAAGCTGGTTCTGGTAGGAATTCCACCGGCAGCTCAGTATGTTTTTAATATGGACCTGATGAGGCGGAAAGAGATCAATGTTATCAACGTCAGAAGGCAGAATCATTCCGTCGAAGAGGCTATCCAGCTGGTAGCTTCCGGCAAGGTGAACCTCAAGCAAATGGTGACCCACTATTTTCAGCTGAGGAAGACTCCTGTGGCATTTGATATGGTTGCGGGATACCGTGACAATGTGATCAAAGCAATGATTGTGATCTGACCGGCAGATACTTCAGGCTTTCATAGGGTTTTTAACCTGATGCCTTCATCATCCCTGAATCCGTTCGATTCTTTTGATCTTCTGCCCAAACACATAATTAACCCTTACTGAGTTCATACCAGGGTTGCTTCTCCTTCTGATTTCGCAATAGTAACCGCTCCGCAGCTGTCGCTCCAGACATTAACCGTTGTGCGCATCATGTCGAGGATCAGGTCGACAGCGATGATCAGTCCAACTCCTTCCAATGGCAGGTTGGCAGCTGTCAGTACTACCGTAATCATAACCAGTCCGGCCATCGGTATCCCGGCAGCACCTATCGAGGCTAACAATGCGGTTACCACAATGATGGCCTGTTGCACAAAAGTCAGCTCAATTCCATAAACCTGTGCAATGAAGATTGCCGCTACGCATTCATACAGCGCAGTGCCATCCATATTGATGGTTGCTCCCAAAGGCAGCGTAAAACTGGTGATTTTGTTGGATACACCGCTTTTATGTTCTACCGCCTCCATCGTCAGGGGCAATGTGGCACTGGATGAAACCGTCGAAAAAGCTGTCAGAAGGGGAGTGGCCATGTTTTTGAAATGTTTGGCCGGGTTGGCTTTACCCACAAACCTGAGGATCAGGGGCAATGTAATGGCTGCATGAATGGCCAGGCCAATGATCACCGTAAGCATATAAATGGCCATACTGCCGGCTATGTCCGCCAGTTTGTCTGCGTTCCTGACCACTTCCCTGGTGACAATACCCAAAATGCCTAATGGAGTAAACCGTATGATAAACATGGTCACCCGCATCATAACCTCAAACAAACCATCGAAAAAATTGGTCAGCGGCTGCCGGTACTGATCATTTACCTGCGACACAAAAAATCCGAAGACTACAGCAAAGAAAATAACGGGCAGGATGTCTCCCCGTGCCATGGAATCAATAATATTCTCCGGGATCATGCGGATCAATAAATCATTGATTTTACCCGAACCGACCGGCAGCTGGCTGATCTCTTCCGAAAAACCAAGATGAACATCCACCCCCGGCCTGATCAGGTTGACGAGTATCAATCCGGTGAGGATGGCCAGCGTACTGGTAAATATATAGTAGGAAATGGTTTTCAGTCCGATACGCCCTAAACTCCGGCCACTCCCGATACTGGTGACGCCGCTGACAATGGAGGCAAAGATCAGTGGGACAATCACCATCTTCAATCCACGTAAAAAGATATCACCCATCCACGAAACATAACGCACTGAGGCCGGTAAATAGAGACCCAGCATTACAGCAACGACCAGGGCTATCAGGATCTGCCAGTGCAACTTCAATTTCAGTAACCGCATAAGCTTTGATTTAAAGGCCTAAAATTAGTTAAAAATAACCAGCCTCTTATGGAATCTGAAAAAAACTGCCTAAATTGCAGCACAGTACAGTACATAACAGTAAACTCGGATAAACCAGTTAATTATCAGATAAAACTTTGATTATGAAAAGATTAATAGGAAGATTGCCCAAGGTGGGGATACGGCCGGTTATCGATGGCCGGGAACACGGAGTCAGGGAATCCCTGGAGGCGCAAACCATGGCCATGGCGAAAGCTGCTGCTGCTCTGATCACCGAGAACCTCCGCTTTCCCGGAGGCGAAACGATTGAATGTGTAATTGCCGACACTACCATCGGTGGTGTCGCAGAGGCTGCCATGTGTGCCGACAAGTTTGAACGCGAGGGGGTGGGGGTTTCCCTGACCGTTACGCCCTGCTGGTGTTACGGAACCGAAGTGATGGATTCCAATCCATGGATTCCCAAGGCCGTTTGGGGATTCAACGGCACTGAACGACCCGGTGCAGTTTACCTGGCCGCAGCACTTGCCGGGTACTCCCAGAAGGGACTTCCGGCTTTCGGAATTTATGGCCGCGATGTACAGGATGCCGGAGATACTGAGATTCCGGACGATGTAAGGGAAAAACTGCTCCGCTTTACCAGGGCTGCCCTGGCGGTCGCCCAGATGAAGGGCAAATCCTATCTTTCCGTGGGGTATACCTCCATGGGCATCGCAGGCTCGATGGTCAATCCCGATTTTTTCCAGGATTACCTTGGAATGCGTACCGAATTTGTGGATATGGTGGAAGTAAAACGCCGGCTTGATCAGGGTATATTTGATCCCGCAGAGTATGAAAAAGCCATGGCCTGGACCAAAGCCAACTGCACCGAAGGCGAGGACCTCAACAAGCCCGCTGTGGCCGCAGACAGGGCCAGAAAAGATTGGGAATGGGAGACCGTGGTGAAAATGACCCTGATCTTCAGGGATCTGATGATCGGAAACCCGAAACTGAAAGAGCTGGGCTTCGGAGAGGAAGCGAAAGGCAGGAATGCCATAGCCGGAGGTTTCCAGGGACAGCGGCAATGGACCGACTATTATCCTAACGGTGACTTCTCTGAGGCGATCCTCTGTTCTTCGTTCGACTGGAACGGTATCCGCGAAGCATTTGTATTTGCCACTGAGAACGACAGCCTTAACGCCGTGCCGATGCTCTTTGGACATCTGCTTACCAATACTGCCCAGATATTCAGTGATGTACGAACTTACTGGAGCCCGGAGGCAGTAAAAAGAGTTACCGGACAGGAACTTACCGGTCTGGCCAAGGACGGGATTATACACCTGATCAATTCCGGCCCGACAGCCCTCGATGCCACTGCCCAACAGCGAAATGCCGCCGGTGAGCCGGTAATGAAACCATTTTGGGATATTACATCAGATGAAGTGGCCCTTTGCCTGGAGAATACCCATTTCTGTCCGGCAAACCGCGAATATTTCAGGGGCGGCGGTTTCTCCAGCCAGTTCAAAACAGCAGGTGAAATGCCGGTTACCATGTCGAGACTGAACCTGGTCAAAGGACTTGGACCAGTCCTCCAGATCGCCGAAGGTTATACCGTTGTCCTTAACGACAAGGTGCATAATGTATTGGACCGCCGCACGGACCCAACATGGCCGACGACCTGGTTTGTGCCGCGCCTCACCGGCGAAGGCCCGTTCCGCGATGTTTATTCGGTTATGGCTACCTGGGGCGCCAACCACGGGGCCATCAGTTATGGCCATATTGGCGCCGACCTGATCACTCTCGCCTCTATTCTTCGTATTCCGGTATCCATGCATAACGTCAGCGATACCGATATATTCCGCCCCAGTGCATGGAATGCGTTCGGTGCTGATAAGGAAGGCGCCGATTACCGTGCCTGCGAAGCATTCGGTCCTGTGTACAGATAAAATCACGAAGGCCGGAGCATGAGTTCGTGTTCCGGCCTTCTCTTATTTTCCTAATTATGGCATCAAACGTCCTTATTATCCGGGAACAAAAGGGAAGTACCAAACTGCAGTCGCTGATCAGCTCGGTCACTGAAGCGGTTGCCACCGGATCACTTAAGCCGGGCGATCCACTGCCCTCGGTAAACGAAATGAGCAGGATCAGCGGCTTTTCAAGGGATACGGTCGTGAAGGCCTATAACCTGTTGAAGAAACAGTCGGTTATCGAATCTACACCTGCAAAAGGTTTTTTCGTTTCAGGAAATTCTTCTAAGGTTTTTATGCTCCTGGACGATTTCAGTGCCTTCAAGGAGCAACTCTACCGATCTTTCCGCGAAAATCTGCCCGAAAGTGTCTCCGTAGACCTGCTCTTTCACCATTATAACCCTCAGGTATTTGAACAGCTGGTCACTCAGGCTGCCGGCAGGTACAGCATGTATGTCGTCATGAATATTTCTAACCGGAAACTGCATCCGGCCCTTTCGAAGATAGATCCCAACAGGCTGCTGGTTCTCGATATGGGTGACGAATCGGTCGAACAGGGCAGTTTCCTGCTCCAGAATTTTGAGTCAGCCGTAGTCAGCTGCCTCGAAGAAGGATTGGAATTATTGAAGAAGTATAAGTATTTCATCCTGATCTATTCGGAAGAGAAAACTCCGCATCCGCCCGATACGGAAAATGCCCTGCGGGCATTCTGCATGATGCACGGACTGGCGTTTGAAGTAATTACCGAAGCCCATCCGGAGTGCATGGTACCCGGTCAGGTTTACTTTGTGATAACCGACAGCGACCTGGTAGAGGTCCTCAAAGGTTGTCGGCAGTCCGGACTGAGCCTGGGATCGGATGTCGGCGTGCTGGCTTATAACGATACCCCCATGAAGGAGATCGCAGGAAACGGAATTACCGTGGTTACCGCCGATTTCAGCGAGATGGGCCGGAAGGCGGCCGCTTTTATAACCAATAAACAGCCGGTCAGGGAGCTGTTGCCTACGCGGTTGATTATCAGGTCTTCCCTTTAATACGGGATTATCCTCCAAATTCATCCGGTAAGTTACTTTTTTTTGTAATTTGGTGGCTTAGTTGCCTGTGCCGGCATGGACCACCACGATGGCTTTTCCGGTTGGCGACGGTTATTACACTAAACTGTTGAACATATGAGAAAAATTTTGTCTGCCGGAATTTTCCTGTCCTACCTGACGGTTTCTGCATTGAATGCACAGATTACCAACGATGATTTCTTCACCTCAAAAGGGAGCCAGATCGGTAATCCTGCACTGAAAGGAAGTTTCATATATGATCCGGGAGCTCAGACTTATTTACTGAAGGGCTCCGGCTACAATATCTGGAACGAGCGGGATGAGTTTTTCTTTCTTTCAAAACCAGTATCAGGTGATTATCTCTTTTCTGCCCGGATTGAGTTCACCGGTACGGGCGTCGATCCGCACCGTAAGGCCGGCCTGATGTTCAGGGCTTCCCTGGAGGAAGATGCCCCTTATGTGGATGTAGCCATACATGGCGACGGACTGACATCCCTTCAATACAGGGCAGTCAAAGGCGGTGAAACCCGCGAAACAGCGACTAATGTGAAGTTTCCTGACTTCGTCCAGTTAGAGAAGACCGGAAATATTTATATACTGCGCCTCTCAAGAAACCAAACGCCCCTGGATGAGGTGGCTTCTGTTGAATTGGATCTGGGCAGTAGTTTTCATGCGGGGATGTTCATCTGTTCCCATAACCCGGAAGTAATGGAGGAAGCCAGGTTCTCCAATGTCAGACTCGATATTACTGCCGATACCCGGGGAGGAGACCAGGCACCTCCATCATCGTCAAGACTCGAAATTCTTGATATGGAAACAGGCCTCAGGAAAGTGGTCTATTCTTCAGAAAAGCATTTTGAAGCACCCAACTGGAGCAGAAATGGAAAGTTCCTGATTTTCAATCAGGAGGGGAAATTGTACCGGTTTGATCTTAAAACAAACAAAATCAGGCTTATCGATACCGGCTTTGCCAATGCGAACAACAATGACCATGGTATCTCCTTTGATGGCAAAACTTTGGCCATCAGTCATCATACCGCAGAAAACGGGAGCCGGCATTCCATTATATATACCGTACCGGTGAAAGGCGGAACGCCAAAGCGTGTGACTGCGCTGGGGCCTTCTTACTGGCATGGCTGGTCGCCTGATGACCAGTGGCATGTTTACTGTGCCGAACGAAACGGGGAGTATGATGTCTACAAGATCCCGGCAGCGGGAGGGGAGGAGATCAGGCTGACCACTTCCCCCGGTCTGGATGACGGACCAGAATATTCTCCCTGCGGAAAATATGTATATTTTAACTCGGTAAGGACCGGTACCATGCAGATCTGGCGAATGGCTCCCGATGGCAGCAACCAGGAACAGGTTACCTTCGATGTTTATAACGACTGGTTTGCGCATCCGTCGCCCGATGGCAAGTGGCTGGTATTTGTCTCCTATATGCCCGATGTGCCCGCGGCTTCGCACCCGCGGAACAAAAGGGTAATGCTCAGGCTGATGCCGGTAAATGGCGCGGAAATAAAAACGGTTGCCTACCTGTACGGCGGTCAGGGTACCCTGAATGTTCCCTCCTGGAGCCCCGATTCGAAAAAGGTGGCCTTTGTGTCGTATACTTATTGATTCGGCTGATTTACTGCTGAATCTGACTATTTCTTCGCGCGCTTACGGTCGTTTTCGTCTAACAGAATTTTCCGGAGCCGCATCGATTTGGGCGTAATCTCAATGTATTCGTCGCTGGCTACATATTCCATGGCTTCTTCAAGGGAGAAACGGATCGGCGGACTGAGTGCCACCTTGTCGTCTGAACCCGATGCCCGCATGTTGGTCAGTTTCTTGGTGACGGTTACATTCACGGTAAGGTCATCCATCCGGGTGTTTTCACCAATAACCTGTCCGGAATATACATCTTCCCCAGGGAAAATGAAAAACTTACCCCTGTCCTGCAACTTGTTGATCGAATAGGCTATCGCGGTCCCCGTCTCCAAAGCGATCAGCGATCCGTTCCGCTTGTTCTGGATTTCGCCTTTCCAGGGCTCATACCCCTTGAACCGGTGTGCCATGACAGCCTCTCCTTCGGTCGCCGTGAGCATCTGGTTCCTTAAACCGATGATTCCCCGGGCCGGAATAAAAAACTCCAGATGGGCACGTTCTGCTTTAATCTCAATGTTCGCTATTTCAGCTTTCCTCGAGGTGGCCAGTTCGATAACTTTACCGGCAAACTCCTCAGGTACCTGGACGGTCATCGATTCAACCGGCTCGTGTTTTTCCCCGTCAAACTCCTTGATCAGGACCTTGGGCTGACCTACCTGAAGCTCATAGCCCTCCCGGCGCATGGTCTCTATCAGGATCGAAAGGTGGAGTATTCCCCGGCCATAAACGATAAAAGTATCCGCGGATGCGGTATCCTCTACCCGGAGGGCCAGGTTTTTCTCGGTTTCCTTGTAAAGTCTTTCCCTAAGTTGCCGTGAGGTGACAAAAGTGCCTTCCCTGCCGAAGAACGGCGAGTTGTTGGAGGTAAAGATCATGCTCATGGTAGGCTCATCCACCTGTATGGGTGAAAGCCCTTCTGGCTCGTTCAGGTCTGCAACCGTATCCCCGATTTCAAAATCTTCCAGCCCGAAAACCGCGCATATCTCTCCTGAATGTACCGGTTTCTTGGTCTTTTCCTTGCCCAGTCCTTCAAATAAATAGACTTCCTTGATGGTGTTCCTCACCGTGGTCCCATCTCTTTTTACCAGCATAACCTGACTGCCCGGAACCAATGTGCCGCGGCTGATTCTGCCTACTGCAATCCTGCCCATATAACTGGAATAATCCAATGAGGTAATCCGCATCTGAAGGGTCCCCTCAACATGTTTGGACGGGGGAATATGTTCAATTATGGTATCTAAAAGGAAACTGACATCTTCTTCCGGGGTTTTCCAGTCGGGTCCCATCCAGCCTACCTTCGAAGATCCGTAAACGGTCGGGAAATTCAGCTGGTCTTCGGTGGCATCCAGACTGAACATCAGGTCGAATACCTTTTCATGGGTTTCTTCCGGGTTACAGTTGGGTTTGTCGACCTTGTTAATTACCACCACAGGTTTCAATCCCAGTTCAAGGGCTTTCTGAAGCACAAACCGGGTCTGTGGCATGGGCCCCTCAAAAGCATCCACGATAAGCAGTACCCCGTCGGCCATGTTCAGCACCCGTTCTACCTCTCCACCAAAGTCGGAGTGGCCGGGAGTGTCTATTACATTGATCTTTACATTTTTATAATGAACAGACACGTTTTTGGCCAGGATGGTGATCCCCCGTTCACGTTCCAGATCATTGTTGTCCAGTATAAGATCCTGGATCTCCTGATTGTCCCTGAAAAGCTTAACCTGATGCAGGATACGGTCTACAAGGGTAGTTTTGCCATGGTCGACATGGGCAATTACGGCTACGTTTCTGATTTCTTCCATCTGTTTTCTGAATTGGGCTGCAAAATTAAAAAACGATTTTTTTGTCTGATTGTTTTTGCCCCTCAGAATCATAACTTAACCAATGTTTTAACACTGGAGGTATATTTTTACTATATTCGGGGTCAATACAATTTCTGATATGAGAAAATTCTTGCTTTTAATCGCCTTAACCGGATTGATCTGCAATGCCTTTGGCCAGTCCTCCTGGACACACCTGCGCGGAAACCATCTGGATGGCCATGCTTCCGGTGACAATTATCCCCTGGAGTTTGGCGAAAACCGGAACATTTCCTGGAAAACTGAAATCTCCGGAGTAGCGTGGTCTTCCCCGGTAGTATATGGTAATCAGGTCTGGCTGACTACCGCGACCCGAAACGGGGATCAGCTATCTGTGGTCTGTATCGATTTCAACAGTGGTAAGCTGCTTAAGGAAATGGTGGTTTTTCAGCCTTCAAAAATCCAGAATATCCATGCGACCAATTCGTATGCCACCCCAACCCCGGCGATTGAGGACGGGCGGGTTTATGTACATTACGGTACTTACGGTACCGCCTGCATCAGCACAGCCGATTTTTCGGTGATCTGGACACGGACCGACATGAACTGTGAGCATATGCAGGGTGCAGCTTCTTCCCTCCTGATCCATGGAGATATGCTGATTGTGCATATCGAAGGAACTGACGTGCAGTATATTGCAGCACTTGATAAATTTTCCGGAAATACCATATGGCGAACCGACAGGCCCAGACAGTTTTATGAGGATATTGCCCCGGTTTACCGGAAAGCCTATACAACCCCGATAGTAGTCCGGGTCAATGGCCGGGAACAGCTGATCTCAAACGGTGCCCAGATGTGTTTTGCATACGATGTGAACACGGGAGAGGAGATATGGTCGGTATGGTATGGTTATGACTCAACGGTAGGCATGCCACTGGAGTATGGCGGACTGGTATTCTTTAACTCCGGCTGGATATTTGAGGAGAATACCCCGAATTATGTGAAGTTCTTTGCTGTGGACCCTTCCGGGAAAGGTGATGTTTCGGAGACACACGTGAAGTGGCAGACCTCGGATGAAGTCCCTCAGATTACTACTCCGGTTATTGTCGATGGCAGGATATATATGGTGCACGAACGGGGAACGCTTACCTGCGTCGACGCCCTTTCGGGTGAGGTGGTCTGGAGGGAAAAACTCCGCAGCCAGTTCAATGCCTCACCGGTTTATGCTGGAGGTCATATCTATATTCCGGAGGTAAGGGGTACCGTATATGTGATTGAACCCGGTGATTCTTTCCGGCTGATATCCGAAAATAAAATGGACGGTACCATCAAGGCAACCCCTGCCTATGTGGACGGCAGTATTCTTCTGAGATCGGAAACCCACTTGTATCGAATCGACAATCCATAATAATTCAAATCATTATTCAAAAAAATCAAACCCATGAGGAACTTTTTAATTTCCGCTTTTGTGTTTATGTTAATTCTGCCGGTTTGGGCCCAGCCTGAAGGTTTCAACTACGACGAATCAAAGGTGCCCGTCTATAAATTGCCTGATCCGCTTACCTTAAGAGGTGGAAAAAAGGTCAAAACGGTCAAGACCTGGGAACAGAAGAAAAGGCCTGAAACACTGAGGCTTTTCGAGGAACAGGTATACGGAAAGATTCCGGCTGACCTGAAAATGACCTCTTTCAGGGTAATTGAGGAAGGTACTGATACCCCCTGGCCTGATTCAAGAAGAAAACAGGTGGAGATGCTGCTGGAAAAGGATGGTCAGGAACTCAGGGTAGGCATGCTGATATACCTGCCGGAGGGCAAGGGGCCGTTTCCCCTTTTCCTGGGTTACAATTTCTACGGAAACCATACCGTGACGGAGGATGTACAGGTTGTTATCAGTGAGTCATGGGTGGCCAACAACCCTTCGTTCGGCATCGTGCACAACCAGCTCACCGAACAAAGCCGGGGCGTCAGGACCAACCGCTGGTCGATCGGGGAAATCCTGAAGAACGGATATGGACTGGCCACCATTTATTACGGGGATGTAGATCCCGACCGGAATGAATTCTCAGACGGAGTACATCCCTTCAGCTACCGGAATGGGCAGACAGCACCCGCGCCAGGCGAATGGGGCGCCATTTCAGCCTGGGCCTGGGGATTGAGCCGTGCCATGGATTACTTCGAAACCGATCCCGATATAGACGCCGCTAAGGTTGCCGTTATGGGTCACTCCCGGCTGGGAAAGGCAGCCCTTTGGGCCGGTGCGCACGATCAGCGCTTTGCCATCGTCATCTCCAACAACTCCGGGTGTGGAGGTGCTGCGCTGTCCAGACGAAAATTCGGGGAAACCGTTAAGCGGATCAATACCAATTTTCCACACTGGTTTTGTGATAACTTCAATGCATACAGCGACAATGAGAACAGCCTGCCGGTCGACCAGCACCAGCTGATCGCCCTGGTGGCCCCGCGACCAGTCTATATTGCCAGTGCTGAAGAAGACCTGTGGGCCGATCCAAAGGGTGAATATTTAGGGGGCTTTTATGCTTCTCCTGTATACGAATTGTATGGCAGGAAAGGGTTGACCTCACCGGATATGCCCGGCATTCACCAGCCGGTGATGAACCATGTCGGATACCACATAAGGGCTGGAAAGCATGATGTGACAGAGTACGACTGGATACAGTTCATCCGGTTTGCCGACAAGCATTTTTTCAATAAGTAACCGACTTTACAGGTATTCAGAAATAATAACTGCCCGTATCGTTAACCAGATCCGGGCAGTTATTATTTTTTTGAACCTTTATGGAGTTGGTTTATTCCTGGGGCAGGTTGATGCTGCCTATGTTGGTTATCTGGTATTCTTTCAGGTTATAGCTTTTCCCGGCTGAAGTGCTCAGGTCGGTTACTTCCATCCTGGTTTTTTCACCCGATTCCTTGTCGAGGGTCTCCGACAACATCAGATATCCCCAGCCCATACCCGATGAAAATGCTGCCGCATTGAAAATGGCTCCGAAGTAATCTTTGGTTTTGATGCTCAGGTCCCTGGTAATCCAATACCAGGCTTCCTGGTTTTCTTCAGGATTATTATAGTGGTATTCATCGCAGTTATAGCCCTGAATCTTTTTGCTCCTGCCTGTCTTGGATATATATGGATTCCATGCAGTAAATTCAACATCTTCAGTTTCTTCCTGATTGATCTCTTCTTCAGTTGTTGACGCATCCAGCATGAAATTCAGTCCATATACCAGTCCTGATTTCTTGCCTTCCTCTTCCGATAAAATAATGGAAGCCTTGTTTTTGAAATCGAGGATAAATATCCCGGCCCCCTTGCTTCCGACCTCACCTGATATCACCTCATAGGCAAAATTGGCATCTTTCGGGTTCATGTAAGTGATGAACTCCCCGTCGCTGGTCTTCTTGCCCTTTCCATCAAATGTCTCCAAATGCATCTGGATTTTGGTCGAAAAGGAATAATTCTCGTCATACGGTACCGGCTCACCGGAAACCCCAATCCCTTTCAGGATACTTTGCATCCGCCGCTGGCTGCGTTCTTCACTGGTCTCCCTGGCTGTACCTGACTGCCCGCTTTCCTCGCGCTGCTGCTGGTTTTTCTCCTCAAACTTCTGGATCTCCTCATCAATTTTCTGGTCAATTTTTTCTTCGGCCTTTTGCTCGGCTTTCTGCTCCAGCTTCTCCTTCGCCTTGTTCATGGCTTTGTCTAACAAGCGCTGTGCATGGGCTGTACCTGTCAGTATAAGGCTAAATACAATACACACCCCTATAAATTTAAATGCTTTCATTTCGGTAGATAATTGAATTGGTTTTACTTTATGTTTACAGATGCAAGTTATGGTAAGTTTTGCGGAAAGTCAATAGTTAGGGAATATTTTTTTGAATAATAATTCGTGGTATTCAACTATTGTAAAAAAAGGATACGCAGGCACCTTCTGCGTATCCTGTAGTATATCAGTTATTTATATACCCTGATATAGGGTGGTTTCCTTGATGGATTCCTTTGTTAGCCGTTATTTGACAAAAGGGGCCTGACTGAGATAATCATAACAGAGTTTAACCCCTTCAAACTGAGAGACTCCCTCCCTGATGTTTTCCAGTTCAACATAAAACTCATCAAGGCCGTTCTGATAGGCTTTGTTGAAAATATTTTCAAAGTTCATCATACCAGACCTGCCTAATATGGAGCGGTCCTTGATGTGCAGCACCGGGAACCTGCCTGCATATTTCTCAAAATACTCCAGAGGGTCGTTTTGACCCATAACTGTCCAATAGACATCCATTTCAAAAAATACCAGTTTAGGATCGGTGCCGTTGAGCATCAGATCATATATTACATCGCCTACCGGCATCCATGGATTGCTTCTTTTATTTTTGTCTTCCTCCTTAACCACACGCTGAAATTCCATATGGTGGTTGTGATATCCCCATTTTATCCCTGCTGATCGGGCGATCTCTCCGGCTTTGTTAAAAACTTCGCAGACAATGGCCACGTCTTCATGATTTTCAATGGAAGGCATACTGGGTTGCACAAGGGTTTTTACGCCAAACTGAACATGATCTTCCACAGCCTCTTTCCAGAATCCGGCAATCTCCGCCATATTGTCCCGGGTGTATTTCCTTGCAGGAGGATTGACGTGTGAACCGGTAATTTTCAGACCGGCATCATCGGCCATTTTCCTGTACTCTTTGATATCAATATTACCCATTTTCCGGTCCCTGTATCCGGCCAGTTCTATCGTGTTGTACCCAATCTGCCTGATCTTTTTCAAGCCGTTGGGTACATCTTCTGTAAGTTCACGCCCTAAAGAATAGATCTGCAATCCGATATTTTTCTGTGCTGCAGGCATACTCCATACACTGTTGGTTGCGCGGGTGGTCATGCCCTGACTGCCTGCTACGGCTCCGATGGCCAAAAGGCCCATTTTTTTCAGAAATTCCCTTTTTGTTTCCATATAAAATTTTTTAGTTGTTTGATATGTAGTTAAATATAGTTTTATTGCTACTGAATAACCTGTATGCCGGCCTTTTTTGTTCCCCGGAATAATTTAACGGTCTGACACTCCGAAACGGTTAATTCATTTTGACCTTTAGTATCCGGAATGGTTTAACCATTAATCCTAATTTGTACTGATTCCGGGTTTGGCCGGATATCGGGTCTGTAAGCACCGGAATGTACAGGATAGTGTAGTTGTGGAAAAAATTGTATTTTGCAATACTGAAATCAACAGACTGATTCTATGGAACCATCTTTTCTGGCATTTGACATCGGTGCATCCAGCGGCAGGGCCATTCTTGGTACCCTGTCGGAAAACCGGCTCAGGCTAACAGAAGTCCACCGTTTTTCCAACAGCATGATGCAACTGCACGGTCATTATCACTGGAATATCTATTCGCTTTTTTCTGAACTCAAGACCGGACTCGCTAAATGCATCCGGGAGTTTGGGGTTCAGCCCCTGTCCCTGGCCATTGATACCTGGGGGGTGGATTACGGACTGGTTACCTCCGATGGTTTAATAGCCGGTTTGCCTTTTGCTTACCGCGATCACCGTACAGACCATGTGATGCCTGATTTTTTCAGGGTTATGGACGAGGAGACTACTTACCGGTTGTCTGGGCTGCAGTTTATGCAATTCAATACGGTATTTCAGCTTTTTGCATCGGCGCAAGCCGGGCTTTCCATCCATAAAATTGCCGACAGCCTTCTGTTTACTCCCGACTTGCTGAATTTTATGTTTACGGGCATCCGGAAAAATGAATATACCATTGCCAGCACCTCTGCCCTCCTGAAACCCGGAAAAGCAGAGTGGGAACCTGAAATGTTCAGGGCTGCAGGAATACCGGTTGAGCTGATGGAAACGGTCGTAAAACCCGGGACGGTTTTAGGTCCTATACTTCCGGAGCACTGCGCGGAAACCGGTTGCTGTGAAATTCCCTGTGTGGCTGTTGCCTCCCACGATACGGCCTCAGCGGTGGCTGCCGTGCCTGCGTCAGGTGAAAAATGGGCTTATATCAGCTCCGGAACCTGGTCGCTCATGGGCATAGAAAGTCAGGTGCCGCTGGTTTCAGAGACTACCCGGAAACTCAATTTTACCAATGAAGGCGGGGTCGATGGAACCACACGCTTCCTGAAGAACATCATGGGCATGTGGCTGATCCAGCAGTGTAAGGTGGTATGGGATACCAGAAATTGCTACTCCTGGGACGAGATCGTTCAGATGTGCCTTCAAAGCGAACCTTTTGCCTTTCTCATTGATCCGGACTACCCCGGGTTTCTGAACCCGGCAAGCATGCCGGAAGCTATCCGCGAGTTTTGCAGGTCAACCGGGCAACTGGTTCCGGTTACCGAGGCGCAGATTGCCAGGTGTGTTTACGACAGCCTCGCCCTGAAATACAGGTATACCCTTCAGCAGATTGAGGAGGTTGTAGGGTATTCCATCGAAAAGCTTCATGTAATCGGGGGCGGGGCGAATAACCAGTTTCTTTGCCAGCTGACCGCCGATGCTACCGGGCTTCCTGTGCTGGCAGGACCTGTAGAAGCTACCGCGGCCGGAAATATCCTGATGCAGGCCCGGGCACTCGGATACTTAGGTTCTCTGCAGGAAATGAGGGATGTGGTAGCTGCGTCCTTTGAATCAGTTGGCTACCAACCCGGGCACGGCCTCGACTGGGAAAATGCATTCCTGAAATTCAGGGAAATCATGAATGACGGTAAAAATATACCCAATTATGAGTAACTATAAAAGTGCAAGTGAAAGGTATGCCGCACTGGGTGTGGATACCTCGGCAGCCATGAAAAAACTGGCAGAGATTCCCATATCGCTGCATTGCTGGCAAACCGACGATGTCGGAGGTTTCGAAACCAGCCACGGTGATCCCGGCGGCGGCCTTGCCGTTACCGGCAATTTCCCCGGAAAAGCGAGAAGCCTCGGTGAAGTCAGGCAGGACCTCGAAAAAGCCATGTCGCTCATCCCCGGGAAACTGCGGGTGAACCTGCACGCAAACTATGGCGATTTTGAAGGAAAACGTGTTGATCGCGACCAGGTTGAACCTGCTCATTTTGCCTCATGGGTTGAGTGGGCCGGACAACAGGCCATTTCCCTGGATTTTAACAGTACCTTCTTTGCCCATCCCAGGGCCGATTCAGGTTTTACGCTTTCAAACACTGACCGCGGGATCCGGGATTTCTGGGTGGAACACAGCAAAAGGTGCCGCGAAATTTCGGCCTTTTTGGGTGCCCGGCAGGGTAACACCTGTGTGCATAATGTGTGGATCCCCGACGGATCAAAGGATGAAACGGTGAACCGGTTGCTCCACAGGCAGCTGCTCGAAGAATCGCTTGACCGGATCTTTGAAAAGGAAATGCCGGCAGGAACAATGACCGACGCAGTGGAGAGTAAATTGTTCGGTATCGGCAGCGAAAGTTTTGTGGTGGGTTCTTTCGAATTCTACCTCGGATATGCCATTACCCGGAAGAAAATGCTCTGCCTCGACATGGGCCATTTTCATCCTACTGAATCGGTGGCGGATAAGGTTTCGGCGGTGTTGCTCTACCTGGACAGGCTGCTTTTCCATTTCAGCCGTGGAATACGCTGGGACAGCGATCATGTGTTGACTTTCAATGATCCGCTGAAGGATCTGGCACTGGAGCTGGTCAGGTCGGGCGCTCTGGGCAAATCGGCGCTTGCCCTCGATTTTTTTGATGCCAGCATTAACCGCATAGGAGCTTACGTTACGGGTACCCGTGCTGCACAGAAAGCCCTTCTCTATGCCCTGCTGGAACCAACCGGCATGCTCAGGCAACTGGAGCAGGAAGGCAGGCTGTTCGAAAGGCTTGCCCTGCTGGAAGAAATGAAAACCATGCCTTTCGGCGATGTCTGGGACCAATACTGTGAAATGCAAAACGTACCACCGGCAGATAAATGGATTGCCGGTGTGATGCAATACGAAAAAGAAATACTGGCAACCAGATACTGATTGCCTGACGGAATTATGTTGTCATTATTAAAGTGATCCGGGAAAGCGGGTCACTTTTATTTTTTTCTGAATTTTACCGACCCATCCTGCAGCATGTCCTGCAATTCAGATAAAAGTGCCTGCTCGTGTGCGTCGATAATACCATCCTCTGTGGCCGCACTGATGATGTAATCATATTCTTCGTGTGTGATGACATGGTCTTCTATCGCTTTCTCAATAATCTCCCTGAGCCTGGATACATTTTCGTAGTTTATCATTTTGTTTGATATTTGATCGTTTTAATACTGATCTTCATTATGGTTATCAGTCTGGTTTCAAAAATAGGACTTTTTTGGATCGGGAGAGATATCCTGGTCCTCTTCAATGTTTTTTTTCTGCCTGTAAAGGAAGTTTGCGTTTGGTTTGGTCTGGTTCAAAATGAAAGAAATGAGCCCACTATACCTCCCAGGACCATAATGGCGGATATGACCAGTAAAAATATCCCGGCTATCGTCCTCCACATGGGCTGCGTGGCCCTGATTATCAGGAAATATTGTCCGGGGTCAGCCTTTTTCGCAGGGACCAGGTCGGTGATGGCCTTTTCGAGCCATTCCACGCTGTTGCCCGGAGCCAGCTCGATGGTGTATTGTCCGGGTGAGGCTTTAAACCGGAAAATCTCCATCTTAACGGTTTTCAGGTTTTTTGAGTTGGGCCTGAACAGCGGGGCCGACAGGCGGACTTCCTTTCCGGATGACCTTTCCCTTACCATCGGGTAAAACTGGTCGAGGGGCATCTTGCGGAGATAGGGGCCTTTTTGCCAGATCGCATACATACCCTCCCGGCTAATGCTGAAATCAGCAGTCTTCTGCAGAAAGGGAAATTCGGCAACCACTTCCCCTAAGAACGATTTCCGGAGAAAAGGGATGGCTTTGACCAACAGGAATACTCCTGAGGCAAGGATAATGAGCAGAATTATTTGCATGGTTTCCGGTTTTTTCATTTTAATCTCTCTGAAGTTGACATGCCGTTGAAACCGCAGGGATTAAGCCAGGGCCGGTGTCGGGTCGTTTTCCTTGATCCGCTGCCGGCAGATCTTTTCCACTTCATACACATCCTGAATTCCGGCTATATAAACGGCATCGGGGACATACCGGTCGGGGCCGTTCTTGCTGCTCACCATCCGGCCGGTCCGCAACTGAAGGGTGATGTCGCCCTTTCCTGCAGTTCCGTGTATTTCAATATGGCCTGAAAACTGTTCCCAGTCGATGGAGGTCGCTGAACCTTTCCGGTAGCTGATAAGCCGGGTGGGAGTGGCTGCGAAATAGCCACCTTCTTTAGTAACCAGGTGTATCCCGAACCAAAGCAGGCCGATTCCCACGAGGGTAAATATTCCGATGATGATGGCCGGCATGATCAGAGGTCCTGGATTTTCGGGGCCGGCAACCACTGGCTGGTCGTTGACCAGCATCGAAACATCTTCCCCCATAAACAGGGGCCCCAGGAAGGCAACGAAGAAGACACTGGTGAACAACAGCCAGACTATCCCGAATATGATCAGGATTATTGGGCCTTTCAGGGGTTGTGCCCGGCGGGCTTTAATGACAAAATCACGGGGTTCTGTTCCGATGAGGGTCCTGAGTTCCGGAGGGATGAGTACATTCTGAATCATGACAGGTGGCCTTTATCTGTTGGTAATCTTAAAAAAGAGCCGTACACTGGATAACTTCTGCCGGGATTTACATGATACAAGTTACGCAAATTTTCAGATATTCAGATATAAAAAATGCTGCCTTTGGTGACAGCATTACAGGTAAATACGAAGATTAAACCAACCTTTCAGAACAGGATCGATAATGAATGATTTTCCCTGATTTATCAATCAGTACATGAGATTTTACCATCAGCGGCCAAGTGCCTGCCGGACCTGGGCTTCCAATTCACTTTTCAGGGATGGGTCAATTTTCAGCTGACGTGCCAATTCTTCCAGATATGAACGCTCCATGAAATTTTCATCATCTACAATCAATACACTCGCGACATACATCTCAGCGGCCATTTCGGGAGTTTTTGCTGCTCTGGCAACATCTGCAGGATCGAGCGGTTTATTTAGTTCAGCATCGAACCAGCGCCTCAGTTCCATATCATTTGAAAATTTACCTAACTCCTGGTCCAACAATTGACGCTCCTTTAAATCGACATGTCCATCTGCCTTCGAGGCCGCAATCAGGGCTTTCAGGATGGCCAGGCTGTGTTCCTCTGCCTGAGGGGCAGGCAAACGATCGATGGTTTGCGGCTCGTTGTAAGGGGTTTGTGCTTTTTGTGCCTGCCAGTTGTTATAGGCTTTATAGGCCATTACACCCAGCGCAGCCAAACCACCATACATGGCCACTTTCCCGCCCACTTTACGGGCTTTTTTATTGCCAAGTAACAAACCAAGCGCACCACCTGTAACCACTCCTCCGCCGAAACCGGAAAGCAGGCCTCCCAGACCACTGCCCGAAAGCAGGTCTCCAAGTCCGCCCGCCGGTGAACTTTCATTTTTAGATTGCCCACTGCCTGACTGGCCGGATGCCTGGCCTGATTGAAGTAAAAAATCAAGGATGCTGCTGGTATTCATAAATTAACCTCCACTTAAAGTTTGTAATTTTTGTTTCTTAACCACTATTGGGAAGGGTGTAAAATCCCGTGAGCAATATTACTGAAATTCTTGACTGATAAGCATCGTTCAATATATATTAACACAATTATATCTGACTGGATCATACTGTAAACAGACTTACTTTATCCAATATGACCATTGGTGACCTGAGAGCAATTCATCAGCCATTTTTTTTCAAAGTATCATAATGTTTTTGTATTTTTGAAATGCTGAATAGCAATGATATAGTCATACTTATACTATTTGAGCCAGGAGGCATAGTATGATTTTCGTTGTTTTTAGCCACACAATGTGCAACAGCTTAAAAAAGACAGACTACTATGGCAACAGAGATAAAAACTTGGGAAATAATTGACGGTGAATTGACTGAAATCAATACGACTCTTGCCCAAAATGGACGAAAAGAAAAGGATGATTTGGAAAAGTGGCTAAAAACAAATCCTAAAATACTTGGTGACAATATTTTGGTGTTTGGAGAGCAAGTTTGGACAAAATCTGGCCCACTTGACTATTTGGGTATTGACAATAACGGAAACCTAGTAATTGTTGAACTTAAACGTGACAAATTAGCACGGGATGTTTTAGCTCAAGCAATTGATTACGCCTCAGATGTGGCAAATTGGGATATTGAGAAGTTAAATGAAATATGTTTGACTTTTTCTGGAAACTCACTTGAAGACTATATCACTGACCATTTTGAAAATGTTGAACTTGACGATTTAGTAATAAATAAAGCACAAAGACTTTTATTAGTTGGCTTTTCAATTGACGAAGCGCTTAGCAGAATGATTGAATGGCTGTCTTCAAAATATGACGTTGGGATAAACGCTATTATTTTAAATTACGTCAAGACTTCTTCTGGTAACGAATTACTTTCACGGACTGTTATCATTCCCGAGGAAATTGAAAAAGAAAAAACAAATAAGAAAAAATTCACAATTCCAATGTCGGACGAACCTGGCACGTATGAACCCGAAAGACTAAAAGAATTGCTTAAAATTTATTTCAACAATAAACAGTGGTCGTCTAAAAGACTAAAAACCATATTATTACCAGTTCTGCTCAAAAAAGAGAAAATAACAAGAGAACAACTTAAGAAAGAGTTTGTAAAAGCTGGAGAAGCCACAGATGAAAACAAAGCAGGATATTTTATTGCTTTAATGTCAAACCAACTCGGACAGACAAAAAAAGATTTTTTACGACAAATCATTCATTATGAATATCCAAAGTATCATTGGGAAAAGGACAATTTTAGTATAAGACCTGAATATAAAGACTTAGTAAAAGAAATTTTGGAAACGGACGAATGAAAGCAAGCCGTTGCATAACAGCGTATATAATTAAGTGCGGTTTAAGTGCTGATAATCAGTATTATCACCCGCTTAAACCTCGGTGCTTTTCGACAGGAAAGTGCCACGCAATCCGCACCTAATCATATACGCGGAACGTTGGCAGCAACCATAGGACGACCCATAATCCAAGCGACATCACAGATGAAAAATCAGTTCTTCTTTTTCTTCCTCTTTGACTTTCTGAAGAAACTCTTTTTGTTTTCAGCATCATCATTACGACCTGCCTCAATTTCCCAATCATCCCAGCGTCTTGCGTGACGGATTTTATTTCGTGTAATAAAATAATGCGACTTGCACTCAAAATTCCAATTTCCAATAGACGGAGAAAGCGAAACGGTTTTTCCGTCAAATCGAAGTTCCCAATCTGTTGGAGAAAGCGGTGTAATAACTTTGTTTCCGCAACCGCAGACACACAAGTGGACAGCCGTTCTATATTCAACAGAGATGTAAAGAACGTCTTGTTCAGGACTATTCGGAATGAACTCAATGAATTTATGCTGGATTGTCTTCATTGAGCAATTTATTTGTGTTGATTAAAAATAAGCTATTGTGTTCGTGTTTTATATCTTGATAAAAACCACTTAGCTTTTTCCACTTTACGACAGCAAACATTGCATTAAGACAATTTAATTCCGCAATCTGAATGTTGTTATATTCATTTTCGTCCGACTCAAACGCACCTATTCGTGAATCCAAATGGTCGCTTTTTTCAGATGAACCAACAGTAACACGAACAGCACCATTCAGACAATCATCAGCTTTGTTCACACCAATGCCGACATCAATAAATGTAACGCCCATTTTCAAAAACGCTTTTGTAAGATTATAACGAACTTCGTTTTTGTCAAGGCTAATAAAAACGTAACTGAAATCCTTAAGTTCATTTACATTTTTAAGTGTTACATACTTCGTATGTGCTTTTATTCCTGCGTGCATATTGGAATAAATTCCGTAGTAATAATCTACTTTAGTAATTCCGATTTCTGTTTCCAGTTTTTCACTTGAAACAGCACCGGGCGAACGAAAAGCGTTGTGTAGTTGAAAAACATCAGCATCAAAAATGTGTATCTCTTTGACAGGAGTTTTTGCAACTTGGTCAAGAATATACGACCCAGTTCCGCCTAATCCGATAATTGCGATTTTTTGGTTTTCAAACTTGCGATTCAAAAACTCTATTCCTGCACGAGAAGAATTAGTATCAGGGTATTTAAAAACATTTGTAGCACTCATCACTTACATTTTTATTTAAGACTTTTTAAAAGGTTTTGTTGTCACTGTACTATCAATAGCTTTGGCGTGAATACTTAGTATTTCCGCATAAGTCCTGATTTTTTCATAATAGTTTGGATAATTACCAGACAATGGTTTGCTTGAAAAATAATGTGTAGCCAATAGTTCATTTGTTAGTTGTTGTCTATTGGAATTATTGATTATTGCATCAAGTGCTTGTCCATTGGCGTTGCAAGGAGTTACACCGTTAAAGAAAATCGTGTGGTCTGGTGGCGTTGAAATTTTCGTTGGACTTGCATAGTTTAATACACAAATCAACATTCCTAACGCTACACTTTTTGAAGGAGTAGCATAGGGAATTTGGCGGACAACCAAGTGTCCACCATTTACCTCTATGTCGTAGCCTTCTTCTTGCAGACGATTTAAGTCAGGATTAAGATTTATCAGTTGCTGTTGCATTGAATATCATTTTATGTTTAGTAAAAACTTCCTGACCCGCAAACATTGACCCTTCAGGATTTTGTTTTGGACCATCTTCGTAAGCTACGGTGTAAACCATTGTTGGTTTATCTATGTACTGCCCAAACGCAAGAACAATCACTTCTTTGAAGCTGATTTTTTCTTTTGTCCATTTGTGTGGTGTGCCATTTATTATAATGATTACTTCTTTCGCTTTTGAATAGAAGTGTTCAATTTCAGGGCGAGCAAGGTTTACTTGCTTATCATTGGGAATAGGTTCATCTTCCCACGGTTTTTTAACCGCAAGAAAAATTTCATCATCGTGAGGAATGTTCCCCAATCTTCGGATTTCAGCACCAGTAATGTATTGCTGATTCCATTCATACTGTTTACCATTTATGGTAAGTTCCAAAACACGTTTGCCGTGTTCACCTTGCGGATTTTTTTCTTTTTCGTCTTTCATAAGATTCAAAATTTTTCAATTAATTATGAGGGGCTGCCCCCCGTTTCAAATAAGTATGCTAAGGATTTTATTTTTTTTGCCACGAGTGGCAATTTTTTTTCCGACCTTAGCATACTGTTTTAGAAAGGATGATGAATTTAACAGAAGCAATACAATCAGTTGATATGGACAAGGTTATAAATAGTATGAATGCCTATGCTATTAGCCTTTTAAAATCTGTTGGAGCTAAAAACTTCAACGGGAAAGAGCCTATTGACTTCGTTGGGGAAGTGATTCTAAAAGTAATGGAAGGAAAACGTGATTGGACTAAAGCCCAATGTTCATTTAAAGAATTTCTTTTTGGTTGCTTGAAAAGTGAAATCAGTAATTTTTTCAAAACAAACAAAAATATTTACGACAACGAATTACTCGACATTCCTTCAAGTGGACATTCCTCAATCGATGAAGATAAAATAAACCAAGTTTTTGAACTCTTAAAACAAGAAGGAGCTGACGATAAGGAGCTTTTGATTTTGGAATATTGGGTTGACGGAATAACTAAACCCAAAGATATTGCAAAAGATTTAGGAATAGAAGTCAAAGAAGTTTACAACATTACCAAACGACTTGAAAGACGACTTCAAAAAATTCAAACACAAGTAGCAAATATCATATGAAAAACGAAATCAAAAATAGAATCAATGAAGCCCTGTACAACTTCTATTTAGAAGCTGATGAGAGCGTAATCAATGATTCGCTAAAGAATGATATTCCAAATCTTGATGAATACAACAAGAAGAAAAAGCAAATCATCTTTTTGGCGAAAGCGAAAGCAAAACAACAACAGAATGATTATCTGAAAGAGTTGGTAGATAAATTTAAAGAAGCAATAAATGAAAACATTGAAAAGCCAGTTGCTGTTTTAAAACAACTTATTCAAGGAAATCCTTCTTTTGCTTTATATCGCAATCTTGACAAGTTATCAAATGACGATATTATTGAAATTATCAAAGACAAAAACCTTATCGAATTACTTGAACAAATAGCAGAAAATGACAAGAGCCACTAATGCACATATTCAAGCACAGCAATTATTAGAAAATTGCGGACTTGATGAAATTACTTACTTGGAAATGGACTTATTTGTTTCAGGGTTAGATGCAATGTTGATTGAAGAAGAATTGACGAATTGTGACGGAAAAATAATTTTCGGAAATAGCAAAGTCGTAATCAAAGTAAATTCAAAAATTCAATTTTCAGAACGAAAACGATTTGTTACGGCTCACGAAATCGGACATTTAATGATGCACAGAAATATGCAACTTCCAGATGATACTTTCGCTAATTTCAACATCATTGCCGGAATGGAAAAGGCACTAAAAAATGGCAGACAAGAATTAGAAGCCAACGAATTTGCCAGTGAACTTTTAATGCCCGAAAGATTATTTCTGAAAGAAGCGAGAGGAAAGAAGTTTACACCGTTATTAGTAAAACAGCTTTCAGAGCGATTTAAAACAAGTTTAACAGCAACAATATTTCGATATTTGCAATTTGACCAGCTACACCCTCTCTGTCTTATCTTTATTGAAAACGGAAAAGTAAAATATTGGAAAAAATCAGACGACTTAAAAGTTTGGTTAGGCGATTACACACGTTTAGCACCGCCTTCAGATTCTGTTGCCGCTGAATATATTGAAAAAAACTACGACTTTGTGTATAAACTTGAAGAAAAGGCACAGACAATTAGTAAATCAACGTGGTTTAAAGTTGGAGACAACGATGAAGATACAGACTTCTATGAGTATTGCATACCGACAAGAAAACACAAAACTATTTTGAGCATAATTTGGGAAGATTAAAAAATGACAAAGATAGGCATAGACAACAAAGATGAAATTACAGGAAAAACAGAAACGGCAGCTGCCAACATCATGTATAAAACATTGGGGTTTAAGTGGTTGCTTGGAGCGTTCTGCCCCGCATCAACGTTTGTAACGGCAGACAGGGACGTAGCCCGCAATCCCCAACGTTTTATACCGCCGACAGTTGCCGTTCATTGTAAGAGCGGTAGTGCCAATATGATAACTTGGATTTGAATAGTATATTTGTGGAAATTGTAATTCGATTTGATAGTATGACAAATAGTACTAAGAAAGAAGTTGAAAATAAGCTTATTTCAATAGTTAAAAAAGATGATCAAGACTATATCTGTCTGATAGATATGGTAAGAGATGAAGACTGTACTGACCATATTAACTATTGGATGAGAAATCGCAATACTGTCGAATTCATTGGATTATGGGAGACCTTGAATAATCCGAATTTTAAATTACAAAATTCACGGTTGACGTTTCAGCTTTTGTTGACCATCTGAATAAAAAACATGCCATTTTTCTGGTGGCAGAAGGCACTGATCCGGAGGGTCTTTTCGATTTATCCGGACTTGGATTCAGCTCGGACCAAAAGAAAATTGTTCGTCAGGTTGCGCCCACAGTAAGTATAAAAGTCAACGGCAATGCAGTTGAACTGCCGGCAACTCCTGTCAGGTCAACCAACGCCAACGGCATTGCCGGTTATAATCTTTATGAAGCTACATACAACCTGCCATCAGGCACGGCAGCAACACCAATCGTTTCAGCCTCTGCAAGCGATCCGACGGTTAAAGTAGCTGTAACGCAGGCAGAATCTAAAACAGGAGCAGCCGCTGTACAATTTGATTACAACGGCATTGTTAAAACATACAAAATTGTGTTTGCTTCGGAATAACCGGGCTTAAATGTAACCGGGAACGACGAATGCAGTAAAAATGGGAACGGGAGTGCAGTGAAAATGGCATCAAGCATACAGTAAAAATGGCATCAAGAGTGCAGTGATAAGATAACATGATTATTAACCAGTTTCTTTGCAGTCAGAACGAATAACCTGACTGCAATGGACAAAAAACAAAAGGATCTTATCATTATGTACTATGAGATTAAACGATTTCGAGAGGTGGAGAAGTTTTCCATCCAACGTATTGCCGATTACCTGGGGTTAAACTTTCGTACCGTCCGGAAGTATCTTTCGATGACAGACCAGGAGTTTGAGGCCTATCTTGCCACCCAGGGCTCACGCCCCTTTGCCATGGATCAGTATAAAACCTTTGTTGTCAACTACCTTGGAGAGTACCCGAATACGCCGGCCTCTGTTGTTCATGACAAGCTGAAGGAATGTTTTAGCGATTTTCCACAGCTTGACCCCAAGACGGTTTATAACTATGTTGTTAAAATCAGAGGTGAGTTTAATATTCCGAAAGTGACCCGCAGTGATCGCCAGTACACAGCAGTACCGGATCTTCCGATGGGCCAGCAGGCTCAGGTTGACTTTGGCATGAAACGGTTGCGCACAAGCAAGGGGGGATGGCAAACCGTTTACTTCTTTGCGATGCTGCTGTGTCATAGCCGGCAAAAATATGTTCTTTTCCGGGATGAACCCTTTACGAGCCAGAGTGCAGTGGAGGCCCACGAAAAGGCATTTGAGTTTTTTCAGGGTATCCCCAGGGAGATTATTTACGACCAGGATGTGGTTTTTATCCATAGCGAGAATAAAGGTGACTATAAGCTCACTGATGTTTTTGGGAGCTATCTGGCAAGCCGGCCTTTTAAAGCAGTCTTTTGTCATGCAGCGGATCCTGAAAGCAAAGGCAAGGTTGAGAATGTGGTCAAGTATATCAAGCAGAACTTTTTATACAATCGCATTTTTACCGATAATGAAACGATCAACACGGAGGCCATTGCCTGGTTAAACCGTACCGGGAATATGATGAAGCACAATACCACGTGCAGGGTTCCCTATACTGAGTGGTGCAATGAACAAAAGTATCTTCTTGCGTATCACCCCATTTTTTCGACAGACGGCAGAAGCGGGCGCAAGGTGCTAAAAACCAATGTTATCAAATATCGCGGGAATATTTACTCCTTACCTTTTGGAACCTACAAGGATGATGAGACCAGGGTCTATGTGACTGAATCCGACAACCAGTTAACCATCAGTGACTCTAAAGGTAAGGTCATAGCCACGCATCTGATTCCGGCAGGGAAAGGCCGCACGGTAATCAATACCAGCCATCGCCGTAATCCCTCGGTTAAGGTTAGTCAGTTGCGCGACCAGGCCAGGGAGTTCTTCTCCTACAGCACCGATGTTGAAACGTTCCTTACAAATATTGAACGGCTGTATCCCCGCTATGTCAGGGACCAGTTGTCAGCATTGCTGATATGCTGCGAGAAACATGGCAGGCAGAACTCGGAGGTCGCCCTGGAGTTTTGTATAAGGAACAAAATTTATAGTGCCAATGACTTTAAGTCGGTAGTAGAAAGTCAGGCTCCCGATAAAACGACCAGGCAAAAGTCACTGAGTATAAAACCACTTGGTGGAACAAAAACACAAATGATGGCCCATATAGAGCCACAGAAATCAGATATCCGGGAGTACGAATCCATTTTCACCCAAAAACCCACGGACTATGAGCCAGTATATACCACAAATTAGACGACAGGCATCCCGGCTGCGCTTGTCGGGTATTGCCGGCAATCTGCCCTACCTGCTGGAGGAGATCGCCAGGAGTAGTCCCAGTTATGACGAGTTTCTGTTCCATCTGTTTTCTTATGAAGTACGGGAACGTGATGTCAAACAGGAAATCCTCCGGATGAAACTGGCCAGGTTGCCTTTGAATCATGATCTGGATCAATACGATTTTGCGTTCTCGTCCGGGCTTGGTCCCACACAGCTGAACCAACTCAGGGAACTTAACTGGTTGGATCAATGCTACAACCTGATGTTCAGCGGTCCTTCGGGCACCGGAAAGACTTTTATAGCTGCCGGACTGGGCTTTGATGCCATACGCCGTGGTTACAAAGTATACTTCCGCAATATCAATGATATACTGGCCACACTTCGGCTCAGAGAGCTCACGCCTTCTGCAGCAAAGGAGTACAAACGGTTAACCGAGGCTCAGCTGATGATCATTGATGATGTCATGTCCTTATCGGTTAATAAAGAGGATGGTGAAAGGTTCTTTGTGTTTATTAACCAGAACTTTGAAACTACCTCGCTGGTTATCACGACCAATAAATCACCTGCAGAGTGGGCCAAATCACTGAATGATGAAACCCTTGCCACAGCATTGTTGGACCGGCTATTATACAAATGCCAGCTGATCCAGCTGCAAGGGAAAAGTTACCGAATGCAAAACCGTAAAACAATTTTTAATGACTTGGAGGAATGAATATGAAAAATCCGTACTATTGTTCACACAACACTGTATTATTGATGCCAAAATCGCTGTAAGGTTTGATGCCATTTTCACTGCACTCCCGTTCCCATTTTTACTGCATTCGTCATTCCCGGTTACATTACATGTTTTGCTTCAACAGGTTGAATTTGCACGAATTCAACCTGTTGTTTTTTTGTAAGCATTCGGCTAACCTCGTCCAATAATGTCAAATAAGTTTTGGAGTATTTCAGACACGGGTTGGATTTTTATTGAAATTTTGGAGAAGTAGTGTATTTTGTCCAAACAATTCCAACTTTTTTTGGAATCAGTCGGACACAGGTTGACACTGCCGTGCATTTTTCCACTTGTGAGGAAGCAGGTCAGCCAGATCAAGGCTATAGTCATTATTGTATCTGGTTATTCTCTTTAAAACATCGGTCATCCATTCACGCGGATCTACATCCAGGGCCTTGCAGGTTTCAATCAGAGAATACATGATGGCAGCATTTTCAGCAGAATCATGATTGCCACAGAACAGATAATTTTTGCCGTAAACCTAATGTGTCAGGATTCCTTTAGCAATATGTACTTGGCCGAATGCTTACAAAAGAATTGGTTGAGAACAAGGAATAAAAAGCAACGAAACAAAAAAATCCAAACATCTGATTTCAGCTATTTGGATTTATGTTTTTGTGCCCAGAACAGGACTCGAACCTGCACATCCTTGCGAATACTAGTCCCTGAAACTAGCGCGTCTACCAATTCCGCCATCTGGGCAATACTTTCAGAACATTCACCTTTTTGCTAAGGCGTTGCAAAGATAAAAAAAATCTGAAACTACAACCGCAACACATAATATTTTTCAAAAATTCAAAGAAACCGGACAGAACAGGGTGGCCAATCAAAAAATATTGGCAATTTTGGGCATCAATCATTTCTAAATTATAAAATTATATCTAATCGTTCTATGGAAACCAAAAAAATACCTGTGGTGCCCCGGAAATATCTGGTGCCTTTTGTCCTGATCACCAGCCTCTTCGCCATGTGGGGATTTGCCAACGATATCACCAATCCCCTGGTGGCGGCCTTTCGTACCATCATGGAAATTTCCAATTTTGAGGCAGCCTGGGTTCAGCTGGCTTTTTACGGGGGGTACGGGACCATGGCCATTCCGGCTGCCCTTTTTATCCGCCGCTTCAGCTATAAAAGCGGTATCATCATGGGATTAGCCCTTTATGCGGTCGGGGCACTCCTCTTTTTTCCGGCTGCCCAGTTCGAAATGTTCGGATTTTTTCTGCTCTCTCTCTATATCCTGACTTTCGGGCTCGCTTTTCTGGAAACCACTGCCAATCCATACATCCTTTCCATGGGCGACGAGCAGACCGCCACCCGCCGGCTCAATTTTGCACAGTCGTTTAATCCGGTGGGATCGCTGACCGGTATGTTCGTGGCCACCAATTTTATCCTTTCTTCGCTTCATTCCGACCGGAGGGATGCTTCCGGGGAAATCATTTTCAATACCTTAAGTGAAGCGGAAAAGGCGGTAATCCGAACCCATGATCTCGGAATTATCCGCAATCCCTACGTCATCCTGGGTTTTGTGGTCATTGTGATGCTGGTTGTCATCGCTTTCTCAAAAATGCCTGTTACCCAGAGTCTGCATAGCCGCGATGTGAAGGTTTCCGATTCGGCAAAAAGGTTGTTCCGCAATAAGAAATATATGTTCGGGGTTATCGCCCAGGTTTTTTATGTGGGCGTGCAGATTATGTGCTGGACCTTCATCATCCATTATGCCGAAAATATCGGACTGACCAAGGCACAGGGACAGAACTACAATATTGTGGCCATGGTCATTTTCCTTTCGAGCCGTTTTATCAGCACCTATTTTATGAAATATCTGAAAGCCAGTCTGATGCTTGGGTTATTTGCCGTTGGCGGAATGCTGACCACACTCGGGGTGATCTTTATCGGCGGGATGACAGGGCTCTATTTCCTGGTCGCCACTTCGGCCTTCATGTCCCTGATGTTCCCGACCATCTACGGTATTGCACTGCACGGACTGAAGGAAGATTCGACCCTTGGTGCGGCCGGACTGGTCATGGCCATTGTGGGCGGTGCACTGATGCCTCCGCTGCAGGGACGGATCATTGACCTTGGCACCGTAGCCGGTCTGCCTGCCGTTAACTTCTCCTTTATTCTTCCTTTTATCTGCTTTGTGGTAATCTGCGCATACGGATTCAGAAGCTATCTCTTTCCGGATGACAACAACCACCTGATCAGGCATAGCGCTAAAGCCTGATCCTGCGCTTTGGAGCATCGGCGCTTTAAGGAACATCCGGATCTTCTCAGTGAAGGTCCGGATGTTCTTCTTTTGGGTTCAGATGACCTTCAGGTGCGCTTCGTCGGTAATCTTCTCACAGTAACAGCATTTCAGGGCCAGGGGCTCCTTGCTGATTACCCTGAACCTGGTTACAATTACTTCGTTGTTGGTAATGCATTTGGGATTGAAGCATTTGACAATGCCTGTAACATTATCGGGTACTTCAACCACCCTTTTTTCGGTTACCATATAGTCCCTGATGATGTTCAGCTTGGCATGCGGGGCAATCAGGGCTATCTTGTTGATTTCATCGTCTGCGAAAAACTTGTCGGAAACCTTGATTATCGCCTTGCTGCCCAGTTTGTCGCTCTCCAGGTTGGTGCCGAAGGTAATCTGGTTGTCAATCTTGTTCAGTCCCAGGATGGTAATGACATTGAACAGGTTCTGGGCAGGTATGTGGTCGATCACGGTGCCGTCTTTGATGGCACTGACCTTAAGTTTCAGTTTCTTCTTCGTACTATCTTTCATCTTCGTATATTTTTTGATTAAAAGCTGCCATCATTTTCATTGGGTCACAGATGGCGGCCAGAAACGGAATTCTCCGGCATCCATTCCTATTTTAACCCCAGAATGTGTGCAATGATCGCTTCTCTCGTAAATACCCCGTTGAGGGCCTGTTCAAAGTAGTAGGCTTTTTCACTGCTGTCGACATCGGTATGGATCTCATTTACCCTGGGCAGCGGGTGTAGTACCCTTACATTGGATTTCGTATTCCTGAGCATTTTTTCCCTCAGGATATAGACATTCTTCACTTTTTCATACTCGATCGGATCAGAGAAACGTTCTTTCTGTACCCTGGTCATGTAGATGATGTCGGCGGCGCTGATAATGTCGGTGAACTCCAGATGCTCAAAATACCGGATCCCCCTTTCCCGCAGGTGAATTTTGTATTCTTCGGGCATCAGCAATTCCTCTGGGGCGATAAAGTTGAAAATCTGGTTCTCAAATTCCGACATGGCCATGAGCAGGGAATGGACGGTCCGGCCATATTTCAGGTCGCCCACCATGAAGATATTGAGGTTGTCGAGGCGCCCCTGGGTCTTCAGGATGGAATACATATCCAAAAGGGTCTGGGTAGGGTGCTGGTTGGCCCCGTCGCCGGCATTGATCACCGGAACAGTGGCGACTTCTGCGGCATACCTGGCTGCACCTTCCAGCGGGTGGCGCATGACAATCAGGTCGGCGTAGTTGGTAACCATCTTGATGGTGTCGTGCAGGGTTTCACCCTTGGTAACACTGGAACTGCCCGGATCCGCGATCCCTATGATCCTTCCCCCCAGACGGGAGATGGCCGTTTCAAAGCTAAGTCGCGTTCGGGTCGAGGGTTCAAAAAAGAGGGATGCAACCACTTTGCCCTTCAGGAGGTCCTGGTTCGGATTCTTTTCAAATTCAGCAGCCAGTTCCATAATCCTCAGATACTCCTCCCTGGAATAATCTGTGATCGAAATCAGGTCTCTTTTCTTCATATACATATTTATCTTTTTGGTTGGTCAGAGGTGGAAACAAAAAAAAACCAACTACCTGATCCGGACAGTTGGTTTTCTGAATGATAATTTCTGAATTCAGAATATTTTATCAGAAATGGATACATTAGTTTGCGGAACAAAGAATACAGCAGGAAGGAATTTTTTTTTGTCCGGCGGTGGATACCACCTGATTTAGTAAAGTGTTCCGTTCGTAAACAAATTTCCATACCACAAAATTAAAAAAGGTGACTTTTAACCGTGCTTTCGCCTAACCCGAGTTTTCACTGAGTTATCAACATCCGCACTCTTTTACGGTGATCCCATAAATGTCATCAAACAATTTACTGACGCGTGCGGCTTCAGATTTTCTGACGGTAAACCTGATCATGCATGATTCCATCATTTCGGTTTTGGTCTGGTTGAGGTTTTCATTTTTGATGATCTGCATCACGGTGTTCAGTTCATTATAGGAAAATCGAAGCTCGAAGGTTGACTCGATCAGCCGTGTTTCGATGGTTGCGGCAGATATGGCCTCTGCCGCCGACTGCCGGTAGGCATTGATCAGTCCGCTGACCCCTAACAATGTCCCGCCGAAATAGCGGACTACCACACATAAGACGTTGGTAAGGTCGTGGCTGACCAGCTGCCCTAATATCGGCTTTCCTGCTGTGGAAGAGGGTTCCCCGTCGTCGTTGGCCCTGAACCTGGGCTCCTCCTGGCCTAATCTCCAGGCATAGCAGTGGTGCCGGGCGCTGTAGTGCTCCTTCTTTATCTTCTGCAGAATTTCCCTGATCTCTTCCTCGTCGGATACCGGATACAGGTATGCATAGAACTTGCTTCCCTTATCCTTGAAATAGCCTTCGGAAGGGTGGGGGATGGTATTATAAGTGTCTCTTATCTCATTCTCCATGTTGATCATTCTGCCGAATATCCTTTTTAAATAAAAAAAGCAGGCTGTGGGCCTGCTTATATTACATTTTAAGCTTCTTTTCGATTTCATCCACATAATGCCTGAAGTTTTTGTCCGTCTCCTTCAGGTTGTTTACGGTCTTGCAGGCGTGGAGCACGGTTGCATGGTCCTTGTTACCGATCTGGGCCCCAATGCTGGCCAGAGAATACTTGGTCATGGTCTTCGAAAAATACATGGTCAGCTGCCGGGCCTGTACCACCTCCCGCTTGCGCGTCTTGGCCTGCAGGGATTCTACCGGCATGCTGAAATAGTCGCAGACTACCTTTGAAATATACTCGATCGATAACTCGCGGCGTGAGTTTTTAACCAGCTTGTTAATCAGTTTACTGGCCAGATCCAGGGTGATCTCTTTTTTGTTGAGCATCGACTGTGCAAGGAGGGAAACCAGCGCACCTTCCAGCTCTCTGATATTGTTGGTAATGTGGGAAGCGATATACTCAAGTACTTCTTCGGAGAGTTCGATGCCGTCTTTGTAGACCTTCCTTTTCAGGATTTCCATCCTGGTTTCGAAATCCGGAACGGTCAGGTCGGCTGTTAAACCCCATTTGAAGCGCGATAACAGTCTTTGCTCCATCCCTTTCAGTTCGATCGGTGGTTTGTCGGAGGTCAGGATGAGCTGTCTGCCTGTCTGGTGCAGGTGGTTAAATATGTGGAAAAAAGTTTCCTGTGTTTTTTCTTTACCTGCAAACT
This sequence comes from Prolixibacteraceae bacterium, assembly GCA_030602265.1. Classification (GTDB taxonomy): domain Bacteria; phylum Bacteroidota; class Bacteroidia; order Bacteroidales; family Prolixibacteraceae; genus UBA1413. The sequence continues at coordinate 91,380 of JAUWAB010000004.1, read as the reverse complement.
CATGTACATCGTCGAGGATTAGTACATCGATCATCTGGTAAAAATTCAGGAAATCGTTGCGGTTGTTGTTGCGGGTGGCTTCAGTGAACTGGGTCTGGAACTTATTGGCATTCACGTAAAGAACCACCTTGTCGGGGTATTTCTCCTTGACCTCGATGCCGATGGCCTGTGCCAGATGGGTCTTGCCCAACCCGGAATTGCCATAGATCATAAGGGGATTAAAGGCAGTACCTCCCGGATTCTGGGATACCGCATAGCCGGCGCTCCGGGCAAGACGGTTGCACTCCCCTTCGACAAAGTTCTCAAATGTATTCTCCTGTTTAAGCTGAGGATCAATCTGTAACTTCTGAATGCCGGGAATTACAAAAGGATTTTTGATGGGCGCCTTATCTTCAGGACTCATCGGGATGGTCAGGGGTTTATTCTGGATTTTGAAATTGTTGTTTGTAGGATATTTAATGGTGTAGGGCATGTCGTTGTGATTCGTGCCCATTACAACGTTGTATTCAAGCTTTGCCCCGGTGCCGAGCACCATCCTGAGGGTTTTTCTCAGAATATCGATAAACTGCTCCTCTAAATATTCATAGAAGAAAGCACTCGGGACCTGAATAGTCAAAACCTTGTCGTCCAGTTTTACCGGTACGATAGGCTCAAACCATGTTTTAAAACTACCGGCAGGTACATTGTCGCGGATAATACGCAAACAACTCTCCCAGGCAGTCCAGTGCTCTTTACTCATATATGGATAGCTGGATAAAAATGTTAAACAAAAAAATTCCTTGCTGTAAATGCTTGAGCAAAATTTGTGAAAAAAAACTATATAAAAAAATTAAAATTCTATTGACAATTCCAAAAAATGTATATTGTTTTCTTAATCAGAAGGTTAAGGGATGATTATTTTTATTTAAAATCAAAGTACTGAAAATCAATTAATTGTAAATAAAATGTTGACTTAAAGTTATATAGCAAGTGGGTGGTGTTGGGAATACTTGTCTCAACACCCAGTGTTGATAATAGTTTGCTGTTTGTAACTACCTCAATTGCCTCAGGGCCCGTTCCAATCGTATGTTTTTTCCATCCCTGAAAGCGACAATGGTAGCGTCGGGAAAGTTCCGGTAAGCCTTCAGAAGGAGCACTTCTGCTTCGTTATAACCCGGAAAATTTCCTGCCAGATAGGTAAAAGCACCACTGACGGCAAATTCCTGTACATGTCCCATCCCGTCGAAAATCGGTGAATTGAGCGGCAGTTGATCCGGAGTAGAAATCAGGTGTACCTTGAAAACTATATTTTTTTTGTTGCCGACATCGGAACTCCCGGTATTGATATATACCTCCCTGCCCAGGTCGAGTGCCGAAAAATGGACATACCTTTTGGGATTTACCCTGACATCGGTCAGCAGGTGTGTCAGGCCGGCGGTCATGTCGTTGATGTTGTTGTACAATTTCTGGTCATTAAAAAGCAGCCCAAGGGTGGTCTCTTCCGAGTTGGCCTTTCCGATAAGCTGGTTCAGTCCTTCTACGCTTGCGCTAATATCATTCAGTACAGGGGTAAGCGGGATAGAGGCAAGGGTGTCGGAGAATGCCGACAGGTTGGCCAAAATGGAGTGAAACTCTCCTGAGTTGTCTTTCAGGGTTCCGCTGAAGGATTCCATATTGCGAACCAGCCTGCTGATGGTGTTTCTTTCCTCGGAAACCAGAATGGCCAGGTCTCCGGATGCCTTCTCAATGTTGGCAATGGTCTGGTTGATATTTTCAAAGCTCTCCGAAAGGTTTTTTCTTGCATCTTCATTGAATATTACCGTCAGTACGGTAATTGCCGAATCAAGTGTTCCCAGCAGTTCTTCGGCTTTGGTTTTGAGGGGCAGTACCTGAAGGCTGACCTGTTCCTTAAGGTCACTTTCAATATCACTTTTCAGGGTGTCTCCCGATTGATAATAGGCCGCATCACCAGAATAGATCAGTTTAATGGCACGGGTACCCATGATATCGCTGCTGACGATCTGAGCCACAGAATTGCGGGGTATCCTGAAGTCACTGTCGACCATCAGCGTAACGATAAGGTCACCGCTCCGGTCGGGGGCAAATTTTACCGATCTCACACTGCCGACCTGGTACCCGTTAACGGTGATCAGGCTCGACTCTACCAGCCCGTCGACACGGTCGTAACGTGCATAATAGTAGTTTACCGGCTTGAAAAAATCATGCCCCTTGAGATAACTCAGCCCCCAGACAAGCACAAAGATGGAGAAGGCCATCAGCATCCCAAGCCTGATGTATTTATTGATCTTCATTACTATGTATTTTTTTGTAAAGTTACCAAAATCAAAGCTATTTTCCGGTGTTTATTTTTTTGCGGCAGTGGGAACCCCTTTATCGACCACCACTATGAAAGCGTCCGGAAATTTACTTTTCAGCCTGTCCCTCTCTTTTCGGGCCTCCTCAAAGGTATTAAACCGGCCGATAACGTATTTGTAAAGATTGCCTACTTGGAAGCGGGTAACGTTTTTTTCACTTTTAAAATTGGCCGGAGTCGTTTCTATCGCCCTTCCAGCGGCAGAAACCTGGACGCCAAACCATGTTCCCTGCAACTGGGCAGCCGTCGACCCACTGTTCCGGGAAGTATTGGCAGCCGTCGTCGCGCTGCTGCCGGTTGCCGCTGCTGCCGGAGTTCCAGAAGGTTTAGCCTGATTGTTCCCTGAAGATAAACCGGCAGGGGGAGTTTCCCGAGTGCCGGAGGGGGGGGCTGTGTCCCGGACTGCCGGAACAGCCACAGAACCGGTTGAATTGCCTGTACCTGAACTTGCCCCGGCAGCGGTTGTATGGCCGCCCGACTGGGCCATGGTGAAACGGCTTTTGTCGTCGATAGATTTTTTATAATTGCTGAAGGCCTGGAAAACGGATTCAGCGACTTTTTCTTTACCCGCTTCAGAAACCAGGAATTTTCTTTCATCCGGATTGCTGATAAACCCAACTTCCACCAGGACACTTGGCATGCTTGCCCTGCGCAACACCAGAAAGCCTGCCTGCTTGACTCCCCTGTCAATCAGTTTGAGGTTCCTCCCGAAATACTGCTGTATCTGGGCGGCAAAGTCGATGCTTTGTCCCTGATATTCCGACTGCATGTTTTCAAACATGATATACGACTCGGCTTCCCTGGGGTCAAACCCTTCGTAATTGGCACTGTAATCCTCTTCCAGCAGGATCACGGAGTTCTCTTTTTTGGCAACCTCCAGGTTTTCCTGGCTCCGGTGAAGACCAAGGGTAAAGGTTTCGGTCCCGCTGGCCGAAGGAGATGACACGTAATTGGCATGAAGTGAAATAAAAAGGTCGGCCTTGTTACGGTTGGCTATATCGGCCCGCTCGAAAAGCGGAATAAATACATCCTTGCTGCGGGTATAAATGACCTTAACATCCGGATAGGCGCCGTTGATCTTTTTTCCCAACCGTAAAGCGAGGTCTAATACGATGTCCTTTTCACGTACACCTCCCGCTACCGCGCCCGGATCATGGCCGCCGTGACCGGGGTCGATAACTACCGTACGGAGCGAACGGACTTCGTCGGCATGGGCTGATATCCCTGATATACATACCAGTCCAGGGATAAGCCACGTGAGGATGAGCAATTTTCTGAAAGGTTCAATCATTTTTCTCAACTTTGCTTTATTCAGCAAAATTAGAAATATTAGGATAATTTTGCATTTACCTGGATTGAAGTCCACCCCTTATTTATATTTTTGCACACCGTGAGCCACGTTCGTGGTATTATTGTTTGGTGAATTGTACAGAAAACTTGTCACATATATTATATTGTTCCTGACCGGATTATATGCTGCCGGGCAGGAGGTTCCCGACACCCTTACAAGGCGTGCCTATCAGCTGGATGACACTACCGGTTTTTACCTGATGCTCAGGGATACTTCCTATACAGGCGAACCCGTTGCAGCCGACTCCCTGAGTGCCCGGACTGCAGAAGATGTGGTTATTGAGGCTCCGATTGAATATACGGCAAAGGATTCCATTATTTTTTCACTGGATGGCCAGAGGGTTTATATGTACGGTGACTCCAGGGTCAAATATATGACCATTGAGCTTACGGCAGCCCACGTTATTTTAGACCTGGAGACCAAGGAGGTTTATGCCGAGGGTGTCCCCGATTCCCTGGGTGTACTCCAGGGAAAGCCCATATTTCAGGATGGTTCGGAAAAATTTGAGTCGAAAACGCTCAGATATAATTTTCAAACCCAGAAAGGGATTATTACTGATGTAGTCACCGAACAGGGTGACGGATTTGTCCATTCATCCCGGGCCAAAAAAATCAGCAGGGATGCATTTATTCTCCAGCAGGGAAAATATACCACCTGCGATGCCGATCACCCGCACTTTTACCTGAACCTCTCAAGGGCCAAAGTGGTCTCCAACAATAAGATCATAACAGGACCTGCCTATATGGTCCTGGAAGATTTTCCGCTCTATTTTCCGGTAATCCCTTTTGGGTACTTCCCCAGTTCGCCCCGTTACTCATCGGGTATTCTGATTCCTACCTATGGCGAAGAGGCAAACCGTGGTTTCTTCCTCCGGGAGGGAGGCTATTACTGGGCCGCCAACGATTATTTCGATCTCTCGGCAAGGGGCGATATCTATTCAAAGGGATCCTGGGGGGCCAAACTGCACACCAACTACCGGGTCAGGTACCGTTTCAGCGGGGGATTTGATTTCCGTTATGCCGTCAATGTTTATGGCGAACGCGGACTGGATACCTATACCCGATCACCCCAGTTTCAGGTCATGTGGTCGCACAGCCAGGATGCCAAGGCCAATCCCAGCCGTAACTTCAGCGCCAATGTGAATTTCTCCACAAGCGGTTACGATAAGCAGAATGCCCTGTCTGCCGACAATTACCTGAGGACCCAGAAATCATCCAGTATTTCCTACTCCAAAAGATGGGAAAATACCCCGTTCAATATGTCGGCCAACTTCAGGCATTCCCAGAACTCAACCGATACCACCCTGACACTTTCCCTGCCGGAGTTGACCTTCAACATGGCCAAGATTTACCCGCTGAAGTTTAAAAACAGGGTCGGGACGGCAAAGTGGTACGAAAAATTCGGGTTCAGTTATTCAGCCAATATGAGGAATACCATCACGGCCAAGGAATATGAAATATTGGAGAAATCGTTTGCGACCGACTGGAAAAATGGTATCCAGCATAACCTGCCCATTTCACTGCCCAATTTCAACCTGTTCAGGTATATCAACATGAGCCCCAGTGTGAGTTACAGCGAACGGTGGTATTTTAAAAGCATCGAGAAGACTTATCATGCCGACCAGACATTCAGGGACGAGCGGGGCCGGGTCTCCCATGTGAAAACAGATACCATAACCGGGCTGAAAAGAAACTACCAGTATGCCTACAGTCTCAGTGCTACCACCAATATTTACGGAATGTACATGCCCCGGAACCCGAACTCCAGGGTGCAGGGTATACGGCATAAGGTTACGCCGCAGCTGAGCTTTAGTTATAATCCCGACTTCGGGGATCCGAAATTTGGTTTCTGGAGGGAGGTGCAGGTGGATTCAACCGGAAGAATTGAGCCCTATTCGATTTTTGAGGGAGGTATTTACGGCGCAACCGGAAGGGGAGCTGCAGGAATGGTATCCTTCTCCCTGTCGAATAACTTGGAAATGAAAGTGCTGGAAACCAAAGACACCACCGCAACCAATAAATTCAAGAAAATAAAGCTGATTGACAACCTGAGCCTGAATACCTCCTATAACCTGGTGGCCGACTCTTTTAACCTGAGTCCGGTAAGTATAAGGGGCCGCACCACCATTCAGGGGGTAGGGGTTAATTTCGGTACTATGCTGGATCCCTATGTTGTCAACAGCAGGGGGCAGCGTATCAGTGAGTATGCCTGGAACCATAACAAAGGCCTGGCCAAACTCGGGCGTTTTACCAATGCCAACCTTTCTTTTGGCATGCAGTTCGACTCTAAAAAGGGACAGGCTGAATCCGCTGAGGCCAGGGAGGCGATCGAGGGAGACAACCTTCTGCCCGGCGATATGCGGGATTATGTCGATTTTAACATTCCATGGAATTTCGGATTTGACTATTCGTTTAATTATATCAGGCCAAATCCAAACGAGAAGGCCCGGATTACCCAGACCATCAACCTCCGGGGTAGGGTTACCCTTACTGAAAAATGGAGTATCAATATGAACACCAACTACGATATAACCGCCAGGGCGTTTTCATTTACCAATTTCAGCGTTTACCGCGACCTGCACTGCTGGGAAATGTCCCTGAATTTTGTTCCTTTCGGTTATATGAAGAGCTACAGTTTTACTCTGAATGCCCGGACATCCATGCTGCGAGACCTCAAGGTTTCCAAGCAGCGGAGTTTCTACGATAATTTCTGAAACTGAATCCTTATAATTACCATCATGAAGAAGGTTATCTACACCGAATCGGCCCCATTTCCGAGAGGGCCTTACAGCCAGGCCATCGAGGCAGGAGGGATGTTATTTGTTGCCGGACAGGTGCCGTTAGATCCGATTACCGGAAAAATGGCGGAAGGGGGCATAGAGGAGCAGACCGCAAGGGTGCTGGACAATATCGGCGCTATCCTGGATGCAGCCGGTTATCGTTTTGGCGATGTGGTCAAAACTACCTGCCTGCTGAGTACCATGGCCGATTTTCAGGCCATGAACGCGGTATATGCCCGCTATTTCGAAACAGACCCGCCTGCCAGGGTGACATTTGCCGTTAAGGAGCTGCCGTTGAACGCTCTTGTTGAAATCGAACTGATCGCTGCCAAATAAAAAAAGGCGCCCGTAAAGCGCCTTTTTATCGTTTGAAATGCGTAATTCTTGTAAGTCTTATTCTGCTACCACATCCAGGTCAACATCTACAAAGACATCTTTGTGAAGTTTGACTTTCACGGAGTAGCTGCCCACTTCCTTGATGTGGTCGTCGGCAACAACAATCTGTTTGCGCTCAACGTCATAACCACTCTTCTGGATGGCTTCGGCAATCATCAGCGGGGTGACAGAACCGAAGATTTTTCCGGTCTGGCTTGCTTTTGCACCAATAGTGATCTTCAGATTGGTCATGCGGCCGGCAAGCTTCTCGGCATCCTGCTTGATCTTGGCTTCCTTGTGGGCACGCTGCCGCTTATTCTCAGCAAGTACCTTCTTTGCCGATGAAGTGGCAATCACTGCCATTTTCTGCGGGATCAGGTAGTTACGGGCATAACCGTCTTTCACGGTTACGATCTCATCTTTCTGCCCCAGTTTCTCTACGTCTTGTATTAATATGATTTCCATTCTAGATTCTCCTCAATTAATTATTTCAACATATCGGCAACATAAGGCAGTAAAGCCAGATGGCGGGCACGCTTGATCGAACGGGATACTTTGCGCTGAAATTTCAGTGAAGTTCCGGTAAGGCGGCGGGGAAGGATTTTCCCCTGCTCATTCAGGAATTTCTTCAGAAACTCAGGGTCTTTGTAGTCTACATACTTGATCCCGTTCTTCTTGAAACGGCAATACTTTTTCTTTTTAATCTCTACCGACGGTGGGGTCAGGTATCTGATTTCACTTGAATTTGCTGTCATCGTTTAAGCCTCCTTTTCTGTTTTTTCCTTCTGTAAATTCCTTCTCTTCTGGCTGTACTCGGCTGCGTATTTGTCAAGCCTTACAGTCATAAACCGGATCACTTTCTCATCACGGCGAAATTCGGTTTCGAATCTGTCGATAAACAAGGGATTGACCTTGAATTCAAAGAGGTGGTAAAAACCTGTGGATTTTTTCTGGATCGGGTAAGCCAGCTTTTTCATGCCCCAATCCTCTTCATGGATCATCTCTCCTCCATTGTCGGTGATGATGTCCCTGAATTTTTTTACCGTTTCCTTTACCTGTGGCTCAGATAAAACGGGTGTAATAATGAAAACGGCTTCATACTGATTCATCATTTGACATCAATTTTAAATTAAACACTCATTTTTTTGGTGGCGCAAAAGTATAAATAAAATGTTATTTATCAAATAAATGACCCTGCAATCCGTCAATTTCTTAACAATTGCCCCTGTATGACATGCACCGGATCCCCGGTTTCTGAAGTTTATCCCTCCCGATTGTTAATTCTGCTTAATTATTTTGGACAATTTGAAAACTATACCTAATTTCGTGTTCGTACACGGAAAAATATTTCTGTTGATATTTAAACCATTTTATTAGCATGATGAAGATTGGAAAATATAGTTTCGGAATAGGTGACCGCTTTGAACATCAGGGTGAAGCGCAGCTTAGGGCCATGAAAAAGGCTGCCGGAAATGGGGTTGAAATTACCCCGGTGTGGAATAAAAGCAACCGTGAGCATAATATTGTACATTCAGAGCCAGCCGGAACCCGCAAAGAGGCAGATGCTGCCGTGGCTGCCCTGGGGTGGCCGGGTCAATACCTGGTCGATGCCGATCATATAAACCTTTCGAATGTGGACCGGTTTATTGCCTCTTCCAACTTTTTTACCCTGGATGTGGCATCCTGTATCAACAAACCGGCCTCTCCCGAATCGGTAACTGCTTTTAAGCAATCCTGCGCTCCATTTGGCGGCAGCATTACCGTGCCCGGTATTAATGAACCGGTGGTCATTACTGAAGATTTGCTGGATGGTGTTGCTGCAAGGTTCCTTGCTGCTGTTCAGGAGGCAGGAAAAATATACCGGAGGATTGAATCCGTTAAAGGTACAGGCAACTTCATAACCGAGGTTTCCATGGATGAGGTTGATTCCCCGCAAACTCCGGTCGACATGCTTTTTATACTGAAAATGATTGCCGATCTGGGCATTCCCGCGCAGACCATCGCCCCGAAATTTACCGGGCGCTTCAATAAAGGGGTTGATTATGTGGGTGATGTTGACCAGTTTGCCCGTGAGTTTGAACAGGACATCCTGGTGATCGACTATGCAGTGAAAAACTTTGGACTGCCTGAAAACCTGAAACTCAGTGTGCATTCGGGAAGTGATAAATTCACCATCTATCCGGTAATGGCTGACATCATCCGCAGGTACGACAAGGGCCTTCATGTCAAGACTGCAGGAACTACCTGGCTTGAGGAGGTGATCGGCCTGGCCCTGGCAGGAGGTGAAGCACTGAAAACCGCGAAGGAGATCTATACCAGGGCGCTTGCCAGAAAGGAAGAACTCTGCGGCCCATACGCCGATGTAATTGATATCGACGAGGCCAGACTGCCCTCCGCGGAGGAAGTTTCAGGATGGGACAGCGAAAAGTTTGCAAACACCCTGCGCCACATTCCGGGCCATCCCGATTATAACCCGAATTTCAGGCAGCTGATCCATGTAGGCTACAAAGTGGCCTCCGAAATGGGTGCCCGTTATACCGGACTCATTAAACAACACCGGGATATCGTTGGAGCCTGCGTGGAAGAAAATATCTATGACCGGCACCTGAAAAGGCTGTTTAACCTCTGATCAATTTCAACCCATTAGCATACCGATCCCGGAGAAACCAAATAAAACCGTATTATTGATGCAACCATTTATTCACGACGATTTCCTGCTGCAGAGCGATACTGCCCGGCAGCTTTATCACCGGCATGCCGCCAGGATGCCCATATTCGACTACCACTGCCATATTCCACCACAGGATATCGCCAACGACCGGCAATACAATAACCTGACCCAGATCTGGTTAGCAGGCGATCATTACAAGTGGCGGGCCATGCGTACCAACGGAGTGGATGAAAAATTCTGCACAGGAAATGCCAGTGACTGGGAGAAATTTGAGAAATGGGCCGAAACCGTTCCCCATACCCTCAGAAATCCACTTTACCATTGGACACACCTGGAACTGAAACGGTTCTTCGGAATAGATAAACTTCTGAGCCCTGCAACCGCCCGGGAAATCTGGGAAGAATGCAACGCAAAGCTGAACACCCCGGAATATTCTGTCAGAAACATCATCCGGATGGCTAATGTACATACCATTTGTACCACCGACGATCCGGTCGATACGCTCGAACACCACCAGCGTATCCGGGAAAGTGGCTTTGAGGTGAATGTCCTGCCCGCCTGGAGGCCCGATAAGGCCATGATGGTAGAGGATCCGGGTTTCTTTAATCAATATGTTGATCAGCTGGAAGCTGCCGCTGGTATGGAGATCAGAACATTTCACGACTTTATGGAGGCTCTCGAAAAACGACACCAGTTTTTCCATGATAACGGATGCCGGTTGTCTGATCATGGCCTGGAAACAGCCTACGCCACTGCTTACGGAGAAGGGGAGATTCAGACCATCTTCACCCTGATCAGGGGAGGCGACCACCTTTCTGAAGAGGAAATCCTGAAATTCAAATCGTGCATGCTCTATGAGTTCGGCGTAATGGACCACCGGAAAGGCTGGGCACAGCAATTCCACCTGGGAGCGCTGAGAAACAACAATACCAGACTCTTTAATTCTCTCGGTCCGGATACCGGTTTTGACTCCATTGGCGATTTTGAAATAGCCCGGCCGCTCTCAAGACTGCTCGACAAGCTCGACCAGAAAAACCAGCTTTCCAAAACCATTCTCTATAACCTGAATCCTCGGGATAATGAGTTGATTGCCACAATGATCGGTAATTTTCAGGATGGATCTGTTCCGGGTAAGATTCAGTTTGGTTCGGGTTGGTGGTTCCTCGACCAAAAGGATGGCATGGAAAAACAGATGCAGGCCCTCTCTAACCTCGGACTCCTGAGCCGTTTTATCGGTATGCTGACCGATTCCCGCAGTTTCCTGTCGTATGTACGCCATGAATATTTCAGGAGAACCCTCTGTAATTTGTTAGGCAACGATGTAGTGAACGGCGAAATTCCTGCCGACATGGATCTGCTTGGCAATATGGTGGAAAATATCTGTTTTAACAACGCCAGGGATTATTTTAATTTTCCCAGCCTTTAGGCCGGTTTTCGCATAATTTACTTGGTCATTATCACATAAATTCTATCTTTGCAATCGATTGCATAGCGCAAAGGGCGAAGAGCAAAGAGCTAAGGGCGAAGAGCAAAGAGCAAAGCTTAAAGAGCTAAGGGCGAAGAGCAAAGAGCAAAGCGTAAAGAGCTAAGCGTAAAGAGCTAAGCGTAAAGAGCTAAGGGCGAAGAGCAAAGAGCAAAGCGTAAAGAGCAAAGCGTAAAGAGCAAAGGGCGAAGAGCAAAGAGCAATGCGCATAGAGCAAAGCGTAAAGAGCTAAGGGCGAAGAGCAAAGAGCAATGCGCAAAGAGCAAAGCGTAAAGAGCTAAGGGCGAAGAGCAAAGAGCAATGCGCGAAGAGCAAAGCGTAAAGTACAAAGAGTGAAGGGTGTAGTACAAAGAGTGAAGGGTCTAATACAAAGAGCGAAGGGTGAAGTACAAAGAACGAAGGGTGAAGTACAATGAGCGAAGGGTGTAGTGCAATGAGCGGAGGGTGTAGTGCAAAGAGCGAAGGGTGTATTACAAAGAGCGAAGGGTGAAGTGCAAAGAACGAAGGATGTAGTACAAAGGGCAAAGTGTAAAGTACAAAGAGCGAAGGGTGTAGTACAAAGAACGAAGGGTGTAGTGCAAAGAGCAGAGCGCAAAGGGCGAATCGATTAGGTTGGTGAGGAGGTCTGTTAAGGGATCCTTCCGCTGAGGCAGATCCCCAACCGGTAACCAGTAATCGGTTTGTATCAGATGTCTGACGTCTGGAATCTGTTGTCTGCTGTCTTTTACCTTACAGTACCTCAAAGCGAAAAATAATAAATAATCAATAATAATTAATCAATGAAAACGGTTGTAACTTTTGGTGAGATCATGCTTCGGCTGGCTACCCCCGGATTTCTTCGTTTCGGACAATCTGAAACGTTGACTGCCACTTTCGGCGGAGGGGAGGCCAATGTCGCTGTATCGCTTGCCAATTTTGGTATTCCGGTCGATTATGTCACCCGGCTGCCAAAGAATGATCTGGGCCTTGCCTGTATGATGGAATTGCGAAAGTTTGGAGTTGGCGTCAGCCATATTGTCTATGGCGGCGAACGGATAGGCATCTATTTTCTGGAAACCGGAGCTGTCAGCCGGGGCAGCAAGGTGATCTACGACCGGGCTCATTCTTCCGTTTCTGAAATTCAACCGGGGATGGTCGACTGGGACAAAGTTCTGGATGGGGCCGGATGGTTCCATTGGACTGGTATTACCCCGGCCATCTCACAGTCGGCAGCCGATGTATGCCTCGAGGCAATACAGACGGCCAACCGGAAAGGTATCACCGTTTCCTGTGACCTGAATTTCAGGAAGAATCTCTGGAAATATGGCAGGGAAGCCTCGGAAGTAATGCCTGAACTGGTTGCTGGGACCGACATTGTACTTGGCAACGAAGAAGATGCCGCCATGGTTCTGGATATTCATCCTGAAGGGGTTGATGTAACCTCAGGTCATGTGGAGGCTGCAGCGTATAAATCGGTGTCGGAACAGATCATGGCCCGCTTTCCACGCTGTAAAAAGGTGATCACCACCCTCCGCGGATCAGTTAACGCCAACCACAACAGCTGGTCGGGCGTGCTCTGGAACGGGAATACCCTGTTGGAAGCGCCGACTTATCAGATCACCCATATCGTCGACCGGGTAGGTGGCGGTGATTCGTTTATGGGCGGACTGATTTACGGGTTGATGACCTGGCCGGACAATGACCAGAAGGCCCTTGATTTTGCCGTGGCTGCTTCCTGTCTGAAACATACCATCTACGGCGACTTTAACCGGGTGACCGTAGGTGAGGTGGAGAAGCTGATGGGTGGCGATGCCTCCGGAAGGGTAGCCCGGTAACCGGAGACCGGACCTGGCTATGAAAAACGGCGCAGGGGTAACCCTGCGTGGTCACCCGCCTAATGTGTCAGGTGATCGGAGACGGAAGAGCAAAGAGCAAAGAGCGAAGAGTAAAGCGAATATATTGGAGAGGGTTGGGAGCCTCCTTTTTACATATGAGGAGCTACCCCGGAGTTACCGTTCACTGTTTACCGTTTACTGTATACCGTTCACCGTTTACCGTTCTCACCTCCGGTCTGTTGTCTGTTGTCTGATGTCTAATGTCAAAATAAAAATAAAATGGCTCGTTTCACCAGAATTGAAGTTGCCCTGAAGATGAAGGAAACCGGTATCGTGCCGGTATTCTATAACGGCGATCCGGATTTGTGCAAAAAGGTTATTAAGGCCTGTTATGACGGAGGAATCCGCGTTTTTGAATTCACCAACCGCGGGGATTTTGCCTCCCTGGTATTCGCGGAAGTAAATAAATGGGCGATTGCCGAGTGCCCGGAAATGATCATGGGAGTCGGTTCAATTATCGACGCAGGAACGGCCTCCATGTTCATCGCCCTGGGCGCAAACTTTATCGTATCTCCACTGATCGACGAGGGCATGGCGAGCGTCTGCAACAAGCGTAAGGTTGCCTGGAGCCCCGGTTGCGGATCGGTAACCGAAATCGGCCGTGCCCATGAATTGGGTGCCGAGGTGGTGAAAATATTCCCCGGTCAGCAGGTCGGAGGTCCCGAGTTTGTTAAGGCCGTATTGGGACCGATGCCCTGGACCAGCATAATGCCTACCGGTGGCGTGTCGCCCGATGAGGAGAACCTCTCCAAATGGCTGAAAGCCGGTGTACATTGCGTGGGTATGGGATCACAACTTTTTCCGGATGAAGTGCTGAAGAAAGGTGATTTTGGGTATATTGCAGAAAAATGCCGGACAGCCTTGTCGGTTGTCCGAAAAATCAGAAACCAATAACATGTGCTGATGAAATTTTCATGATTGCAGAAACACAAACTGTTATGAATAAATAAGATAAAATATATACAAATGAAGTATTGTTTTTCAAAATTATTGGTCCTCCTGACAGGCTTTCTTTTTATTGGCTCCTGCGCTCTCAAGGAAACCAAAGAACTAAAACTTGCCCATGGATTGCCCACCGACCATCCGGTCCACCTGGCCATGGAATTTATGGCACAAAGGACTGCTGAGCTTTCCGGAGGCAAGCTGACCGTAGAGGTTTACCCGGCAGGCCAGTTAGGGTCTGAGCAGCAGTGCGTGGAACTTCTCCAGATCGGCAGTCTGGCCATCACCAAGGTTTCAGCCGCAGCCATGGAGAGTTTCGCAGAGGCTTACAAAGTTTTCGGTCTCCCCTATGTTTTCCGCTCAAAAGAGCATACTTTCAATGTTCTGGATGGCGAAATTGGTCAGGAATTACTCGTAAGTACCGAGGATAAATGGATACACGGGCTCTGTTATTATGATGCAGGTTCCCGCAGTTTCTACACCAAAGACCGGCCGATTAACCATCCCGACGATCTTTCCGGATTGAAAATCAGGGTAATGCAGAGTATTACCGCCGTGGAAATGATGCGGGCCCTTGGGGGATCAGCCACCCCAATTACCTGGGGCGAACTGTATACCGCCCTCCAGAGTGGGGTGGTCGATGGCGCTGAGAACAATCCTCCCAGCCTCTATACCTCCCGCCACTATGAGGTTTGTAAATATTTCTCGTTAGATGAGCATACCACCATCCCGGATATCCTGATAATCAGTCAGAAAATCTGGGATAAGCTTAGCCCGCAGGAACAACAGTGGATCCAGCAGGCGGCCGATGAATCGGTGGTCCTGCAACGAAAACTCTGGGCCGAGTCTGAAGAACTTTCCCTGGCTGAAGTGCAGAAGGCCGGGGTGATCATCAACTATCCCGACAAGCAGCCCTTTATCGATAAAGTACAACCCCTCCTGGAAAGCTATAAGTCGAATCCCGTGATCTATTCCTATATAAAAAGAATACAGGCAGTTGAATAAAACCATTTGAACCATGACTATAAGAAAAAAGATTGATAAAGGACTGGAATGGACCCTGATACTTTTCATGAGTGTTCTGGTAATCGACGTCCTCTGGCAGGTAGCCAGCCGTTACCTGATGAAATCGCCCAGCAGCTTTACCGATGAGCTTGCCGGTTATCTGCTGATCTGGGTGGGCCTCCTCGGAGCTGCCTATGTGGCGGGCCGCAGGGAGCACCTGGCGATCGATATCCTCCTGCAGCGCAGTTCGCCCGAGAGACGTTACAAACTGGAACTTATCATCAGTGTCCTCATCATCATTTTTGCCATCACCGTATTGATTATTGGCGGTGCCTGGCTCTCGTACACCCGTTTCTACCTGTCGGTTAAATCGGCCGCTTTAGGACTGCCCCTGGGCTTTGTTTACCTGGTCCTGCCCATCAGCGGGATTCTAATCGCTTATTTTGATATCGACAACATGATCAATATGATCAGACAAAACCGGAAAAACTGATATTTATGGAATTTTTTGAAATTATTGTGCTGGTAGTCAGCTTTATAGTGCTCCTGGTTATCGGGGTGCCCATCGCTTTCAGTATTGGTATCTCCGGAATTATTACCATGCTGGTCAGTATTGATCCCGTTGCTGCCGTGACAACCTTTAGCCACCGTATGGCCACAGGACTCGACAGTTTTGCCCTGCTGGCCATTCCCTTCTTTGTTTTAGCCGGAAACATTATGAACAGCGGGGGGATCGCCATCCGGCTGATCGACCTGGCCAGGGTGCTGGTTGGTGGCCTTACCGGTGGACTCGCAATGGTCAACGTGATTGCCAATATGTTGTTTGGTGCCATCTCTGGCTCTGCCGCTGCATCGGCTTCCGCCATCGGCAGTATTATGGGGCCGGAAATGAAAAAGGAGGGCTATCCGGATAACTTCAGCACGGCAGTCAACGTCTCCTCAGCCACAACAGGGCTATCCATTCCGCCCAGCAATATCCTTATTGTCTACTCATTAGCCAGCGGTGGCGTCTCCATAACCGCCCTGTTCCTTGCCGGTTATATCCCTGGAATCCTTACCGGTATCGGGATTATGATTACCGCTATGGCCATGCTGATTTACAAAAAGAGGGGCCTTCAGGCCATGACAAAGACCCTGCTGGTGGTAACCGCAGTGATTGCCGCACTTTTCCTGTTATACATGGGAGTAGCTTTTGCCCGCGGCAGTTTTAACCCGGTGGTCAACTGGGTACTCCTCGCCCTGGGTGCCGGAGCATTCGCCGTTTGGGGATACCTCAAGACGGTAAGGAATAAGGAAAAAGCCAGGTTTGGACTCAAGAAGCTGCTGGATGCCATTCCAAGTCTGTTCCTGCTGATCATTGTTATTGGTGGTATCGTCGCCGGTTTCTTCACCGCTACAGAGGCCTCTGCCATTGCCGTCCTATATTCACTCGTGCTGGCATTTCTGTACCGTGAAATTACCGTTAAAGACCTTCCCGTAATCATCCTGAGGTCTGTCCGTACCACTGCGATTGTCCTCCTTCTGGTGGCCACCAGTATCGGACTCTCCTGGATCATGGCTTATGAGAATATTCCGCAGAACGTGAGCGAAGGACTGTTAGGCATATCCAACAATCCCATTATGATCCTGCTGATCATTAACCTGATCCTGCTTTTTGTCGGTATCTTCATGGATATGACCCCGGCTGTTCTCATCTTTACCCCGATTTTCCTGCCTATCGTTACCGCCTTAGGTGTCGACCCGGTTCATTTCGGGATCATCATGGTGCTGAACCTGAGTGTGGGACTCTGTACTCCGCCCGTCGGATCGGTACTTTTTATCGGGTGCAGCGTATCCGGACTAAGCATCGACAAGGTTATCAAACCGCTGATCCCCATGTTTGTAGCTATGGTGGTGGTGTTGCTGCTGGTGACTTACCTGCCGCAAATCAGCCTCTGGTTGCCACGTAGTTTCGGATTCTGATCCGGTTACCGCAAAGTACATACAATCAGATTACGGTACTTTCCGGCAAGAAACAATTGGGTTGCCGAAAGTACCGTAATTTTTTTGTGTCACCAGAAAATCCGGTTTTTCCTATTGGTGGTGTAACGAAATGGCACATTATCCGTCATAAGGGAAAAATTATCCTTATGAAGAAATTATCTCTGGTCCTGATTATCGCCATAACCCTGGTTTCCTGCCACAGGAATGACCCGGTAGCTTCAGCTTTTACCAAATATTCCCGCCACGACGGAGTTACCTCCATTACTGTCCCGGGCTTTGTGATCTCCCTGGCTTCGAAATTGGCTCCTCCGGAGGATAAGGAGCTGCTGGAAGGGATTTCCAAAGTGAAGATCCTTACCATTGACCAACCGGAAATGAACCGTAAGGTCAATTTCCACGAAGAGTTCCATGCCCGGTTGAATACCGGTAAATATGAGGAGCTGATGCGCATTTCGGATAAGGGAACGGAAGTGACCATTATGGGCATCATGGATACTGACCACACCCTCAGGGAGATGGTTATACTCGTGGGCGGAGATGAAAATGCACTGATTTTCCTGAAGGGAAACATACGGCCCGAAGTAATTGGCAGGATGGCTGCCGGTGGTGTGGGAAAACAGGGTATTTTCTCCGGTTTGTCAGCCTTATAAGGATTTATAATATTCCGGCCAGATCACCATAATTATCAATGATCAGGTCGGCTCCC
Source organism: Prolixibacteraceae bacterium (assembly GCA_030602265.1). Taxonomy (GTDB): domain Bacteria; phylum Bacteroidota; class Bacteroidia; order Bacteroidales; family Prolixibacteraceae; genus UBA1413. Next base: position 73,858 of record JAUWAB010000004.1, on the reverse strand, counting down.
GACTGGTCCTGGTGTTCCGATCCGGGACCATTGTAGGCAATACAGAACATTCCGGCCCTTTTGGCAGCGGTAATCCCATTGGTCGAATCCTCTATCACAATACATCTTTCAGGGGCAACACCCAGTTTGCTGGCCGCAAGCAGGAAGATATCCGGCGCCGGCTTACTTTTGCCTGTCATCCTGCTGTTGACCACTACACCGAAGTATTTTTCCAATCCGGTTTTCTCAAGTATAATCCGGATGGCTTCAGGGAAAGAACTGGAGGCCACCGCAAGGGGAATATTTTTCTCTGACAGCCGGATTATTAGTTCCTCAACTCCCGGCATTGGGTCGATTCGATCCATATTTCTGAATACGGGTATGGTCAGGTCGTTGGTCATTTCCACGAGTTCTTCCACGGAATAGGGAAGAGGATGCCTCTCCTTGATCTTCTTCCACATTTCATCGGTAGCGGTTCCCTGATAGGTGATGTGTTCTTCATGGGGAATATTCAGGCCAAGCTTTCTGAAATTTTCGCGTTCCATCTCAGAATAGAAATTTTCACTGTCGATCAGGACACCATCCATGTCGAATATAAAGGCATCAAATTCAGGTAACTTTATCATGATATTCTCTGTTTTATGCAAACATAACCAGTATTTCCGGTTTACAAAAAGAAAAGGGAGAGCATCCAGACAACCCCCATCGCGCTTATCCCCTGTACCAGGGTGGCCAGGGTGAGGGTACGGTAGCCCTTTGCCGGATCTATGCCGCTGAACTGGGTCACTACCCAGAAGTAACTGTCGTTGGCATGGGAAACGACCATGGCACCTGCGCCGGTTGCCAGGACGGCCAATGTGGCACCCCACGCGGAGCCTAATCCAAGCGATTCCAGGAGTGGTGCGGTAAGTGCTGATCCTGCCACCAGGGCAACAGTGCTCGACCCCTGCGCCGTTTTGAATACGACGGCTACCACAAAGGGCAGAAAAATGCCCAGCCGGTATGGTGTGAGCAATTGCCCCAATGCATCTGCAATCTGGGCTTCTTTCAGGATATGCCCGAACGATCCTCCAGCACCCGTGATCAGCAATACCGGCGCTGCGGCAATGATCCCCTCGCTAACCCATCCGGAGAGTGTCTCCCTGTTAAACCGCGGAAAAAGGGTAAGTGAGCTGACCAGTCCGATGGCCAGGGCATTGACCGGCTGGCCCGAAAAATCCATCAGGTTATAAAGAAAACCATCCTGAGGCTTACCGCCTGAAAGGACGACAAACGACCGGATCCCGATCAGCACGATAGGCAAAAGTAAAGGCATCAGTGCTTTCCAGCCGGCAGGCAGTGGCCGTGCTTCCGGATCTTTCCCGCCTGTTGCATGCAACGGGTCAACGGCCGCTGGTCCCGGTTTAATGCGCAGCGACATGAAATAACCAGCCAACATGGCCATAAAAGCCACCGGCAATCCTGCCGCAATGACCATACCTAACTGGTTTTCCAGTCCCAGGTTCCCGGCAGCGGCCACCGGTCCGGGCGTTGGCGGAACCAGGGTATGGGTGGCATAAAGCCCGGTCGCTAAAGCAATGGCGAGTCCTGCAGCCGGCCTGCCCGTACGCTCTGCCAGCGATTTCCTGACAGACGATAAAATAATGAAGGCAGAATCACAGAAAACCGGAATGGAAACCATATAGCCGGTTAGTGACATGGCCAGTGCAGGATATTTCCTGCCAACCAGTCGCAGGATAATCTCCGCCAGCTTTATGGCAGCCCCCGACTTTTCAAGCACCACACCCAACAATGTGCCTAATACGATGATCAAACCGATGCCCGACATCAATCCGCCGAATCCAGAGGTAATGGCAGGAGCTATACCGGCCATGGGCATTCCTGCCCCAAGCGCGGCAAACCAGGCGGCCAGGAGAAGCGTAATAAAAGGATGCAGTTTCAGCCTTGCAGTGCCCCAAATGATGAAAAGTACAGATACCCCAAGGATAATGATCAGCCGGATGTTTTCGTCCATAACGGTTTCAGATGTTTTTTTTTCAAAGTAAATACAGTTGGTTCAGGAAAAAAACATTTTCTTTGGAAAATTGATTTGAATAGCAATTAGGTTTTATGATATATCACAAACAGTTTATACATCCTGAATCCGCAACATGGGTAGTTTTTGTGCATGGGGCGGGTGGTAGTAATGTGGTTTGGTTCAGGCAGTTGCGTGATTTTAAGAAACATTTTAACGTCCTGCTGATAGACCTGCGTGGCCATGGACGGTCGAAAATGAACCACCTGACTGCTGCCGAGCAATACCGTTTCGACGAAATTGCTGCGGATGTTATCGAAATTATGGACCATCTGCACATTGAAAAGGCCCATTTTGTAGGGCTCTCGCTGGGGTGTATCGTAATCCGCGCCATCGACAAACTTGCCCCCGGAAGGGCTGAATCCATTATTCTGGGCGGTGCGGTAATCCAGTTCAACAAAAAAATCAACGTGCTGGTAAATATGGCTCAGTTGCTTAATTCCATCCTGCCCTACATGTGGTTGTATAAACTGAATGCCATGATCCTGATGCCCTCGCGGCGCAGTGCCCAGGCCAGGAAGCTGTTTATTCAGGAGGCCATCAAGCTTGGCAAAGCAGAATTTGGCAAGTGGCTGAGTATGTCGCGCGAAATCAAATCACAGCTCAATGAATTTATCCACCGTGAGGCCTCGGCTCCGGTGCTTTACCTGATGGGCGACCGTGACCATATGTTCCTCCCGATGGTGATGGACGTGGTCCGCAGACATTTTAATTCCACCCTCAGGATTATACGTAACAGTGGTCACTGCTGTAATCTTGACCAGCCCGATGATTTCAATGCCATCGCCATCCATTATATCAAAAGGATTACCGAGAAAAAACAATGGCACCGGAGCCCTGTGGCCCTACAGATGTAGCCTGACCACCATAACTTCAGTGGTCTCACCCGTGATCCTGAAGCGGTTGTCGATACGCTGCCCTATAATCCAGGCTACCTTGTCGCCGCTGTAAAGAATCCATGTCTGCTCTTTTTCGGGGATAGACAACTTCTGGTCCACGAAAAAATCGCTGATCTTTTTGAATCCCTGCATACCCAATGGCTGGAAATATTCTCCGGTTTTCCATTTTCTGATGATCAGGGGGAACCGCAGTTTACCGGCATCCAGGTATGCCACCCGGGGATCGGGGTCAATTTCAGTCTTGTCGACCTCCATAAGGCTCATGGTGAGATGAACCGGTTCGAATATTTCCGGTACTCCACTATCCAGGTAAAACAAATGCTCCGATGTTTCCGGCAGGGGCGTGATGATCAGTCTGTTGCGGTCGGCCACCAGCCGATGCCCCGTAGAGAAGTACCGGCGCCCCGATTCGCCTTCCAGTTGTTGAAAGACCTGTTCGCTTACCGCAGCATTAAATCCGTACCTGTTCATCCATTCAAAAAGAACCTGGCGTGGATGAGGCAATTTCATCAATCCGGATACCGAAATTTCCGGATATTGCCCTTCGGCGTTGGTTATTCTTTTGATCTGACGATTTATTTCGGTTTCATAGAAGCGTTCCACCTCTGTGAGGTTGCCCATGGTTTCCGCAAGGTTTCGCCGGAAGGCCGGATTTAGTTCTTCAAGGGCGGGAATGATCCTGTGGCGTATGAAGTTTCTCTGGTAAACGACTTCGTTGTTGGTATGGTCAGTGCGATATTCCACACCCTGTTCGTTGGCCCATTGCTCAATGGCTTCCCTGCCGGTAAACAGCATGGGCCTGACCAGATGGCCGGTTTTGGGCCTGAAGCCGGTCAGTCCCCTGATACCCGTCTTGCGCAACAGGTTGATAAAGAAAGTTTCCAGCAGGTCGTCGCGGTGATGCGCCGTGGCTAACACCTGAAAATGTTCCTGTTGCATGAGCTCCCCAAACCATTCGTATCGCAGTTCCCTGGCGGCCATTTCAATGGAGATTCCGGCAATGGCAGCATATTCCCGGGTGTCGAAACGTTTGACAAACAGCCTTATGCCCCGCTCTTCCGCTTTTTTCCTGACCAGCGCTTCATCTGCGTCGGATTCTGCTCCCCTCAGCTGGAAATTGCAGTGTGCCACGGCATAGTTATAGCCTGCCGATTCAAAGAGCTGCCACATCACCATCGAATCGACCCCGCCGCTTACGGCCGTCAGCACTTTGTCGGCCGGACCGAACAGAAGGTTCTCCTGGATATGCCGGGTAAAATCGCTGATCATCTGCCGGACTCCTTATGGGCTGCCAGACGGCAGATGTTGACAATAACCTCCACGGCCTTTTCCATGTATTGTACCGGTACAAATTCATAGGGACCGTGGAAATTCATACCCCCGGCGAACAGGTTGGGGCAGGGGAGTCCCATATACGACAGCCTGGCCCCGTCGGTACCTCCCCTGATCGCCTTGATCTTCGGTTCCACACCGGCGGCAAGCATTGCCTTGCGGGCCAGGTCGACCACTTGCATGACCGGTTCAATTTTTATGCGCATATTGTAGTACTGGTCTTTCATCTCCAGTTTTATCGTACCCTGACCATATTCAAGGTTCAGCATCGTGGTTATGCCGGTCAGCATTTCCTTTTTCTGAAGAAACTTGTCCATGTCATGATCCCGGATGATAAATTCCAGCTCAGCCTGGTCAACATTGCCCTTCAGGGAGATCAGGTGGAAGAAACCTTCATACCCTTCTGTATGCTCAGGCCGCTGCTGAGAAGGAAGCATGCCGGTAAGCCTGTGTGCCACAATCAGGGCATTGATCATTTTGTTCTTGGCGGTACCCGGGTGCACACTTTTTCCGCGGATAGAGATTTTCGCATGGGCAGCGTTGAAATTTTCAAACTCCAGTTCTCCCAATTCACTGCCGTCGAGGGTATAGGCAAAGCCGGCCCCAAACTTTTCCACATCGAAATGGTCTGCCCCACGGCCAATCTCTTCATCCGGGGTAAAGCAAATCCTGATTTTACCGTGCCTGATTTCCGGAGATTTCATCAGGATCTCCATAGCCGTGATGATTTCGGCAATTCCGGCTTTATCGTCGGCCCCTAATAAGGTGGTCCCGTCGGTGGTGATGAGGTCCATCCCGATACAATTATTCAGCTCGGGAAATTCAGCGGGATCCAGCGTAATTCCTTTTTCTTCATTCAGAACAAGGGGTTGGCCGTTGTAGTTACGGTGAATAACAGGCCGCACATTTTCCCCGTTGAAATCGGGACTGGTATCCATATGGGCAATAAAGCCGATTACCGGTACATCCTTTTCCGTGGTGGCGGGAACCGTGGCGGTCACATAGCCATTACCGTCCACTTCCACCTCGCTAAACCCCAGTTCTTTCAGTTCGTCCGACAGCAGGTTGGCAAAATCTGTCTGTCGGGCAGTACTGGGAAATGTGGCTGATGCCGGGTCGGACGTAGTATGTATTCGGGCATATTTAAGAAATCTGTTTACCAGGTGATTCATATCGTAAATAATTAATGGATAAATCGTTAATTAAACATCATCGGTACGGAAGGTAAATCCGATCCTTTTGCCGGTGGCGATTTTGGAATGGCTGATTTTTTCCTGCATCTGGTCGACGGTTGCAATCTTGATCTGTTCATATGGCGGTACCAACAGGTCAAAGGAGATGGAATACTCGATGGCGGTTTCCACGATTTCACGCAAAATTCCGGGGGAAATGGTATCCACGGCAAAATCCTTCACCAGTTCACCCGATTGCCGCTTTCCCTCGACAAAGAAGTGTTTGTCTTTATTGATAAAAATCCGGGCAACCAGGTATCCCAGGTCATTCATCCGGTTATAACGGAAAGAATCGGCCAGGAAGTTGTAAATCATGATCATGCCGCAATAACTTCTCAGTGGGTCGTCGAGTACATAGGGAATTTTATTTACCGGATGCCGGTTGTCAAATTCAAATACGTTGGAATGCATGCTGAACAGCAAGAGGTCCCCGCCGATCCTGAATTCCATCTCAAATGGTCCGCGTTCCTGGTATTGAGGAAGGTTGGTATCGGGGATCTGACCCTTGAGTACCTTGATATAGTCCTTCTCCAATTGTTTAAGTACTTTTTTCAGGATCAGGAAAGATTCGGCCGTATTGTTGAAGACCTGCTGCTTGACCGTGGATTTTATAACATATGCCTCAAGCAGGGATGCCCTGTATTCTTTGGTGTTCATATCTGTAAACGATTATACCGGTGATTTAAACTACTAAAGTAAGCATTTTACCCTATTTCATGTCATCCGTTTCTGAAAATGTAGGTCATTCCCGGTCGGTCAGGAGGCTCATGTGACAGTCCCGGCTAAGCCGGTGAATGAAATGAGGCTGTCCCGGATTTTTGAGACAGCCTCTTTTTATTGGCCACGCCGGCAATATTGCCGGTATTTCAGGCTGCGGGTTATCAATAGGCAACAGCAAAGAGCACCCTGCGCGAAGATGGATTGCCACTGAAAATACATTGACCTGCCTCTTCTTCGCCATCCAGGGGGATGCAACGGATGGTAGCCTTAGTTTCCTCCTTGATGCGCTGTTCAGTCTCGGCAGATCCATCCCAGTGGGCCGAAACAAAACCACCTTTTTCGTTGATAAGTTGTTTAAATTCCTCCCAGGTATCTGCTTTTCTGATGTTTTCATCTCTGAAAGACAGGGCTTTCCGGAAGATGTTTTCCTGTATCTCCCCTAAAAGTATTTCTACATATTCATCGATGTTTTCGACGGGAAGGTTCTGTTTTTCAAGGGTATCCCTGCGTGCCACCTCAACGGTGCCGTTGGCCAGGTCGCGTGGCCCCATGGCCAGGCGCACCGGTACTCCCTTCAGCTCATATTCGGCAAATTTCCAGCCGGGTTTGCGGTTATCGTTGTCGTCGTATTTCACGGTAATGCCGCGGGCTTTCAGTTTCGGGATGATTTCATCTACTTTTGCTGAAATCGCAGCCAGCTCCTCCATCTTTTTATATATAGGTACAATGACCACCTGAATCGGGGCCAGTTTCGGAGGAAGTACCAGTCCGTTATCATCGGAGTGGGCCATGATCAGGGCGCCCATCAGCCTCGTGGAAACTCCCCATGAAGTGGCCCATACATACTCCTGAACACCCTCCTTGTTGGTGAAGAGCACATCAAAGGCTTTCGCAAAGTTCTGTCCGAGGAAGTGTGAGGTACCGCTCTGGAGCGCCTTGCCGTCCTGCATAAGCGCTTCGATGGTATAGGTGTCGACTGCCCCGGCGAAACGTTCATTTTCCGATTTCACCCCTTTGACAACCGGCATGGCCATCCATTTTTCGGCAAATTCGGCGTAAAGGTTGATGATCTTAACCGTTTCCTCAATGGCTTCTTCACGGGTAGAATGGGCAGTATGGCCTTCCTGCCAGAGGAATTCAGCCGTACGGAGGAACAGACGGGTACGCATTTCCCAGCGCACCACGTTGGCCCACTGGTTGATGAGCAGCGGCAGGTCACGGTGTGACTGGATCCAGTTGCGGTATGTATTCCAGATGATCGTTTCTGAAGTGGGCCGGATAACCAGTTCCTCTTCAAGCCGGGCATCAGGATCAATAACCACCCCCTTGCCATCGGGATCATTTTTCAGCCGGTAATGGGTAACCACGGCACACTCTTTGGCAAATCCTTCAACATGGGCAGCTTCACGGCTAAAGAATGATTTGGGGATAAAGAGCGGGAAGTACGCATTAACGTGGCCCGTATCCTTAAACATTTTGTCTAACTGGGCCTGCATTTTTTCCCATATGGCATAGCCGTATGGTTTGATAACCATGCATCCGCGTACGGCTGAGTTTTCAGCAAGATCTGCCTTAAGTACCAGATCGAGATACCATTGCGAGTAATTTTCACTTCTTGATGTTAATTCTTTAGCCATTTCCTTGTCTTTGGTATAAATTTTGCTTTTATTTAACTGATTTTTACGCATGCAAATTAAGTAAATTTAATTGTAAAAAATATTATAGGAGGACCTGTTATGAAATCTAAAATAATCATATTTTCAGCTTTGGCGCTGATACTCAGCGCTTGCAGCACCGGGTCATATGTTACCTCTTCGTGGGTCGACGACATATACTTCAGTCCTGGTGATGTTCCGCCTCCGGTCACTGTAAGCAAAAAATCAGATCAGCAGGCTGATCTCAGGACCAAATCTGCTGATAGGGTCATCATCAGCGAGATCAGGGATAATGACCAAGGTTCAAAAACCATGAACAATTACATTTTCGACGGACAGGATGCTGGATCATATGCCGATGCCCAGTTGTACAACCTCGACCGTATGCAGCTGGCCGGCAGCGATACCACGGTTTATTACGATGAAAGTGAAGTTAAATATGTTATCAACAACTATTTTGAAGGAGACGACATGGACTTCAGCTACCGTATCCGCCGCTTCCATCGTCCATTTTTTCATGATCCCTACTATTACGACTATTACGGATGGGATTCATGGTATTATCCTTATTCCAGCTTTGGCTGGTCTTCTGCCTGGGGATGGGGCTATCCATACTACGGTTGGGGATCATCCTGGTATTGGAACAGTCCTTATTATGGATGGGGTTATCCCTATTCCAGCTGGTATTCACCTTATTACAGCTATTGGGGCTACGGTCATCCCTGGCATTACGGTGGCTACTGGGGCGGATACTATGGTGGTTACTACGGGGGATACTATGGTAATGTAAGATATATTGACCGTGAAGATTACCGTTATGGCCAGCGCAGGGATTACAACACCTCTGCCGTTTATGGCAGCAGCGGTGGGCGGCGGACAGTTACTTCTGCCGTTGCAGGTGACTCTCCATTGAAAAGCGCCACGCCCGGAAACGTCACCTCCGATGGCGACAGCAGAAGATATGGTTCTGTATCGGGAGTTGCAGGCGGAGGCCGTCCGGCCAGGGAAGGAGCTGTTTCTTCCGGAACCCAGGACAGCCGGGTGCGCACTGAATTGCGCAGAGACCCGTCAGAAACCACCAATACCAGAAGTCGCTACTCAGCATCTTCCGTGACGAGGACCCAGAGCGAATCAGGTGTAATTTCCAGGGAAACCAGACCGGTCAACAACTCAGCAGGTAACGTCCAGCAGACCGGCACATCCAGGGATTACAACCGCGGAACCCAGGGAACCTATACCCGTCCGGTTTCAACAGCCGGATCCCAGAGCCGTACCGGTAACGCATACACCCCGAGTTATAACCAGCAGAGGTCAGTAACCCGGTCTACCTATAATGTTCAGGGTACTTCCCGGCCTGCTGCCTCAGGATCGCAGGAATCGGTAACCAAAAGTGCAACGGTTCCTTCGACCACCTATTCAAGGCCGGCCAGCAGTACCACCAATACTACCAGGACTTACCAGTCTACTTCCACCTATAACCGCAGCAGTTCTGGAAATTCCTCCGGAACCAGCAGGACAGTTGTGCCGTCATCAGGAAACCAGGGATCATCGTACAGTACCCCTTCCCGCAGCTATTCTGCCCCTGCTTCTTCAGGAAGTTCATACTCATCACCATCCAGAAGCAGTTCATCAGGTAGTTTCAACAGCGGCAGCTCTTCCTCCGGTTCGTCTTCCGGATCTTCCGGATCTTCCGGGTCTTCCGGACGCAGCTCTTCCAGCAGCAGCGGAAGAAGATAATATGGCCATAATATAGTTTTCAGCTATTCATTGAATAATACTAAGAGATATGAATAAGAACTTAGCAATCATAGGATTAATGTTCCTGTTGCCTTACTTCGGATTCGCACAGGACTTTACAGATGCACTGCGCATTTCCAATACCCGCATCGAAGGTTCCGCCCGTGCCGGAGGTATGGGTAACGCATTCGGTGCCCTTGGAGGTGATTTCACTTCTGTGTCGATCAATCCGGCTGGACTGGGTATATACCGGTCAGGAGAATTTGCACTGACTCCCTATTTCGGCAGGACCGATGCCGATGCAACTTATCTGGGATCGCAAATGAACGATTACAAGTACAACCTCCGGTTCAGCAACCTTAATTATGTCGGAACCATCCGGACAGGAAATCAGGGTGAATCCGGACTGGTTGGCATTAATTTCGGTGTCGGGGTTAACCGGTTGAACGATTTTAATGCGAAAATGATGGTGCAGGGAGCACGTGCAAACTCTTCCTTCATGGACTACATTGCCGAGAATGCCAACTGGAACGACTGGAGCGAGTTTTACGAGGAACTTGCCTGGAAAACCGATATGTTGTTGCTGGACCAGCAAAACGATGAGTATTATCATGATATTATGGATGCCGGTTATGGTCAGAGCCAGCGAAAAAGCTACAGCTATAACGGGGCTCTCGATGAGTATACCTTTGGCGTCGGTCTGAACTTCGGTCACCGTTTCTACCTTGGCGCAACCCTCGGTATTACTGATCTCTACTTTAAAGAATATACCGTTCTCCGGGAATGGGACGCACAGAATAATATTCCGTACTTCAACGATTTTAGTTTCGGTACTTCACTGAGAACTTCAGGAACCGGATACAACTTCAAACTGGGAGCCATTTTCAGGCCCGTGGATGTGGTCCGGCTGGGTGTCGCAGTGCATACCCCTACTTTTTATAGCCTGAGGGACAATTTTGAAACCTGGATGGAGTCTTCCATTACCTATAACGACGGAACGGAAAACTATCGCCAGAATTCACCATTCCTGGATTATGAATACAATCTGGAAACACCGTTCAAGGCGGTTGTCAGCGGTGCAGTCATCCTGGCTAAAAAAGGCCTTGTAAGCCTGGATTACGAATACCTGAATTATGGCAAGGCTCGTCTCAAAGACGACAGCTATGGTGATGAATTTATTAATCAGAACAATGATATTGCCGAATTATTCAGGGCTACCGGTAACATCCGCCTCGGCGGTGAATACCGTCTGACGGATATGTTCTCGGTCAGGGCCGGATTCGAACATTATCCTTCTGCCTACAAGGCAAATGCGTTCGGCGTTTCACAACCCAATGCCGAAAATCAATATAATGTTTACTCAGCTGGCTTCGGGTACAAAAGCGGAGGATTTTTCATGGACCTCGCATACCGTTATGCGGTAAACAGTGAGTATAATTATTTGTACCCGGCACCTTTAACCGCCGATTATCCGGTTCCTTCGATGGCCAAATTCGACAGGAGTACCAACAAGGTAATGCTTACACTTGGTTTCAGGTTCTAAGAATAAACGTTTTTTCATACCCATATTTACGCCCGGTTTGCGCCGGGCTTTTTTTTAAGAGACCGAGAATGATTTATCAAACATTAATTCTTTCCGGTTGCTGGCCTGTACTCTTGCAGACCAGCTTTACTAAGCCTGAAAACCATTAATTTAGGCCTGAAATTTCAATTCTATGGATCCGATAGGAGCAGCAATATTTAACCGTTTCTTTAATAACGACAGGGAAGTTATTCAGGTCGACAGTAACTACACAGAAGATGAAGAGATAGATCCTTCCTGGTTTTTCCGGAATTATCAGGAAATGCCTGTATTGGAGAGGCTGGCACTGGATCTCTGCCGGGGCAGAGTCCTGGATGCCGGGGCGGGCGCCGGCTGCCATGCACTGGCGCTTCAGGATAAACATTTTGATGTGGTGGCCCTTGACCACTCGGCGGCTGCTTGCGAGGTGATGAAGGCACGTGGTGTCCTGAATGTCCTGCACAGCGATTTGTATGGGCTTACAGCGGGCAGCTACGATACCATCCTGCTCCTTATGAACGGGGCCGGAATCGCCGGTACGCTAAACGGGCTGGACAGGCTACTTAACCACCTGAAATCATTGCTTGCTCCGGGTGGACAGATATTGCTCGATTCTTCCGATATCAGCTACCTCTTCGAGGAAGAGGATGGCTCGGTATGGATGGATCTTGCCAGTGATAACTATTATGGTGAAATGGAGTATACTGTAAGGTACAGGGAGCAAGTTTCCACTTTTCCCTGGCTGTTTGTCGGTTTCGAAATCCTGAGCCTGGCTGCAGAAAAGGCCGGGATGTACATTGAATGCATGGGGGAGGGAAGCGAAAACGATTTTTTAGCCCGGCTTACCCTTCCCTTAAATCAGTGAATTTTATAAATTCAGGGGGTGCTTTATAAAAAATTACAATTGTTTTGGAAAAAGTTGAGCATTTCCATAAAAAGAGCGAACTTGGCAGAACTTTGATTGTCTGAAAGGTTAATTTAAAAAATAGATAAAAATGAGACTGGTAATACAACCTGATTATGACCATCTGGCCCGGTGGACTGCCCACTACATTGCCAGAAAGATCGAACTGGCCAGGCCTTCTGCCGAGAAGCCGTTTGTTCTGGGATTACCCACAGGATCTTCACCGATGGGTGTTTACAGCGAGCTGATAGCCCTGTACAAATTGGGCCGGGTCAGCTTCAGGAACGTTAAAACCTTCAATATGGATGAATATGTTGGCCTCGCCCCTGATCATCCTCAAAGTTACCACTACTTTATGTGGTCCAACTTTTTCAGCCATATCGATATCAGGCAGGAGAATGTCAATATCCTGAATGGTCTTGCAGAAGATTTAAAGGAGGAGTGTGCCCTTTATGAGGCAAAGATTATCAATGCAGGCGGAATCGACCTGTTTTTAGGCGGAGTGGGTGTCGACGGCCACATAGCCTTTAACGAGCCTGGTTCGTCTCTGGTGAGCCGCACCAGGGATAAGGAACTGAATTATGACACCAGAGTGGTCAATTCCCGTTTCTTCGATTATGATGTGAATAAGGTTCCTAAACGTGCACTCACCGTAGGCGTGGGTACGGTAATGGATGCCAGGGAAGTTATTGTTGTGGTCAATGGCCTGAATAAGGCCAGGGCCCTGCACCAGATGGTGGAAGGCGGCATTAGTCAGATGTGGACGGCTTCTGCCATTCAGATGCACCCCAGGGCTATGGTGGTATGCGACGAGGCCGCAACATACGAGCTCAAGGTAGGCACTTTCAAGCATTTCGTAGATATTGAGCAGGATAACCTTGATTTGGCTTCGATCTGGGAATCAGACCTCAGGTGGTAAAATTTAATGCCTGGCCTGATCTGGCTCTTGAAAAGCAAAACAGGCTGCCGCGTTGTTCCGTGGCAGCCTGTTTTTTTATAGAGCAGTTTTTACTCCGATCTTTTCAGATAGGTATCACTGTTTGCTAATTCCCAGATATTCAGATAACCTAATCTGATCATGTTCAGCATCTTTTCCCAGTTGATTTTGCTGAGCTCATCCGAAGGCTGGTGATAGTCGGGATGCATGGCCGCAAAAAAGAAAGTAGCCGGGATTCCCACCGCGGCAAAAGGCGCATGGTCACTGCCACCACTTAGCTGTGCCGATGGCCTGAAAGCTACATCCAGGTTGATGTTGAATTCACGGATGTTCTTTTCTGTCAGCTCCTTCAGTCCGGGCACCCACGACTGGTACATCATGCTCATCTGGTTGCCTTTCGTGTCATCTGCGGTATTCCTTGACAACATGTCGAAGTTGAGGTTGTAGGCGATTTTCAGCTCTTTCGGGAAATTGGCCACAAAATACCTTGACCCGTGCAGTCCCATCTCTTCACCCGTCCAGGCCGCAAAGATGATCGATTTCTCAGGCTTTTTCCCCGATTCAGCAAATGCCCTGGCCATGCTCATTACGCCTACCGTCCCTGAACCGTTGTCATCCGCACCGTTCCAGATCCATCCGTCGTATTTGCCCAGATGGTCGTAATGGGCCCCGATCACCACAAATTCATCCTTCTTCTCTCCTTCAATATAGCCGATAACGTTCCGGCATTTGATGATTTCTGAATGAACGGTTGAATTCCACGAAAGGGATTTCCCCGGCAGGTCCCTGGAAGCGGGCTGCATCGTCTCCTGTGCCTTTTTTTCGTATTGTGCGTAATCGAGGCCTGTCCCGTCGGCTATCTGGTTGGCCATCCTGGTGGTAACCATAAATACCGGAATGCTGCCCCTCAGGGTATCACCAGGGAGGGTTATCCGTTTGTCATAAAAGGAACTGAGCCTGGTGTCTGATTCATACCAGGCACCCTTCACCGGATAGGGGTCGTTTACCGCCCATCCTAAAGCCGGATTGGATGAGGAATTCACCAGGACCACAGCTGCAGCTCCCATTTCCTCAGCCTTTCTGATTTTATTGCGCTCCGGAGAGAGTCTGGCATTGGGACCTCCTTCCGGCTTGAACTTCCTGTAGGCAGCAGAAGTGCTGTCCTTGTGTCCGGGATAGCCGGCCAGAATGACCACAACCTTGCCCTTTATGTCCTTCCTGGCATATTCGTCATAATCCTTCTCCGAAAGCCCGTAACCAGCAAAGAAAACCGGGGCATTTCCCGAAACGCTGACCGTACCCGTCTGAACCTGAAAGTCTACTTTGTGGGTAAAGTCAACGGCACTTTGGCCTGGTCCTGACTGCGTGATCAAAGACAATGACTGATTGTCGCCCTGTTCATACCTCACCAGTGCGATGTTCTGAAAATAGGTCTTCCTTGTCTCAGGGCGCCTTCCCTGACGCATCTCCTCACGGGTGGGCATAATCGTTATCTCGTCGCCAAAGGGTTCGATGTTGAATACCTTGAACATGGAAGCAAGATAATCTGAAGCCATAAATATGCCTTTGGAACCTGTCGCCCTCCCTTCCATCCAGTCGGATGCCAAAAATTCCAGCTGACCTTGAATGGACGCGTGTGTTATGGTCGACAGTCCCTTCTCACGGGCTGTCTGTGCGGTTACGGTTACCGAAAGAATAACCAGTAAAAATGAAAAGAATACATTTTTCATAGATCTTATTTTTTGAATTGGAATTCAAACCAAAGGACTTATGATGATAAATCCTTGTTTAGTCTGGTACGGAATTCCGTAAAGCGTCTTTAAAAATGGCAATTTTTTTTAATATCGCTTGCTTTTGTGAAGAATCGGTGCCGAATTTCAGTAAAAAATTACAAAAAGTAGCATAATAAACATAAAAGGGTAGATCGGTTCGTGGAATTAAATGGCAAAACTTTATAAAATATTTAATAATGTATAGCCATTTTGCTGCTTTATCCTTAAATTAGCCCAAAAAACAGACATGGAAAACAACAGAAGAAATTTTCTGAAAACCGCCCTGACGGCAACAGCCGGAGCCGGCTTAATGGCAGGCGGTTGTGCTGCTCCGGCCGTTAAGGCCCCTGCCGTTCTTCAGCGGCCGACCAACCGCATAGGCGTATCTACCTATTCTTTCTGGCAATTTAACGGGCCAAAGGAAAACGTGCCCATCGAATACTGTATCGACAAAGCCGCTGAAATGGGGTTCGACGGGATTGAGCTTCTGCTTGTTCAGATGGCTTCTGAGGAGAACAGTTACCTGCAGTCGCTTAAGCGGCGCGCGTTTCATGCCGGTTTAGACCTGATGGGCTTCAGTACGCATCAGGGTTTTGTTTTTCCGGAGAAAGAGAAAAGAGATGCCGAAATTGCCAAAACCATCGGTCAGATTGAGCTGGCGTATCAGCTGGGAATCCCTACCATGCGTTTGAACACCGGGCGATGGCGTACCATTGAATCTTTCGACGATTTTATGGCCAATAAGGGTATTGAACCGGTATTGGAGGGATATACCGACGACCAGGGGTTCGACTGGGTAATCGATGCCATTGAGCAGTGCCTGCCGGTTGCCGAGAAGTGCGGAGTGGTGTTGGGACTGGAAAACCACTGGGGACTGGGACGCACGGCCGAGGGGGTACTGCGTATTGTAAGTGCCGTTAATTCGCCCTGGCTGCAGATTACTTCAGATACGGGCAATTTTCTGGAAAGACAGTATGAACAGCTGGAGATGATGGCTCCGCAGACATTCCTCGTTCAGGCTAAAACCTATTATGGCGGTGGAAAATGGTATACGCTGGATATCGACTACCATAAAGTGGCTGAAATATTCCGTAATGCCGGATACAAAGGATATATCTCCATAGAGTTCGAAGGAAATGAGGATCCCATGACGGCCATTCCCAAAAGTCTTGAAATGATCAGGGAGGCTTTTCAGCCTGTGTGATTTTTTATACGGTTTTTCGATACGCCGCGAAGGTCAGTTTACCTGGTCTTCGCGGCGTATTCTGTTTAATCTGCGCAATGTTCAGCCCACAGAGAAAAAAATATTGCTTAAAGGCAATTAAATTGCATAATAGTCAGATTATTCTCCGCTGAATTTGTAAATTGAAGACGGAAAACTATATCATTTTACTATGAAACTTTTGTTGCAGAACATACGTGAACTGGTCCAGGTAGAGGAGCAACCTGCAGAAAAGGTAAGCGGGAAGGATATGGCTCTCCTGAAAACGGTTAAGGACGCCTATCTTCTGATAGATGATGAGCTGATCAGTGACTTTGGTCCGATGAAAGATATGGACCGGGTACAGGTTGGAGATGACACCCTGGTAGAGATCGACTGCAGGGACCGACTGGTTATGCCGGCCTGGTGCGATTCGCATACCCATATTGTATATGCTGGTTCGAGAGAGATGGAGTTTGTCGGAAGGATCAGGGGACTTACCTATCAGGAAATCGCCAATCGGGGAGGGGGTATCCTGAATTCTGCAAAACTTTTACACGAAACGCCAGCAGAGGTTTTGTTTGAACAGGCATCCGCGAGGATATTGGAAGTTATGCGGCAGGGTACAGGGGCCATTGAAATCAAGAGCGGTTATGGACTGAATACCGAAGATGAGCTTAAAATGCTCCGGGTAATCCAATGGCTGCGCCAGACTACACCCGTATGTATCCGGGCAACCTTTCTGGGTGCCCATGCAGTACCTGCTGAGTATAAAAACAATGTTTCCGGATATGTCGATCTCGTCATAAATGAAATGATCCCCCAGGTGGCTGCAGAGGAACTAGCCGACTACATCGACGTTTTTTGTGAAGACGGATATTTTTCACCCACAGATACCGAGAGGATTCTGATGGCGGGTATCAAATACGGCCTGCGGCCTAAAATCCATGCCAATGAGATGGGATTTTCGGGAGGTGTGCAGGTTGGGGTCAAATACAATGCCCTTAGCGTGGACCATCTGGAGTATATGGACAGGGAAGAAATCGACCTGCTGTTGGGAAGTGAAACTATGCCAACCATACTTCCCGGCGCTTCCTTTTTCCTCAATATGCCCTATGCTCCCGCAAGAAGGATGATAGATGAAGGTTTGCCGGTTGCCCTTGCCACCGACTATAACCCGGGCTCATCACCTTCCGGAAATATGAGCCTTGCCGGATCACTGGCCTGCCTGAAGCAGGACCTGCTTCCAGAGGAGGTGATTAATGCGGCAACCATCAACGGGGCATATGCCATGGGCGTCAGCGACAGGTTGGGGAGTATTGCTAAGGGTAAGATTGCTAATTTGTTTATTACCAGCAAGATACCTGGTTGTGACTATCTTTTTTACAGCTATGGGAGCAACCTGGTTGATACGCTGATTTTGAACGGGGAGATTCAGAATATATAAAAAAAGCAGCCCAAAAGGCTGCTTTTTGCGGTGCGGACGGGACTCGAACCCGCGACCCTCGGCGTGACAGGCCGATATTCTAACCAAACTGAACTACCGCACCAGAATAAATGAACTAAACTTTTGTAGCGGATGAACTGCTTTCCAAAAGCGTTGCAAAGATAGATTTTCTTTTGTTTCCTACAATATCCTGAGTAAAAAAACTGAATGAATTTTAATTTTCCTCTGGTTTCTCCAATTGAAAGAAACTGAAACAGACACTGCCATATGATCTTATCTCCCTGAAACCCGGCAAATTGCTGAACTGGTTGTTCCTGCCGTGCTCCACAATCAGTAACCCGCCTGGTCTAAGCAATCCTGATGCCAATATCCTGCCGGGAACCTCACCGAGGTTCTTCAAATCAAAGGGAGGATCGGCAAATATCAGGTCGTACTGGTCCTGATGCTTCTCAATGAATTCAAAGACATTATCCCTGACAATGTTCAAATTACCGATTTCAAGCAAGGCCTTTACCTCCCCTATAAACCTGTAGTGCCTGAAAATCATCTCAACGGACGTAACCCGACGGCACCCCCTGCTGATCAGCTCATAGCTGATACTTCCGGTCCCCGAAAACAGATCAAGGGCATCGGTGGATTCCCAGTCTATCCGGTTCTCTAAAATATTAAAGAGGTTCTCCTTTGCGAAATCGGTCGTAGGCCTGGCCTTGAAACTTTTTCCCGGATTAAAAATCCTTCCCTTGAATTTTCCGCCTACTATTCTCATAATCCTGCATAGGATAAAAGGGGTGAAACAGTGTGCATGTCAAAATCCCCTGGTTTGCCCTTAAACGCTTCCCTGTTCTCAAACGATATAAACCTGATCATCCCGAAATGTTGCTTTAAAAGGGTAAATACAGGGTTGTCTAACATAATATTTCCTGAAAGCTCAAGGTGAAGGGCAGGGGCTTCAACCACGCTGGCAACAGCAGTCAGATAGTACAGCACATCTTCGGGAGTTGTGTAGGTATAGTTGTTAAACAACCTGATTTCTTTGCCCTTAAAGGCAGTAACAAAAAAATATCCGGTATGAAAATGGCACTTCAGTATGGTCTCATCATCAGAAATATCCTTACGGTTTCTGTTGATCAGCGGGACTGTTTCGTGCTGGAAAAGGCAGCCCGGAAACAGGGAAGTATACATGTCAAATATGTCGGTATGGCATCCGAACACCGACTTATACCGGTCGTCCAGGTCGTAAGAGACAAAACTCAAAGATTTCAGCTCCCGGGAGCTCAGGTTGAAGAGGTTTTTCAGGTAGTTCCCGGGCTGGATCATCAAGGGGACCAGTTTGGACAGCCTGCTTTCAGGAAACACCACTACATTGTTAAACTTATTTCCTGATAGGTTTTTAGCGGCTAACAGTTCTCCTGATTTCCGCATCATTCCGGAAACTCCGGAAAGTTGAAGCGGGGTATGGTCAAGCAATAGAATGGCCTGATCTTCCGGGTTTTGTATTAAAAGAGAAAATCCATCCAGAGCGAGCTGGATGGATAGATTGTATCTTTCGCAATTTGTCAGGTCACAGGACGCGTCCTGATAAATAAAATCATGCATCGGATTTATTCCCAGTTTCCTGCGTTATTGTTGGTTTCAGTCAGTGAACCCACTTTCAGTCCGGGATACCTGTTCTGAACCCTGCGCTGGTCATTCAGATTGATGACCAATTGACGGTCTAAATCTCTGAGTACTACATTGTTGTGTGCGCGGGCCTCAAATACGGGTACCTTGATGCCTGAACCGGTTGTAATTACTGTGGCTCCCAGGTAAAAATAAGCCGTAGTATCCGGTACAGGTACAATTTTGAGCTGATCGACGTTATAATTGTCGCCGAATACCGAATGCAGTACACTCTCGCGGATGGTATCACGGATAATAAGTCCCATTTGCATGGCTTTTCTTTCTGTAATCCCTTTCTCAACCATACTGTCAGTCAGGTTTCCGATCCTGCGGACAATCCTCAGGGAATCGTACTTGACAAAATTAATCAGCGTGTCCCAGTCTCCCGTAAATCTGCCATTAACTTCTTTAAAGGCAATCTGTGCCTTACGGATGTCTTTCAGCCTTTCAATAGTTGCCGAATACCGGGCTGCTCTTTCTTTTTCAAAAACGATGGGTCTTTGAATACTCTGATAGATAAAATAAGCCAACGCTACTGCGGCAATAAAAAGCAGGACTTGAATTACTGTTCTCATTTTTATTTTTTTAGTAAGTTATTTTCGGTAGAGGCAAAATTATAAAAAAAAATCATTTACCTTCCCTCGCCTGTACATATTTTACCTTGTATGCTTAAAAATCATATTTATAATATCCTGATCAGTGATGTAGAGTTTCAACTGACAGAAAGTCAGGATGATATGCTTCATTTTTTATCTGAATTCATAAGTTTTTCCGGTGATGACAGGATATTCCTGATGAAAGGTTTTGCCGGAACTGGGAAAACCACACTGATTAATCTGTTGGTTAAGGCGCTTGAAAGGTGTCGCATCCCGGTTGTACTGTTAGCACCAACGGGTCGTGCCGCAAAGGTCCTGATGAATTACACGGGTCGTCCTGCCTATACCATTCACAAGAAGATTTACCGCCAGAAATCGGCTGAAGACGGTACAGGGCTTTTTGTACTTGACAAAAACCTGCACAAATCTACGGTTTTTATCGTTGATGAGGCCTCCATGATTTCAAACCAGTCGGCCGACAGTTCAGTATTCGGATCGGGAAAACTGCTTGATGACCTGCTGGAGTATGTGTATTCGGGTCACGGCTGCCGGCTTGTATTGTCGGGCGACACGGCACAGCTCCCTCCGGTAGGCCTGCCGCTGAGCCCCGCCCTGGATGCCCGTGTCCTGGGTGAATATGGATTTGAGGTGGTTGAAAATGAACTGAAGGATGTGGTCAGGCAGGAAAGCCAGTCGGACATACTTATGAACGCAACGGCCATCCGGGAGTTTCTTTCCGGTGGGGAGGCATCCGGTTTTTTCAGGATTGTAACAGGTGAACATGGTGATATCGAGCGGCTTTCAGGTGGGGACCTGATCGAAAAAATAGGGGAGAGCTATGAGAAGTACGGGATATTTGAGACTACCGTGCTGACTCGTTCCAACAAGCGGGCAAACCTGTTCAACAAAGGAATACGGTCATCGGTTCTTTACCGTGACTCTGAAATCGCCAGGGGTGACCTGCTGATGGTGGTGAAAAATAACTATTTCTGGGCCTCCGGATCAGAAAGTATAGACTTTATTGCCAACGGCGACCTGGCGGAGATTGTGCATATCTATGGTTATGATAACCTTTACGGATTCAGGTTTGCCGAGGTAAGCCTGAGGTTTATCGATTACGCTGACGCCGAGATTGATTGCAAGATACTGCTCGATACCCTGGAGATTGAGTCTGCCGCACTATCGCAGGAAGATAATCAGAAGCTTTATTATGCCATTGCTGAAGATTATGCGGAAATCAGGAATAAACGGGAGCGGTGGAAAAAAATACGCGAGGATCCATGGTTTAATGCGCTGCAGGTAAAATTCGGATATGCCATTACCTGTCATAAAGCTCAGGGAGGGCAGTGGAAATCAGTATTCGTCGACACCGGGTACCTGTCTCCGGAAATGCTGGATGTTGAATTTTACAGGTGGCTGTACACCGCTTTTACAAGACCTGTTGAAAAACTTTGCCTGGTGAATTTTGATAAACACTTTTTTGAATAAGGATCATTCAATGGGGTAGCTTTTCCCGTCTTCCGCCAGAATGGTTGCCGGGAATATGGCGGCAGCCTCTTCCAGAAAGGATTCGACCGATTTGTAACGGTTCGAAAAGTGACCGATAATCAGTTTTCCGGCTTCAGCTTTTCCGGCAAATTCAGCTGCCTGACGGGCGGTTGAATGGAGTGTTTTTTCAGCCCATTGTTCCATATCTGATAAAAAGGTAGCCTCGTGGTATAGAAGATTGACCCCGCGGATGAATTCTGCTGCCGGTTCGTATGGTATGGTATCGGTACAGAAGGCATACGACCGGGACGGTGGGGCCGGTTTGGTCAGGTCGTCATGCCCGACAAAAATCCCTTCAGCTGTGGTAAATCCCTCACCCCGCTTGATTCCCTGGATTTCCCTGAACGGAATGTTATATTCCTCTATCTTTTCTTTAATCATATTCGGCATGGCCTGTTTTTCCCTGAAAAGGAAACCGCATACGGGTATACTGTGTTTGAGCGGAAACGACCATACTTCACAAACCTTGTCGCTGTAGATCAGACCGGGCTTCTTGAAATTCAGCGGGTGAAAAATGACCTCGAAACCCATTTCCCCCTTCATATAATTAAGCTGGGGCTGTATCAGCCCGACCAGGTCGGAATGTGCATAAATATGCAGGTCGCTGCGCAGTCCTAACAGGTTCCGCGAAGATATGAAGCCAGTCAGGCCGAGATAATGATCCCCGTGCAGGTGCGAAATGAATACATGCCTGATTTTTCCGAAGCTGATTCCTGTTCGCCGGAGCTGGATCTGCGTGCCTTCCCCGCAGTCGATCAAAAAAAACCGCTCAGATACATTAAGTACCTGAGCGGTTGGGTATCTTCCGGCTGTCGGCAGGGCAGAGCTGCTGCCCAGGATGGTAAGTTCAAAAGTCATTGGCGACCCCTGAATTACAGGTTTTCCTTTTTCTTCAGCAAATCTTCAGCCTCTTCGACATCTTTTGTAATCAACAGTACCGTATGAAGCATCGAAATCCGGAATATACTTTCCACATCGGGTTGAAGCCCGCAAATGACTAAAGTTCCGATGGCTTCGTCACAGAGCCGGTTGGCAACCAGAATCGAGCGCAGTCCTGATGAATCGCAGTATTTGCAGGCAGTCATGTCGACAAGGATATTCTTTACCCCATTGCCGCTGAGCATTACAAATTCTGATTTCAGTGCAGGTGCATTGTTCGCATCCAGTTTTTCTGAAAGAATTCTGACGAGGGCGTGGTTTTCCTTTTTTATGATCTCAAATTCCATGAGTACAATTTACAAAATTGTATTCAAACACACACGCTTGAAATTATCTTTTTTTCTCGTCGGCTTCCATCTGCTTCTTGAGATCGGCCAGTTCGGAGATATCACCGAGTGTGGTTTTTTCCACATTTTCGGAAACATTCTTCATGGCTTTCTTGGTTGCCTTGCTTTCTGCTTTTTTCCTTGAGGTTTCTTCACCCCGTTTTTCATCTTCGTATACTCTGGAATGCGATACGATGATCCGTTTTGCGGATTTATTGAATTCAATAACCTTGAATTCCAGTTTCTCATCCATTTTTACCTGTCCGCCGTCTTCTTTCACAAGGTGACGCGGGGTGGCAAAACCTTCCACACCGTATGGCAGTGCAATTACGGCACCTTTGTCCATCAGTTCGACGATGGTTCCTTCGTGTACGGAATCAGGAGTGAAGATGGTTTCAAATACATCCCACGGATTCTCTTCCAGCTGTTTGTGTCCGAGGCTGAGCCTGCGGTTTTCCTTGTCGATATCGAGAACAACCACTTCAATCTCTTCGCCGATGCCGGTGAATTCAGAAGGATGCTTGATCTTTTTGGTCCAGCTCAGGTCGCTGATGTGGATCAGGCCGTCAACGCCTTCCTCAATTTCGACAAATACACCAAAGTTGGTGAAGTTGCGGACGGTTGCCTTGTGACTGGTTCCCAATCCGAAACGGGTTTCAATATTTTCCCATGGGTCGTTCTTGAGTTGTTTGATGCCAAGAGACATTTTCCTTTCGTCGCGGTCGAGGGTAAGGATCTGGGCCTCCACTTCGTCGCCAACTTTCAGGAAGTCCTGTGCGCTGCGCAGGTGCTGGCTCCATGACATTTCAGAAACGTGGATAAGTCCTTCAACACCGGGTGCAATCTCAACAAACGCACCATAATCGGCAAGAACAACGACTTTGCCTTTCACGCTGTCGCCTACCTTAAGGGCTTCATCCAGTTTATCCCATGGGTGTGGGGTCAGCTGTTTCAGACCGAGGGCAATACGTTTCTTGTCATCGTCGAAATCGAGAATAACCACATTCAGTTTCTGGTCAAGCTCAACAATTTCGTTCGGATGGGTAATGCGGCCCCATGAAAGATCGGTAATGTGGATAAGACCGTCAACACCACCCAGGTCGATAAATACACCGTAAGACGTAATGTTCTTGACGGTACCTTCCAGTACCTGTCCTTTTTCAAGTTTCGAAATGATTTCTTTTTTCTGCAGTTCCAGTTCGGCTTCAATAAGTGCCTTGTGCGATACCACCACGTTGCGGAATTCGTGGTTGATTTTGACCACCTTGAATTCCATGGTTTTGCCTACGTACATGTCGTAGTCGCGGATCGGTTTGACATCAATCTGTGATCCCGGGAGGAACGCTTCGATTCCAAGGGCATCAACGATCATACCGCCTTTGGTACGGCACTTGATGTAACCTTTGATAATTTCGTCATTGTCATGCGCAAGGTTGATTTTCTCCCATGAGCGCATGGCACGTGCTTTCTTGTGCGAAAGCGACATCTGGCCTTTTTTGTCTTCAAGGCTCTCGATGTAAACATCCACTTTGTCACCTACTTTCAGTTCGGGATTGTAGCGGAATTCATTAAGGCTGACCACGCCGTCGGATTTATAGCCGATATCGACCACAACTTCCCTTTTGTTCATGGAAATAACCTTTCCTTCGATCACTTCTTTCTCCTGAACGGTGTTCAGTGTGTCGTTGTAAAGATTTTCCAGTTCATTTCTGCGTTTTTTTGAATAGAGGTCAAGACCTTCCTCAAGACTTTCCCAGTCAAATTCTTCCTCTTTGGCAGCGGTAGTTTTAACTGCGGTTTCTGCTGGTGTGCCGGCAGTTACATTTTCAGTTACTTCCTGGGGCTCCAGGTTCTCGTTTTTAATTTCAGTCATGTAATTGTTACAAAATTAATAAGTTAGACATTATTTCTTGTGAAATCGGCCGCAAAATTAAGACTTCTGCGCTGTATATCAAAGAATTTCGGTGTTTTTTTTAGTAAAAATGAGATAAAAACAATGTTGGGCTTTTTTTTATCTTTTATCAAGAAGAACCTGCCGAAAAGTTGATTGCTCTGTTAGAATTACTATTTTTGACTGAGAAAGCCATGACGGCATTTGTACCCCCGGGTTTTCCCGGGCAGGGGTAATATGCTGATGCGTTTTCAGGCAGATGGTGAACGCGGTTGGATCTCCATTCCGGGTTCAAAAAAAACATTGAAAAAATTGACCAGATAATAAAAAAGGTAAATTATGAAAGGCATAGTTTTGGCCGGAGGCGCAGGTACCCGGCTCTATCCGATTACCCGGAGCATTTCAAAGCAAATCATACCGGTATACGATAAACCGATGATTTACTATCCCCTGTCGGTGCTCATGCTGGCAGGTATCCGGGAAATTCTGATCATCTCCACTCCAACCGACATCCATTTGTACGAAGACCTGTTCGGAAGCGGCGAACAGCTGGGCCTGAAAATTTCATACAAGATTCAGCCTTCTCCCGATGGCCTGTCCCAGGCATTTATCCTGGGGGAGGAGTTCATTGGCGATGATTCTGTCTGTATGATCCTTGGCGACAATATCTTCTACGGATATAACTTTCGCAGTATCCTGGAAAGTGCTGCCTCCCTGGAGGACGGTGCCGTGGTTTTCGGTTATTATGTGAATGATCCTGAACGATATGGGGTAGTCGAATTTGACGATGCAGGCAAGGTGGTCAGCATTGAGGAAAAACCTGAAAAACCGCGCTCCAATTATGCAGTAACCGGACTCTACTTTTACTCCAATGATGTGGTAAGAAAGGCTAAATCACTTAAACCTTCAGCCCGGGGTGAACTGGAAATTACTGACCTGAATCGTCTCTATCTGGAAGAAGACCGACTGAACGTTAGGCTGTTAGGCAGGGGATTTGCATGGCTGGATACCGGGACCTTCGACAGCCTGCTGCAGGCCTCTAATTATATTGCTACCATAGAACAACGACAGGGACTGAAAATATCCTGCATAGAGGAGATTGCCTTCAAAAAAGGCTTTATCAGCCGTGAGCAGTTGCTCCGATTGGCTGAACCCCTGAAGAAAAATCAGTATGGACAGTATCTGCTCAGGCTTGCAGCCGACCAGATCAAATCTTTTTAATTCATGAAGATCTCAGATACTCCCATCGGGGGGTTAAAAATTATTGAACCGGATGTTTTCAGCGATCCGCGGGGCTATTTTTTTGAAAGTTACCATACACAGAAATGGTTGGACGCTGGCGTCAGCAGCCAGTTTGTCCAGGATAATGAGTCCATGTCGTCGTATGGCGTGATCAGGGGGCTTCATTATCAGCTTGATCCCTGGTCTCAGGCAAAGCTGGTAAGAGTCATATCGGGGTCGGTATTCGATGTTGCTGTAGACCTCAGACGTGATTCTCCTACATTTGGCAAATGGTTTGGGATTGAACTGACCGGCGGAAACAAACTGCAGCTGTTCATCCCGAGGGGGTTTGCCCACGGGTTTTCCGTACTTTCACCTACTGCGGTGTTTGCTTACAAGTGTGACCAGGTCTACCAAAAAGCGTTTGAAAGGGCCATACGCTTTGATGATCCCGCTTTGGCCATCGATTGGAAAATTGAACCGGAAAAGCAGCTGATTTCTGAAAAAGACAGACAGGCCCCGCTGTTCTCCGGGGCAGAAATGAATTTTTAAACCTTGGAAATGAATATTCTGGTTACAGGGGCATACGGACAATTAGGCAGTGAAATCAGTTCTCTGGCTGCAGATTATCCGGGTGTACAGTTCTTTTTTACGGATTATGATACTTTGGATATAACCGACGGGGCTGGCATAAAGCGTTTTTTCGAAATGACAAAGCCCGGCATGGTAATCAACTGTGCTGCTTACACGGCAGTTGACCAGGCCGAAAAAGAGCCGGAAAAGGCTGCCGGGCTGAACGCTGGCGGCCCGGGACTGCTTGCCGGGGCGTGCAGGGATTATGATGCCCGGCTTATCCATGTGAGTACCGATTACGTTTTCAATGGCAGGTCGTGTGTACCATACGATGAAGAATTCCAGGCCGACCCCCAGGGAGTTTACGGTCTGACCAAACTGGAAGGGGAAAACCTGGTCAGGGAAATCCTGCCCGGGGCAATAATCGTAAGGACTTCCTGGCTATACTCTCCGTTTGGCCATAATTTTGTTAAGACCATGCTCAGGCTGGGCCGTGAGAGGGCATCGCTCAGGGTGGTGTTCGACCAGACCGGTACGCCAACCTATGCGCGGGACCTTGCCGGGGCTATCCTGCATATGGTAAGGTCGGCGGAGGGCCCGGCCGGTTGGAAACCCGGGATATACCACTATTCCAACGAAGGGGTCTGCAGCTGGTATGATTTTGCCCGTGAAATTTTTGATATTGCCGGTGTACCCTGTGTGGTGGAACCCATCCGGTCGGCGGAGTACCCAACCCCGGCACAAAGGCCCTCTTTTTCGGTGCTGGACAAGGGGAAGATAAAAGCTGCCTATAACCTGGCTATTCCATGGTGGCAGGACAGCCTTAAAGATTGCATCAAACGTTTACATACATAACAGTTATGAGTAACAGCGAATTATTGAAATTGGTGGAGGAGAGGGCCGGCCTGTGGCTGGATCCTTTCTATGATGAGGAAACACGCGCTGAAGTTCAGCGGATGCTCAGCAGTGAGGATAAAACCGAATTGATTGACTCCTTTTACAGGGACCTGGAATTTGGTACCGGCGGACTTCGTGGCATCATGGGGGCCGGATCCAACCGGATGAACCGGTATACCATCGGGGCAGCTACTCAGGGGATGTGCAATTACCTGAAAAAGAGTTTTCCGGAACTTCCTGAAATTAAAGTGGTCATCGGGCACGACTGCCGCAATAACAGCCGGCTCTATGCCGAAACCTGCGCGGGCATCTTTGCCGCAAACGGTATCCGGGCGTTGGTGTTCGAGGACCTGAGGCCCACTCCCGAAATGTCGTTCGCCATCCGCGAGTACGGATGCCAGAGTGGCATTATCATTACAGCATCCCATAATCCGCCTGAATATAACGGGTTTAA
Organism: Prolixibacteraceae bacterium; assembly: GCA_030602265.1. GTDB lineage: Bacteria > Bacteroidota > Bacteroidia > Bacteroidales > Prolixibacteraceae > UBA1413. The sequence continues at coordinate 46,304 of JAUWAB010000004.1, read as the reverse complement.
AGCATATTGGGATGATGGCGCGCAACTCGTGGCACCGCACGATGAAGCCGTGATCGGCGAGGTGCTGGCCATGAAACATGAAAATATCCTTTTCGACGGGCCACAAGAGTTGATTACCGGGTTAGGTGCCGAAACCGATGAGAAATTCATCGAAATGGTGAAATCGGCATCCCTCTCTCCCGAGCTGGTACAGAAATACCACGACCTGAAAATAGTATACACCCCGATCCACGGAACCGGTGTAAAACTGGTTCCCATGGCACTCCGGGCCTATGGTTTTACCAATATCATCAATGTCCCAGAACAGGATGTGGTCAGCGGCAACTTCCCGACGGTGGTTTCGCCCAATCCCGAGGAACCTGCAGCCATGAAAATGGCCATCGAAAAGGCGGTCGAAACGGATGCCGATGTAGTGATGGCCACCGATCCCGACAGCGACCGCCTTGGAGTAGCCACCCGCAACCTGAAGGGCGATTTCGTAATCATCAATGGTAACCAGACTGCCCTGCTCTTTATCTACTACATCATTGGCAAGATGCGTGAAAACGGTACATTGAAAGGCAATGAATATGTTGTAAAGACTATTGTATCGACCGAAGTAATCGCGGAAATTGCCAGGAAAAACCAGATCGAATATTATGACGTGTACACCGGATTTAAGTTTATTGCCGAGGTTATCCGGGAGAATGAGGGGGTTAAAAAGTATATCGGTGGCGGCGAGGAGAGTTTTGGCTTCCTTCCTGCCGATTTTGTCAGGGACAAGGACGCCGTTACATCTATAGCCATGATGGCTGAAATTGTCGCATGGGCAAGAAGCAAGGGAAAAACCCTCTATGAACTCTTGCTGGATATTTATATTGAATATGGTTATTCGAAAGAAAAGACCATTTCCGTGACCAGAAAAGGCCAGTCGGGAGCTGCCGAAATCCAGGCCATGATGGTGGGTTTCAGGGAAAATCCCCCGCTTGCCATTGGCGGTTCTCCGGTTGTTTGGGTGAAGGATTATGAAAGCCTGGTCAGTAAAAATCCAGCCACCGGGGAGTCCGTGCCCATCAATCAGAAAACAAGCTCCAATGTGCTTCAGTTTTTGACCGGCAATGGTACCAAAATATCTGTACGGCCTTCAGGTACGGAGCCAAAAATCAAGTTCTATTTCGAAGTTAAGGGAGTCCTGAACGCATACGACGGGCTTGATGAAGCCGAAGCGGATGTCGACCGCAGGATCGATGCAATGGTGAAGGAGCTTGGTCTTTGAACAAGAAACAATAATCAACTTTTAAAATACTGAACGATGAAAAAGTCTTTTTTGATTTTGCTGATGATGGCTAGTGCCTTTGCCTATGCCCAACAAAAACCTACCATGGAAATGAAACCTGAGATGACGGAGATCTGGGAGCCGGAAATTCGTATTATTAATCCCGGAAAACAATACGGCGATGCCCCTTCTGATGCCATTGTACTTTTCGACGGCACCAACCTGGAAGAGGAGTGGGTAAGCGAGCGGGGCGCCGGAAAGCCGGGCTGGAAGGTCGAGAACGGTGCGATGACGGTGGTCCCGAGAACGGGTGGTATAAAAACCAAGCGGGAGTTTGAGAATTTTCAGCTTCACATTGAATGGCGTTCGCCTTCCGAAGTGAAGGGCGAAAGCCAGGGCCGCGGGAACAGTGGGGTATTCCTGCAGGGTATTTATGAAGTGCAGGTGCTGGACAACTTCAATAACCGGACCTACCGCAACGGCCAGGCCGGCAGCATTTACAAGCAGCATCCGCCGATGGTGAATGCCTGCCGGGCTCCGGGTGAATGGCAGACTTATGACATCATCTATACTGCTCCGCTCTTTAAAGCCGATGGAACTTACCTGGTTCCTCCGCGGGTTACCGTTATCCACAATGGGGTAGTGGTGCAGAATGCAGTAGAAGTGCGCGGTCCGACGGTCTATATCGGTGTTCCTGAATATTTTGTGGTACCCCACGGAAAAGGGCCGATTTCCCTGCAGGACCACGGAGATCTGGTCAGTTTCAGAAATATCTGGATAAGAGAATTATAAATTTCCTGAATGAAATAATCGTGAATCGTCTGTGAAAAAATCACGGACGATTCTGTTTTATGGCATAGGGGTAAGTCTTTTTCCCTTTCTTTGCAGGTTGATCGTTTCATGTTCCGTTTTCATTTTAGACGGATCACCAACCTGTAACAAGATTTCTTTGGAATGGAGAATGCCGCAAATCTGAAATTTATTGTTGCCCTGACCGAGCACCGCCACCTGGGGATGGTCTTTGTACCATACCTGGTGGAGCCTTTGTCTGCATACTATTCAGTACGGTATATCGTTCGTCCGGAGGAAACCGACAACATGGCCTTTGCATTTTCAGCGGCAGAGAAGGAGATTGTAAGGCTCAGCGGAAAATATGCCGACAGCAGGATTTCTGCCCGGTTTTCGAGGAGTAAGAACAGTACTGAATTTTTTGGCCAGGTCTCACCGGAATATTTAACTTCGCATGTATTCCCCTATGTGTCAAAGTATTTGTTCTCTGTTGCGCAAATTTTGATGAACCAGGATATCCCCCTTTTTTTTAAGGAGCCCAAATATGCCAACCTCTATGACGAGGACCGCATTATGGTTTCTGACCGCTACGCAAGCGCCCGGTATCTGTTTGAACGGACATCCGCAGGTACCCGGTATGAAGTCAGGTTATTTCTGGGAGATGAACCGGTTCCTTTGAAAAACCGGAAGGTCAGGCTTATTGCCAATGACCCCTGTGTGATGATGGTCAGGGACAGGCTTTTGGTTTTCAGGGATATGGACTCAAGAAAGGTTCAGCCCTTCCTGGATCGTGACTTCATTTTTGTGCCTGTAAACGTTGAACCAAAGTATTATTCCAATTTTGTGTTTAATATGGTCAGGGACCATGAGGTGGAAGCCCGCGGATTCATCATACGGGAGCCTGAGGGGGTATTGACGGCAGCGGTCAGCCTTGAGAGGAACCTGAAAAACACTCCGGCCCTGATTCTCCGGCTGATATATGGCGATACGGAAATATTGCCGAACGACAAACGCGAGGTACTGGTTAAACTGATTACCGAGGGGGATGGGTATACTTTCCTGAAATATCGGCGGAACCGCCAGCTGGAACAGGAAATTTCCGGATTCCTGACCGGAGCGGGTCTGCAGGAAGAGGCGGGTTGTTATGTGCTGCCCAATTCCGGATTGCCGGACAGCGACAGTGTGCTGTACGCCCTGGTGGAATGGTTATCCAGGCACAGGGAGGATCTTGCTGCCCGAAATGTTGAAATCAGACAGACTTTTTTTGAAAAGCGTTATCATACCGGGAATCAGGAGGTTACTTTCGACCTGAGGCAGAAAAGCGACTGGTTCGACCTGTATGCGACCGTTACCTTCGGACCGTTCAGGATACCTTTTATAAAACTCCGCAAATATATCCTCAACGGGATCAGGGAGTTTGAATTACCCGACGGGCAAATAGCCATTCTTCCGGAAGAGTGGTTTGAACATTACCGCCAGCTGATTCAGGCTGGAAGGGCTGAAGGCGACCGGCTGGTTTTCGACCGTCATTTTTACCATCTGCTGAAAGAACGGATTCCTGGACAAAGCCTGACGGCTCTTTTGGAGTTTCAGGAAAAGATAAAACAGTCGGAACAAGCGGCTGTTCCTGCCGGATTGAAGGCAACCCTGCGTTCTTATCAGCTTACCGGTTTCCGCTGGATGCATTCGCTCATCAGTAATGGAATGGGGGGCTGCCTGGCCGACGATATGGGATTGGGGAAAACTCTCCAGGCCCTTGCGCTGCTGTTAAGCCTGAAAAGAGAACCGGGAAGCGGAGATGCCTTCAGGGAGCAAACCGGCCGGCTAAATAATTCCGGCGGGCAGCTGTCGCTGTTTGATGAACCCTCAGCGGAGGCTTCCGGCCAGCCGGCTTCGCTGATCGTTGTGCCTACTTCTCTGGTCCACAACTGGATCAATGAAATACGGAAATTTGCACCTTCACTGAAGGTTTATGTTCATACCGGGAACCTGAGGCGAAAGAATGGCGATTTCAGCAGGATTGCCGCTTCATACGATGCGGTGATCACCACCTATGGGGTACTCCGGAACGATCGGGAATTGTTTGATAAGGTGCGGTTTTTTATCACCATTCTGGATGAAAGCCAGTACATCAAGAATAAGACGTCGAAAACTTTCGGGGCAGTGATGGCCCTGAAATCGTATCACCACCTGGTGCTTACGGGAACTCCCGTGGAAAACTCGCTGGCCGACCTCTGGTCGCAGATGAATTTCCTTAATCGCGGACTGCTTGGCAGCTATCCGTTTTTCAGGCAGCAGTACCAGCTCCCTATCGAAAACCATTCAGAGGAAAAAGCCGGGGAAAAGCTGCAGCTGCTTATCCGTCCGTTTATTCTGCGGCGTACGAAAGATGAAGTTGCCGGTGAACTTCCGCCCCTGGTCGAAACCGTTATGTACTGCACCATGGCCCCTGAACAGCAGACTATTTATGAACGGGAGAAGTCGCTGATCAGGAATACCATCCTGGCTACCATCGGTGAAAATGGTTTGGCAGCCTCATCCATAGAGATACTCAGAGGCCTTACCCGCCTGAGGCAGCTGGCTAACCATCCCACGCTTGCCGGAAAGGACGATAATTCCGGTTCAGGGAAATTTGAAGAAATTTTTATGGCACTTTCCGGTTTGGTGTCTGAAAACCATAAAGTACTGATTTTTTCATCGTTTGTAAGCCACCTTGAGCTGATCCGTAAACGCATAGAATCAGAGAACTGGAAATACAGCCTGCTTACCGGAAAAACAAGAAACAGGGAGGAGGTCATCAGTGAGTTTCAGGATGACCCGGAAAACAAGATTTTCCTGATCTCTCTGAAGGCGGGCGGGGTTGGACTGAACCTAACCCGGGCCGATTATGTCTTTATCATTGATCCGTGGTGGAACCCGGCTTCGGAGAACCAGGCCATCAGCAGGGCACACCGGATTGGCCAGGACAGGCACGTATTTGTTTACCGGTTTATTACCGAGAACAGCATCGAAGAGAAGATCGAGATGCTTAAAGAACGCAAAAGCGCCCTGGCGGATAAATTCATCAATTCAAATAATCCGTTCAGGGCGATCAGCAGGGAAGAAATCGCTGCCCTTTTTGAGTAGCCTTCCTTTATTTGGGCTTGGCTACCTCGAGGCCGATCCGTTTTCCCTTGAACTCTACCTGCCTGAAAGCTTTCTGCAGGTCAAATTCAAACCGGCGGTCAATTTCAAAGAAGGAGAAATTACGCAGCACTTCAATCTCTCCGATCTCTACCGATTTACCCGGCATGGTATCGTTGATCATATTGATGATGGTGCGCTTGTCCATCCGGTCACTCTTCCCGATGTTCATGAACATCCTGGAGAATTTTACGCCCTTGCGCCGGGCAAAATTGTTTTTGCCGCCGAAGCCGTTTTCATAGTCCCAGCTTTCGCCTTTGGACTGTTTTTTACCTCTTGAGCCTGATTCACCGTTGCGATCATATGATTTTGCCTGGTCGACGTTCAGGTCGGGGGCATTTTCATAGGCCTCCAGGAAGCGGTTGAATTCGACAGCCACAAAATGTTTGATCAGTTCTTCACGATCGAGCCACTCCAGTTTTTTGTATATAACCTGAAGGTAGTTGTCGATGGCCGTAGTACTGACATCGGCTTTTTCTACTCTGTCGATCAGGTTAAAGAGCTGTTTTTCACAGATATCCTTGCCGGTCGGAACTTGTTTGAGTTCCATTTTCCGGTTCAGCATTTTCTCTATTTCGCGAAGTTTGCCTCTCTCCTTGAGATGGAGGATCGAAATGGAGGTTCCCTTTTTTCCGGCACGGCCGGTCCTGCCGCTCCGGTGGATATATACTTCCGGATCGTCGGGGAGATTATAGTTAATGACGTGGGTCAGATCGTTCACATCGAGTCCGCGCGCAGCCACGTCGGTGGCCACCAGGATCTGAAGCCGGCGGTTCCTGAAGCGGTTCATGACGATATCCCTCATTTCCTGGGAAAGGTCACCATGCAGTGCATCGGCATTGTACCCGTCGCGGATGAGGTTGTCGGCTACCTCTTTGGTTTCCGCACGCGTTCTGCAGAAGACGATGCCATAAACCCTGGGGTTAACATCGGCGATCCGTTTCAGAGCTTCATAGCGGTCGCGGGCGTGGACCACAAAATATTCATGCTCCACATTTTCGGCTCCCTGGTTGGTTCTGCCAACAGAAATTTCCACAGGGGCATTCATGTATTTTTTGGCAATGGAGGCTATCTCCTTAGGCATGGTGGCCGAAAACAGAAGGGTTTGTTTTTCCTGCGGGGTCCCCGATAAGATCTTGTCAAGGTCATCCTTGAATCCCATGGAAAGCATTTCATCGGCCTCGTCTAAAACGAGCCAGTTGACCGTATTCAGCTTCAGCTTTCTCCGGTTGATCAGGTCAACGGCCCTTCCCGGAGTGGCCACAACGATATGTGCCCCTTTATCGAGCAGGCGGATCTGATCATTGATGGATGCGCCACCGTATACCGGAACGATATTCAGGTTACCCCTGAATTTTGAGAAATTGGTCAGGTCGCCGGTGATTTGCAGGCACAATTCACGCGTTGGGCACAATACAAGTGCCTGGGTTGAGAGGTTGTTCACTTCAATCTGCTGAATTACCGGCAATCCGAATGCAGCTGTCTTTCCTGTACCTGTCTGGGCGAGGGCAACTATATCTGATTTGTCATTTAAAATCAACGGAATGGTTTTTTCCTGGATAGGTGTGGGGTTTACGAAACCCAATTGTTCTGTTGCTTTGAGCATGTCGGGGGCAAGCCCCGTTTCGTTAAATAAAATCATTAAAATAAATTGTCTTAAAAATCAGGGCGCAAAGGTATTCTTTTATTTGGTATAGAGGAGTAAAAGGTTTTGATTTACTGAAAATTGCGCCAATGTTAACGAATTGGTTTCCTGAACCATCGTTTGCGGCTTATTCGAACTTTCTGGGTGCGGGCGGCCCGGGTTGGAAATCGTAGAACCTCTGCCGTGTCTGCTCCGTGATCAGCAGCCCTAATAAGCCTACATCGTCGGGGTGATTTGGGTAAAATCCCAGCCTGATGAGGATGGTTTTCAGTACAAGCGATTCGTTGTGCAGTCTGAGCCCAGCACCGAAACCGGTATAGTATTTCTCCCTGAAAATCGGTTTTTTAGTGTCTCCTAAAATTCCCACGTCGATGAAGGTAAAGATGGCGATATTAAACCGGTAAAAATCCTTCCTTTGGAAATAGACCGATTCCAGGCTCAGGTTAAGTCTTTCCTTGCCTGAAATCTGCCGGCTGTCGAAGCCCCTGATAAGGTCATTTTTCTGAAAAGAGAGGTTTTCTATGGAAAAACGGTTCAGTCCAAGCATATAATCCGCCCGCAGAAAATGCCTGAACCTTGCGTTCCCGTTTCCGCGAAGTCCCGAAATCAGGTTCATGCCCGCTTCAATCAGTCCCTGGCTGTAGCGATTATGACTGTAATAAGTGCTTGCCCCGCCGTAAACATAGAGATAGCCGGGTTTGTTCCGTAGAAAGTTGCCGTTGGAGAGGAACAGGTGACCGTAAATCCTTTCGCCGTTTTCGTTATTATCGAAGCCAACGACCAGTTCATTCTTAAATCCTTCGGGGATATCTTCCGTAATTCCGTAACCGTAAATCAGTTTGTCGGGGATAAAAGAGCGCTGCGACCAGGTGAAACCTGCGAATGCTGCCCGTGAGTCTGCAAAATACTGGTCTTCTCCGGGAAAAGGCAATGGCCTTTCCCTGAAATTCCGGTCGGCAACATGCAGAGACAGGGTAATTTGGGAATGCGGATTGTTTTCCGGTCCGAGCTGAAAATTTCTCGCCCCCCAAAGGTTGATTTGGTTGTAACGCAGGTCAGATCCCCTGAATTCCCTTATAAATTCCGGTAATTCGCTTGTTCTTGCAAAGGTATATCCGCTGATGCCGTATGCCCATTTATCTGCAGTCCGGATAAGCGGTTTCTCAAACTGTGCAGAGGCTCCCTCATTGCGGTAAGTATTATAATAACCGACGGAAAAGTTCACGAACTTTCCGTTGATGTTGTTGATTTTGTAAAATGTTTCGAAGCCCAAATAGGGTTGTTTGGCCAGATGTCCCACGAGACTCACCGAAATTTCATGCCCAAGTCCGAAAAAGTTACGGTTATAGATCTGGCCCTTAGCCGACCGGGACCCCTCAACAACCCCGGAGACCCCGATAGAGAACCTGTCCTGGGTAATCAGGAGCAGGTTGACCATTTCCGGGTTCAATGTATCGGGTAAAAGGATGAAGCGGGCATCCCTGATCCTGGGCAACGTCCTGAAAATACGTTCGTTTTCATACAGGGTTTCTGCATCCAGGATGTCACCGGTTTTGATGATCAGGTTTTTTCGGAGGTTGTTAAGGTCGGAACGGGTATGAAGGTTGTTTCCGGCCTTTTCTAAAGCCGATTTAGCCTTTCGTGTTGTATCCTGAACCGACGGCCCGAAAACATCCAGCCTGAGGAACTGAATCTTGCCTATACGTTTGCCCTCAGCCTCCGAGTAGTAATTTATGGCTTCTGACCGGCCATCATCAGCTGGCTTATAACCGGTGACAATGGCATCGTAAATCAGTCTGGAGAATTTTTTACGGGTAGCCCTTACTTTAAGGGAATCGTAAAATTCGTCACTTTTGTGGTTGGAAGCCCGGATAATAAATGCAGAATCCTGAACACCCGACTGTGCAGCAGAGTGTCCGGGTATCAGCACCAGCGATGTTAGCATCAGCAGACTGATATATATGTGGTTCATACCAATATTCAGAATCCGCATAAATTTTTTCAGGAAAACGGGTCATAAACCTTCCTGCTTTAAAGACGGAAAAGTTACGAATTTCCGTTTGGAATATGTCCTGAAAATAGGGTTATTTATGTAATTGCCTATTATTCAATTTGTTAAATTCTGTTAATTTTTTTAGATTGAAGATTCGTAGATATTTTTACTGTAAACGTGACACGGTTTTTGTGTTTGGATATCGCTGGCAGCATATTCGTTACCTCGGGGTTTATTTATATTTTTGCGGGTGCATGAACAGGATTCTGAATCTTTATAAAAGGAATATTTACGGGGTTATGGGGACACTTTTGTTCCACATCCTGATTGTCGGGATTTTTCTTCTGGCCGAGATGGATTTGAAACGGGAGATGGTGGAAGACGTGATCCTGATAGAATTTCCCGTGCTTCCGGAGGAAGAGGTTCTTCAGCAAGAGCTTGTGCCGGAAAGTCAGCAGCCTTCACCTGCGGAATACCGGACCAGCACCCCTTCAGCGGCAGCGAGCCTGCCGCGGCAGGTAAACCGGAGTGAATCGTTCTTTGACGAATCTTACCAGCAGGAAGTTGAGAATGCCCGCAGGCTTGTTTCGGATGTTAATCAGCAACTTGCCCGTGAGATACCGGATCTTTCAAAAATTAAGATGCCGGAGGCGGTCACCGAGGGGATGGACCCTGATTCCATCAGTAACATCGTTTATACCGGCGACAGCAATATTGAGTACAACCTGGCCAACCGGTACCATCTCCGGCTGCCCATCCCGATCTACTTAGCCCGGGGGGGCGGTACCGTAATCGTCGATATATCGGTAAACCGGCAGGGCAGGGTGGTTTCGGCCACCCCACGAAGAAACAGCGTGGTTACCGATGAACAGATATACCTCTATGCCCAGGCCGCTGCCCAGCGTACAGTCTTTAATTCCGACAACAGCGCGCCTAATCCTCAGCAGGGCACCATTCGCTATACATTCATCGCCCAGTAGTGTAATTTAACATGTTTTAACAGTTTTGTTTTTTGCATTCCGGATATCTTTGATAATTTTGCATTACGTTTATTTTCATAAGTTTAGGTTTAGTTAGGTTAGTTAGTTTAAAGAGAAAGGATAGATTGCCAAATCTATCCTTTTGTTTTTATCTGCATGTGCCCCACAATCTTTTCACCATAAGAAACCTATTGTTCCCTATAAATTCATAAATTCGTGTGCCGGATTTATACCGGAGCGGAAAAAATATTTTATGAATAAAAATCTGATATTTAGGTAAATAATGATTAATTGACCAAAAGTTTAAAAAAAAAGTCATAAATCATGGGTTACCTTTTGCCAAAAATCGGAATTAATATATAGAACATGAAAAGTTTTACGGATGAACAAATCCTGAAGGGAATCCTTCGTCACGACAATGTCGTTCTGTCTTATATCTATAAACAGTATTTCTATAAGGTGAATGCCTTTGTAAGAAAGAACCAGGGTGGTGAGGATGATGTCAGTGACATTTTTCAGGAAGCAATTATTGTGATTTACCGTAAGCTGAAGGAAAATGACCTTCTGTTCGAGAATCGTTCTTTCGAAGTTTATCTGTTTTCGGTTTGCCGGTTTCTTTGGTTGAAGCAGCTTGAGAAAAGGAGAATAGAGCAGGAGAAGTTATCTGATTCACTACCGTTCCAGGAAGATATTTACGACGACGATCTGGTTGCCGTCGTAGACAAGAATGAAAGATACCTGCTCTACCAGAAACATTTCAGGAATATCAGTACCGATTGTCAAAAAATACTACAGTTGTTTTTTGATAAGGTCCCGATCAGACAAATTGCCCTGATTATGGGACTAAAGAGTGAGAAATATGTGAAAACCAGGAAATTCAAATGTAAAGAACTTCTGATAGAACGTATCAGGCAGGATAATGAATACAAAAAAATAGTGGAAGATGATACGTGATGCAAAAAAGGACCATATGCTTGAGGCATATATTGAGGGTAGTTTAACCAACGGCCAGAAAATTGAATTTGAAAAATTACTTCAGGAAGACCCCCGCATAAAGTCAGACCTGATCTTAACCCGCGAGCTCGAAGACGCCATTACAGAGCATGATATCCGGCAGCTCAGAACCACATTGCAGGATTTGGGCAGTAGTAACCTCCCTGAGCAGAATAAAATTACTGCCAGCTTTGACCTTGCGGAGAATTCAGATCTGACAGGCTTTCCCGAACAGGTTTCCCCTGATCCCGCCCCTACGGAAGATTTTGAGACACTCCCCAAAATTCACCTGAGCAATCATCAGCTTCAGACCAGGGAAGTTCTTCACCAGATATACCTGGCAGAGATGAAAATGTTTGAATCTGCTGAAGCAGAGGCTCCTGACAGCGAATGGGACGATATTGAATCTGCCCTCATGGAAAAGGATGTGATGGACCTGAGGGCTAATCTCCTTCAGATCAGTAAAAACCAGTTCGCCAACACTTATCCGCTTAGTGATATCGAAGCCTATCTGGAGGGCGGACTTACTTTTGACCAGATGAAGGAGTTTGAAGAGGAGATGGGGGTAAACCCGATGCTTGCAGGTGAAGTTGATCTGCTTACCGGCCTGGAGCACGCGATAGGCGAGCGCGATGTCATGGACCTCAGGCAATCGCTCAGGAGCATTGCTTCCAGGGAGACATCCACGCCGTTCCCGCTCGAAGACCTGGAGGCATTCATTTGTGAGGAGTCTTCAGCCGAATTGAGATATCAGGTCGAAAGTGAATTGGCTGAGAATGCTGATCTTTTAGCTGAAATTAACCTGATCCGCGAGCTCGACGAGGCATTCACCGAACAGGATGTTCTCAGCCTGAGGGAGAAACTTACGATTCTTTCGAAAGACATTAAGGTTACCGAGGAAAAATCGATAGTACCGGTCCGGACCAGGCATAAGGGATTAAGAACGGTTGCCGCGGTAATGTTTGCGGTCCTGGGACTTTCCATTACCGTCAGGTATATGGCTTTACCCGATCGAAGCATGGCGGACCTGGCTAATGAAACGCCATCTGCCATAACCACATTCAGGTCTGCGGTTCCGGATATCAGTTCCCGGCTGGAGACCGGTTTTGAGCAATACAATAACGCCGATTTCGACGGGGCCCTTACTACTTTCCGTACAGTCCTTGAACTCGAAGGGGACAATCCGGTGGCAAGGTTTTATTCCGGGGCATCCCATCAAAGCCTGAATGACTATAAAAGCGCTATCGGCGATTATCATCAGGTCATCCAGCATAACGACAATATCTTTGTGGAGCAGGCCGAGTGGTATATGGGACTGTGCCTCGTTCAGCTGGGAGATCTTGAAAAAGCTTCCGGGGTAATGGAAGCTATCGTAACACGAAGGGGTTTTTATGAAAGAAAAGCTTCTGTGCTGCTGAAGAAACTAAAATAAATCATGCGGATGAACACACACTTATGAGAATGTCTTTCCCCTGATGGCCTGCGATCTGCGGGCCATTCTTTTTTTCAAAAGATCGGCTGCCACCAGAATTATGATCACAAACAGCGTGATGAAGAAATAGACCACATTTCCCGAATAGAGCGGTTCTGACTGTCCGATCGAAATATATCCCAGCCAGAAGTGGGGATGGCTCATCAGCGGATCAGCAGCGGCAAGATAGCTGAGTTTGGCATCCCGAAGGGCTACATCCTTGGGTTTGCCTGATTTAAGGTTACGATAGAACTCTTTAATGATCGCCGTTCCTGAGCGGTCTTCTACATCCCAGAGCGTCATTACCACCGACGGACATCCGGCATAGAAGAATGCCCTGGCCAGACTGATGACTCCTTCGCCCCGGTGCAATGTTCCCTGTCCGGTGTTACATGCACTAAGTACAGTCATTCTTGCCTTCAGCCTGAGGTTGTATATATCGGAGGTATTCAGCCAGCCATCGTCATGCAAGTCGTCCGGGATACCCGGATGAAAGGCGAGTCTCGAAAACAGGGGCAACGAATCGTTTATGAGGGTATGCATGGCCAGGTGAAGGATGTCATAGTCACCCGCTTGTTCCCTGAACCGGGCCTCTGTGGCCATCGGACCGGTATACGACCTGGCCCTGATTTTCCGGGACAGGTATTCCACTTCCTCCAGGGTTCCGGGAATGGAAGCGAGGGACTGAGCCTGCTCAGCGCCATAATCTGCAGTGGAATAGTCTGGAGCAAACGCGATGGCTGATTTTCGCCTGACGGATGGTTTGTAGGAATTCCGCACATAGAGTTCCGAGGAAAAAGCATAGTTCACCGGATGGGCGTGAATCAGGTATGGGAGATCGTGGTAACGGATACTGCCTGTCTCTGGCATATGGGTGAGCAGTGCCTCGAAGGGAAGATAGTTCAGCATCCCGTCGGGTACAATGGTTATCCTCTTGTCGGCGATAATCTTCTCCGAAGGTTTGATCAGGATGTTGTAAAGCTGGCTTGCGGCTTTACAGTAATCCCTGAATTCATGCAATCCCGAATTCAGAAAGGCTGTTGAAGCCAGGTTCCTGCGAATGGTGACCAGATTCTCCCTGAATTGGTCAGTAAGCAATTCCTTTCTGAGCTGGAAATGATTTCTGGAAAATGTGAACACATAGATACTTCCGTCGTCAGTACCCTTCCCTCCGGTGGTCAGCACATACTCAACCAGTGCTTCATTCCTGTCTAACTGCTGCTGGACCTCCCTGATGGACATCTGTGTCCTGGTGTATTTTAACTGATAATATTCCCTGAAATGGCTTTCAAGGTATGACCTGAGGTTATTTCGGTTTTGCTCATTAAGGAAAATGGCATTTTTAAACTCCTCCAGCTTTTGCTGATCCGGATTCCGGGAGTGGGATTCATCAAACAGCCTCTCCCGGTAATAGGCAATCTTCGCATTCAGGTCATTCTCGAGCACTACGAGTGAGTCCGGAATAAGGCTCATCTTCCTGGCCTGCATGTCTGACAGGTTGTCGAACAGACTTGCGGCCTTAGCCCTGGATGCATTAATGAATGCCAGTTCTACATATTCCGCCTTGCCGGTGGATTCATAAAGCTCATGCGCAGCAGCTACAGAGGAGGCAAAAATGGTCTGCTGGAGTTCAGCGAAAAGTATTTTGCTTTCCTGGGAGATAAAACTGGTCCTGATCTGTATCGCCAGTTCACTTGCGGTCTGATAAATCTGCAAGGCCTTGCCGGTAAACTCATTAGTCCTGCTGTTGTCGGCTTTCCGGTGCAAATGGGCGACCTGGTGCCAGGTTTGTCCCAATGCGTGGAGGATACGCAGGTTATGGACCGGGAAATTGGACTTTTCGAGCTGTTGTATATCTGGATGGGTCAGGTCAGGTGAATCGTTCAATACATCCAATGCTTTCAGGTAATACTCCGCTGCCTTGTGGAGATTGCCTGACTTTACCTGTCCGAAGTCGCTGATAGAGGAGGAATGGATGCTCTTTTCACTCCATGCCAAGGCCATTGCTTCGTATAATTCGCCGAGGTCTCTCTCAATGTTTTCATAATTCAGATAAATTTTTTCCGCCAATCCAAGCCATACCAGCCCCGAATCGGCCTTGCCGGTCCGTATCAGGAACTGGCCGTAAATGGTATACTGGTCTGCCAGGTCATAGTCCGACTCTCCATACTCCTTTTTAATGGAACGGATAAGTTCTTTCATGATCGATTCCGCCTTGTCCAACTGGTTCAGGGAGTAGTAAATTCCTGCCATCAGATTCAGATATTGGTTCTTCATGTCGAAGGTAACCTGCTGGTAATTGGCAGTCAGCAGCCTGAGGGCTTCATCCTCCCGGTTGGACAGGTGATAGGATTCCGCGAGGTTGTATAAGATTCCCTTATAATTTTGCAGACTGGCATTATCGCCTGCTTTTTCGTAGATTTCGAGTGCTCTTTGCTGGTAACGGACAGCTTCGGCATAATTTCCTTTGATACGGTAGTAATTTCCTATGTTGCTGTATACACTTCCCAGCCGGTAATCATCTGGAGAAGCGTTATGCAGGTACATCTGCTCTGCTATCCTGTAATACGAATAGGCATTTTCAAGCTGATACATGTTTTTGTACTGAATGGCCATGGCCATATAAGTAGATCCCAGCCGGTAATGTTTTTCGCCGAAAGTATTCTTCCTGAACTCCAGGCTTTGTCTGAAAAAATCCAGCGCCTTTTCTGGTTCCATATTCTGGGCATACTCCATAGCCTGCCTGAATAGCTCCACCGCTTTCAGGCTGTCTGATCCGGCAGGGGTAACATTTCCGGCAGAACGAAGGGTTACCAGCAAAAAAAGGGGAAAAACAAGAAAAAAAACTGGACATCTAACTGTCATTGTATCAGGAATTTGTAATTTTTTTTTAATTTTTTTGAAAAAAACTTCATTTTTCCGGGTTACCTTTTCGCTGTTTTCGGAATATTATAACAGAGAGTGAAAGTATAAAAGTTTAATTTAATATCCATAAGAAATGAAAACTATCAGTAACAACAACCCGAAAAACAACCGCAATTTCACAAACAATTTCGAAGTACTCAATATTCATGAGATGCTGAACATCCGCGGTGGGAATACTACTGATAAACTGAAGAGTAAAGAGATTGACATATACGACACCAGAGAAGACTGATGACATACATACACAAGAACCAAAGCTTAAAATGATGGGTGACAGATGTTGTCGCCCATCTTTAATATCGCTGATCCCTTTTTTTCAAATCTTTCCTTTTCCCATCAAAAAGCTCATAGAGCTGAAAACTACACACCAGGGCTCCATTAAGGAGCTTTATTTTTTTGGAGGCCTTTAGCCCGATTGCATGAATCAGGTTAGGAGCAGACGACAACACCCAGGCCTTATTTCCCGAAAACTGGTGTTTTAGTTTCTCGCCGATCATCTGGTAAAGTTTTTCCAGATCCTGGCTGTTGAGCCGTTCCCCGTATGGCGGATTGATGATCATGGTTGCATTTTTCATATTTGTCAGGTCCAGAGCAGCAAAGTTCACCGCCTGAAAATTGATCAGGTTGAAAATCCTGGCAGACCGGGCATTGGTCTGCGCCCCCAAAACACTTGACTTCAACAGGTCTGATGCATAAATTTTTCCGCTGAATTCTTTCAGTTCAACCTCTTCCCTTATTTTTTCGAAGAGTTCGCTGTCATAGTCTTTCCATGACATAAAGGCGAACTCTTTCCTGTATTTCCCGGGCGGGATGTTCCGGGCAATCATGGCTGCTTCAAGCGGCAGTGTTCCTGATCCGCACATCGGGTCGATAAAATCGGTTTCACCATTCCATCCGGAGAGCAGGATCATGCCTGCTGCTAATACCTCACTCAGCGGGGCTTCGCCCTGAATCTGCCTGTACCCCCTTTTGTGCAGCGATTCGCCGGAACTGTCAATTGACAGGGTACACTGGTTCATGTTGACGTGTACGTGAAAAATCAGGTCAGGTGACTTGGTGTCGATGTCGGGACGGTTCCCCATGCGCTGTCTGAACCTGTCAACTATCGCATCCTTGACTTTCAGCGATGCGAACATGGAATTCTTGAACAGCAGGGAATTGAAAACAGTACTCTGTACGGCAAAGGTCTGGTTCAGGTTCATAAAGGATTCCCACTTGACTTTCATGCATTTCACATAGAAATCGTCGGCATCGGTGAACCTGAAACTGTGTATCTGCCTGAAAACCCGAAGGGCCGTCCTCAACCGGTAATTTGCCCGGTAAACCATGGCCAGGTCCCCGTCGAAGTACACCACTCTTTTCCCGGCAGTGATATTTTCTCCTCCAATCGATTTCACTTCCTCACTTAAAACTTCCTCAAGGCCTTCAAGGGTTTTTACGGTAATCTTTAACTTTTCCAAAACAGTATAATTTAATATCAGGATGATTAAAATTTTCTGAATACTTAATGTTGTATAGGTTTTAAATACCGGCTCCGTCAGAAAAACTGTTTTCCCGGTGTTTTTTCTGGACAACTTTCGAGTTGGGGGGCAGGTCTGTGGTTACCCAGACATTTCCTCCAATTACGGAATTCTTCCCGATAGTTACGCGTCCTAATATGGTGGCACCAGCATAAATAATGACATTGTCCTCCACGATCGGATGTCGGGGGACGCCTTTGACCGGATTTCCGTTTTCATCTAACTCAAAGCTTTTTGCCCCTAAGGTAACACCCTGGAAAATCTTTACATGGTTGCCGATGATGCATGTCGAACCGATCACCACCCCGGTGCCATGGTCAATGGTAAAATATTCGCCGATCTGTGCCCTGGGATGGATGTCAATTCCGGTTTCGCTGTGGGCCATCTCGGTAATATATCTTGGGAGCAGGGGTACATTGAGCTCGTAAAGCCTGTGTGCCACCCGGTAATTGGTGATGGCCCTGATGGCAGGATAACAGAAAATTACCTCGCCGAAGCTGGTAGCCGCCGGGTCTCCGATATACATGGATTGTACATCGTTGACCAGTTTTCGCCTGATTTCAGGGAGATATTCGATGAACCCGGTAGCCATCTCTTTGGAGGCCCCGGAATGGCTGGTAATTTTGTTCAGGCCATTATCCTTACATTCAAAACAGAGGCCTGCCAGGATTTCGTCGCTCAGCAGTCCGTACAGCTCATCCACATAAACACCCATATAGTGTTGAATCGTATCCGGCCTCAGCGATGTATTCCCGAAATATCCGGGGAATATGATCTCCCTGATCAGTTCGACAATCCGTGATATATTTTGTATGGAGGGCATGGGTTCACCCAGCCTGTGCTCGTGGCAGACCAGATTGTAGGTTTCCGGGTCTGAGAGCCTTGTTATGGTTTTGCCTATCTTTTCCTGATAAGTTTTTTCGTACATATTCCGTCTGATAATGTTTTCCGGATAAAAGTAAGGTATGTTTTTACAGGTTGTACCCTGTTGATGCGATAAAATGGGCTGCGGAGTGCAATCTTTTATCACCTGAGCCCGATACCACTCTTAAGGGGAACCCGAATTCCCTGATTAGTTGCATATATCTTGATTCCAGCCTGTCACGCATCTCCCCTCCGTTTTCGCGCACGGGATCGGGGACCCATGGAAGATCGGTATCGCAAACCAGGAACAGGTCAACCGGGGTATTGGCAATGTTTTCAATAATCCACCCGGGGATTTTCCCGTATACTACTTCGAACCATACCATGGTGATAATCATCCAGGTATCGAACAGAACCAGCGGCTGGTTCATATTCAGGGCGGCCTTCATCTGCGCCTGCTGCATCCGGGCAATCGATTCGACATCGGAATACCCGTACGGCCTGTGCAGTCCGGTGATGTATTCCCTCGCGAATTCCATGAACGCCGGGGCGCTGAAATGACGTGACAACTGCCTGGTCAGTACCGATTTTCCTGTTGATTCTGCTCCGGTAATGACAATAATGGCTGGTTTGCTCCCCCTTTTCATAGTTCCCGGTTTTTCAGTTCCCTGTTCCATTCCCTGAACCCAATGATGGCCATTACGGTATAAACAAGGAACAGAATGACGGTAGGCCATAAGCCTTTGCAGATATACAGGCCGGCCGAAACCAGGTCGACAACCACCCAGATCAGCCAGTGTTCGATCATTTTGCGGGCAAGCATATAGGTAGCCACTATGCTGAGTGCGGTAGTGGCTGCATCCCCGAACGGGACCGGTGAATCGGTATGGTATTTCAGGATCCATGAAATACCTGCAAATAGCAAAAGGGCAGCGACCGAAAACCGAAACCAGTCCGTGGCAGAGGTCCGGCTAACCGGCAGGGCGGAGGCATGATCCGAAGGCTTACCCTTTTTCCAGAGATACCATCCATAAATACTGATAAAGACATAGTAGAATTGCAGGCCCATATCGGCATAAAACCGTGCCTGAAAGAAAATCACGATGTATAGCAGCGAAGTGGCCAGTCCGGTGGGCCAGGTAAGCACATTCTGCCTGATGGAGAATATGATGTAGGCTATACCCAGAATGGCCCCCGCCAATTCTGTGTAATTGGCCTGGAGCCATCCTGTCACGATCTCGGACATGCTTTAAAGATTATTCTATTTTGGCCAGAAGATCCCTGAACTGTTTCTGATCTTTTAAGATTTCAAGTGCTTTCAGGATGGCTTTATCATCCTGGTTATGGACCCTGTAGAAGTGGTTGATGGTGAACAGGTCCCTGGCGATCATTGCCTTGATGTCCTTTTTCATCATGTCTTTCGTGAAATTGAGACTTTCCTGGTCACGTGCAATCCCCTCCTTTTCGGCTGATGCCACAATCGATTCGATGATGTTGTCGCTTACCCGGTACTTCTTGTTGAACTGGTCGAAATCCTGATATTCTTTGGCAAGGCTGGCCCTGTTCTTGTCGACATAGTCCATTACAAAATTGTTGACAATACTGTTGCGCTGAATCCTGTTGTAATACCGGTACAGGTATGAGGTATCGAGGCTGACAAATATGTCGGGCATGATCCCTCCGCCGCCGTAAACTGTTCTTCCATTGACCAGGGTTTTGAATTTGAGCGAATCGGGGAATGAAATGCTGTCGGCGGTAAACAGTTCCCCATGTTCCATCCGTCTCTGGTAGTCGTTTCGGTAGTCGGTCACCCCGTTGACGTAGGGTTTCTGGATTCCCCTTCCGGCGGGGGTAAAGTAGTGGGCCGTGGTCAGCCTCACCATAGAGCCGTCGGTAAGGTAAAATGGCTGCTGCACGAGTCCTTTTCCGAATGACCTCCGGCCAATGATTACTGCCCTGTCCCAGTCCTGCACGGCACCGGCAACAATTTCACTTGCCGAGGCTGAGTTTTCGTTTACCAGGACAACCAGCCTGCCGCTTTCAAACAAACCTTTGGAGGTAGCGCGGTAATCTCTTTTGGGATTGTTTACCCCTTCGGTATAAACCACCATACTGTTCGTGGGAAGGAACTCATCTGCCAGGTCGATGGCCGCCTTGAGGAATCCGCCTCCATTATTGCGCAGGTCGAGGATCAGGTTTTTGACATTGCTTTTCTTCAGGTCGGCCATGGCAGTCTGGAACTCTTCGATGGTCGTTGCCGAAAACCGGTTCAGTTTGATGTACCCGGTTTCCTGGTCGATCATGTAAGAGGCATCGAGGCTGTAAATCGGTATTTTATCACGGATAATGGTGAAATCCAGTAGTTGCGCATTGCTTCTCCTGCTGACCTGAAGATCGACCCGTGAGCCTTTTTCCCCACGAAGTTTCTTCATGATATCGTCATTTTTAATGCCGATGCCTGCGACGTTCTGTCCGTCGATGGTCACGATACGGTCACCTGCCTGGAGTCCGACTTTTTCAGACGGGCCACCGGGTACGGTCGATAAAACCAGGAGGGTATCCTTCAGAATGTTGAAGGTAATACCAATGCCTTCGAAGTTTCCCTGCAGGGGTTCATTCATCTTTTCCACCTCATCTTTCGATATATATACCGAATGAGGGTCGAGCTCCTGCAGCATCGACACGATAGCTTTTTCGGTAAGGTCGTTGATGTTGGTGGTATCCACATAATAGGATTCGACCAGACGGAGAAGCCTGCCAAATTTCTGGGTGTTTTCCTGAACCCCCTGGGCCCCGGCCGTGGCCTGTATCCCAAGGATCAGCAATGCCAGGGACAGACCTTTAAATATGGTTGACAATTTCATAATCAGACTGGTTATTAAAATTAAATTAGCGCCCGTCAGACGGACAAACTCAACAGTTAACCGGTTATCTGCAAAGGCTGTACCAAAATTTCGGACCTGCAGGTTTCCGGTGTACCTTACCATAAACATTCAGGAAAGAACTTTGTTTGCGCTCCTGCCTTATTCCCATTCGATGGTTGCCGGCGGTTTGGAGCTGATATCGTAAACTACGCGGTTTATTCCTTTTACCTTATTGATAATTTCATTACTCATTTTCGCAAGAAAATCATAGGGAAGATGCACCCAGTCGGCAGTCATGCCGTCGGTTGAGGTTACTGCACGCAGTACCACGGCGTTTTCGTAGGTCCTCTCATCGCCCATAACGCCCACCGACTGCACGGGCAGCAGGATCACGGCAGCCTGCCATACCTTGTCGTACAATCCCCAGTCTTTGAGGCCGTTGATAAAGATGTGGTCTGCCTCCTGGAGGATTGCAACTTTTTCCGGGGTAATATCTCCCAATATCCGGATGCCCATACCGGGGCCGGGGAACGGGTGCCTGCCCAATAATGATGGCTTGAGTCCCAGCGAGGTGCCTACCCTGCGTACCTCATCCTTGAAAAGAAGCCTCAGGGGTTCCACCACTTTCAGTTTCATTTTCTCGGGCAGTCCGCCCACATTGTGGTGCGACTTAATGGTCGCCGACGGGCCGTTAACCGAAACCGACTCGATCACATCGGGATAAATGGTCCCCTGTGCAAGCCATTTTACATCACGTATTTTGTGGGCCTCTTCGTCGAATACTTCAATGAAATTGCGCCCGATAACCTTTCTTTTCTGCTCCGGGTCTGAAATCCCTTTCAGGTCATCGAAAAATTTCTTTCGGGCATCTACCCCAATGACATTGAGGCCCATATCTTCGTAGGAGTGCAGGACCGATTCAAATTCATTTTTCCTGAGGAGACCGTGATCAACGAAAATACAGACCAGGTTTTTTCCGATGGCTTTGTTGAGGAGCATGGCGGTAACCGAGGAGTCGACACCTCCCGATAATCCCAGGACCACCTTGTCGTCACCCAGTTTCTCCTTCAACTCCCTTACCGTGGTCTCCACAAAGGAGGCAGGAGTCCAATCCTGCATGCACCCGCAGATATCCACAGTGAAATTACGCAGGAGCTTCATGCCATCGGTAGTGTGGTAAACTTCAGGGTGGAACTGGATGGCCCAGGTATCTTCATTATCGATTTTATATCCGGCTAATTCCACATCTTCGGTAGAGGCAGTCATTTTATAGTTAGCCGGAAGACGTACAATGGTGTCGCCGTGCGACATCCAGACCTGGGAATGCTTTTCAATATTTTTAAAGAGGATGCAGTCGTGGTCTATAAATCCGAGATTAGCCCGTCCGTACTCTCTGGAGCCCGATGGGGCTACTTCACCCCCGTAGAAGTGGGCGAGATATTGTGCCCCGTAGCAGATGCCCAGGATGGGGAGTTTTCCCTTGATGGCCGACAGGTCGGGATGCGGGGCGTCTTCGTCCCGCACAGAAAAGGGACTTCCCGACAGGATTACCCCTTTTACCGATTCATCGATTTCAGGGAAATGGTTGAAGGGATGAATCTCACAGTATACATTAAGCTCACGTACGCGGCGCCCGATCAGCTGGGTATACTGGGAACCAAAATCAAGGATCAAGATCTTTTCCTGCATATAAATATGTTTTTGTGGTGCCAAAGATACCTCATGCAGACTGAAAATCAAAAGCTAATTTGCCCCAATCTGATTAAGCTTAAAGGAAATTTCTTCTGCCGGCCGGATGGAAATGCCTGCCGCTCGTTCAGAATTATTAATTTTGGCACACATTTGGGAAGTATCCCGTAAAAGCAATACAATGAGAAATTTTCTCCGGTTAGTTACCTTTTTGATAGCTGTTGTGGCCGCGGGTCCTGTTTATGCGCAGGATGTGCCTGTTCCCAGGCAGGTTACAGAGGATGGAAAAACGTATGTTATGCACCCGGTGAAGGCGGGGGAGACCCTTTATTCGATCGGAAAACAATATGGAGTGGAGGTGGTTGTGATCCTGAACAGCAACCCACAACTGGTTGCAGGTCTCAGGGCCGGGGATGTCCTGAAAATTCCTTTGACCACCCAGGAACAGCTTTCACCGGTGGAAGTACCTGCCAGGATGCCCGATCAGCTGATCACCCATGATGTCCAGCGCAGGGAAACGCTTTATTCCATTTCCCGGCAGTATGGCGTGAGCATCGACGACATCCTGAATTTTAACCCGGGCCTGGGGCAGCTCAGACGAGGCGACAAACTGAGGATACCACAGTGGAGTGCTGAAAAAACGGTCGCCGGTGCACCTGGTGTGGCAATGCCCGCGATTTCGGGGACAGACGTCCATGTGGTTACTGCCGGTGAGACTTTTTATGCCATATCGAGAAAATACAATACTTCCGTTCAGCAGATCCGGGACTTGAACCCGGGCGTTGACGCCCTAAAACCGGGAATGCAGTTAAAGGTTCCCGCCGGAAGGGATGAAATTCCCGAAGGGGTCTTTATCCCGGCGCCAGCCACAGAAGAATATGCGGAACACACCATAGTTGCCGGGGAAACCCTCTTTTCGCTGACCCGAAAGTACAACGTCACTGCCGAGAGGCTGGTTGAACTAAATCCGGTACTTGACGGGTCGTTCAGGACAGGTACGGTTATCCGCATTCCGCTGATCACGGAAATCAGTAAGGAAGATAATTTCCTGAAGCATGTTGTAACGGAAGGGGAGACTTTGTTCAGGTTGACGCAAAGCTACAGGGTTAGCGTTGAGGACCTGAAAAAGTGGAACCCGTATCTGGAATACAGAAACCTGATCCCCGGTGATACTGTCAGGTTGATACCCGGCATATTTGCCACGGAAACGGAAGCCGGATCTTCGGTGGTTGCCAGCGTGCCACAGTCAGATTGCGAGCAGGCACAACTGCCTCTTTTCAGCCGTAAGCCTGTACATGTAGTGATGCTCCTTCCCCTGATGGCAACAACGAACAATGCCCTTAACAGCGAGCAGCTTTTATCCGGATTGGTGCAGAATGAAGAGTTCTCGGTGGCGCACGATTCTGTTCGTATCATGCGTAATGAGCGCAATCCGCTGATCCGGTTTCAGGGAAATTCAGAGAATTTTATACATTTTTATGAAGGGGCCCTTATCGCCCTGGATTCCCTGCAACGTTCAGGTATAAAGGTAGATCTACGGGTATTTGATACCGAAAACAGGGAGGCGAAGGTCAGACAGCTGATCAGTACAGACCAGCTGAAAGGCGCCGACCTGATTATAGGTCCGGTTTATCAGTCCGAGCAGAAAGAAGTGGCGGAATATGCCATGCGGAACCAGATACCTATGGTTTCGCCGCTTTCGGCCACCGATGAGCATACCCGTTCAAATCCATGGTTTTTTCAGATAAACACTCCGCGTGAGATTATTCACGACCTGACTGCGGATTATGTTGCCGAACGGTACGGATCGGCAAATTTTATAGTCCTGAAAACCGGCCGACAGAATACGGAAGCGGAAAATGACCTGAATAACCGGGTCAGGCAGAGGGTCAACGGCAGCGGAAGGTTCCATAACTGTGATTTTCAGAAGGCCGGATTAGCCGGACTGCGTGAAATGGTTATGGCCGACCGGAAAAATGTTATCCTGCTTACTTCGGGCAACGAAGCGGATGTGAGTGTCGGGTTGTCCAATATTCATACCCTCGCCCCGGGATATGACATAACGGTAATCGGAAACAGCAGGCTGCACCAGTTTGAGAGCATCAACCAGGAATATTTTCACGACGGGCAGCTGGAATTTTTAGCCCCCTACTGGCCCGATTACAGCAAACCGGTAACCCGCTCGTTTGTACAGAAATTCAGAGAGAATTTCAGGACAGAACCTAACCAGTTCAGTATGCAGGGCTATGATGTAACCTTTTTCTTTGTAAAGGCAGCCAGTGATTACGGCCGCGATTTCAGGGGATGTATCGGATCGGTGAATGCTGAGCTGGTGCAGGGTAACTACCGGTTCAGGCAGCTTCCCGGCGGAGGGTTTATCAACAAGGGCTTAAGTGTGGTAAGCTTCACCCGCGACTACCGGGTAGTGGCCAAAGAAGTCTCCCGCGCAAAAGAATAATCCCGGGCTTCCGGTTTGTGATCAGGAGTGTAATATGGCTTCTGACGAATTGTCGTTCTGGACTAAAAACATAAAAGGCAGGATTTATTAGTAATCCTGCCTTTTATGTATCCTTGGTTTCTTTCTTTGCGGTGAAAAAATTATATCCCCATTTCTGTAAACGATTTCTTAATCAGTTCAATAGCCTCCCGCAGTTGATCTTCATTGATGACGAGGGGAGGGGTAAAACGGATGATATGTTCATGCGTAGGTTTGGCAATAATGCCGTTCTCTTTCATCTGCAGGCAGACCTGCCAGGCCGATTTTGGGGCACCGGGTTTAATGGCGATGGCATTCAGAAGGCCTTTTCCCCTTACGGTTTCAATCATCCCGGATTTGACTTTTTTCATTTCGGTCCGGAAAATCTCTCCCATTTTTTCGGCATTTTCAGCTAATTTTTCTTCCTGAATCACCTCCAGGGCGGCCATGGAAACCGCTGCTGCGATTGGATTGCCCCCGTAGGTACTGCCATGTTCACCCGGTTTGATGGTGAGCATCACCTCATCGTCGGCCAATACACAGGAAACCGGGTAGATGCCTCCTGAAAGCGCTTTTCCAAGGACCAGGATATCGGGCCTGACGCCTTCGTGTTCGCAGGCGATCATTTTACCGGTACGGGCTAAACCAGTCTGTACCTCATCGGCGATAAAAAGCACGTTATACTTCTTGCAGAGTGCAGCAGCTTTAGCCAGGTATCCGTCTTCCGGAACGTACACGCCAGCCTCAGCCTGGATGGGCTCAACCAGGAAACCTGCCACGTTCGGGTCTTTCAGTGCATTTTCCAATGCCCCGGTATCGTTGTAGGGGATGTTCACGAACCCGGGTGTGTAGGGCCCGTAATCGTTGTAGGAATCCGGGTCTGACGACATCGAAATGATGGTGATGGTCCTCCCGTGGAAGTTGCCGTTGCAGACCACTATTTTTGCCTCATTCCGCGGGATGCCCTTTACTTTATAGGCCCATTTCCGGCAGAGTTTCAGTGCGGTTTCATCGGCTTCAGCTCCGGAGTTCATGGGGAGCATCCGGTCGTAACCAAACAGTTTGGTGATATATTCTTCCCATTCACCTAAAATGTTGTTGTAGAATGCACGGGAGGTCAGCGCAAGGCGGCCGGCCTGTGCGGTCAGGGCATTAACTATGCGTGGGTGGCAATGTCCTTGGTTTACAGCTGAATAGGCTGCAAGGAAATCGAAATATCTGCGGCCTTCCACGTCCCATACGTAAACGCCTTCTCCGCGTTCGAGGACTACGGGCAGCGGATGGTAGTTATGTGCCCCATACTTTTCTTCCCGCTCGATATAGTCGCGGGTGGTCATTTTTGTCATGTCGGATTGATTTAATGATTCAGGTGCAGAATTACAATTTTTGCGGTAATTTTCAAAATGCCGCAAGCTGTTTCTTAATTTATCGCTGCATGACTTTTATCATTCCGGCTTATTTCCAGAAGCGCGCGATGGCCGCTTCAGCAATGATAAAGAAAAGGGCGGCAATAATGAACCACTTCCAGAGCTTTTTTCCGCGGGTGATTTCTTCAAATACATCAGAAAACCGGCCATCCTGGTTCTGGATGGCAGCTGTGTACTTCAGGTGGAATTTCTCCACTTCAGACTGCAGCTGGCTGAAGTTAAAGAAGCGGAAATCCGACTCCCGGCGGTCGTAATTCAGGGATATGGCGCCTCTGACTTCATCTCCGGAGAGAACTTTATAATGACCGGCTTTGTCGAAGGCATCGTTTAATTCAATCCTGAGCCGGTTGTCTTCTGAAGTCGAAACAGCAGGGATAAAGGTTTGGTCGCTTCCCGGAACCATCACCGACCATGAGGTAATGTCTGCACCCGGGACGGAGGGGAGGTGGGCGTGGGAGTCGTATCCCGTGGTGTAGGATAGTTTCTGTTGCGGAAGGCTGTTAATTACCAGGCTGTAAAGCGTCGGGACAAAGAGCATATGCCTGGCGAAGTCGCTGTTACGTTGTGATAAAGGGAAACTGAATACGGCAAGGTTGCCATTCCCGGCAGGCTGGGTAGAGAGTGCCTTCGCGCCACTCCGGAACCAGAGAAGCGGGGTTTCTGTAACCCGGACTGCAGAAGAAAAGAGAAAGCTACCCATGATTTCCGGGAAATCGATATCGGTACTTCTTTCCCTGAATACCTGGGAGTAGACAGGATGCTGCCATTCGATGCCTCCCGGACGCTGACGTGTGGTGTCGAAACGCTCGATCCTGCCGGCATTGAACCGGGAGAGAAAATCATTGTAGCTGGCCAGGTTGCCTTCCGGTTCAGGGAAGAAGAGGATGGTCGTCCCGTTTTGGGCCAGCCGTTCCAGTTCGGTCATCAAACCGCTGCTGATCTCATATGCATTCAGGATGATGATGACGTTGTATTCCGGTAACCTGCTGATGGTAAGGTTTTCGAGGGTCATTTCGGCGAAGCTCACATAGTCATCGCCGCCAAACAGCGCCCTGAGCCACCTCAGTCCGCCCTGCTCCCGGAAAGCCGAGCTGGTGATGGCAAGGGCTTTCAGTTCGGGCTGTACAGTGTAATTCAGGTAATAGGTATTGTCGTGGGTGACGGGATAGTCGGAGATTTCGGCATAGCCCGACTGGAGGCCCGGGGAAAGGTTCATGTAACGGAGTTCTACGGTATTTTCACCCCGTGGACCTATATCAAAGTTGCCCAATGCTTTCAGGGTATCGTTCAGGTAGAACCTGACCGGCAGGTTTTGGTAGGCTTCATCCGACTGGTTCATGATCTTCACATACAGCAATTCTTCCTGTCCGGCCTTATGGGCAGGGGTTTCCATCCAGCAGGAGTCGATGTACAGGTTGGCTGTCAGATCGGGCGACAAAGGCAGCAGGTAGTTATGAAACAGGCTGTCGCTGGTGAAATTCTGCAGGTCGGTGATCCGGGTCTGGAAATCGCTCAGGAAGTATGTGGTGGTTCCCTGATTTCCGGGGGGATAGGTAAAGCCCGACATGATCCGGTTGCTGATGACCGACAGTGGAACCGTCCGGGATGACGGCCGGATATCGGTAATCTGCTGGATAAACTGCTCCTTGCTGAAGAGGTGCTGGTGCCTGGGGTGCAAGTCGTTGGTGACCAGCCTGAAACTGGTTCCCGGCGGATAGGCTTCTGCAATCTCAAAAGCCTTGTTGCGTGCCACCTCAAGCAGCTGTCCCCGGGTTGAAATGGCATTCATGCTGAATGAGTTGTCGACATATACCGTGACAATCTGGCTGCTGCCCTGTCCCTGCTGGTTTCCGGAGGGAATATAGGGCTGTGCGAACACAAATACCAACGCCGCGATGGTGAGGATCCTCGCTAACAGCATCAGCAGGTGTTTCAGCCGGGTCTTTTTCCGGGATTCCTTTTTAATGTTTTTCAGGTAGCTGACATTGCTGAAGTAAACCGTGGTGAACCGCCTGAAACTGAACAGGTGGATCAGTATGGGGATTATTATGGTGAACAGTGCGAATAAAAATGCCGGATAGAGAAATTTCATGATAAATGCTTATTCGGCAAAAATAGCAATTTCTTTGTCACCGTCTGATCGGGAAAATCCCCTGAACATTCCGGAGGTATTAAACGGCATGGCAATGTTGCCGTTCCGGTCGATGGCAATGAATCCCCCGGTCCCGCCCATGGCAGTCAGTTTGTCTAAAACGGCGTTTCCGGCGCCGGCAAGGTCCATTCCCTTGTATTCCATATGGGCGGCCACATCTCTGGCTACGGTCAGCCTGATAAAGTATTCACCATGTCCGGTACAGGAGACGGCGCAGGTCTGGTTGTCGGCCCATGTTCCGGCTCCGATAACCGGCGAATCTCCGATCCTGCCATATTTTTTGTTCATCATTCCTCCGGTGGAGGTTCCGGCGCAAAGGTTCCCCTGCAGGTCGAGGGCAACACAGCCCACAGTGCCGTGCTTGTCCTGCTGTGACCTCTGTCGTTCCCTTTTCTGCAGCTGTTTCAGTGATTCATATCGTTCATCCGTGAAGAAATATCGGTTCTTCACCATGTCGAGGCCCTGCTCCCGGGCAAATGCGGAGGCTCCTTTTCCCGAAAGCATGACATGTTCCGACTTGTCCATGACCAACCTTACGGCCTTTATGGGGTTCCTGATGTCGGTTACCCCGGCAATGGCTCCGGCGTTACGGGACTTGCCCTCCATAATCGAGGCGTCTAACTCGATGGTACCCTGACTGGTGAAAACGGCCCCTTTGCCTGCGTTGAAGAGGGGACAATCCTCCAGGTAGGCTACGACGAGCACAACTGCATCGGTGGCACTTCCACCGGCGCGAAGTATGGAATCGCCGATGGCCAGCGCCCGGTCCAGGTGACGTGTGTATTCCTGCTGCCGCTCAGGGCTCATGCGTTCTCTGGACATAACGCCAGCGCCGCCGTGAATGGCAATGGCCCAATTTTGCTGTGCGTTGCTGATGGCACTGAGGAAAATCAGGGTGGTAAGCACCAGGATATGGATCATGGATTTTGGATTTGCCGGGATCGTTTTTTTCATGGATAATGCGAATAATGGTTTATTTCCTGAAAATAGATATTTTTTGATTCGGTTGTTTATTTGTCCACAGATTACACCGATAAAAGAATAATGTCCACAGATTATACCGATAAAAGAATAATGTCCACAGATTACACAGATATACACAGATTCCGCAGATTACACCGATAAAAGAATAATGTCCACAGATTACACAGATTACACAGATTCCGCAGATTACACCGATAAAAGAATAATGTCCACAGATTACACAGATTACACAGATTACACAGATTCCTGTTTGCCGATTACCCATTACCGATTACCCATTACCCATTACCATTCACTGAAATATTGGGCATCTACACAGGGTTGCCCCTACCGCTTTTCATAGCCAGGTTGGGTTCCGATTTCGACCGTTTACTGTTCACTGTTTACCGTTTACCTTTCATCTGGGCAGGGCAACCACACAGGGTTGCCCCTACACCGCATTTCATAGCCGGGTAACGTCACCGATTTCGATTGCCGTTTACTGTATACCGTTTACTGTATACCATTTATTCTAATCACAACAACCCCCTGTTCCTCAGCAGGGGCTCAATCCCCGGCTGTTTTCCACGGAAATTGAGGTAGAGTTCCATTGGATCTGCTGTTCCGCCGCGCTCTAAAACGTTGGTGCGGAAAGCCCTGGCCACATCCGGGTTAAACAGGTCACCGGTTTCTTTAAAGGCCTCAAATGCATCGGCATCCAGAACTTCTGCCCACAAATAGCTGTAGTACCCGCTGGAGTATCCTCCGGCGAAGATATGGGAGAAGTAGGTAGACTTATATCGTGGTATAATCTCGCTGATCAGTCCGGCCTTCTCCATGGAAATCTGCTCAAATGCTTCCGGATCAATGGTTTTGTTTTCGGTAAGCGTATGATAATCCATGTCGAGGATGGCGGCTGCAACGAATTCGGTGGTCACAAAACCCTGGTTGAATTTTCCTGATTCTTCCATTTTGGTGATCAGTTCCCGGGGGATAACCTCTCCTGAATCGTAATGTCGGGCGTACATTTTCAGCACTTCAGGTTCTGCTGCCCAGTGTTCCATGATCTGTGAGGGGAGTTCAACGAAGTCGCGGGAAACGTTTGTACCTGCCAGCGACCTGTATTGGGCGCGAGAGAGCAGTCCGTGGAGGCCATGCCCAAATTCATGGTAAAGCGTTTCCACTTCATCGTAGCTCAAAAGGGCAGGCTTACCTCCTGCAGGTTTGGAAAAATTGCAGGTAAGGGAGACTACCGGACGGACGTCCCTGCCATCGCGGAAATGTTGTTCCCGGTAGTTGGTCATCCAGGCACCGCCACTTTTTGTCGGGCGGGGGTGGTAATCCATATAGAGTACGCCAATATGGGATCCGTCAGCATCTTTGACTTCAAACACTTCCGATTCCGGGTGGAATAAGGGCATGCCTTCCAGTTTGCTGAAGGTAAGTCCGAAGAGTTTTTCAGCCACGGTAAACATTCCGTCGCGCACATTATTGAGTTCAAAGTAGGGGCGGAGTTGTTCCTCGTCGAGGTCATACTTTTCCTTCCTGACTTTTTCGGAATAGAACCACCAGTCCCAGCTGGCCAATTCAAAATTGCCCCCTTCTCGCCGGATCATCTCCTGCATGTCGCGGGCTTCGGCCTTGGCGCGGTTGAGCCCCGGTTCCCAGACTTTGTACAGCAAATCATACACGTTTTCAGGATTTTTGGCCATATTGTCGTCTAATACGAAAGAAGACCAGTTGTCGAATCCCATCAGCCGTGCCTTCTGCAGGCGCAGGTTAACCAGCTGGTTGATGATTTCCCGGTTGTCGTTTTCATTGCCATTGGCTCCGCGGTTATACATGGCTTTGTAAAGCTTTTCACGGAGATCGCGTTTTTCCGAGTAGGTGAGGAAGGGAATCCAGGAGGGTTTGTGCAGGGTAAACACCCATTTGCCTTCCAAGCCTGCAGACCTGGCTTCCTCAGAGGCTGCCGAAATTACGGATTCGGGAAGTCCGGCCAGGTCTTCGCGCCTGTCGATCACCATTTTGAAATTATTGGTTTCGGCCAACAGGTTCTGCCCGAATTTCAGCTCCAGAAGGGCTAACTGTTCGTTAATCTTTTTGAGTTCTTCTTTTTGAGCTGGCTCCAGGTTGGCACCGCCCCTTACGAAGCCTTTATAGGTTTCGGAAAGAAGTCTCTGCTGTTCAGGGCCGAGCTGAAGTCCTTCCGTCGAGTAAACGGCTTTCACCCTTTCAAACAGTTTTTCATTGAGATTGATGGCATCGCGGTGCCGGGAAAGTTTTGGGGCCACGGTCTCGGCGATCTGGTCCATTTCGTCGTTGGTGTGGGCTTCTTTTACATTGAAAAACACCATTGACACACGGGTGAGCAGGTCACCGCTCTTATCGAGGGCTTCCACGGTATTGGCAAAAGAGGGGGCTTCGGAATTATTGACTATGGCGTCTATCTCCGCAAGGTGCTGCTTCATGCCTTCCTCAAATGCAGGAAGGTAGTGGGCATTCACGATCTGGTCGAAAGGAGGTACGTCGAACGGTGTATTGTACGCTTCAAAAAAAGGGTTCATATCGCTTGTTTTTGATGATTGGCTGCAGGAGGTAAACGCTCCTGCCAATGCCAGGTAAATGAATATTTTCTTCACGGTTCTGATTTTAAAATTGAGGGTGCAAACTTAGCAATTAGAATAATAGGTTGTTACCGGAAAGCTTAAGGTTGTAAATCAGATTTTAAGTAAAATCAGTGATTGGCTGGTGGCGTTATTCCGCACAGAATATGTATTTTTGATACAGCATTGAAAGCCTGATATCATTCATCTAACTTAAACCCATTTTATGAAAACCAGGCAAATTATCAGTTTTGTCGTTGTGCCGCTGGTTATTTTAGGCATACTGCTTTTTTTTGATTTTGAACCGGGCAACCCGAAGGTGACCTACACGTTTTGTGTAGCCCTGCTTATGGCTACCTGGTGGATCACGGAAGTTGTCCCGCTTGCGGTGACTTCCCTCCTGCCGGTAGCCCTGTTTCCACTGTTTGGCATACTTGACGGAAAGGTAACTTCTTCGGCCTATTTCAATGACGTGATTTTCCTGTTCATGGGAGGTTTTATGGTGGCCCTGGCCATGGAGCGCTGGGACCTTCACCGCCGGATAGCCCTGCATATCCTGTGTATCACCGGGGTAAGCCCTGCCCGCATCCTGCTGGGCTTTATGGTTGCCTCCTTTTTCCTTTCCATGTGGATCTCCAACACCGCCACGGTCATGATGATGCTGCCCATTGCGATGTCGATCATCTCCAGGCTTGATGCTTCCATGGATAGCAGGGGTGCGGCAACATACAGCACCGGATTGCTCCTGGGTATTGCCTACAGTGCTTCCACCGGCGGACTGGCGACTTTGGTGGGTACCCCGCCAAACCTCTCGTTTGCAAGGATTTTTCATATCTATTTTCCTGATGCCCCGGAGATCTCGTTTTCCAGCTGGCTGCTCTTTGCCCTGCCGGTTTCGCTGATCATATTTGCGGTCATCTGGGTTTATCTGTACTGGTCATTCAGGCCGCGTAAAGGGGAATGGGTGAAAGTGGAAAGAAATACCTTCAGGCATCAGCTGGAGGAGATGGGCCGGACGAGTTTTGAGGAACGTTCGGTTTTTATTGTATTTGTGATGCTGGCCTTGCTGTGGCTTTTACGGGTTGACCTGGAGTTTGGCTGGTTTACCATTCCGGGGTGGGCTAATATTTTTCCTGAAAGCAAATTTATCAACGACGGAACATCTGCCATTTTGATGGCCATCGTGTTGTTCCTGATCCCGTCGAAGAAGGAGCGGGGCAAGACGTTGCTGGACTGGGCCACTGCCGCCCGTCTTCCCTGGCAGATCCTGTTGCTGTTTGGCGGCGGGTTTGCGCTGGCAACAGGATTTAAGGAGTCGGGACTTTCCATGTGGTTCGGTGGGCATCTTGCCGGAATGGTGACTTTTCACCCGATTTGGGTGATCCTCATGGTATCTTTGACGATAACTTTCCTGACCGAATTAACTTCCAATACCGCCACCACCGAGATGATCCTGCCCATTTTAGCGGGTATGGCCATCAGCTCAGGTATACACCCCTTGCTGCTGATGATCCCGGCTACTTTGTCGGCCTCCATGGCCTTTATGCTGCCGGTGGCCACCCCTCCCAATGCCATCATCTTCGGTACCGGCCGGATCAGTGTGGCCCGGATGGCCAGGACCGGACTCTTTCTCAACCTGGTCGGAGCCATTATCATCACGCTGATGATGTATTTCTGGGGTGAGGTGATCTTCGGGATCAACTCAGGAGGCCTGCCGGGGTGGGCTGTTGCACCGTGATAAGTGGACGGTGAGCGGAAACCGGTAATCGGTAATCGGTAATCGGTATTCGGTAACGTGACCTCGCTATGAAAAGCGGCGTAGGGGCGACCCTCGCGGACGCCCTGATCTCCCCCTCCTCAGGTAAACGGTAAACGGTAAACAGTAAACGGTAATCAGTAATCGGTAATCGGTCGTAATCAGTAACCCAACCTCGCAATGAAAAGCGGTAGAGGTGACCCTGTTTGGTCACCCTGATCTCCCCTATGATCGGTAATGCAACGCAACTGGTCGGATATGATCCGGAGGATCAACATATCGGTAGCCACGCAGGATCTGATCCCCCCATTAAAGCCAAATCCCGTAGGGATGGCATATTAATAACACTGGGTGTGTATTATTTTCCGATCACCAATGCCTGCAAAGGGTGACCACACAGGGTAGGGTGACCACACAGAGTCACCCCTACACTGTTGATAAATCCTGCAGTGCATGAAAGCCATGCAGTACAGTCCTTTATCCCGGTCTATTGTCTGTTGTCTGTTGTCTCTTGTCTCTTTTTTAAGACACCAGACACCAGGCATCAGGTTAAATCCCTCATTATCAATTAGGAAACAAAAATGTCTAAATAAAAATCATTAAACATTAAACAAAATACCAGTGAGTCTGTTTTATAGTTGTACTTAATCAGAAAAGCAATGAAAGACCAGATTACATTTAAAAGCGTAAATGGCAATGGCGCTGTAAACGGAAGACATAACGGAAAACACCATAATGGTCAGGATGCCCTGACGAACTGGGAAGAGATGGGTGAATTACATGCCGGTTCGTCGGCAGAAACGCCTCTCAGAAAAGATGCATTTATGCTGAGTGATGATGAGAAAGTGAACATCATTGAAGAAAAATTCCGTGAGATTCTGGAAACTTTGGGGATGGACCTTACCGATGACAGCCTGCAAGGTACACCGCGCCGGGTGGCCAAAATGTATGTGAAGGAGATTTTTTACGGTCTGAATCCCGCCAATATGCCCAAGATTTCGGTATTTGACAATAAGTTCAAATACGACGAAATGTTGGTGGAAAAAGAAATCCAGGTGCAGTCGTTTTGCGAACACCATTTCCTGCCAATTGTCGGAAGGGCCCATGTTGGATACATTTCCAACGGAGTGGTGATCGGACTCTCCAAGATCAACCGGATTGTGGATTACTTTGCCCGCAGACCTCAGGTACAGGAGCGGCTTACTGTTCAGATTGCCAGCGAATTGAAAAAAGCGCTTCAGACCGAAGACATCGCCGTGGTAATAGATGCCAAACATATGTGCGTATCCTGCCGTGGTATCCAGGATGATCACAGCACTACCGTTACCGCCGAATATTCAGGAAAATTCATAGACCGTGCCACTCGCGAAGAGTTCTTAAGATATATCAGATTGTAGTTTTGTTAGTTTAAAGCAGATTTAATGACGAGGCTGTCCTGTAATACCGGGGCAGCCTCTTTTTTTATTTCCGGATGGCCGATCGTGTTATTATACAATAACTGATCAGGGAATACCTTTAAAAATTTAAATAATATAGGTGAAATTCAGGTCATTATGTGGATTTAATACGAATAAAATTCAGTAAATTTGTATATAGTTACAGTTAGTTAGTGTGCGAGTCGTATCGTCTTTTGAATGTCTGGTACTTAGCCGGAATTAACCCAAATAAAATATGAAGATATGCATAAATAACGAATGATCAGATACTGAAGAGATTTTCGGAGGGTTCTGGAAAGCTGAATCCATAAATTTTAGATCCATACACTAAATTATCTATTCAAATTGAAACGCTATGAAAGAAAACCTTGACTCGACATGTTTTGGCGGACCAATCCGTCAGGGCATGAAACTTTTGCAGATCGCAGGGATAGCGTTGATCATGGTCATTGTTTCGGTCTACCAGTCATTTGGCGACCCGGGAAGCAGACCGTTACGATGGAGTGATCAGGATGCAGGAACTGCAATTTCAGCTAATCAGCAGGCCGGTGTACGGGGTAGGGTTACCAACCCGAAGGGCGAGGCTGTGCCGGGAGCTACAGTGGTTATTCAAGGCACCACTTCCGGAACGGTTACCGACTCCAACGGAAATTATTCGTTTCCGGCTGCCACAAGTGGTCAGACCCTGGTCTTCTCCTTTGTGGGCATGCAACGGAAGGAAGTGGTTTACGACGGCCAGGCAATTCTCAATGTAGTTTTAGAGGATGAAACGATCGGCATTGAGGAGGTGGTTGCCATTGGCTATGGTTCCATGAAACGATCGGATGTTACCGGTTCGGTGGTTTCGGTTTCGGAAGACAAGCTGCGTGCTTCCTTATCGGCCAACCTCGATCAGGCCTTACAGGGCCGTGCAGCAGGGGTTACGGCGGTTCAAACCTCCGGGCAGCCCGGCGCCTCGGTATCCATCAGGGTACGCGGTCAGGGTACCCTGAGGGCTGAAGCTTCTGAGCCTTTGTACGTTATCGACGGTGTGCCAATACAGAGTACCACACAAAGCGGACACAGCGTCGGACTTGGCGACCGGTTGGGTAACGCCAGCGTTTCCACCTTTTCCGGCCTTTCCGCCATAAACCCTGCCGATATTTTGTCGGTCGAAATTCTGAAAGATGCTTCGGCGACTGCCATTTATGGTTCCCGCGGTGCCAATGGGGTTGTGCTTATCACTACCAAGCGCGGTAAAGCCGGTGATGCCAGGTTCAGCTATGAGGGCCTGTACGGTGTGCAGGAGCAAATCAAACGCATCGACGTCATGAACCTGCGTGAATTTGCCGAATACAGCACCGACTGGGCTGCCGAAACCAATGGCCGGGATCCTCGTCCCGAATTGCAGGACCCGTCTATCCTGGGCGAAGGGACCGATTGGCAGAGTGCCGTATTCCAGGTGGCCCCCATGAACAGCCATCAGATCAGCGCCAGCGGGGGTACCGAAAAAGCCCGATATTTTGTTTCAGGAAGTTATTTCGATCAGGATGGGACCGTTATCGGTTCAGACTTCAAGCGCTTTTCCACACGCGTTAACCTGGACGCCGACCTGAAGGAGTGGTTCAAACTGGGCTCCAACATCATGTTCACCCAGACTCAGGAGCACCTCGGACTGAACAACAGTGATGAAGGGATTATCAGTATTGCCCTGACTTCATCGCCCGATATCCCGATTTACAATACCGACGGAACCTGGTCGGGCGACGAGCGCGAAGGTTCACCAGGCCGTATAAACCCCATTGCCAAAGCTTTGGATGAGGTTAACCGGCTAAAGCGCAACTCTTTGGTAGCCAATTTCTATACGGATATCCATTTCTTCGAAGGGCTGACCCTCCGCAGTGAAATCGGGGGCGATCTCGGAAATTCCAATGCTTACCACTTTACACCAACCTTTAAGTACGGAACAGTCTCGAACACCTCCAATACCTCGCGCCAGCAATACAACCAGAACTTCTTCTGGCAGTTGAAAAACTATCTTACTTATGTAAACCAGTTTGGGAAACACAACGTAAATGTCATGGCCGGTCAGGAAGTATCGGAGTGGATGTACGAATACATGAGCGGACAAAGTTCGGGCTTGTCGAGTAACGATATTCAGCTGCCCAGTCTGGGTGACCCGAAAACCATGAACATCGGCTCGGGAAAAGGCAGCGGTGCCATGGCTTCGTTTTTTACCAGGGCGAACTACGCTTTCGCTGATAAATATCTGGCAACCTATACCTTCCGCTATGACGGTTCATCCAATTTTGGACCGAAAAACCGCTGGGCGCCGTTCCATGCCTTCTCCCTTTCCTGGAGGGTTCTTGGAGAGAGCTTCATGGAAGGCGCGAAGGACTGGATGAGCAATTTCAAAATCAGGGCCGGCTGGGGCCAGACCGGTAACGCCAGTATCGGCAGTTACCGGTGGGGAGCAGCCATCAGCAAAATGCCCTCCGGACTGGGCATGGGCTTCCGGCAGTCGAATATCGCCAATCCTTATATAACCTGGGAAAAGCAGGAAATGGTAAATATTGGCGTCGACCTGGGTTTCCTCAATAACCGGATTGAAATGACCGTCGATGTTTATGATAAAACATCCAGCGCCATGCTGATGGACATGCAATTACCATCGTATATGGGAACCCGTGGCAACGCATCCATCAGGCTTAATCCACCCATGGGCAACTTCGGGAAAATCCAGAATAAGGGGATCGAAATGGCCATGATCGTCAGGCCGGTTGAAGGAAAACTGAATTGGGAGAGTGAATTGCAGATCACCCACAACAGGAATAAATTGCTGGGACTTGATGGAACGCCTGCCGCTCATATTGAGGGATACGGGCAGTGGACCGACCTGGTCAGCCTTACCGAAATCGGCGATCCGCTGTTTAATTTCTATGGATATAAGGTTATAGGGGTATATCAGAACCGGGCAGATATTGAATCAAGTGCCAAAACCAAGGCTTTCCCGGCCGACGGAAACTACAGCCGTTACAATACCGTGTTCCCCGGCGACCTCAAATTTGCTGACCTTTCGGGACCTGAAGGCAAACCCGATGGCATTATCGATGAGTACGACCGCACCAATATCGGTTCACCGCTTCCCAAAATTACTTTTGGCTTCAACAATACCATCAGATACGCCAATTTCGATCTCAACATATTCCTGAGTGGTTCGTACGGTAATAAAATCCTGAACTATATGGGCCGGAACCTCATCCGGATGGAAAGCATGTGGGGTAACCAGCTGCAGACTGCCGTTAACCGGGCAAAACTCGAACCGATTGATCCCAATAAGGCCTATCCGTTTGTTAACAGTCTGGGTACTACCATCAACAACTGGTTTGAGGATATCGACAATGTGCGGGTGGCAAATTCTCGTACCGATATGCCCCGTGCCGTTGCCGGTGATCCCAACGACAACAACCGTATTTCCGACCGTTTTGTTGAGGATGGTTCTTACATCCGGATAAAAAATATATCGCTGGGATATACCGTGCCGCAAAAATATTCACGTCGGGCCCAGCTCGAAAACGTTCGGGTATACACCAATATCCAGAACCTGTGGACCTTTACAAAGTACACCGGTTTCGACCCTGAAGTCGGCGCCAGCCAAACCAGCAATAATGTTACCGGTTTGGACAACGGACGCTATCCGTCGCCCCGCATCATCTCGTTTGGTGTTAAGTTTTCATTTTAACGATCAATTTCCATGATTATGAAGAATATATTGAAATTCAGCAAGCTGGCAACGCTAATCTTAGCAGTGCTGCTGATGGGATCCTGCGAGGATTTTCTGGACAGGCCCACTGAAGACAACTATACCATCGATAGTTTCTATAAAACCGATGAGCAATGCTTTCAGGCGGCCAATGTGCTTTACAATGCCCCGTGGTACGATTTCCAGCGCGGATTCATCGACATTGGCGATGTTATGGCCGGAAACCTGTACAAGTCGCCCGATAATGCCTATCAGAGTTTTAACCTGACTTCATCGGACGAAAACCTGACTAATGCCTCCAACTCCTTATGGCTGGTTAACGGCCATGCCAATGCCGTTATCGAGAACATCGCGTCCAAGGCTGGCCCCAACGTCAGCGAAGCCGTGAAGAATACCGTGACCGGTGAAGTCATGGTCTGGAAGGCAATGGCCTATTTTTACCTGGTTCGTGCCTGGGGAGCCGTGCCGATTGTACACAGTAACTCAGAAATAATCGGTAAGGGTAATGCTACCGAACTTTATAAGAACCGGGTGGAAGATGTGTATGAATATATTGTCCGTACACTGAACAGGGCGATTGAACTTTTACCGGAGCAGAACAGGCCGGGCCGTATCAACAAGTATACTGCCTATGCACTGCTCTCCAAGGTTTACCTGACCCGGTCGGGCTATGGCCAGAGCGGAAGCCGGTTGCAGGCCGACCTCGACAAGGCGAAAGAGTATGCTGCTAAGGTCATTAATGAAAGCGGCTGGGCCCTCGAACCCGAGTATGCCAACCTGTTCAGGATTTCCACAGGAAATTTCAATCCAGAAAATATACTGGTCTGGCGCTGGATCGCTTCCGACCAGTGGACGTCGCAAAATTCATTGCAGTCAGACCTGGCGCTGTCGGGATTTACCGGATTGGCCGATTCCTGGGGAACCTGGACCGGACCGACCATCGACCTGCAAACCGCATTCGGCGAAGATGCCCGGGAATCGCGCAATAATCTGGATAAACGCCGCAAGGCTACCATGATGATGAAAGACGACTACTATCCGCTGTTCTGGAGACATAAGGGTGGCTTTACCGTTACCTGGGACGATGCCAACAACGTGGCCGGGGCTACCTTTGGCATCGGTACGGGTGCCAATTGCGTAAAACATATTGTGGGCCATTACGATGGCGACCACACGGCAGAAGCCGGTGTTCCTGCCCGCCGTATGGCTACCGACCTGGGAACCCCGATTCTCAGGTTAGCTGATATTTACCTGATTTATGCCGAAGCAGTCCTGGGAAATAACCCCTCTACCAGCGATGCGGAAGCCCTCAGACTGTTTAATGCAGTCCGGAAAAGGTCGGTTCCTTCACATCAGAACGTGACTTCGCTTACCTTTATGGACATCTTCAGGGAACGAAGGCTTGAACTCGCCTGCGAGGGTGACCACTGGTACGACTATGTGCGGCTCAGTTATTACAACCCAAGCCTGGCCAAACAACTGCTCAGTCAGCAGGAGAGGGGTTCCTGGGGTGGGTTGCGCGAATTCTACCGCGGTGAAACCGGTAAGGCCAGCGTTGAACTTTATTCACATAAATTCAATATCACCGATGACAAGAAATTCAGGATACCTTTCCCTGAAGTTGACCTGGCGATGAATCCAAACCTTCGCGACAATGTTGAGCCTGTGCCGTTCGACTTCAATACCATTCCGTATTAATTGTCTAACCCTAAATGGAATTTGCTATGAACAACATATTGAAACTTAAAAAACCGGTCCTGTGGCTTATGCTTTTCATGACAACATTGATCTCCGGCCTGATTTTACCGGGGTGCGATGATAAAGATTCCCTGGATGAGGGCGATCCGGTGGTTCGTTATGTCCGGGTTACCAACCCCGACAAGTCTGATTCGCTGGTAACGCATGCTTTCATGGGAACCACCGTGGCCATCATCGGTGAAAACCTTATAAATGTTAAGGAAGTCTGGTTTAACGATCAGAAAGCCAAACTGAATATGGCGTTTATAACCCACACCAGCATAATCGTTACTATTCCCAATGAAATTCCGGAGGAAGTAAGCAACGAGATGACCCTGGTTACCGGCAAAAATGTGGAAGTGAAACACCCGTTTGGCGTTGACGTTCCGGCACCGTTTGTTGAGTCGATGCTTTGCGAGTATGTCAAAGCCGGGGAAACTGCCGTCATCCGTGGAAATTTCTTCCTGGATGATCCCAATATACCGCTCGAAGTTTTATTCCCCGGAAATTTAAAAGGAGAGGTACTGGATGTTACCTTGCGCGAAATTAAAGTTAAGGTGCCCCAAAATGTGGGCGTCGGGCCGATCGTGGTTAAAAGCCTGTACGGCTCAACCCGTTCGACCTTTTATTTTAAAGACGACCGCAACATCCTTTTGGATTTCGACACCAAATTTGGTGCAGGATGGCGCCCTGGGAAAACTCAGGGAAGCAATCCGGCCGGAATCTCGGGAAATTATGTGGCCATGCGCGGACAGTTGAACGGAGACTGGGACTGGGTTGAAGATGACCTGGCCTTTGAACTGTGGGGACAGGCTGCAGGAAGGCCTGCAGGACCTCTCTTTCAGGGTGATCCGGAAAATATGGTCATGAAATTTGAAGCCTATGTGGTCAATCCCTGGTCTGGCGGTTGGATGCAGCTGATTCTTAGTCCGCACAGCACCAACAACAACAGCGTGAACTCGAATCCAACCCTTGCACGCGGATTCTGGAGGCCCTGGGAAACCAGTGGAGGTACATTTAAAACCGACGGGTGGATTACCGTAACGGTACCTCTTGCTGACTTTAAATACTCGCACAATGGCAGTGCAAATAACCTTAAACTGGTTTATCCTGATAATTGCGGGAGTCTGACCTTCTTTGTCTGGGGTCCTGTACCCAATCCGTGCAATGTGTTTATCTGTGTCGACAACGTAAGGATTGTCCCCAGGTAATGTTTAACATCAAAACATATGGAGTATGCAAACCAATTTCATGAAATATTGTAGCAGAACGATGCTGGTCCTTGGCCTTGTCGCCTTTATGGCCAGTTCGTTCCTGACCTCGTGCAACAAAGATGACGATGAGGACCATACCATCAGGCTGGAAAGCTACGGGCCGATGCCCATTGCCAGGGGAGGCGAACTAAGGTTTATCGGGAGGAATCTCGATAAGGTGACCGCCATAGTATTGCCCGGAAATCTCGAAATTACCACTTTTGGTACCAAAACGGCAGAGTTGCTTACCATTACCGTGCCGCAGGAAGCGACGCCGGGATTGGTGAAGCTGAAAACACCACAGGGTGAATTGACGACCAAAACGCCTATGTCGTTTTCAGAACCCATATCCATTGCTTCTTTATCCCCGGCCACCATAAAACCCGGAAGTGAAATCTCCATTGCCGGCGATTACCTGAACCTGGTTAAAGAGGTGATTTTTACTGACCGCGTTACCGTTTTGCTGGAGGCATTTATCAGCCAGAGCCGCAAGGAGATCAAGCTGGTGGTGCCGGCTGCCGCCCAGAGCGGGAAAATTGCGGTATCCAACGGGGCCGAGGATCCGATTATTGTGTATTCTGAAGCGTCACTTACCGTCACGCTGCCTGCCATTACTGAGGTGTCGCCCAATCCTGTAAAGGCCGGAACGGTACTTACGGTTACAGGAACAAACCTCGACCTGGTTAAAACTGTGGTGTTAGGAGGAAACAAAACCCTGACCACTTTTGTCAGCCATTCGGCTACCGAAATCAAAGTGATGGTACCCGCGGATACCAAAGCCGGAAAAGTTACCGTCATCCCTGCTTCCGGGGTACAGGTACAATCGGGGGCTGAGCTTGACCTGGTAGTGCCGGAGGTAAGCGTAACCCCGCTGGTGGTAAAAAATGGCGGTGAAATTACCGTAACCGGAACGAATCTCGACCTGGTCAGCCGGGTAATTTTCGGCGGAAACCGCGAAGGAGTGATCAGGAGTGGAGGAACGGCCGAAAAGATCGTTGTAGGCATTCCGGATAATGCCATTTCCGGGGTGGTAAGATTCGCAACCCTTGCTGATAAGGAGGTGGCTGGCCCGGAACTTACCTTAATCAATCCGGTATTCCGTTCCTTCTCACCGTTATCGGCAAAAGCCAATGGCGAAATCACCATCGAAGGAACCGACCTCGATCTGGTTGTGGAAGTCGGCTTTAACGGAGGCGTTAAAGGAAATATCGGCAATCATAACGCGTCTTCAATGAAGGTAACCGTGCCGGTAGGCGCCAAAACCGGGAAAATTACCCTGGTGGCCAGGAACGGTACCCAGGTGCCATCACCGGTCGATATTACCATAACCGCCAACCTGCCCGACATCACTTCTTACAAGGAACCCACTGCAGTGCCCGGGAAAATACTGACGCTCCAGGGTACCAACCTTCTGCTGATTAAGGAATTGGTATTCCCGGGAAATATCACGGCAACAGCCTTCGGACTGAAAACCGACAATGTGGTTGAGGTATATGTGCCTAAAAATGTTCCTTTTGGTATGGCACAGATAACCATGATAACCTATGAAGGGGAGCAGGGCCTTACCCCGATGGTCTTCTTTGGCGGGACCGATCCGGTGGTGGACAAGAGCCTCGTATTTAATGATTTTGATGAAGCCGGGCACAGCCTTGACTGGGATAACTGGTCGGGAGTAAGTTTGCTGGTATCCGACGGCAGTGGCATCTCGGGCAAATACCTTCGGGGTAATGCCCAGCTTAATGCCTGGGACTGGAAATGGATCTGGGGCTGTAACCACGACCAGCTGC
The DNA here is from genome assembly GCA_030602265.1 of Prolixibacteraceae bacterium. Classification (GTDB taxonomy): domain Bacteria; phylum Bacteroidota; class Bacteroidia; order Bacteroidales; family Prolixibacteraceae; genus UBA1413. The sequence goes on along the minus strand of JAUWAB010000004.1, from coordinate 2,798 downwards.
CGAAGCCCAGTCTGGCCGACGCCTCTAAGTATGTGCTCAAGGTGGATATCCGCATAACCGGAAATATCAGCGATGAAGCCAACAGGTTCCAGTTCAGGCTGAATGGCAGGGACTCCCAATGGATTAAAATTGGTCTGAGAAATACCGACGGCACCTGGTCGACCAACGGAAGCTGGATAACGGTTACCTTTGATGTGGCGAACGACCTGAAACTAACCGGTGCCATTGGCCCGACCGGCGACTGGGGCTTTATTTGCCAGCCGGCTGCAGCACTCGATTTTACCAGGTTCAGTTTTGATAATTTCAGATTCCAGTTAAAATAACCGGAATATTGTACACTTAATGGACATGCAGGGGGTCCGGGGTAATCCGGGACTCCCTGTTTTTTGCATGTTTTTTAAGGCTGGCCCAGCAGTTGGAGGGCTTCCGATGCGGTTTCCACAGGCAAGCGGCAACTGCCGTTGGAACACACATAAGCCAGGGTTTTCCCGGTTACATGCCGGTTTTTCAAAAGAGGCAGGTTGCTGTTGCCGGTGGAGGCCGCAAATATTACATCCGGCAGGTAATGCTGCTGAATTCCGGAGATTACCTGCAGTGCATTTTCCCCGGAAACCGCCACCTCCCTGATGTTACCGGTAAGCATCAGCAACAGCCTGCCCCAGTTGGCGAAGGCATAAGGATAGGAAACAAAGCTGGCAGTGATATTACGGGCCATTTTGCGTGCAAACCGTTCCCATTCCGGCTGGGAGAATATCCGGCTTAATTTCAGCAGGTTGAGGGCCATTACCGAATTGGAGGATGCGATTACATTGTCTTCGGTCTGGTAGTGGTTGCCGGTGATGCCGACGTGGTCCTTTCTGCTGAAATAAAAGAGGTTGTTTTCCGGGTCGAAGAAATGTTCCAGGGCATGGAGGACCAGCCTGTGTGCAGTTTTGATCCATGACTCTTCTCCGGTGATCTCGAAGAGGGAGATAAAGGCCTGGGTGAGCAGGGCATAATCTTCCAGAAACCCCTCGACCGAAGGTTTGCCGTTTTTCCAGTTGTGAAAGAGGCTTCCGTCGGGTGTCATCAGGTTATTCCTGAGAAATTCGCCATTCTTACGGGCCATTTCCCTGTATCGGGCTTCGCCGGTGGCTTTGGCTGCATCACAAAGGCCCTGGATCATCAGGGCATTCCAGGAGGTCAGGGTTTTGTCGTCAAGTCCGGGCCTGACCCGTTTCTCCCGAACCTCCATGAGCCGCGATTTCCAGCGTTTCACCCTGACGGCAAGTTCGGTTTCCTGATTGCCTGTCCGGGCGGCAAACTCCGCATCGCTGTCGGTGCGCAGCAGGATATACCGGTCATCTTCCCAGTAGCCCAGACGGTTGATGCTGAAATATTCAGCAAACTCAGGATATTCTGTCCCTAAGACCTCTTGCAGTTCTACAGCGGTCCAGGTGTAGTATTTTCCTTCCACGCCTTCGCTGTCGGCATCCAGGGAGGAGTAAAAGGCCCCCTCCGGATGGGACATTTCCCGTTCGAGCCACCCGGCTGTCTCCCGTACTACCTGATCGAAGACGGGCTCTCGTGAAACCTGCCATGCCCGGGCGTAGACCGACAGCATCTGGGCATTGTCATAGAGCATTTTTTCGAAGTGCGGGACTTTCCAGATTTCATCCACGGAATAGCGGGCAAAACCGCCGCCAATCTGATCGTAAATGCCGCCCATGGCCATCTTCCGGAGGGTAAGCATCACGAAATCCATTACCTCCCGATCGCCGGAGGTATGGGCATAATGGAGCAGGAACTCCAGGTTGCCGGGCATGGGAAATTTCGGTTGCCCCCGGCGGCCTCCGTGTTTCAGGTCAAAATGGTTTTTCCATTTTTCAACCGCCTGACGGATCCGTTCAGGCGTAGCGGGTGCTTCCGCACCGCGGTCTACTTTCAGGGATACCTGCCGGATGCCGTCGGCCAGGTTGCCGGCATGTCTTACCGTGTCATCCCTTTGTTCCCGATAAAGGCGGTTCAGCTCACGCAGGGCATAGATCCAGTTTTCCTTCGGGAAATAAGTACCGCCCCAGAGCGGCTTGCCATCAGGGAGGGCCACCACATTGAGTGGCCAGCCACCCTGGGCTCCGGTGAGATGAACGGCTGTCATGAAGTAGTGGTCCACATCGGGACGCTCCTCGCGGTCTACTTTCACGCAGATGAAGTGTTCATTCATTACCTGCGCCACCTCTTCATCCTCAAAGGATTCCTTTTCCATAACGTGGCACCAGTGACAGGCTGCGTAGCCAATACTGACCAGCAGCAGCTTGTCTTCCCTGACCGCCTTCTCCAATGCAACAGTCCCCCACGGGTGCCAGTCGACCGGATTGCGGGCATGTTGCAGGAGATAAGGCGACGACTCATGGATGAGGGCGTTGGTATGTAACTTTTCTTGCATAGGATAAGCGATTTCTTGGTAATGGAACAAATTTCCTGAAGAATAAGTTTTGTGAAGATTAGAATGCCCGGAGACCGGAAGGCAAAGAGCGAAGAGCAAAGAGCAAAGAGTCTGTCGCTGGCATCGTTGGCGCAGTATTATGGTCACTGCCCACGGAGACCGGAGACCGGAGACCGGACCTGGCAATGAAATACGGCGTAGGGGCGACCCTCGCGGTCGCCCTGGCCGGTGTGAACGGTGAACAGTAAACGGGGACCGGAGACAGGAGACCGGAAACCGGAGACCGGAAAAACGTTGATCGAAGCTCGTCCCCCTTAGAAAAAGGGGGTGGCACGCGCAGCGTGACGGGGGATTAAAAATGGTAAACGGTAAA
>JAUWAB010000076.1 GCA_030602265.1 Prolixibacteraceae bacterium | reverse complement strand
TAGCGGCGGGGCACCACCTCTTCCCATTCCGAACAGAGAAGTTAAGCCCGCCTGCGCCGATGGTACTGCTACGGTGGGAGAGTAGGACGTCGCCTCCTTATTCAAACCCTGGTTCTTTAGTGAGCCAGGGTTTCTTGTTTTATTTCCGGTGTAAACATTATTCGCTTTTTATATAATTAATTCTCTTTTTATACGTTCATCATCAGACTTGACAGCAACCTGTATATGAATTTTCTCAGTATGAATCACCGGCGGGAAAACTTTTTCTTTGTCACGCTTTGTGCCATTGCCGCCGTTTTTCCATTTTCTGAAGCACTCCTGAGCATTTTTATCGGAGTTCTGCTGCTTCAGACTATTATACTCCGATCTTGGAAACACCCCGACAGAAAGGAACGAAATGCTACCGACCTTCTTTTTATACTTTCCATTTTCGGCGTTTATCTCGTCGGGATGTTATTTTCCAAAGATCTTGCATTAGCTGTATATGAACTGAAAAAAGTTATTTTCTGGTTGGTTGTTCCTCTCGCTTTTTATTTATCACCAACCCTTAACGAAAAAAGAATAAGACAGGTATTGTGGATTTTTATTATTTCGGTTTTTGCCGCCAGCCTGCTCTTTACCGTCAGGTTTGTTCTCGCCCGGTTTCCGGGTTCACATGAATTAAGACTGCTGGGAATCATTTCCAATATCAGGTTCTCTTTTCAGGTGGGACTTTCCATCATCATCCTGGCCTGGTTTCTGTTCAGTAAAAATGAATGGTATACTACCAAAGTACGGCGCATTATGGCCGTTTTATTGGTCTGGCTTATCTCCTTTTTGTTTATCCTCCAGTCTCTGTTGGGCTTGATTACATTCTTTGCAACTGTGTCGGTCGCATTTATATACGGACTGTTCAGCCTGAAACAGACCGGTAAACGGGTTGCCTTGCTTCTTCTCCTTTTTGTATTTATTGCAATCCCTGTTGTATTTGTTTATCAGGTTGTTCGCGATTTTTACCATTTTGAGAATCTTACGCCAGAAACCGTTGAGCATTTTACCCCTTCAGGAAACAAATATTTGCATGACTTTGAAGTCGGCGCAAGAGAAAACGGTCACCTGGTTTATGTATATATCTGTCACGATGAATTAAGGCAGGAATGGAATAAACGAAGTGATATACTGTACGATGATTTACTGGGCGATTATCCCCTTAGTATAACGCTTATCAGGTATTTGGCAAGCATGGGTTACCGTAAGGACAGCGCCGCCATCTCCAGACTTTCTGACGAGGATATTAACCGGATCAGGAACGGAGTTACCAATTATAAGTTCCATGACCACCTGATTAGTGTTTACCCGAGAATCTATGAAACCGTTTGGGAGCTTGATAACTATTTCCGGACAGGTAATCCCAACAATAAATCGCTTGCCCAGAGAATCGAATATATCAAAGCCTCCCTGCTGCTGATCGGAAAAAAGCCTCTGTTCGGAATCGGTACCGGAAACTGGAGAATAAAGTATAATGAAGCTTATGCAGAAATGAATTCTTCCCTGAGAGAGGATTTGCGGGCATCGTCCCACAACCAGTATCTGAACTATCTGGTAAAATTTGGTATAGCAGGATTCCTGTATATTCTTACCGCTGTTCTGATTCCTGTGTTCCGCACAAATAACCAGCGCAATCTGATATTTGTCTTTTTTCTCGTCTTTATGGGTTTTGCCAACTTTGGCGACTCAAATCTTGAATCCCACATGGGACTGACCTTTTTTTCCTTCTTTTATTCCTTTTTTCTCTGGAATTCTGCTGATTATATGAAGCATCCTGATTAGCTGAGCGTTGAACAATTTATCTGGTTTGTTGTTTCGATAGGAAAAATAAATAGATAAAAAGATATGAATAGAAGGAAATTTATAGCTGCCGTAGGGACATTTGCCGTGGCTACCCCATTTGTTGGAGCCATCAGTTCATGTGCTTCAGAAACAAAAGTTTTTCAGGGACATTTCTTTCCTGAACTCGGGTATTCTTATGATGCCCTGGAACCATACATTGATGCGATGACCATGGAAATCCACTATTCCCGTCACCATAAAGCGTATTTTGATAATTTCTTGAAAGCTGCAGAGGGAACGGATATGCTGACTACTCCAATGCCTGAGATATTCAGCAGGATGAGCAGTTATCCCGAGTCAGTTCGGAACAATGGAGGCGGTTACTACAATCATTCCCTATTCTGGGAGATAATGACCCCTGAGAAAAATGAAATTTCACCCGCATTCAAGTCTGCCATTGAGCAAGACCTTGGTTCGTTTGATGAGTTCAAAAAACTGTTTGGTTCTGCTGCAAGATCACAGTTTGGCAGCGGATGGGCCTGGTTGTCGGTCGACAGTAACGGAAAACTTTTTGTATCCTCAACTCCTAATCAGGACAATCCTCTTATGGATGTTGCAGAAAAGAAGGGAACACCTGTTCTTGGTCTTGATGTCTGGGAACACGCCTACTATTTGAAATATCAGAACCTTCGCGGTGACTATGTGGATAATTTCTGGAACCTTGTCAACTGGAACGCAGTAGAGGAGCGCTTTAAAAAGACCAGGGTTTAATCAGGTTCTTATCTGAATATTCGCAAAGCTCATTACTTTTGAAGAAAATATGAAGTAATGAGCTTTTCATTTGTCTTTATAGGTGCCGGAAACCTTGCCACCCATCTGGCCCCGGCACTGGCAGGAGCCGGATTCGGAATCAGGCAGGTTTACAGCAGGACAGTCGCATCGGCAGAATCCCTGGCGATGCGTACAGGATCCTCATGGACCTGTAGCGTACCGGAGATAGACACGGATGCCGATATATATGTAGTGGCACTGAAGGATTCAGCCGTGACTGAGGTTCTTTCCCAATTGAATCTTTGTGACAAAATGATCATTCTTTGTTCGGGAAGTCTGCCCATATCTCTTCTGAATGACTTTTCCCCGCGCCATGGTGTTCTATACCCCTTGCAGACTTTTTCACGGGACCGGCCGATAGATTTCAACCGGATCCCCATCTTTGTCGAAGGTTCATCACGGGAGACGGAGGACCAGATCTTGAGTATCGCAGGGACTTTATCTGGTAAGGTATTCCTTGCCGACAGTGTCGGGCGCAGGAAGCTTCACATTGCAGCAGTTTTTTCCTGTAATTTTGTTAATTACCTGTATAACGTGGCCGCAGACCTGCTTAAGAACAGTGGTCTGGAGTTTGAACATCTCGTACCGCTGATTATGGAGACCGCCGACAAGATCCGGGTTATGGATCCTTTCGATGCGCAAACCGGACCTGCCGTAAGGTACGACCACAATATCATCAATGCCCATTTGGAGGTACTTGATAATTTACCGGAAATCCGGAATCTGTATGCTGTGATTTCAGAACATATTTATAAATTACATCAAAAATAAAATTATGTCATTTTTCAAGGATGATTTGAAGAATATCCGGGCATTGCTTTTGGATGTTGACGGAGTTTTATCCAAGGATACCTCTCCCCTCGATGAAAATGGTGATCCCATGAGGACTGCAAATGTAAAGGATGGATTTGCCATCCGGATAGCCATTGAAGCGGGCCTGGTGGTCGGGGTGATCACCGGTGGCGCTCTGAAGAGTGTCCGGCTGCGCCATGAAAAGCTTGGCGTTGAATGGTATTATGAAAATGTCAGGGATAAGGTAGCCTGTCTGGATGACTTTGTCTTCCGAACCGGAATACGACCGGAAGAGATTCTGTTTATGGGGGATGACATTGTGGACTATAACATCATGCTGAAGGCCGGTGTTGCCACTTGCCCGGCCGATGCTGTCCCGGAGATTAAGCTGATTTCACGGTATGTCTCTGACCGAAAGGGGGGAGAAGGGTGCGTGAGGGACATCATTGAACAGGTACTCCGAGCACAAGGTAAATGGTTTAATCATGGCGTATCACCCAAACAGGCGTTCTGATGATATGGTATCCTGATTATTCATTTATCCTTGGATCGCAATCTCCAAGGCGACAGCAGCTGCTCAGGGATCTCGGCCTGCCTTTTTCCGTCCGTACAACTGAAACGGATGAGACCTATCCAGCCTCACTCTCAATGTCGGAAATACCGGTTTATATAGCGGGCGAAAAAGCATCCGCCCTTCTTCCGCGACTGAAAGAGGGTGAAATGCTGATAACTGCCGATACCATTGTCTGGTTGAATGGCGAAGTGCTTGGCAAACCGGGGGATGCGGCACACGCCAGAGAGATTTTGGGTAAGCTGAGCGGCAAGACCCATCAGGTTGTTACAGGGGTGTGTCTGACCACTTGCAGAAAACAGAAATCTTTTTTTGTGATTACTGATGTGGATTTCAGGGTATTGTCACAGGACGAAATAGATCATTATATCGAAACCGATGGGCCCTTTGACAAAGCTGGTGCATACGGCATTCAGGAATGGATTGGTCTTGCGGCGATTACTGGGATAAATGGATCATATTTTAATGTGGTTGGGCTGCCGGTTCACCAACTATATGAGGAGATTCGCAACTTTGATCATAATTATTAAAAAAAAAATACTGATAGACTGATAATTAATCATGCCTGAGTTAAACTTCTTGGTCATGATTTTCGTAAATAAGTAAGTATAATCTAAACTGCTTATGTTATGAAGTATATGGTCAGAATTTTCACCCTCTTTCTTTTCGCCCTATTGCTTTCAGCCTGTCAGAAAGACGAGAGCGTTAAAGTTGGTCTTTTACTGCATGCCCTGGATAAAGAGCGTTGGGAAAGCGACCGTGATTTCTTTGTTGAAAAAGTAAAGGAACTCGGAGGAATTGTTACGGTTATGGAAGCAGGAAACAATGCTGATACCCAGCTAAAACAGGCACAAAAGCTTCTTGCGGAAGGGGTCAATGTGCTGGTTGTTGTGCCGGTTGACCAGTCTGCTGCTGCTAAAATAGTTGAAGAGTCGAATAAAATGAATGTCCCGGTTATTTCATATGACCGACTGATTCTCAATTGCAAGCTCGATTATTATGTTTCAACAGATAATGTTGAAATCGGAAGCCTGCAGGCGAGATATCTGACGACCATAAAACCCGATGGCAATTATATGCTTATCGGGGGTGCGCGGAAAGACCATAACAGCCAGTTCCTCTACCTTGGTCAGATGAACGAACTTTCTCCGCTGATTGAAAAAGGGGATATAAAGATTATTCTGAATACTTTCACCGAGTCGTGGGAAGAAAATGAGGGCTATTCAATTGTGTCGGCGTTTCTGAAAAACGGAAAGAACCAGATAGATGCGGTGATTGCAGGTAATGATGCCATCGCATTGGGGGCAATAAGGGCACTCGAGGAATCCGGTATGGCAGGTAAGGTACTGGTTGCAGGCATGGATGCCGATTTGCCCAATCTTCAGGAAATAGTAAAAGGAACCCAGACGCTTACCGTATACAAACCCATACAGAAAATGGCTTCAGCTGCAGCAGATATTGCTATGAGACTGGGGCAGGGACTTCCCTGCGAAAGGACTTTCCAGACCACAAGCAACGGCGAAATGCTTGTTCCGTCTATTTTGTTCAACGGAGTGGTTGTTAATAAACAAAACCTGAAACTGACCGTCGTATCGGAAGGCTACCAGAAAGAGGAGGATATTTTCAAATAATATACAAAGGATCTATTGACCAGACCCCGGTAGTTCACCGGGGTTTTTTATTAACTTCCCGACCATTGCCTCTAATCGACATGCCATTTAACCTGAAAATTCTATATTTGGGATTTATATTACTAAAGATCAAAAAAAAGTATGTTAATGAAGAGAATTTTACTGGTTGCAGTATTATTGGTGACATTCCTGAACGGACTTGTTGCCCGCGAAGGTATGTGGGTACCCATCCTGTTAGGGAAGTATAATCTGGAGGAAATGCAACAGATGGGATTCAGGTTAAGCGCTGAAGATATCTATGATGTGAACAATGCTTCCATGAAAGATGCAGTGGTGCTGTTTGGAGGCGGATGCACCGGAGAGTTGATTTCAGGTGATGGTCTGCTGATTACCAACCACCACTGCGGTTACCGGCAGATTCAAATGCACAGTTCGGTGGAGAATGATTATCTGACACACGGATTCTGGGCAAAAAACCGTGCCGGAGAGTTGCCAAACCAGGGATTGAGTGTCAGTTTTCTGGAAAGAATGGAAGATGTGACCACCAGGGTGTTGGAGGGTACTTCCGGAATCAGCCCCGAAGAGGCAGAAGCTAAGCGGAACAGGAATATAACCGCCATCGAGAGGGAAGCCCAGGAGAACGGAAAGTTCAGGGCAACCGTAAGGCCATTTTTTTATGGCAACCAATATTTTCTTCATGTTTATAAGGTTTATACGGATGTCCGACTTGTGGGGGCCCCTCCGTCGGCCATCGGAAAATTTGGCGGTGACACCGATAACTGGATGTGGCCCAGGCATACCGGTGATTTTGCCCTTTTCAGGATATACGCAGGAAAAGATAATGAACCAGCCGCCTATTCAAAGGAAAATGTTCCGTTCAAACCCCGGAAGTTCTTCCCGATTTCATTGAAAGGAGCCGAGCCTGGGGACTTTACCATGGTGTTCGGATATCCCGGGCGAACTACCCAGTACCTGCCTTCTCAGGCAGTAGACCTGATATTAAGCCAACGGAATCCCGATCGTATCGCCATCAGGGATACCAAACTGGATATCATGAACAGTCATATGGGCAGGGATGCCAAAGTCCGCATTCAGTATGCATCCAAAAATGCAGGTGTTTCGAATTCATGGAAAAAATGGCAGGGAGAAATCCTTGGTCTGGAGCGCCTGAATGCTGTTGAAAGCAAAAGAGAATTTGAAAGCCGGTTTCGTGACTGGGCAATGGATAATGGTACCTGGGACTCAGCGTATTCTTCCCTTTTCAATCTTTTCGAGACTCAATATCGTGACTATGCCCCACTGGCCAAGGCATCTGACTATTATTCCGAGATCGTATGGAGCGGTATTGAGATTTTTACAATGGCCAACTATTTTAATATATTCCTGAATCAGGTGGAACGGCAAGATGAAATTTCTGAATCGGCGGCAATGTCCCTTCAAAGGCTTGTTGATAATTTCTTTAAGGATTTTCATCAGCCACTGGATGAAGAGATGTTTGCCCGTTTGCTGCCGGTTTTAGTTAGTGACCTCCCTTCAGGCCATTTGCCGGATAATTTACACCAGGTTTTGAAAAAATATCCCGGTGATAATCTTATCCGGAATTTTTACAGGAAATCCATACTGATCAATCAGGATAGATTAAATGAACTGGTTACATCCAATTCAGTAAAGAAGTTTAAAACTATGGAGAATGATCCTGTTTTTCAGTTGTTCAGGGCACTGCGGAACCATTATGATGTACAGGTCGGTCCTTTGGTTAACAGGATTGAGTCGGATCTGGAGTCCGCCATGAAACCATACATGGCCGGTATCATGAGGATGATGGATGGCAAGTCGTTTTACCCCGATGCCAACTCCACACTCAGGGTTTCTTATGGCAGGGTGGAAGGCTACGAACCGCGCGACGGAGTGAAGTATAAGCACTATACCACACTTGAAGGAATTATGGAAAAGGATAATCCGGAAATCTATGATTATGACGTTCCTGAAAGATTAAGGCAATTATACCGCGACAGGGATTATGGCGAATATGCCAGGGAGGGTAAAATGCCTGTTTGTTTTATTGCATCCAATCATACTACCGGAGGAAATTCAGGAAGCCCGGTGATTAATTCTGAAGGTCACCTGATAGGGATCAACTTTGACCGGTGCTGGGAGGGTACCATGAGCGATATCATGTACGATCCGGAACAGTGCCGAAATATTGCACTTGATATGCGGTACGCGCTGTTTATCATTGACAGATTTGCCGGTGCCGGTTACCTGCTCGGGGAGATGGAGATCATCCGTTAATTTTCAGGGCAGTCTGTAAACAATGGAAATCTGTTGCGAATGATAGGTCTCTTGCCACTCAGAAAGGTGGAATGACAGGTTGAATCTGCCACTAATTTTCCGGTGATTGATAAAATGCCAGATCACATCGGTACGGTTGTAACTCCTGAGACGATAAAAGGGATCGCCGGTCAGGATGGTGTGACTATCTCCTGAATGAAGGATGTTTCTCAGGGCAAAATTACGGTGCCTCAGGTAACCTTCGGCAAGGAGACTCACTGCATGATCAAATCCATCCGTAACCGACCGTTCCCTGTAAACCGAACCGAGGATCCCTGCATTCAGGTATCCATTCAGGCCTTCCTCCGCACCGGATCTCCAGCCTGCGAGGATGTTGTATGCCAGATTGTCGTTGACATGTTCTCCTGCTCCTCTCGGACTGCTGTGGGCAAGATGGTTCAGTAAAGCATAGTTTCTTAAGTAGAAGCCGGCTAATGAAATTTCCCCGGAAGTTGCGGCAGTGAAGGACTCACGTACTATGTCAGTCTGCCTGCCGGTCCAGTCTACAAACATATTCTGATGTCCGGACCCCCACGTGATTTCACCTCTCATCCCTTCAATGTTGGGCCGGTAATATCCGATGGTGTCGGCCATTAAAGCCAGTGGAAAGCTGAGCAGGTTTTTCCGGGGAAAGCTGCCGAAGTGGAAAGATTTGTCCGGATCTTCATACTGATAGTACAGTATCATGGCAGGCTTATGGTAACCGGGTCTGCTCCCGAATTCATACAAATGGCTGAGCCCGGCTACCAGCTGGTGCCCCTCCATATTCAAGCTGGCTTCGAATGATCCTCTGGTTCCCAGAATAGTCTGGGAGTACGCATTCCCTCCGGAAAACTCCCTGTTGTCGCCAATGCCTTCCAGAGTAATCCGAAGACCCGGCTTCTGGGACTGTGCAAGAAGGGTTGTCAGAGTCAGAAATGTGATCAGTATTCCTTTAATCTTCATTAGAATATATTTTATCTAAGTTATATGTTTACAATACGTTACTGTTGTAAGTTCAATCCCGGAGGGATTGTATGTGGGTAGCAAAAGTGGTGTGGGAGGAACAGATGACCCCGGCGTCTTCTTTTGTTCGACGCATTGCATTGTTGCGGATATGCGATCCCTCCGGGATCTTCTTTGGTGAGGCGCATGCATTGATACCCATATTTGCCCCCTCCGGGGTCTTTTTTTGTGATACGCATGCGTTACTACCCATATGCGATCCCTGCGGGGCCCTTGCCGGGCTTCCGAAGTGGGCCTTTCAATCCATCCAATGTATGCTGAGCTGCCATCGTTTTTATTCATGTCCACTTGTCACTTTACCTTTAAAATCAGAACTCTTTGGTGGTTAGGCTATCATCTGTGTAAATTGTTTTAGTTTTTCTTATGGTTCATTTCAAATCGCTCTGGTTTTTCATATTTTATGAGCCTTCCTGCCTTCAAAAGAAGAGGTTTCCCAGTACTTAAAACATCAATCCTAAGGTACTACAAAATTTAATTTCCGGAGTCAGTCACATACAAGATAGGTTTCCCGGCGTGGATTGACGATAAGGACCGGAAGCATTCCGGCTCTCCGGATAATCTTTTCTTCAGGTAACCCGATCAGCCTGTCCAGCCAGGTAATATAAGAACTTCCAAGAAGGATCATCAGATCTGCGCCCAATTTCCCGGCGGTTTCGAGTGCTTCCTGCTGAATGGAAAAGCTTCCCCGGCTGCCACGATATATTTTATGGGGGACCGCTGATTTTATTAGTAGTTTTTTCAGGGAATTCAGATGGTTCGCGATTTGCTTTCGGCTTTCGGAAGACCGGTCATTGGCGCCGATGGCGATGACCTCTGAACGGTTGTTTCTGCCAAAAAATACCGACCAGAGCAGCGAATCTTTGTTTTGACTCCGCATATCAACGGGAATCACTGTCTTTTTGAAATCTGAGGTGCAGGGCTGATCTTCGTTGACAAAAAGAAAAGGTATAGGACTGCTCCTCAGGGTGGCGGACAGCTCCTTAAACCGTCGTGAACCGGCGACGAAAATGATGGTCTCCAACTCATCTGCCAGTATTATGGAGAGTTTTCTGCCCGGATGGGGCATGGCCTTCGCTGTAACGGAAAGACCAGGTTTTGCGAACATGATCTTGTCGGCATGGTGCTGCAGCTTCGATTCAGCTTCCTTAAGACCAATGCTGTCGGGTATGAGCGATAGAAGCATCAGATCTTTCCGGAAGGCACTGGCAAGTCGAGTGGCTGCAGCAGTTAGATGGATGTCTGAACCATCGGGCTCAAGGTAAACGACAATTTTCTGTATTTCTGGTCTGTCCATTGCAGAGATTTGTTTCAAAACTACATATTCCCGTTGAAACAAGTACAAAATATATTTACGGGGAATGAAAAATATCATCAACCGTTAACCAGCATTTCTTTAATTTTGAATAAAATTAATTGTGAAGGAATGATTCATGAAAAGCTGCTCCGTCCGCAAAGCATTGTGGTTGTCGGAGGTTCAAACCAGATAACGAAACCAGGGGGGAAGTTGCTCAAGAACCTGATTGACAACAGCTTCAAAGGGCAGTTGTATGTAGTAAATCCGAAAGAAACAGAGGTTCAGGGAATCAGATCGTACGGATCGGCAGATGAGCTTCCCGAAGTGGACATGGCGGTACTGGCCATACCCGCCCGCTTTTGTCCGGAGGTTGTGGAAATTTTGGCTACCCAAAAGGGAACCCGGGGATTTGTCATAGTAAGTGCCGGTTTTGGTGAAACTGACCAGGAGGGCAAGCGGTTGGAAGAAGAGATTGTTAAGATCATTGATTCAGTGGGAGGCACCTTGATTGGTCCCAACTGTATCGGCATAATCACTCCGGAGCATGCGAGTGTGTTCACTTCCCCGGTTCCCAGGCTCTGGTCTCAGGGTTGTGATTTTATCTCCGGATCCGGGGCTACTGCGGTTTTTATTATGGAGTCGGGAATTCCAAAAGGGCTCAGGTTCTCCAGTATCTGGTCGGTGGGCAACAGCGCGCAGACCGCTGTCGAGGATATTGTTGCCTGGCTGGATGAGACCTATGATCCAGAGACCAGCCCGAAAGTTAAACTGCTGTATCTCGAAACCATCCGGAACCCGGATAAACTGCTGCACCATGCTACATCCCTGATCCGCAAAGGTTGTAGGATTGCAGCGATAAAGGCGGGAAGTTCATCTGCTGGCAGCCGGGCAGCCCAGTCACATACCGGTGCAATGGTCAGTTCAGATGCTGCGGTGGAGGCGCTTTTCAGAAAAGCAGGCATTGTCCGGTGCTATGGAAGAGAGGAACTGGTGACCGTTGCCAATGTATTCCTTTGTAAAGAATTAAAAAGCCGGAAAATTGCCATTATCACCCATGCCGGTGGCCCGGGGGTCATGCTGACAGATGCCCTCGAAGATGGCGGATTGTCGATTCCGGAAATCCCGGATTCCCCGGCAAAGCAGAGGTTGAAGGATATGCTGTTCCCCGGTTCTTCCGTAGAGAATCCGATTGATTTTCTGGCTACCGGGACAGCCGAACAATTAGGAGCGATCATCGATGCCTGCGAACATGATTTGGATGTCGATGGGATGGCGGTAATCTACGGAAGTTCGGGCCTCTTCCCGGTAAGGGAGGTATTTCAGCTAATTGACCGGAAAATGCATGAATGCAAAAAACCAATTTATCCAATATTGCCGTCACTGATTGAGGTAAGGGAAGATGTTTCGATGTTCCTTTCAGGAGGAAATGTAAACTTCCCTGATGAAGTGCTTTTGGGCAGGGCCTTGACAAAAGTGATCAATACTCCGTATCCTTCTGAGGAGAAGATATTTCTGGAGGGGGTGGATATTCCCATGATCCGCAGGATCATAGACCATGCGGATATGGGATTTCAGCCTCCTGAAGTAATTCACAGGCTGTTTGGTGCTGCCGGAATACCGGTGGTCAGGGAAATGGTGGTCAGCAGTGAGAGTGAAGCCCTTAACGCTGCCCGGGAGATCGGCTTCCCGGTCGTCATGAAGGTTGTTGGCCCTGTCCATAAAACGGATGTCGGCGGGGTTGTGTTGAATGTGAGGAACGAAGAGAGTGTCCGGAAGGAATTTGCCCACCTGATGAAAATTGAGGAGGCTACCGGGGTCCTGATCGCCCAGATGGCATTTGGGACTGAGCTGTTCATCGGGGCAAAGTATGAACCTAAATTTGGACATGTCATTCTATGCGGATTGGGAGGGATTTATGTAGAAGTCATGAAAGACGTGACCTCTGGATTGGCGCCGCTAACCATGGACGAGGCCATGTCCATGATCCGGAACCTGAAATCCTACCGGATTTTGCAGGGCTACCGGGGTAAAAGAGGGGTCAATATCCGCTATTTTGCCGAAATTATGGTCAGGCTCTCCAGTCTGCTCCGCTTTGCCACTGAAATAAAAGAACTGGACATCAATCCGTTGATTGGCCAGGGAAATGATATCTTTGCAGTAGATGCCCGAATAAGAATTGAAAAACAAGAATAACCATGATTATCACCGACAATCTTCAGGACAAGTTTTATTCCTCCATTGCGGAATATTACAGTGAAATCTTTCCATTTAACCCGGCACAGATTGCCTTTCTGGAAAAGGAAGCCGGGGATCTTGGCGGCAGGACCATCCTTGACGTCGGTTGTGCCTCCGGAGAACTGGCGTATCATCTGGCAGAGAAGGGTGCCACGGTAGTTGCAATCGATCTGAACAAAAGCCTGCTGGCCAAGGCTAAGGCTGACCGGCCGCACGAAAGGGTGACCTATCAGTGGGCGAATATGCTGCACATTGCCCGTCTTTTCGGGCGGGCAAAATTTGATGCGGTAGTGTGTTTCGGTAACACCCTGGTGCACCTGATGAACCCGATGCAGATGCGCGATTTCTTCAGCGGTGTACTAACCGTCCTTAAGCCAGGCGGTGTTTTTGGACTTCAGATCCTGAATTATGACCACATTTTCAGGGAAAAACCCGCGAAATTGCCGCTTATCGAAACGGAACATATCCGGTTTGAACGCACCTATACCTATGAAGAGGGAACCAGGGAGATCCTTTTCAATACGAGGCTTACCCTGAGAAAAACAGGAGAAGTGATTGAAAACCAGACGGAACTATTGGGCATTGGCAGCAGTGACCTGACTTTGCTGATGGATGTCGCCGGCCTTAAAGAAATCGTTCTTTATGGTGGATTCAACAGCATCCCATTCGGAGGCGAACATCTTCCCCTGGTGGTAAGCTGCCGGAAACAACGCTGATCCCGGCCGGGCACGGACTGTTTCAGAACAGCCCGTCAATGGAAAGGTATCGTTCGCCGGTATCGTAATTGAATGTAAGGATTCTTGAACCTATTGGGATTTCGGGAAGCTTCTTTGCAATGGCTGCCAGCGAAGCACCAGATGAGATGCCTATAAACAAACCTTCCTCTTTTGCTGCTCTCTGAGCATAAGTGTAGGCTTCCTCCTTTTCGACCTGAATGGTGCCGTCCAGCAGGGAGGTGTCAAGGTTTGACGGAATAAATCCGGCCCCAATTCCCTGGATGGGGTGGGGCCCAGGCGCTCCGCCGCTGATTACCGGTGAAAGTTTTGGTTCAACTGCAAATACTTTTATATCAGGAAATTGTGCTTTAAGGACCTTGGATACGCCTGTGATATGGCCACCTGTGCCTACCCCGGTGATGAGATAATCAAATCCCTCCGGAAAATCATTTAATATTTCCCTGGCGGTATATTTCACATGAGCGTCTACGTTTGCCCGGTTGTCGAACTGCATTGGTATCCAGGAACCTGGAATTTCTGAAGCCAGCTCCCTGGCTCTGGCAATTGAACCTTTCATGCCCAGTTCCCTTGGAGTAAGTACCAGCTCTGCGCCATATGCGGAGAGAATGCGCCGCCGTTCTACCGACATCGATTCAGGCATAGTCAGGATTAACCGGTAACCTTTGACCGCGGCCACTATGCCCAGACCAATTCCGGTATTCCCCGAGGTGGGCTCAATAATGGTACTCCCCGGACCGATCAGACCCTTTTGCTCAGCGTCTTCTATCATCGAAAGGGCGATCCTGTCTTTAATGCTGCCTCCCGGATTAAACCGTTCAAGCTTCGCGTAAACGGTATAGCCTCCGGGAAACAAATGGTTAATTCTTACATGTGGCGTGTTGCCAATGGTTTCCAGCATGTTGTTGTACTTCATCTCAATCTTTTTTTTGTTAAAAATAAAAAAAGGCCTTCCATTACGGAAGGCCTGACTATATTATTTTTTATTAGTCTGCTAAAAAATGCATAATCCTCCCGGTTGTAGCAATTTCCCGCCACAACAGCAACATATTCCGATGTTCAAGCTGGATAGGATCATTCTGCAATAATAATACAAAATGGTCTGAAATAAAACAGTAAGGCCGGATCTATGGTAATTTTATTTTTCTATAGGCCATCCACCAGATGAAAAAACCACTGACCAGCACAATAATCAGACATAAGCCTGCCAGAGGCACAATAAGTATATAGAAAGGTCCAATCAAATGTTCAAAAATTCTACCGGTGTGGATTTCAAGGGCAGCGTTCCACCAGGAGGTAGGGGTTTTTCTGACCATTTCTTCAGTCATCTCCGGAAAAGGGAACCGGGAATTGAGTGCAGTGGCGCCACTGTTGTAATCGAACCACCACGCCCTGCCTTCAGGGGTGGTGACCCAGCCGGCTACCATGTTGGCTCCAATGGGTCGCCCTGCCGATACTGGTCCGGTTACCGGTTTCCCTGATATGAAATCATGTATCCCATTGTTGTGCAGGTTCCAGACAAACATCCCGGTGAATGATCCTACCAGATAGGTGGTATTGCCCATGGGTTCAAATACGTTCAGTCCCATAACACTAACCGGAGGTTGCGATGGTGTCGGTACCAGGGGATCTTTCAGGTGCTCGTCCGATACAAAAAATCCGCTGGATGTAGAGAAAATATAGGCATTCAGGGCCTCGTTCCAGG
>JAUWAB010000006.1 GCA_030602265.1 Prolixibacteraceae bacterium | reverse complement strand
GTATATAAACGGCTCCTTGCAGTCGCCGCCCTTGACAGAACCCTGTTTTGACTTAAAAGATGCTTACGAAAGAGAAAAATGGGGAAAAAGAAAAATTTTTAGCAAGGTGCTTGTTTTTCAACATAGAAGCCGCCAAGCCGCTATAAAAAGCTTCGAAATAATGCCCGTTTCAAATTCAGAGATTGTTAACTACTCTGATGATTCCATCTTTAATCAGCTTTTCATTGAAATTGATCAAAAGACCTAACTTCATTCCTGTTAGTCTGAGATAAGTTAATAATTGTTTGGGATGAACCGGCAAAATGGTTTCAACAGATTTAATTTCCAATATTACCTTACTCTCTACAATAAGGTCTGACCTGAATCCGGATTTTAACTTAATACCCTTCCAGAATACAGGAATCGATTGCTGTCATTGAACTTTTAATCCCTGACCGGCCAGTTCAAAATACAAAATTTCCTCGTATACCGATTCCAAAAGGCCAGGTCCCAGATTAACATGGATATTGTAACATGTGTTTACTATTATTCCGGATAACTGATTTTCGGAATAATTACCGTAGTAATCATTTACCATTTAAGTTTTATTTTTAGGGGTTAACATTAAATATTTGCTTATTTTTTCTTTGTGTCTCTGCCCCTTAGCGAGAATTATAAAAATCTCTGACAGCATCACTGATATACCCCAGCTGCCCCTCATCCATCTCGGTATGCATGGGCAGTGAGAGCACCTCCCTGGTCAGAGCTTCGGCAACGGGGAAGTCTCCTTCGCGGTAAGCCAGGTAGCGGTATGCTTCCTGAAGGTGAATGGCTTTGGGATAATATACCATAGAAGGAATGCCTTTTGATTTCAGAAATTCCTGTAACTGATCCCGTTTCCCGGTGCGAATGGTATACTGATGAAAAGAGTGCGTACTGTAAGAAACCCTCTCCGGCAACTGCAGGCCGTCAATACCTGCCAGGCGGGTGTCGTACCAGTAGGCAACAGCCTGACGCAATGCCACATACTGATCAAGATATTTCAATTTTACATCCAGAATGGCAGCCTGGATGCTGTCGAGCCGTGAATTCACCCCGATCCGGTCGTAATAGTATCTTACCTTCATACCATGGTTGGCAATAGACCTGATCCGGGCGGCCAGTGCTTCGTCAGAAGTGAATAAGGCTCCGCCATCACCAAAAGCCCCCAGGTTCTTCGACGGAAAAAACGAGGTACAGCCAATGGTCCCGACGGCCCCTGATTTTTTCTTTTCCCCGTTTCTGAAAATATACTCTGTTCCCAGCGACTGGGCCGCATCTTCCACTATAAAAAGATTGTGCTTTTCGGCAATAGCGTTAATGGATTCCATATCCGCACTTTGTCCAAAGAGATGTACGGGAAGAATGGCCTTTGTCCGGGGTGTAATAGCAGCTTCGATGGCAGATACATCCATATTGAAAGTATCCGGGCAGACATCCGTAAAAACCGGTTTTAGTCCCAGCAGTGCCAATACCTCCGCCGTAGCCACAAAGGTGAACGGCGTGGTAATCACCTCGTCGCCGGGTTGAAGTTCCAGCGCCATAAAAGCCAGCTGAAGGGCATCGGTACCATTGCCGCAGGCTATAACACCAGCCTCAAGGTACTTGCTGAGATGATCTTCAAATTCATTCACCTTCCCGCCTTTAATAAAAACAGAAGACCGGATGACATCCTGAATGGCTGTATCAATTTCATCCTTGATCCTGAAATACTGACCGTACAGGTCAACCATATGAATTATTGATGGCTTTGACATAAGGCTGCTTATTAAAATGGGACTAAAGGTTATAACTGTCCTTCAAAATGCGCACAATCTTGTTGGCCGCATCGCCGTTGCCATAAGGTTTGGCATCGAAAGGCCTGAAAAGGTATTTGATCTCACGGCTCTTGGCCAACAGTTTCTGGCTGTCGGCCCCGACCAGAAAGTTGTATTCCAGGTCGACCAGTTCGGTCCATTCGGTTTCATCGCGGGTCACGAGACAATATTTTCCAAAGAAATAGGCCTCTTTCTGCAAACCGCCACTGTCGGTAATGACGAACGAACAATTCCTGAGCAGCTCAACCATGTCGAAATAACCCACCGGATCAACCGGTTCAAAACGAAGTGAAAGTTTTTGGGAGGCAATGATCTTCCGGGTCCTGGGATGTAAGGGCAGTACAATCCTGTATTCTGCTGAAAGTATATTAAGGGCTTCCACAATCTCTGCCAGCCGTTGGGGATCATCGGTATTCTCCTGCCGGTGAAGGGTTGTCAGAATAAACGGATGCTGATTCAGGCCGAACTGCTCCAGGGCCTGACTTTTGCCAGAGGCAAGGCTGCCGTAATACAAGGCCACATCATACATTACGTCGCCGCTGAAAATGACTTTTGAGGGAAAATTTTCAAATCCTTCCCTTACCAGGTTGGTGATGGCCGTTTCGGTCGGGCAAAACAGATAATCAGAAATCCGGTCGGTGAGGATCCGGTTGATCTCTTCGGGCATTTTCATATTAAAGCTTCGCAAGCCGGCTTCCACGTGGGCCACCGGAATATGCAGCTTTGAAGCGGCAAGAGCACCGGCAAGGGTAGAGTTGGTATCACCGTAAACCACAACGGCTGTAGGCCTTTCAATCTGCAGTACCTTTTCAATTTCCTCGATCATCCGGCCGGTCATCGCGCCATGGCTGAGCGAGTTGATTCCCAGATTATAAGCGGGTTCAGGAATCCCCATCTGACGGAAAAAAATATCCGCCATATTGTCGTCGAAATGCTGGCCGGTATGCACCAGAACCTCAGGGATTTCTTCTTCCTGAAGCGCCCGGCTCAATGCCGATGCCTTGATAAACTGAGGCCTCGCCCCTACGATGGTAACAATTTTTGACATCTGGTACTATCTGTTTGACACATTCAATTCAAAAATAAGAACAATATCTCATTATAAAAACACGGATGGTTTTATCCTCCGGAAGTATTATACCCCTCAATGATACTGAGCGATCACTTTTTTGAACATTTCCAACCTTGCGGAATATGTAAAATTTAATTCTACTCTACTCCTGGCCAATTCAGGAAGGCCCTCCCGCCTGCTGTCTTCCAGGGCATGGCTGACTAATGTATTGAGTTCATTCAAATCACGCTTTTTCAGAATATAACCCGTATCACCAATAATGAAAGGAATTCCGGAAACATTTGACCCAATGGGGATACAGCCACATAACATCGCTTCTGCCAGAGCATTGGGGAATCCCTCCATAATGGATAACTGGAAATAGTACTCATGCGCACTCAGGGTTTTTACCAGATCGCCGGCATTCATAAATCGCAGCAGGGTAACATTACCGGGGACTTCTATCTTCTTCTCACCATCCCAGCCAACAATGGTGAACTGCAAATCCGGTCTTAAACGGGCAAATTCAATAATCAGATCAGAACCCTTGCGCTTCAGGGCATATGGGTCACCCAGGTTGCTGACCGTTATGAAGCTGTTGCACTTTCGCTGAACCGTTTCATCCGGTTTAAAAAGGCCGGCATCGTATCCGTAATAGACCGGAGTGTAAGGTACCTTGCCTGCTTTTGGGAAAAAAGACGCATACCCCTGTGATGGCTTTCCACCCTCATAATAATCATATTCCTGATAAACAAGACTTTCATGAACAGGCAAAATGTGTGTACACAACTGCAGAGACGTACCCGTAAAATAGCCCAGTAACTTCCGGCTATAATTACCATATTTAAAATCCGGAAATTTTGAACCATCATTCCCGGCAACAATAATAAAACAAGGTTTACCGAAAACCTTACCGAACAGTGCAGGAAGAAAAGAGGCATAACCGGCAAAATGACAAATCAGGGTATCAAACCGGTGTAAGTGAAAAAGAAGATAAATAAACTGGGCGATAAACCGGTATGGAGTCAAGTACTTCTTTCTCACGTCAAACTCATAGGCAGTAACCTTAAATGAACTGCTTAAAATTTCGATATCCCGCAATATGAAGGTCGACGGATGAGGATATGTATACAGAATGCTGTTGGATTTCATGAAGTTCAATGATTTAATTTTGTGACCTCATGTGTTAAAACATGATCCGCTCTAAATAGGACAAGCGCAACCATAACTTCCTCAAAATAATACGTATGCGGGAAACCGGCGAGAAGCTGATATCACGGTTAACACCGAAAATTACCAGAACATAATCCGACTGTTTCTGAAACAGAGAATAGGATCTGTATGATGACAAAACGAGTCCGCAGGCTTCGGCCGGCGCAATCAGTGCACCCGCATAAACTGCCTGGTCAATAATCTGCAGTTTGGATGGATCTGTCCGTTCAAAATATTCAGTAGCTTTTGGATGGGGTATATTCAGGAACACAACAGACCCGGGATGTGCATGAAGAGAGATGGTGCGGAAAAGTTCGGTATGTTCAGAAAAAGGTATGTGTTCAATTACATCGGCTAAAATAATAAAGTCGTATGTCCGACCGGCATTAAAGCCATTCATGTCTGACACCTCAAGTGAAATACGCTTGAAATCAGCTAAACGTTTCCTGGCAACTGAAATACTTTCAGGACTGATATCTGTTGCGTGGATCTCCCCTCTTTTCAGATAGTTAGCCATGAGCTGGGTCAAGGTACCAATACCGCAACCAATTTCAAGGACAGAAGAGTCTTTTTTTAACCCCGCCTTAACCAACTGATCAAACAAATAATAATGTCGCAGATTAATTCCGGTACTGAGCTGCTTTTTCGAGAACTCATCATAAAATCCGGAGACATTAACCGTTGATTCTTTATTTTCGTCCATGCAATTTCATTTTATTTAGTAGAGAATTAATTAACCCATTCGCTTCAGGAGAAATACCGGAAAAATAGATTACCAACCCATAGGCAAAGGTACAAATTATACTCCGTGCGGCTATGTCGGGTATCAGGGAAAGGTTTGGAAGCAGGCTGGCAACCAGAAATGCCAGGGTACCGGCAAGGAAAACGACCAGCATGTTGCGGTCCAGGCTTCGGATGCCAAAGATAATCCTCTGAAAACCTGCCTGAAGTGTATAATTCAGGATAAATGTGGCTGATGTGGCTACTGCCGCCCCGGTGATACCGTATGCCGGTATTAGAAGAAAACTCAGAATAAACTGCACCCCTACAGAAAGCAGCAGGAACAAGGTTGAAATCCTGTAATGCTTTGAGGTTTCAGTTATGATACCTGCCATTCCGATAATGGTTACCCAGAGAATTCCGGCCGAGTATATGATGAGAACCCATTTCCCGGTTCGATATACCGGGGGCAGAATCTCAAAGATATTGTCCAGATTGACCAGGATGCCTGTAAAAATCAATGTTCCGGCTATCGCCTGGTTGAGGGCAGATTTCCTGTAGATTTCCTGGATATGACCGATATCGTTTCTTCTCCAGGCCTCAGCAATGATGCCCACGGCTATTTTCGACAGCGCATTGTATGGCACTTTGATCAGGGTTGCAAACAGGGCACAGACTCCGAATATCCCTACTTCTTCAAGAGACAGATACTGGTTCACCAATACCTTATCAACATTCGTCAGCAATATCCCGGCCAGGCCGTTGAAAAATCCGAATGTCATTACCACCGCCAACTCCCTGACCAGGGTTTTGTCGATAAAATTCATCCCAGGTTTCAGATTAAATTCTTTTCTTCTGATAAGCACAATGATGAGCGGTATGACCGGCATGCTCATCGAAACCAGATATCCGAAAAAGAACTGCCTGAAGTTTAACCATCCGAATGCAAACATTACAATCAAAAACAGGTTGACCAGTTTGTGCATGAACTCCATCCAGAAGGTTCCGGTAACGGCATCGTACAGTACCTTGTTATAATTATCGATCAAGTTAAACAATAAGCGCATGAATACGAGCGGCATCAGGAGATAAAGATAATCGACCAGCAGGGGTGACTTCTGAATGTTGGATTCCACAATCCAGGGTTTAAGCACCCAGAATCCTGTAGCGGTGATCGCAAATCCGACTATCGCCGTGGTCATCAAAAGAAAAAGAAAACCGTTGTGAGACCTTTCAGGCTGACGGAATTGGGGGAACATCCTGTTGATGACACTGGTAAAGCCAAGGGTGCCAAATTGTGAAAAGATGAGGGAAACTGCGATAAAAATCTGAACCAGTCCGATTTGTGCCGCATCAAAGAACTGAGGCATAATGATACCCACATTGATATACCCGACTGCTATACCCAGATAAGACCAGAAGGCACCTCTAACCGATTGTTTAATAATGATTCCCATAATCGAGGCTCAAAGCTAATAAATTCCCTATTTTTGTCTGATTCAATCCGAAAAATTCTGTTTTATGGGCAATTTATTGAAAAACGGTAATATTTCATTTCATGTTATCATTCTCATTCTGTTTATCGTTGTTTCTTACCTCTACATGTTTCCCCTTCTGGAAGGAAAAGTAATCTCCCAGCACGATATACAGAGCCACACCGGTATGTCGAAAGAGTTGATGGATTACCGGAAAGCCAATGGAGAGGAAGCCATCTGGACCAATTCCATGTTTGGGGGCATGCCGGGATATATGATATCAGTGGTGCATCATTCCAATCTTTTAACTTATATCCAAAATGCCTACAGGGCCCTTTTCCATCCTGCTGCCATGCTGATCCTGTATATGATCGGATTTTACATCCTCCTGAACAGCCTGAAAATCAACAAGTGGTTATCTGCTGCGGGAGCTTTGTCATTTGGCTTTTCATCCTACCATCTGATTATCATTGTGGCAGGACATAACTCAAAAGCCTATGCCATCGGGTTTCTGATGTTTGTCGTTGCCGGTATGCTGATGGCTTACCGCAACAACCTTTGGAAAGGGGCATTACTCTTTTCGCTGGGATTAACCTTTGAAATCATGGCAGGCCACCCGCAGATCACCTATTACGGACTGCTTGCCCTGATCGTATTTGGAATTACAGAGCTGGTCTATTCTATAAGGGAACACAGACTTCCGGCCTTTCTTAAAACTACCGGGCTGCTTGCAGCCGGAGCTGTTCTGGCATTACTGGTGAATTTTTCGTACCTGTATACCAGTTTTGAATATTCAAAGAAGACCATAAGGGGAAAGTCAGAACTTACCCATAATACTGAAAACCAGACCTCAGGCCTCGACAAAGACTACGTGGTACAGTGGAGCCAGGGGATAGGCGAAACCATGACCCTGCTGATCCCCAATTTCAAAGGAGGAAGCCACTCTACCAATCCTGGTACAGATTCGGAGAGTTTCAGGGCCCTGCAGCAAAACAGGATTGAAAACCCACGGCAGATCCTGGGTCAGATCATCATGTACCATGGCGATAAACCATTTACGAGCGGCCCGTATTATGTGGGGGCCATCATAGTATTTCTGTTTGTGTTGGGCCTGTTCCTGGTCAAGGGTGCCGATAAATGGTGGCTGGTGGCAGCAACCATTATGTCGGTGGTATTGTCATGGGGAAAATATGTAATGCCACTTACGGATTTCCTCCTGGACTATCTTCCCCTGTACAACAAATTCAGGGCTCCCGAAATGACCCTGACCATAGCTTTGTTTACCATGCCATTGCTGGGTTTTATGGGGCTGCAAAAAATCTGGACCGGAGAGTATGGAAGAAAAGAGATTGAAAAAGCATTAATCTGGGCATTTTCCATCACCGGAGGAATTGCTTTAATACTGGCACTGATACCCGGGATTGCCGGAGATTTTTCGGCTCCTTTCGACGGAGCCTATCCGGACTGGCTGCTCGATGCAGTGCATAGTGACCGTATGGCCATCCTCCGGGCAGATGCCATCCGCTCCTTCATATTTATTTCCCTGGCAGCTGGTGGCATACTTCTCTGGCAGCTCAGAAAATTTCGCGCGGAAGTCTTTTTTGCCGGTCTGGCTGTTCTCATCCTTGCCGATTTGTGGATGGTCGACAAACGTTATTTTAACAACAGCAACTTTGTTTCGGTCAGGGAAGCAGGTTCAGCATTCCAGCCTACAACAGCAGACCTTGAAATACTAAAAGACAAGAATTTGAGCTATAGGGTATTACCTTTACAGAATACCTGGGCAGATTCCCGTGCTTCCTATTTCCATAAAAACGTGGGGGGCTATCATGCTGCCAAACTACGCCGGTACCAGGAAATGATCGAACACCATTTTTCTCCTGAGATTGAAAAAATGATTACCGGATTTCAGAACGGGCAATCCGAAGGGGAGGTATTTTCAGGCCTTACAGCCCTCAATATGATGAACACCCGGTATGTAATCTATGATCTGAACAGTCCTCCGATCATCAATCCCAGGGCACTTGGCAATGCCTGGTTTGTCAATTCTGTTGAGCTGGTCCCCGATGCAGACACCGAAATTGAGGCCCTTCAGGGTTTAGACCCGGTCAGATCTGCAGTCGTTGACAAACGGTTCAGTCAATTTGTCGGTGGAAAAAGTTTTTCACCGGATTCAACTGCCTTGATCATGCTTACAGAATACCAGCCCAACTATCTGAAATACCAGTATTCAACTTCCTCCGAACAGGTGGCTGTCTTCTCTGAAGTCTATTACCGCGACGGATGGAAATCGTATGTGGACGGGAAGGAGCAGCCCCATTTCAGGGCAAATTACATACTCAGGGCAATGGTTCTGCCAGCTGGCAGCCATACGGTGGAATTCCGCTTCGAGCCGGCATCTTTCAGGATCGGAAGCCGAGTATCTCTTGCCGGATCCCTGTTACTGATCCTGGCTGTCGCCGGCTATTTTTTTGCCACATACCGGAAAAGGCAGTAATCCTTTAACCGTTGGTTTTTAAAGCGGAACCTGTTGAAATGTCCATGATTTTAGCATTATGCCGGACAAGGCTTTGAAGCAGGCTTCCATTCTTTATTTCGTGAGAAGGCATTAAGACCATGAGCTTATGAATACGGTTAATATCCAATATACAAGGCTGACCGGGGAATTCTTCCGGCGGGATGTGCTGGAAGTGGCACCCGGCCTGCTGGGCAAGTATCTTGTCAGGATTTTCCCAGACGGAAGTATCCGGAGGTTTATGATTTCCGAAACCGAGGCATACCGGGGAACAGATGACCTGGCCTGCCATGCCAGTAAAGGCATGACACCCCGTACAGAAGTAATGTTCAGGAACGGTGGACTGGTCTATGTCTATCTCATCTACGGAATGTACTGGATGCTCAATTTCGTAACCGGTCACGAAGGTGAAGCCTCCGCTGTCCTCATCCGGGGTATTGAGGATATTTCAGGACCCGGGAGAACCGGCAGGATTCTTCAGTTGGATAAATCCTTCTACGGGGAAAACCTGGAAACCAGCCCCCGGATATGGGTGGAAGAGTACCATCCTGATCCGGCAGAATACACCACCCATCCACGGGTGGGTATAGCTTACGCCGGAGAACCCTGGGTAAGCCAACCCTGGCGGTTCAAGCTCAGCCTGCCCCCAGGCAACGCGGAAGGCTAAAGGGCTGTTATAGAATCCAGACAACCCTTAAACCTAACGGGAGGCAAGTCCAGCTGTTACCGGTCAGGTCCGTTCACAGGACGGATCCCCGCCCCGAACAGAAATACTGATCCAACAGACCAAGTTATTGCACACCGTTGTCCATGATCTCGGTCTGCATACGTACGGAGTCCTCATGGATCAGCTGAAACAGGATCTGGGTGAATGTCCGGTTAAGATTGAGCTTTTCACCCATTTTAATCCGGTTCTCCATAAGCTGTGCCCAGCGGTTGATCTGAAGGGCGGTAACGTTATGCTCCTTTTTGTACAGGCCAATTTCTTTTACGATATCCATCCTCGATGAGAGCACTTCCAGCAATTCGGTATCAAGTGCATCGATCCGGTTACGGAGGACTTCCAGCTGATTCTCAAACTGCGGATTATCCGCATTCTGGTGCCTGATAACCAGTCGGTCTAACAGTTTGGCCAGATCTGCCGGAGTGAGCTGCTGTTCTTTATCGCTAAGGGCACAGGACGGATCGATATGCGATTCGAGCATTAATCCTTCAAGGCCCATATCAAAGGCTTTCTGGGAGATTTCATAGAGATATTCACGCTTGCCTGCTATATGGCTTGGGTCGCAGATAATAGGCACTTCCGGCATCATGCGGCGAAGTTCGATAACGGTCTGCCAGTTTGGATAATTCCGGTATTTGGTCTCCTGGAAAGGGGTAAATCCGCGGTGAATGGCCACGATATTCTTGATTCCTGCCCGGTATATCCTTTCAATGGCCCCCATCCAAAGCTGTACATCGGGATTAACCGGGTTCTTAACCATGATAACGGCATTGCTGCCTTTCACCACATCGGCAATCTCCTGCACAACAAAAGGGCTGGCCGTTGAGCGCGCACCGATCCAAAGCACGTCCAGTCCGGCTTTAAGGGCTTCCTCCGTATGCTGGGCGTTAGCTACCTCGGTACCGACCGGCAGTCCGGTTTCCTCTCTGACCATAGTAAGCCATTTAAGCCCGATGGATCCGACGCCTTCAAAAGTCCCGGGTCTGGTCCGCGGCTTCCACACTCCGCCCCGGTAGATGAACACACGATGGTCTTTGACGAGCAGTTTTGCCGTATCCATTGCCTGCTGTTCGCTTTCAAGGCTGCACGGGCCTGCAATCAGGAGCGGATTGTTCAATTGTGGCAACCACTCCTTTATGGGATTGATGTCTAACTTTTTTTCCATTTCAGGTTGTATAATATTTAATGATGGTTTCTTCATTTTTTCGTAACACAGGATTTTCATTTTCCAGAATCCCCCGGATGCGGTTGGCACTCCGGATCAGATCCTCCAGGCGCTGGCTGTCGCGGTTCTGGATCGCATCCCTGAACTGCTCCAGATGCTTCATATATGCATTCAGGGATTCAACCAGGTAATCGCTGTTTTGTTCGAAGATGGGATGCCACATCGACACGGAACTCTTTGCCAGCCTGACCGTGGAATTAAATCCCCCGCTGGCCAGGTCGAAAATGATATGCCGGTCGGCCTTGTCCTGTACTGCGTTTGCCAGGGCAAAAGCCACCGCATGGGGCAGATGTGACACAAAAGCGGTGGAATGGTCCTGCTCGTCAGAAGTCATATAGGCGATATTCATTCCAATGGCCTGGAACATTTTTTCGACCAGGGCAAGATGCTGCGGACCGCTTTTCTCATGGTCGCAAACAATGGCAATCTTACCGCGGAACAGGTTGTCGAGAGATGCCTGAGGACCAGAATTTTCGGTCCCGGCCATTGGGTGGGCAGGCACATAGTTTCTTCTTTTCGGATGTTGTCCTACACTTTCGGTCAGCTGGCGCTTTACCGAACCCATATCGGTTACCGTGGTGTGACTTCCAATAGAATCCAGTATCAGGGGAAGCAGTTCCACGGTTCGGTCAACCGGTGTGCACACGATAACCAGATCGGCATCAGTCAATGCCTCTGCCATCGGCAGGATCTTATCGGCAATCCCAAGCCGGAGAGCATCCTCTGCATGTTGCGGATCATTTTCGACACCAGTTACCTGAGTAGCGAACCCGGTTTTCCGGAGATCCCTGGCAAGTGATCCGCCAATGAGACCCAAACCTACTATAGTCAAATTCATATTCGTATGGTTTTAAAAAAAAAGGTCCCGGATTTCCCGGAACCTTTCTGTAAAGTATCTTTTGCCTGCACACAACAACTACCTTCCGGTCCCGGTAAATGAGCCGAAGTAATAAAACCAGAAATAAAAGTTATTGTTTGCTACGCTGATCATCATCTTTCAATTTGACGGCAAATATAGTATATAAATATCGTTTTAACGACAGAGCATAAAAAAAACTGAAAAAAAACAGCAATTAAAACAGTCCGGGCATTTTTATCCGACCTGCAAACCAATCCGTTCCGGTGCCAGACCAGATCATTGCCTGAGCAATTTGACCCTGGTAACGGGAACCTGGTCTGCTTTCACGGAAACAATACAGAAACCCGGAGGAATATCATCCAGGGGTACATTGGATTCCATACCAGGATATACGTCCCGGTGGATTACGGTTTTTAAAAGTCTTCCGGTAAGGTCAAATATTTCAAACGTGAGCGCAGCCGTTGGTTTATCTGCCGAATATCCCCAGCTCAGAATATCCCTGAAAGGATTGGGCCAGAAACGGATGTGCCCCGGGGACAAAGTGCTCTCAAGGTTCACGGAGACCGGTTGTTGTATCCTGAGGTTATCAATTGCCCATCCCCATCCGTTGGCGTATGGATCAGAAAATAGCCTGAACCGAATGAGGATGGTGTCACCAGCCTTGAAATTTCCGTTGTCTGTAAGGGTAAACTGACGGTTGATATATAAATCACGGGTACCGGTAGCCAGGGAATTCTGACCGGAGATATAGCTGTTATAACGTTCGAGCCAGGCTGTGTTGGCCCGGGAATCGTAACCGTCGATAAGGGGCAGCCAGTTTTTACCGGAATCCCTGGTTGCTTCAACGATTACATAATCCCAGAATTCATCGTCCCCGAAGCGGGTACCGTTCTCACCGGGTTCAACAAGGACCACTTCATCAAAGCTGATAATTCCGCGCTCTTTGACTATTATCGGAAACCTCAGCATGGTAATCAGGTCAAAAGTCTGGTTATCCTTTTCAGGGCTAGGATAGGGTGTCGGGCTGAACAGAGCGGGATCATTAAAAAACTTGGCACTTCCGATCCGGAAATCACCTGCAATAAAATCTGCGGAACCACCACTAAAGTCTGTAAAATATCCTGAAATGGGCGGCATAATTTTTTCAACGGTTACTTTAAATGAACTTCCTGAAGGTGATTCGGAATAATTTTCAGATGTTGAAACATCAGTTGCCGTGATCCTGTATTCGAGCACGCCCCCCGATTGCAATCCCCACTCAGAGAGGAACAATTCCAGAGAATAGAGATCCCCCTCTCTCTTTTCAAGTGCTCTTCTGCCGATCTCAAGATTATCGCGATAGATAATAGCCGTTGCACTTCCGACACCGATATTGTCTGAAATCTCCGTTTCGAGCAGATAGGAAATATCGGTAGAAAGCACATAAGCAGGCGGAGAATGCGTAATTACCGGTTTGATGGTGTCACGGCCTATCCTCACCTGAAAGAGATTTTCAGGATAGCTGAACGGAAAGGTAAATTCTCTACCGGTGGTATCACTGGCAGCAAGGTAATAGGAAATGGTTCCTTCCTGGATGACGGGGAGCAGGTTTGCGCTGTAATTTGCCATGTGATTATTAGCCACAAACAGAACCGAATCCCTGTGATTCTTGAACCGGTCGTAAGAATAATAGAGGTAGAAAGACGACAGGTCGAGTCCGAGATCACTCTCAACACCGGCAATAAAGGCCAGGGGGCCTTCTGCTGTTTCGACATCCTTGAGTGGCTCAAAATTGAAAAAAAGGTGTTTCCACCCCATATCATACAGCATTCCCAGTGCAAGCGGACCAGGTGAATGAATGGCCTGGCCCCTGCCGGTTTCGTGGGTCATCAGAGAATTTGGATTACCGTATGGATAGGAAGCAGAGTTCAAATGGTAAATACTTGATCCCGGATTGTATGCCGACGGAGCGTATAACCTGGGCCGGGTTTGTTTGTTCCAATAGGACCCGAGATAAGAACCGGAGAACAGTTGGCTGGAAATGAGGGCACTGTATAATGTCTGTGATGGATTGGGATAAATACTTTCATCTGCGAGGTAATTTCTCTGAAAATCCTGGACATTAATATCATAGATCGCAGGGATGCCGTCACCCCGTCCTAAGGACCCTGTAAACCTTGAAACATTGGCAGAAAAGAAACCGGTAAAACCCAATCCGTGGGCAATCTCGTGCAATACCGTCGAAACCATATCATAGCGGTTGACCGGGGTATTGCCATCGGTACCGGTATACCAGGCCATTGTGGAATTAAACCTGGCGATCATATCAGGGATTCCAGGACCGGTAAGCTCCTTGCGCTGTAGTTTTTCAGCAAGGGCAATGGGATAATAAACACCCTTATTAGGAGCGCCGGGGAAGTCCCTGAGGAAATCAGTTGCACCACAGTTCGCCAGTACCCTGCTATCCAGCTCCTGCCAACGGGCTTCAATATAGATAGGGACTGCAGACGACAGAAGTGATTCCCAGATGGATACCGCATATTCAAAAGCGACCCTGACACTATCGGGAAATCCCTTGTAATCCACAATGATCTCCGCCCCTTTTTGAGTTGACTTTAACCGTTCCAAAAATTCACGCGGCGGGGGTACATAGGATTTCCTGACTTCAGGGGAGGCAAAACATATCACCGGTTCCGCCATGAAGGCGGACTTTTTCGGGAAGCTCTGAGCATACAGGCTCCCGACCATAAAAATCAACAGGAAGGTATTTATAATTCTTTTGTTCACAGTTTTCCTCTTCTGGTAATTGTTTTCCAATAACAAAAATGGGTAAAAAAAGATCAGTCTATGAGTGAAATCCATTATCTTCCTGATCTTTACCCGTATGGGAAGGGTCAGTTCCGAACCGGATGGATAACCGCGTAAACTTAGGAAAAGAATTGCTCTGCGGGTCATGGATGCATCAGAATGCCAGGATTTTTTTTCGCTAATACAAGGGACTGACAAAATAGGCCAGCGATTCTCTGGTTTTGTTATACCAGGGCCTCTTCTTCCAATCGCTCAGCACAATTTCCCGGCTGTTTCGAAGGTCAACCCTGAAATAGGCAGTAAGCTGTCTGGTGAACCGTTCGTCATAAACAAAGGCATTAACCTCAAAATTGGTCTCAAGGCTCCGGAAATCAAGATTGGCAGTGCCAACAGAAGAAAATACCCCGTCTACCATCACAAGCTTACTGTGAATAAATCCCCGCTGATAGAAAAATATTCTGACACCTGCTTCAAGTAATTCCTCAACATAGGAGAATGAACACCATCTCGGGATATGGGCATCCGACCGCTCCGGAATAATAATCCGTACATCAACACCACCAAGCGCAGCGGTTTTCAGTGCAACGGTTATGGCATTCGGTGGCATCAGGTAGGGAGTAACCAGGTAAACTTCCTTCTGGGCTCCGGCAATGCCGGTAAAGATTGCCTGGCTGATGCTGTCCCAGTCGGAATCGGGCCCGCACGCGCTGATTTGCACCGGAATTCCGGGTTCTTCCGTGAAAGGCCTGAAATAGGTATTTCCCCAAAGGTTCTCTCCGGTAACAAAATACCAGTCGGCAGCAAATACCACCTGCATACAGGCCACTGCATCACCTTCAATTTTGAGATGAGTATCTCTCCATGGGCCGATACCGGGCAAACCATCCAGGTATCGGTCGGCGATATTGATCCCTCCGGTAAACCCGATTTTCCCGTCAACGATGGCAATCTTCCGGTGATTGCGGTAATTTACCCTGCCGGTCAGACGGGGAAACCGGACTTCCATAAAGGACCATATTTCAACTCCGGCTTGTTTCAGGTCGCCGATATAATCCTTGTCAAGCCCCCAGCTGCCAACATCGTCAATGATAATCCGAACCTCAACCCCTTCCAGCCTTTTTCGGATCAGGATCTCCTTCAACCTGTTACCAATTTTGTCATTCTCAATGATATAATATTCAAGGTGTATATGGTGTGTGGCTTCTTCCAGGGCATCGAACAGGGCATCCATGGTTTTCTTACCATTGTTGAGGATCTTCAGCTGGTTACCGGTGGTTAACAATGAATGCGAGTTATTGAGCAGCAAGGAAATGATTTTCAGATTATTGCTTGCCGGATGCGGCAGCTGGTACTCCATTTTTTGCAGCAGCCTCATCTGCCGGCTGGTTACCCTGCGGAAACGCGTAAGGGCTTTAATGCCCCTTCGGGAAAAAAGTTTCTGCTTCCGGTATTCCTGCCCGAAAAAAAGGTAGAAAACCAGTCCGATAACCGGCAACAGGACAAGCACCATAATCCATGCGGCGGTCTTGAAAGGAGACCGTTTCTCGAGTATGATGACAACCGCAATGGATATGCTGGTAATTAAAAATACCAGTGATAATACTCCCCAGACACTCGGCTGCTGAAAGTTCCAATCAAACCACATATACTAAATATCTGTTTTGTAAAATTAAGGATGATTTTTATTTAAAACAATTTCCGCAATTCTTTTAAAACATTACTTCCGGTGATTAACCAAAGGAAACAGCTTTTCGTATAACTTATAAGTCAATGAGTAAACAGCCATGAAAAACAAAACACCTGTTCAGTTTAAAAAATCACTGGCATTACTGGCCTTCATTCTGGCCGTAGCCGCCTGCACCCTCACCCGGGAAACAACAAAGGTCACCATCGGAAATTCACCTGAGGAAGATCAGGACTCCATCACCTATGAATTGATAATCCTGGATCCTGGTTTTGAAGCCTGGATGATTTCCAACGCCAGGCCTGTCTGGTTTCACTCAAAGACCTATCTGGAAAACTGGAACCGTCAGTATGTATCTGCATGGAATTCCAAAGCCGTTTCCGGCAGGCCGGGCAGGTACTTTGATACTTACATCGACTATCAGTACCATATTGATTATGGCCTGGAACTGAACTATAAGTTGTTTTACTACTTCCAGTATGTGGAGAAAAAGCTCAGAATACCCATCCTGCCGGAAGGACTGAGGCCTCAGGGTATATAACGGTTAAAAGGATTGACCATGAGGGTAAGTACCGTCTCGTCCAAATGGACTCTTTCTGCCGGTATCCCGCTGATCAACGGAGCCCTGACACCCCGGGAAAACATTTCCGGGCCGCTGAAAATGTGGGCTTCGTCCCAAAGTCCGGCATTGATAAAATGCTGCAGGGTGACAGCACCTCCCTCAATAATCACCGATTGAATATCCCTTCGGTAAAGTTCCTGAAGGATTTGTAATGGCACATCCCGGTCGAACCGGATTTGCACGGCATCGACGCCTTCCGGCCAATTCCCTGTTCCTCCGGTGAACACCAATGTTGGTGCCTCCCCGTTAAAAACGCTATAATGAAATGGAATCCTTCCGGTACGGTCGATGACCACCCGTAAAGGAGATTTCCCGCTCCAGTCCCGGGCGGTTAGGGAAGGATTGTCCATTATGACGGTTTCGGTTCCTACCAGAATGGCCCCTTCCTCTGTCCGGGTCTTGTGGACAAAAGTCCTGGCCAGTCTCCCGGAAATCCAGACAGGCTGTCCGGGAACATTTTCCGGAGCGATAAACCCGTCGAGGGTCTGCGCCCATTTCAGGATAACATAAGGCCTGCTGCTTTCATGAAATGTAAAAAAACGGCGGTTCTGCCAGCGGCATTCAGACTCCAGGACCCCTGTTTCCACATTTACCCCGCCCTGTCTTAACCGGGCAATCCCTTTTCCTGCGACCTCAGAAAATGGATCTGAAGTACCTATAATTACATGAGGAATTCTTTTATTCAGGATCAGATCACTGCATGGCGGGGTTTTTCCATGATGGGAACATGGTTCAAGACTCACATACATGGTAGAGGAGCTGAGCAACCGGGGATCGCGGACCGACCTGACCGCATTCACCTCCGCATGTGGTCCGCCATACACTGCATGGTAACCCTCACCGATAATCCTGCCTTCGTTAACGATCACACAACCAACCATAGGATTGGGTGCAGTATTTCCTGCTCCGTTCCGTGCAAGTTCAATGCAGCGGCGCATATATCCTTCGTGGTTCGTCATGTACGGCCAATTAAGTAACTTTGCCAAAAATAACACAATGCAAGCGACTATTCAATACATCAGGAAGGAATTAAAGTCATTATACCCCGAACGGGAGATAGAAAGCCTGATCAGGCTGATTTTCCACCATCTGAAAAAATATAGTCTTACCGATCTGGCCGTCAGGCGGCATGAATCCCTTGATCCGGATGAAATATCGGTTATCCGGGATATAACCATGAGATTAAAAAAAAGGGAACCGGTTCAGTATATCCTGGGATATACTGAATTTTCCGGTATGAAACTGCGGGTAAACCCTTCGGTCCTGATCCCGAGACCAGAGACGGCAGAATTGACCGGCTGGATATCACAGTCCGGGTATCATAAAGGGGAGGCGCTTGACATCGGTACCGGAAGCGGATGCATTGCCCTGGCGATAAAAAAGGATAATCCGGGAATGAACGTGTCGGGCTGCGACATTTCGCCCGAAGCACTTGAAATGGCCAGAATGAATGCCCAGGACGCCAAACAGAACATCAGGTTCTTTATAGCCGACATTCTTCGCTGGAAAGAGGTCAGCTGGCCATCAAAATATGACCTCATCGTGAGCAATCCTCCTTATGTCGCTGAGTCGGAAAAACAGTACATGCACCCCAATGTACTCGATTTTGAACCAGGGCAGGCATTATTTGTACCCGACAGCCACCCTCTGGTCTATTATGAAGCCATTGTACAATTTTCCCGGGAAATGCTGAATCCCGGCGGGAATCTGTATTTTGAAATCAATGAGCGGTTCGGGACTCAGATGACTGAACTACTGAAAGATGGTGGGTTTGAAAAGATAGAAATCAAGTGTGATATCCATGGCAAGGAAAGAATGATCAGGGGGAAAAACCCGTCAGGTAAATAATGAAAGAGCTGTTAAATTCAACCGGAACTTGATTATCCAATGTCCGAATTCACTATATTGCATTCTGAAACAGAAGCAATGTTTTGAGAAATCTGGTCAAATATACCCTACTGATTATTAATGCAATATCCGTAGTTGCCTTACTGCTGGGTTATGCGGCACTCCATGTCCCGCCCGATCAAATGTGGTATCTGGCAGCTGCAGGTCTGGCCTATCCGTATGTTCTGACGATCAATCTCCTCTTCTGTGTATTCTGGCTTCTGATGAGGCCCCGGTTCATTCTCTTGTCGCTTATAGCGATTCTCCTGGGATTTAATGTAACGAATCGTTTTTACCAGCTGAACGGGAAAAACACTGACGAACAGGGCGTAAAAGTAGTGTCCTACAACGTAAAACATTTTACCGGCACAGGTAGGAACCCCTCCCGCGAGCTTGCCGAGCTCATCAAAAGTTTTCTGAAAGAAAACCAGCCGGATATCATATGCCTTCAGGAGGTGAAACTGAGGACCAACAGTGTTTTCAACCTGGAAGCCACCAGGAAGGAACTGCCCTCAATCAGGCATTATCAGTATGCCAGAACCAGCAGCACCGGCGGTTCGGTAACCATGTCGCGGTTTCCGATACTGAAGATGCAGGAAATCCGGTTTGAAAATTCGGGGAATATTGCCATTGCCACGGATATTCTTGCAGGTGAGGATACCATCAGGGTGTTTAATGTACACCTCCAGTCATACCAGATTGATCCCGAAAGGTACAAAATCATTGAGTCACCAATGTTGTCGAGCGAACAGGACCTCCGGGAAGCGAGAGAACTGGGGTCAAAATTCAGGAGGGCAGTAAAAATGAGGGCTGTCCAGGCAAGGCTCATCCGGGCGAAAATTGATGAATGTCCGTATCCGGTAATTGTTTGCGGAGATTTCAACGACTCCCCTGCCTCCTATGCCTACCAGCAGGTCCGTGGTAACCTGAAAGATGCCTTCGTATGTTCCGGACAGGGCATCGGACAGACGTATATCGGTAAGCTTCCTTCGTTCCGGATCGATTACATTCTCCACAGCCGGCGATTTAAAAGTTACAACTTCACGACCTACGACGTGCCCTACAGCGATCACCTGCCGGTTTCATGCGATCTGATCGTTGCCAGGTAAAAACTGACCCTGATCCGGGTTATCCGGCCTTTTCCAGTATTTTTAACGATGCCAACCGGTCGAGATGCAACTGTTCAACAAGGGCTTCCTTACCCGGAAACCTTTTTTCCTCTCTGATTTTATCATGGAAACGGATGGTCACATCCCTTCCGTAAATCACCCTGTCGAATCCGAAGATGTTCACTTCGATACTTCGCTGGTCAGCATTCTTATTAAAAGTTGGCCGGGTACCAATATTGAGCATTCCGTTGAAAGATTCACCGTCGATTTCAGCTTTGACCGCATAAACCCCGTAACCCGGGATTAATTTGTGAATATCCGAAGATTCAATATTGGCCGTAGGGAATCCAATGGTCCTTCCCAGCTTCTGACCTTCAACAACCTTTCCGTGCAGGGTATAGGGATAGCCCAGATACTGGTTGGCAAGTGCAATGTCTCCCGATTCAAGGGCATTTCTGATCCGGGTAGAACTGATGTTTACTTCATCGATAAGCAGCACATCAAGTTTTTCAATCCGGAACCCGTATTTATCGGCACAAACCTGAAGGTATTCATACCCCCCCTGTCTGTCTTTTCCGAAACGATGATCATAGCCCACCACCAGACTGTGGATTTTCATCTCATTCACCAGAATCTCCCTGACAAAATCGGAATAATTCAGTTCGGCAAATTCCCTCGTAAAGGGATACACAATCAGATGATTGATCCCTGCCTGTCTGAGCAATTCCACTTTTTCGTCAAGCGTAGTAAGCAAACGCAGGTTATGTTCTTCAGGAGACAGGACCAGCCTAGGGTGCGGATAAAACGTAAAAACCACCGTTTCACCCTTGTTCTGCAAGGCGATATCCTTTAGCCGGTCCAACACTTTGTGATGACCTTTGTGAACACCGTCAAAAGTACCAATGGTCACAACCGGCTTTTGGGCACTGAAGTTATGTAAGTCGTTATATATTCTCACGTTGATAAAAACTTGGAGCCAAAAATATAAAATAATTATCTTCGCCCCCGAATATTTCCGGATATCGGATTTTATTAATTTTATCGGTTTTTAAAAAGAAGAAAATGAAGAAAAGACATTTGATCTTTATCTGGCTTATTGTTTTGACACTGGCAGGATGCGACAGGCCTCAGAAAGCTGAAATTTCAGGCATAATCACGAATGCCCGGGACAGAATGATTTATCTGGAGGAATTAATGGTTGCCAGCATGCGTCCGGTCGACTCCGTAAAAATTGGAAAGAACGGCGAATTCAGGTTTCGCCACCATGTCAGTATCCCTACCTTTTTTCTTCTGAAACTTTCTGAAAATAACTTTGTTACCCTGTTGATTGATTCGGCAGAGGTGATCACGGTGAAGGCCGATGCACTCAATTTTGCCCGTGAATATCTTGTGGAAGGTTCACCGGGGTCCATCCTGGTACAGGAACTTAACCAGAAGCTGAATACGACCAAACAAAGGCTCGATTCTCTGTCGTCGCTCTATTCCTTATATCTTGACCGTGCTGATTTCGCAGTGGTAAAAGAACAGTTAGACAAGTCATATCAGGAAATCGTTGAAGAACAGATCAATTATTCAACCACATTTGTATCTGAAAATCCTTTCTCCATGGCGAGTGTCCTTGCCCTTTACCAGAAATTTGACAACGAAAATTATGTGGTCAGGGACCTGCAGGCCTTGCGGATTGCTGCTTCGGCGCTGAATTCCTTTTATCCTCAGTCCGAACATGTTAAGGCACTGTATCAGAATACCCTTCAGCTTATTGCCATGGAAAGGAACGAACAGTTGAGAAGGCTGGTCGACGAGGCTGGCTCCTCCAGTCCGGAGATCGTTCTTCCCGACCAGAACGGCAATGAGATAGCCCTTTCTTCGCTTCGCGGAAAATATGTTTTGCTCCATTTCTGGTCTGCCCTCGACCAGAACTCCAGGATCCTTAATCCGGTTTTGGTTGAAGCTTATCAAAAATACCGCAGCCGGGGCTTCGAGATTTACCAGGTAAGTGTCGACAAAGACCGGCAACCCTGGTTAAATGCCATCAGAAACGACAAACTCACCTGGACCAATGTCGGCGACATGAACGGCAGCATCCAGGCCGTGATGCTTTATAACATACAGTCGGTACCGTTTAACTACCTCCTCGACAGGGAAGGGAATATTGTTGCCCGGAACCTGGCCGGTCCTGCGCTCGACAAAACACTTTCCAGCCTTTTAAAGTAAACCGGATTTTCCCTTCTAATGGGGTTATATATAGATTTTAATTACGGAATTCCCTGATTTGGAAAGAAATAAAAAAATATACTTTATATCGGATGTCCATCTTGGTGCACCTGCATTAAAAGACAATCCTGAAAGGGAAAAACGATTTGCCGGATGGCTTTCGGAAGTAAGTCGGGATGCTGCTGCCATTTTCCTGATGGGAGATATTTTTGACTTCTGGTTTGAATACAGAAAAGTAGTGCCCAGGGGCTTCACCAGGGTATTGGGAAAGATTGCCGAAATAACCGATCAGGGTATACCAGTCCACTTTTTTACCGGAAACCATGATGTGTGGGTATTCGATTATCTTCCTGAAGAGACCGGCATGGTTATACACCGAGACTCCTATTCGGCAGAGTTGATGGGTAAAAAGTTCTATCTTGCCCATGGAGACGGACTCGATGAAAATGACAAAGGTTACCTTTTACTTAAGAAAATATTCACCAACCGTCTGTTGCAATGGTTATTTGCCCGTCTTCATCCTAACTTTGCATTCAGTCTCGCTCACCGATGGTCAAAAAACAGCAGATTGGCCAAAAAGGATACGGGATTTAATGCGGAAGAAGAGGGCATGTTCCGGTTTGCTGCAACAGTTCTGGAAAAAGAATATTTTGATTATTTTGTTTTCGGGCACAGGCACAGAATGGCCGATATCCCCATGAAGGGAGGAACCAGATTCATTCTTTTGGGAGAGTGGATCCGAACCTTTTCCTACGGGGTATTTGATGGGGAAAAATTTGAATTAAAGAAATATAAACCGTAAATTTCACGTTGAGACAATATTGTTTGTTCTATGGCTGTAAATATTCATACCATTATAACCGGATCGGGAAGTTATATCCCGCCTGTTCAGATTGACAATGACCATTTCAGCGGGTACCGTTTTTTTGATCCGGCTACCCGCCAGCCCTTTGAAAAGGAAAACGAAGAGATCATTGAGAAGTTCAGGGAAATAACCAATATTGAAGAAAGGCGGTGGGCACTGCCCGAAGAGCAGACTTCTGATCTCGGATACCTGGCTGCCAGGAATGCTATTGAATCATCGGGAATTGACCCGGAGAGCCTCGATTTTATCATTGCGGCACATAACTTTGGCGATATGGCGTCAGATAACTACCGGGCGACCATGGTGCCCTATATTGCTGCAAAAATCAAGCAAAAACTGGGATTGAAAAACCCGCAAATGTTTGCCCATGACGTGATCGCCGGCTGCCCGGGATGGGTACAGGCCCTGATTGTTGCCGATATGTACCT
Source organism: Prolixibacteraceae bacterium (assembly GCA_030602265.1). Classification (GTDB taxonomy): domain Bacteria; phylum Bacteroidota; class Bacteroidia; order Bacteroidales; family Prolixibacteraceae; genus UBA1413. The sequence continues at coordinate 93,930 of JAUWAB010000006.1, read as the reverse complement.
TAAATCGGGATATTATCAGCGTGGTCTGGTAATTGGCACTGACCTCAACAGCAGGGTTGCCGACCCCAACGACAGGGACACCATGATTTTTGCCGACGGAGCAGGGGCAGTTATCGTAGAAGCGGTTTCTTCCGAAGAACCGGTCGGGATTCTCTCCCATGCCGCCCAGACGGATGCGCTCGAAAGTGGTTTCCTGGTAATGGACCGGTCATTGAATCCCGAGTATCCGCGCGATGACCTTTTCATCAGGATGCAGGGCCATAAAGTATATGTCTATGCCCTAACCAATGTTCCCAAAGTGGTGAAAAGGAGCCTTCAACTGGCCGGGCTTACCCTGGAAGATGTGAAAAAGGTGCTGATCCACCAGGCTAATGAAAAAATGGACCAGGCCATTCTTGAAAGGGTTTTCAAGCTTTATAAAATAAAAGACATTCCGGAGGATGTTATGCCGATGACAATAAACAAACTGGGTAACTCTTCCTCGGCGACGATACCGACCCTTTACGACCTCATCATGAAAAATAAGCTTGATGGTCATTCATTCAGCAGTGGCGACGTTATCGTGTTTACCTCAGTTGGTGCAGGTATGATGATCAATTCGGTAGTTTACCGGCTTCCCTGATCACAGGAAAATTCAAAAAAAAAGCCGGGGGAACAACCTCCGGCTTTTTTTATCAGCTCGCTTTGAGCCTGCTTAAACTGGACCGGTCGAGTTTACCCTTGGCATACTCTTCATCAATCACCAGTTTTTCAGTCTTTTCTGACGGGGAGTGGAACATGGCGTCGATCATGATGCTTTCGCATATGGACCTGAGGCCACGTGCGCCCAACTTAAATTCAACTGCCTTGTCAACAATGTATTCCAAAGCTTCTTCCTCGAAAACCAACTCAGTATCATCGAGTTCGAACAGCTTGATATACTGACGGATAATTGAATTCTTCGGTTCTGTAAGAATCTTTCTCAGGGTATCCCTGTTTAATGGGTCCAGATGTGCCAGGACAGGCAGTCGACCAATAATTTCGGGGATCATCCCGAACGAACGAAGGTCCTGGGGTGAAATATACTGCAGAAGGTTCTCCCGGTCGATGCGGTCGGCCTCTTTGGCGGCTCCGTAGCCGATAACCTTGGTATTAAGCCTCTGTGCAATTTTTCTTTCTATGCCGTCGAAAGCACCTCCACAGATGAACAGAATGTTTTTGGTATTCACGGGGATCATTTTCTGCTCCGGGTGCTTACGTCCACCCTGGGGCGGAACATTCACAACCGATCCTTCAAGCAGCTTGAGCAGACCCTGCTGGACCCCCTCACCTGAAACATCCCTGGTTATGGATGGGTTATCCCCTTTCCGTGCAATTTTATCGATCTCATCAATAAATACAATTCCCCTTTCGGCTGATTCGACATTGTAGTCGGCTGCCTGGAGCAGTCTGGTCAGGAGGCTTTCGATATCTTCGCCGACATAACCTGCTTCGGTCAGTACGGTTGCGTCAACAATGGTAAACGGGACGTGGAGCATCCTGGCAATGGTGCGGGCAAGCAGGGTTTTACCGGTTCCGGTCTCTCCGACAAGGATGATATTGGATTTTTCGATTTCGGTCTCATCCTCATCGATACGCTGGGCCAGCCTCTTGTAATGATTATACACCGCGACTGAAAGAATCTTTTTGGCCTGATCCTGTCCGATAACGTACTGATCGAGAAACTGTTTGATCTCAAGAGGCTTCATCAGTTTCATTCCATCCAGGCTGAAAGACGAATCCTTTTTCATCTCTTCAAGAATAATGGAGTGGGCCTGCTCCGCGCAGCGGTCACAGATATGGCCGTCGATTCCTGCGATCAGCAGGTTAACGTCTCTCTTTTCACGTCCGCAAAACGAGCATTTATCCATTCTTCCTTTTGAACTCATTCCCTTTTCCGTTTCTTTGTAAAATCTCGTCAATCATCCCGTATTCAACAGCCTCCTTTGAAGTCATCCAGTAATCGCGGTCAGCATCCTTCTCCACCTGTTCTGTGGTTTTTCCGGTATGGTCTGCCAGGATTTTATACAACTCGTTCTTGATCTTCATAATCTCACGGGCAGTAATCTCAATGTCGGATGCCTGTCCGGATGCCCCACCCATTGGTTGGTGTATCATGATCCGGGAATGGGTAAGCGCTGACCGTTTCCCTTTGGTACCGGCGGTAAGCAGGATTGCTCCCATGGATGCCGCCATGCCTGTACATATGGTGGCAATATCAGCAGTTATATATTGCATGGTGTCATAAATGCCCAGTCCGGCATAGACAGATCCTCCGGGACTATTGAAATAGACCTGGATATCTTTCGACGGATCGGTGGATTCCAGGAAAAGCAACTGAGCCTGTATGATATTGGCTACTGTGTCGTCGATGGGTACTCCCAGGAATATGATCCTGTCCATCATCAGCCGGGAAAAAACATCCATGGAGGCCACATTCAGCTGCCGCTCCTCAATGATGGTAGGCGAAATATAATATCCGTGTGCCGATGTGTAACGATGCATGGTCATACTGCTGATCCCTGCATGTTTGGTGGCATATTTCAGAAAGTCATTATTCATATTCATATCCTTTACCTGTTAATTATTAACTGTTTCATATGCATCACCCCCGGAACAAGGGCGTGCGAAGATCATGCAAAGGTAAAAAAAATGCAGCAGGATTATTCATCAGCTGCTGCAACACTTTTATTCGTACAGAGCCTTAAATTCGTCGGCTGTTACTTCTTTTTCACTGATATTTACTTTTTCCCTGACCAGATCGAAGACTTTGATTTCGAAGATGCGTCTTACAATCCTTTCCCGGTCTTCTTCCTTTTCCAGAATCCGGTGGGCGAAACTTTCGAGATGTTCGTCGGCAACATTGTAGATGCCATACTGCTGATATTGCGACAGGGCCACGCTCTTGGCCATATCCATGGTTTCCTCTTCACTTACCCGGATTTCATTCTGGTTGATGATCGAGTTCTTAATCAGTTGCCATTTCAGGTCTTCACGGAAATCATCGAAATCTTCCTCAATTTTATCATCGGTAAGCTCTTTATTGGTTTCCTTCAGCCATCTCTTGAGGAATTCCTCAGGTAACTCCATGGGAACAGAATTTACCAGTGTTTTTCTGGCATCCACCTCAAAACGCTGTTTTGAATTGTTAGCCAGGCTGGCACTGATATTTTCCTTTAACTTTTCAACAAACTGTTCCTCGGTGGTGACCTCAGTCTCTTCGCCAAACAGCTGTTTGTAAAGCTCTTCGTTCACTTCGGCCTTTTCAAAAACCTGAACAGACTTTATGGTACACAGGAAATTACTTTCAAGGGTTTCGGCGGCTTCATGGCTGATATTCAGCATATGGCCAACCTCATGCCGGTTGCCGGTCGCCGTTACGGGATTCATCACCACGGAATCACCAATCGTTTTCCCGACAAGGTTGTTCTGTGATTCCTCATCAGTGATATGGTCCATGGATAAAAGTACGTTCTCAGCCCTGATGCCTTCCTCCAGTTCATTCCCTTCAGCGTCCAGTTCTGCAAAGTCGGCCCGGATATAAGCATCTTTGGTTACTTCTGTGCCGTCGACATTCTTACCGAACTGTGAACGGATCTGTTCTATATTCTCCCCGACCATCTGATCGTCAATTTTAATCTTGTAATAATCGATGGTTTGAGAATCATCCAGGTTAAGGTTGATTTCGGGTGAAACCGCAATATCAAACACAAACTCGAAATCAGAATCCTTATCAAAGTCGATCGATGGCTGCAGTTCAGCGTTCGGCAGCGGATCACCGATCAGGTTAATTTTTTCGTCACGAAGATAATTGGTAAGGTTTTGGGTCAGAAGCTGGTTCACTTCCTCTGCAAGGATTGCCTTTCCAAACCTTTTCTGAATAATTCCGGCGGGTACCTTCCCAGGACGGAAACCGGGTAAAGCCACCTGATGTCTGTATTCACGAAGCTTGTCAGCTACATTTTTTTCATAATCACTTTTTTCGATCACCACCCTGATGGTGGCATTTACATGGTCAATGTTTTCCCTGTTGATCTTCATACTTTATCTTTATAACTTTCAATTTCAATAAATTAAAAAACGGCTACCTTTCCTGTTTAACAGTCAGGCTGCCGGTTTTGAGTGCGGACGAAGGGACTCGAACCCCCACGCCGTAAGGCACCAGATCCTAAGTCTGGCACGTCTACCAATTCCGCCACGTCCGCAAATTGCGGCGCAAAGTTAGCTGTTTTTTTTAATTTTCAGTTGATTCCGGCGTTACTAATCGCCAAAAAATCTGCATATTAACGAAGTGTAAAATTCTGGCCCAGATAAACCTTCCTGACCACCTCATCATTGGCCAGATCTTCGGCACTGCCCGATTTCAGAATGCTGCCCTCGAAAAGCAGGTACGACCGGTCGGTAATCGACAGGGTTTCATGAACATTGTGGTCGGTAATCAGTACTCCGATATTCTTTTCCTTGAGCTTGGTCACGATTTGCTGTATATCTTCCACCGCAATGGGGTCAACACCGGCAAACGGTTCATCAAGAAGAATGAATTTCGGATCGATGGCCAGCGCCCGGGCAATCTCGGTACGGCGGCGCTCCCCGCCTGAGAGCTGGTAACCCATACTTTTCCGGATGTGCTGAAGGCCAAATTCCGTGAGCAGGGATTCCAGTTTTTCGTGCTGGTACGCTTTGGTATAGTCAGTCATTTCCAGAACCGCCCGAAGATTATCTTCGATCGATAGTTTGCGGAATACAGATGCTTCCTGAGCTAGATAACCAATACCCTTTTGAGCCCTTTTGTAAACCGGAAGACCGGTTATTTCCTCGTCTTCAATATAAATTTTCCCTGATAAGGGCTGAATAAGGCCGACAATCATGTAAAAGGAGGTGGTTTTACCGGCACCGTTAGGCCCAAGCAATCCAACAATCTCACCCTGGTTTACATAAAAGGAGACGCCTTTTACCACTGTCCGTTTCCGGTACCTTTTAACGATATTTTCTGCCCTTAAAATCATTGGAAGAGTATTGATGTAACCCTGTCTAACTATTCATTTCCCATTCCCTTTTTTTCTCAATCCTCCGGGATATCAAAATCCCGATTTCATAAAGGAAAACCAGGGGAAAAGCTACCATAATCTGGCTGAACACATCGGGTGGGGTAATGATTGCCGACAGGAGAAGCATGACCACATACGCATGTTTCCGGTACTGTTTCATGAATGCCGGAGTCAGCAGCCCGACCTTACTCAGAAAGTACACAAAAATGGGTAAGAGGAAAACAACTCCGGAGGCCAATGAAATGCTGACGACGGTACTGATATAGGAGTTGATGTTGATCTGGTTGGTCACTTCCCCGCTGATGCTGTAAGAGCCCAGAAAATGGATGGACAATGGTACAATCAGGTAATATCCGAAAAGTACACCCATCGAAAAAAGCACAGAAGTAAAAAATACAGCCCCGGAGGCATGTCTTTTTTCATTGTCGTACAAGGCAGGCTTGATAAACCGCCAGAATTCAAAGAAGACAACGGGTGAAGCAACAATAAAACCAGCCACGATGGCCGTCCATATATGCGTGAGAAACTGCCCGGCCATTTTGATACTGATCAGCTGAAGATCCTGAGTGTTGATCTTAATGGCCTCAGAACCGATGAAATCCCCAAACTGGGCAAACATTCTGTTTGTCCAGAAATCCGGGGTCTTCGGTTTGAATATGATCGAACTAAAAATAAAATCCTTGAATACGAATGCCGCCACGGCAAAGATCATTATCGCCAGAACTGAACGTATGATATGCCAGCGCAATTCTTCGAGATGCTCCAGGAACGACATTTCGCCCTGTCTGCCTTTATTCGTGTTATCTTCGTTACCTGCCATATTGTTGAAAATAATATCGCCTTAAATTGATTCTTTAAAAACATTTCAGCTAAAACGCAACAAATATAGCGACTTCCGGTAAATACCCCCCGAACGGATAATAATTATTGACACCCGGCCGGAAGATTTCATAATTTGTTATTGGAGTACATAACAACACCATTTACGTTGATATTCTGCATGTTATAATACATTTATTCATTCGGGCAAATAAAAAAACACCAAAAAGTTTTTAATATATGCTAAAAAGTTAGGCGATATTTTGTCCATTTATGAACTTTGATTAATTTTAGGTACAAACTAAAATGTCATTTTAGCCTATTTGATAATTATTAAGATGTCAGAAAATATAACGTTAACAGATAATCTGCAGAAATATTTTGGCTTCGACCGTTTTAAGGGAGAACAGGAGGCTGCCATTCGCAGCGTCCTTGAAGGTAACAATACCTTTGTCCTGATGCCCACAGGTGGCGGGAAGTCGCTGATTTACCAGTTACCCGCCCTGATTATGGAGGGAACAGCCATAGTGATATCACCGCTTATCGCGCTTATGAAAAACCAGGTTGACTCCATGCGTGGTATTTCAACCGAGGATACCGTTGCCCACTTCCTGAATTCATCCCTTTCAAAAGCTGCCGTTCAGGAAGTCAGGGATGATGTGATCAGGGGAAAGACCAAATTACTGTATGTAGCTCCTGAATCGCTTACCAAAGATGAAAATATTGAATTCCTGAAAAACATCAGGATTTCGTTTTATGCCATCGATGAGGCACATTGTATTTCGGAGTGGGGCCACGACTTCAGGCCGGAATACCGTCGTATACGCCCGATAATACAGGAAATTGGTGAAGCACCTGTTGTTGCCCTCACGGCAACCGCTACTGCAAAGGTACAGCACGACATCCAGAAAAACCTGGGTATTCTTGATGCCAAAGTTTTTAAAGCCTCTTTCAACCGGGCTAACCTTTATTATGAAGTACGGCCCAAAGTAAAACCCGAGAATCAGATTATTCGTTTTATCAAAGAAAACCAGGGAAAATCAGGGATTATTTATTGCCTGAGCCGCAAAAAAGTGGAGGAACTTTCCGAGACCCTGAAAATCAACGGCATTAAGGTTTTACCTTATCATGCAGGCATGGACGCCCAGACGCGGTCGACCAATCAGGATAAGTTCCTGATGGAAGAGGTTGACGTAATGGTAGCTACCATCGCTTTCGGCATGGGAATCGACAAACCCGATGTTCGGTTTGTGATCCATTATGACATACCCAAAAGCCTTGAAGGGTACTACCAGGAAACCGGAAGGGCCGGACGGGACGGGGGAGAAGGGAAGTGCATTACGTTTTACAGTTACAAGGATATCCAGAAACTGGAAAAATTCATGCACGGTAAACCGGTGGCAGAACAGGAAATCGGCAGGCAGCTCCTGCTCGATACTGTATCCTATGCCGAAACCGCGATCTGCCGCAGAATCATCCTGCTCCATTATTTTGGTGAGCGATATGAACCCGAAAATTGCAGCAATTGCGACAACTGCCTGAATCCTAAGGAATACGTGGAGGCTTCTGACGAAATCGTACGTATGCTGGAAACGATTCTGGAAGTGAAGGAAAAATATAAAGCAGACCATATTGCCGATATTCTGACAGGAAAGACCACCGCTGCCGTTAAATCCTTCCGGCATGACACGCTCGAATCTTTCGGCAATGGTGATGACCATGACGAACATTTCTGGAATGCCGTTTTCAGGCAATCCATGGTAGCCGGACTGATCAGCAAGGATATTGAAAATTACGGGATACTAAAGGTTACTCCGGAAGGACATGCTTACTTAAAGAATCCACAGCCATTTCAGCTTGTCAGGAACCACCGCTACGAAGAAGAAGACGATGATTCCGTTTCCGGAGCCCCGGCAGGCGGGTCAGGCGGCGATCCCGAACTGTTCAACATGCTGAAAGACCTGCGCAAGTCGATGGGTAAGAAGCTGAACCTCCCTCCATATGTAATTTTTCAGGACCCATCTCTGGCCGATATGTCGATCCAGTACCCGATCGACCTGGAGGAACTACAGAAAATCCAGGGCGTTGGTCAGGGTAAAGCACAACGATATGGCAAAGAGTTCGTGGCCCTGATAAAAAAGTATGTCGAAGAGAATGAGATTGACCGTCCCCAGGACCTGATCGTCCGGTCGGTTGCCAATAAGTCAAAACTTAAAGTATCCATTATTCAAAGCATTGACCGGAAACTATCCCTTGAAGATATTGCCGATTCAAAGGGCATCGAGTTTTCAGACCTTCTTTCAGAAATTGAGGCCATTGTGAATTCTGGCACACGCATTAATATCGACTACTATATTAATGAAGTACTGGATGAGGAATACCAGGAAGAAATCTTCGATTACTTTAGGGAATCGGAAAATGATTCTCTGGAAGGAGCCATCGGGGAACTGGGAGAGGAAGACTACACCGCCGACCATATCCGCCTCATGAGAATAAAATTCCTGTCGGATATGGGCAACTGACGAACGGGCAACCGGTTTCCGGATGATAATAGGTTAGCACCATTAATAATATTGTTTATGTGAATAATTGTATTGTTTAATGGCCACAGGCCAGCCCTGCAAAGTCATTCTGACAGACCAGCCCGACAGAGTTATTCTGGCAGGGTATTTCCATGCTAAAAGTTATTCCTGCCCGTCCGGTCAGGCGGGCTTAGCCGACTATTCTGGCGGGCCTGCCCGAATAATAAGGCGGGCTTAACAGTTTGTTTTTCTGCAATCATGGAAATTTCATATTTTTGCAAAAAATATTTGATAATATGACCGTTAAAACAGAAACAATGACAGAATATAGAGTAGCCGATATTACTCTTGCAGAATTCGGCCGAAAAGAGATTGAAATTGCTGAAAAAGAAATGCCGGGGCTTATGTCCCTGCGTGAAAGATACGGGGAGTCCAAACCACTGAAAGGTGCAAGGATAACCGGAAGCCTTCACATGACTGTCCAGACTGCCGTGTTGATTGAAACCCTGGCAACGTTGGGAGCTGAAGTCAGATGGGCCAGCTGCAACATTTTTTCGACGCAGGACCATGCTGCTGCAGCCATTGCCAAAGCCGGTATACCGGTGTTTGCATGGAAGGGCGAAACCCTGGCCGAATACTGGTGGTGTACCGAACGGGCACTTGACTTTGGCGACGGGCTGGGCCCCAACCTTATTGTTGATGACGGAGGAGACGCTACCCTGATGGTCCATCGGGGATTTGCCGCCGAAAAGGATGCCTCCGTTCTCGAAGTTCCCGCTGAAGGTGAGGATGAGCTGCAGCTGAACCTGCTCCTTAAAAAACTGCTGGCCGATAATCCGGTCCGCTGGCATACCGTAGTTCCCCACATCAAAGGAGTGTCTGAAGAGACCACTACCGGCGTTCACCGCCTTTACCAGATGCACGACGAAGGCCAGCTGCTTTTCCCGGCTATCAACGTTAACGATTCCGTAACCAAGTCAAAATTTGACAATCTTTACGGCTGCCGCGAATCACTGGCCGACGGTATCAAAAGGGCTACCGATGTAATGATCGCCGGTAAGGTCGTTGTGGTAGCCGGTTATGGAGATGTTGGAAAAGGATGTGCCCACTCCATGCGCGGTTATGGTGCAAGGGTCATCGTTACCGAAATCGATCCGATCTGTGCATTGCAGGCAGCCATGGAAGGTTTCGAAGTGAAAACCATGGAAGATGCCATCGGTGAAGGAAACATATTTGTTACCGCAACAGGCAACAAGGATGTCATTACCGCCGACCATATGTCTGCCATGAAAGATCAGGCCATTGTATGCAATATTGGCCATTTCGACAATGAGATTCAAGTGGCGAAACTTGAAAAGATGAAAGGCATCCAAAAGCTTAACATCAAACCTCAGGTCGACAAGTATACCTTTGAAGACGGACACTCCATATATATGCTGGCAGAAGGCCGTCTGGTCAACCTGGGATGTGCGACCGGGCACCCCTCATTTGTGATGAGCAACTCATTTACCAACCAGACTCTGGCCCAGATAGATCTTTGGCAGAACAGTTATAGAACTGATGTATACCGTTTGCCCAAGAAACTGGATGAAGAAGTGGCCAGGTTGCACCTTGAACAGCTTGGGGTCAGGCTGACCACACTTACCGATGAGCAATCCAGGTATATCGGGGTATCCAAAGATGGTCCCTACAAGCCGGAACATTACCGGTATTGATTGTAATACGTATATAAGATAATGGTAACCGGGCGTTTTCCCGGAAAACAATACCACATTACATAACAGAGGGGTCCATGATAAGTGTACCCCTCTGCTCATATAGCCTTAAGCAGCTCCCGGTCAATATTTCCCCCTTAACCTGAAAGCCAAATCAGTTGAATATCCTCAAGGTATTTCCTGAGATGGCAGTCTGATACTCCTGTAACGGGAAGGTGGCCGGTCCTTTGGAGGGATAGGCGTTCCCCATCAGAAGGAACTGAGATCCGCAACAAGGACAGGTGGCCAGTACGCCTTCATTATTTACCCTGCATGAATTGCTGATCTCATGGGTGCATGCCCCGTCGTAGGCATAATAGATATTACCGGGATCGAAACAATAGATGACGATCCCTCCATAACCCTGTCCTCCGAAGAAAACAGAATTTCCAGGAACCATTAATTCGTTGACAATATTGAGATTTATGGTGAGATATACAGGTACATAAGGTATTACCCTGTATTTTTCCTTGTCACAGGCAGCAAAAAAGAGTGCTGTAATCAGCCAGACAATTAAAATCCGGATAACCTTTCGCATTGCGCCAATTTTTTTACTATTTTTACCTAAACAGCAAATGTAGGGTTTTTATTACCCGCAAATCATTATTTCTGTATTATGGATGATATTATTGTAATCATACTGACACTGGCCCTGACCATCGTAGCTGCGATCAACCAGTCGAAAAAGAAAAAACAGCAGCTGCCTCAGCCGGAAAGCGGGGAACCCGATTTTTGGGAAGAGATTCTCCACGGAGGTAAACCAAAACCAGCCGGAACCGGTGAGTATCATGATCATACGGAACCTGTCGTGACCCCGGCCAAAGTCAGGAAGCCTGCAGATAACCCTCTAAAGATGAGGAAAACGGCCAGGAATGCTATAATCCAGGAGCCTATTAAAGAGGGAGGACGAAATGAAGACATCCTGCGTTACGGTGAAATCAGGGAAGCATCCATTGCTGATCGTGAAATGGCCGAAAAGGGTGAAACCATATTAGAGGACTTCTCACTGAAAAAAGCAGTGATCTACTCAGAAATTTTAAAGCCAAAGTATTTTTAACTGCTGAAAATCAGGATTTAAATTTTATATAGCTTCTTTTTTTATTCAGGAAATTAACTAATTTTGCAAACAGGAAGAGTCCTGAAAACCGGGATTCTTTCTATTTTTTATGTAGTATATCAAAAACATTGGAGGAAAAGGTATGACAAAAATTACCTATCTCACGGAAGAGGGTTTACGTAAATTGCGCGAGGAGCTGGAAATCCTCATGAATATCGAGCGCCCGAAAATTTCAAAGCAGATTGGTGAAGCTATTGAAAAGGGTGATATTTCAGAAAATGCGGAATATGATGCGGCAAAGGATGCCCAGGGGTTATTAGAGGCGAAGATTGCGCACCTGCAGAATAAAATTGCCAACGCACGGATTATTGACCAATCGAAGATTGATACCAGTCAGGTTCAGATCCTCAACAAGGTTACCATCAAGAATATGAAGAACAATACGACCATGGTCTACACCATTGTCCCCGAATCTGAAGCAAATCTGAAGGAAGCCAAGCTTTCGGTCAGCACTCCCATTGCCAAAGGCCTGATGGGCAAAAAAGTGGGCGATGTGGTGGATATTAAAGTCCCTTCAGGGGTGATACCATTTGAGATTATCGATATTTCACTTTAAAATCAGATAATTATGGCAACGATTTTCACAAAAATCATCAATGGCGAAATACCTGCCTGGAAAGTTGCCGAAAATGACCAATTTCTGGCCTTTCTGGATATATTCCCGGTCGCCAAAGGACATACTCTCGTCATTCCCAAGAAGGAAGTTGACTACCTGTTTGACCTTGACGAGGAGACCTACCTCGGACTGAACCTGTTTGCACGAAAAGTGGCAGAAGGCCTGAAACGGGCAATTCCCTGCAAGAAGGTGGGTACCATGGTCCTGGGGCTGGAGGTTCCCCATGCCCATATTCACCTCGTTCCTATGCAGAGCGAGGCAGACCTCCTGAATTTCAGTCATAAACTGAAATTAACCCGCGAGGAGTTTATCGAACTCAGGGATAAGATTGCTGCTGAGATCAGTGCCTGATCGTCGTTCAGTTTTATTTTACCGCAAAGAAAAGAAGACACAAAGATTTATTTCTTAATGAATAGAAAAGAGGCTGTCTCAAAAAGTTGAGGCAGCCTCTTTTCCTTGTGTCTTCGTGCCTTAGTGGCAAACCCTTAATTTACACGAACTTTCCTCTACCTTCACCGATTGTTAATAACCTCCTCCCCCATTTTACCAGAACTTTTTTAAATATCGATTACTTTTGAAGAACGATATAATTCAGTAACTATTCAATGATACCATTTACACATCTACACGTACATTCACAATATTCAATCCTTGACGGGGCGGCCAGTATAGACGGGCTGGTACGTAAAGCCAAAACCGACGGGATGACAGCCCTTGCCCTGACTGATCACGGCAGTATGCTGGGGGTCAAGGAATTTCATTCAGCATGCAAGAAATCAGGGATCAAACCCATCCTGGGTTGCGAAACCTATGTGGCAGCCCGTTCCATTGAGGATAAAACCGGCAAGGAAGACCGGTCGGGCGATCACCTGATCCTCTTGGCCAAGAACCTCATCGGTTACCGTAACCTGGTCAAGCTGATCTCCATAGCCAATATAGAGGGATTCTATTATAAGCCCCGGATTGATAAGCAATTATTAGAGAAACATTCTGAAGGCCTCATCGCCTCCTCTGCCTGCCTGGGAGGTGAAATCCCCACCTATATTTACGAAGGTAAATTTGAACAGGCAGAGGAGGCCATTCTCTGGTATAAAAACCTCTTTGGTGAAGACTTTTATCTGGAACTGATGCGGCATCCGTCCGAAATTCCGCAGCTCAGGCAAGAGGTATACGACAAACAGGTTTTGGTCAACGAACACCTGGTCGCGTTGGCTCAAAAGTTTAATATCAAGCTTATCGCCACCAACGACATCCATTTTATCAATGCCGAAGACGCCGATGCACATGATCTCCTGATCTGCCTGAATACCGGCAAGGACCTGGATGACCCCAACCGGATGCGCTATACCAAACAGGAGTGGTTTAAAACCACGGCAGAAATGAATGCCCTGTTTGCCGATATTCCCGAAGCGCTGCAAAATACTGCAGAGGTTGTTTCAAAAATTGAAGATTACAAGCTCGATAATGATCCGATCATGCCGGTATTCCCCATTCCGGAGGAGTTTGGAATTGAGGAAGAATACAGGAAATCGCTTAGTGAAGAGTCACTTTTAGCCGAATTTGGCGAAAAGGCCTATCATCGTCTGGGAGGTTTCGAAAAAGTCGCCAGGGTAAAATTTGAATCTGACTATCTGCGTCACCTGGCTTACCTGGGTGCCCGTTCGAGATATGGAGATCCGGTACCCGAGCATGTGTCTACCCGGCTCGATTTTGAGCTGGATGTGATCAAAACTATGGGGTTCCCCGGTTATTTTCTGATCACACAGGACTTTATCAATGCCGCCAGGGAGATGGGCGTGCTGGTAGGTCCCGGGCGCGGTTCTGCAGCAGGGGCCGCTGTTTCCTACTGCACGGGGATTACCAATATCGACCCGATCAAGTATGACTTGCTTTTCGAACGTTTTCTCAACCCCGACAGGGTTTCCCTGCCCGATGTCGACATTGACTTCGACGATGACGGAAGGCAGCTGGTACTTGAATGGGTAGTCAACAAATACGGACGCGACAAGGTAGCGCATATCTGCACTTTCGGCACCATGGCTACCAAACTGGCCATCAGAGATGTGGCAAGGGTACTGAAACTGCCCCTGCCTGAAGCAGACCGCTTAGCGAAACTCGTACCCGAAGCGCCCAAAATGACCTTCAAAAAAGCTTTTCATGAAAGCCTGGAACTGAAAAGGGAGAAAGAATCACCGAATCCCCTGATAGCCAAAACCCTCAACTTTGCCGAAGTTCTGGAAGGCTCGGTAAGGCAGACCGGGGTTCACGCCTGCGGTATCATTATCAGCCGTGATCCGCTGACCGACCATATCCCGCTGATGCCCACCAAGGACGACAACCTCCCTACAACCCAGTACGACGGACGGTTTGTGGAAAGTATCGGCTTACTCAAAATGGACTTCCTCGGACTGAAAACCTTGTCCATTATCAAGGAAACCCTTGAAAACATAAGGCTTTCAAGAGGTATCGAAATTGATATCGATGCCATCCCGTTCGATGATTCCAAAACCTATGAGCTTTTCAGCAGGGGGGAGACAACAGCCATCTTTCAGTTTGAATCCGACGGGATGAAAAAGCACCTCAGGGACCTTAAACCCAACCGGTTTGAAGACCTGGTGGCCATGAACGCGTTGTACAGGCCCGGTCCGATGGATTATATCCCCGATTATATCGCCCGGAAGCACGGTCGTAAAAGGGTGGAATACGATCTGCCCATGATGGAAAAATACCTGAGTGAGACTTATGGAATCACCGTTTTCCAGGAGCAGGTGATGTTATTGTCGCGCCTTCTGGCCAACTTTACCCGGGGTGATTCAGACACCCTCCGGAAAGCCATGGGGAAAAAGATCGAATCGCTCATGAACCAGCTGAAGGAGAAATTTGTCTCCGGATGTAAAAATAACCCACAGTTTATCAGTGAGTGCGAAGAAGTTAAAAAGAGGCCCGATGAAGTCATCGAAAAAATCTGGAAAGACTGGGAAGCCTTTGCTTCCTATGCATTCAACAAATCCCATTCGGTTTGTTATGCCTATATTGCCTATCAGACCGGATACCTCAAAGCACATTATCCCGCAGAGTTTATGGCGGCCAACCTTAGCCGGAACCTGAGTCACATCACCGAAATCACCAAATTTATGCAGGAATGCAAGCGGATGAAACTGAATGTCTTAGGCCCTGACGTCAATGAAAGCTTCATAAAATTCATGGTAAACCGAAAAGGTGATATCCGCTTCGGAATGGCTGCTGTCAAGGGTGTCGGTGAAGGGGCTGTTCAGGAAATCATCAATGCCAGGAAAAAAGGAGGAGAATTCAGGGATATTTTTGACTTTTCGGAAAGGGTAAACCTACAGACGGTGAATAAGAAGAACCTGGAAGCCATGGCCATGGCCGGTGCCTTCGAAAGTTTCGGAACCATCAACCGCCGACAGTTTTTTGCCGGAGATAACGAAAACGACCCCACCACATTTATTGAGAAACTGATCCGCTACGGAACCAAAATCCAGGCAGAGTCCAATTCCATGCAACAGAGCCTTTTCGGCGACATGGGAACCCATCATGTGGTGAAAAAGCCAGATATCCCGCCTGTGGAGGAATGGCCAAAACTTATTCTGCTGGAAAAGGAAAAAAGCCTGATCGGGGTATATCTGACTGCACATCCCCTCGATGATTACCGGTTGGAAATTGAAAATTTCTGTACCAGGGGAGTCGGATTAAAAGACCTGAATGAGCAGATGGAAAAGTTCCGTGACCGTGAGCTTACCTTTGCCGGAATGGTTACCGAGGCTGTTGAAAGCATCTCCAAAAACGGAGCCCCATACAGTAAACTCACCCTGTCGGATTACACCGATTCCATGCAGCTCTTTTTCTTTAAACAGGACTATGTCGAGTTCGGGAAATATTGTAAACCCGGGCTTTTTGTGCTGATCAGGGGCAGGGTACAAAAGAGGTTTAATTCCGAAGCCCTCGAATTCAGGGTTTCTCACATGGAACTTTTGTCGGAGGTAAGACAAAACCATGTTAAAATGGTTACCCTGACCATGCCGCTTGAGTTCATCAACAGGCAGATCATCGAACAATTCGAGAAACTGGCCCGGGAACACAAGGGAAATGCCCTTCTGAAATTTAATGTGTATGATCCGGAAACCAACCGGAGCATTCAGTTGTTTTCACGAAATACCAAAATTACGGTAGACAATGCATTGCTGGACTTTTTCGATGAACATCCTGAAATTGTATTTCGGATCAATTGATTATTTTTGCAGCAATAAATATATAAATTACTAAAAACTAATAATATGGCATTAGAAATTACCGACGGGAACTTCGAAGAAGTTGTAATGAAAGCGGATAAACCCGTATTGATCGATTTTTGGGCAGTCTGGTGCGGCCCCTGCCGGATGATTGCGCCTTTTGTGGAAGAAATGGCCAAAGAATTTGACGGAAAAGCAATAGTGGGGAAAGTGGATGTTGATTCCAATCCCGGAGTTGCCGCGCAGTTTGGTATCAGAAATATTCCGACCGTTCTGTTCGTGAAAGATGGTCAGATAGCCGACAAACAAGTGGGTGCCTGTCCGAAACAGGTGTTGGTCAACAAGCTCAATGCACTTTTATAGAAGCAGGGCATTATTCCTGATTTCTGGAAACACACGGTTTATTGCCATCAAAAAATGCTATTTTTGAGGCTTTAACCGTGTGTTTTTGTGAAGAATCTGATCGATATACAGCAGTTTCAGGAGTTCGATAACCTTGACCTTATTGCCCATGAGGTGGTGGAGGGTTTTATTACCGGCCTGCACCGCAGCCCCTTTCATGGATTTTCCGTGGAATTTGCCGAACACCGGCTGTACAACCAGGGAGAATCCACCAGGACCATCGACTGGAAACTCTTTGCCCGTACCGACAGGCTCTATGTAAAACAATACGAAGAGGAAACCAATTTACGGTGTCAACTGGTAATAGACACCTCCTCCTCCATGCTGTTCCCCTATTCCAAAGGGTCAAAAAGGCTGTTCAACAAGCTGGCATTTTCGGTTTATACCTCCGCCGCTTTAATCTATCTGCTCAGGAAACAGCGCGACGCCGTGGGTCTTTCCCTATTTTCCGATGAAATTGAATTTCATTCACAGCCCAGGCTATCGGCTGTTCATGCCGAGGTAATGATGGGCAAACTGTCGGAACTCCTTCAGCCCGAAAGTTATCAGCTGCGAAAAACCACCAATACCACCGCTGTATTGCACCAGATTGCCGAAAATATTCACAAGCGTTCACTGGTGGTGATCTTCAGCGATATGCTCGACAGTGAAAAGACTGAAGAGCTTTTTTCAGCCCTTCAGCATCTGCGGTATAACAAACACGAGGTACTGCTGTTTCATGTTACCGACCGGAAGCAGGAACGTGAATTCCAATACAGCAACAAACCACACCGTTTTATCGACCTGGAAACCGGTCAGACCATCAAACTGAATCCATGGGAGATCAAAAGCAGTTATGTCGAAAGCGTCAATTCCTATTTTAACGAACTGAAAGTAAAATGCGGGCAATATAACATCGACCTGGCCGAGGCTGATATCAACGAAGATTTCAAGCATGTTTTGTTTGCTTACCTGGTGAAGCGGAAGCGCTTGTATTAAAATTCCTGTTTTCCGCCACGAAGACTCGAAGTTATTATTGATTATTTGCTTCTGGCAGGGAAGTGATTAGTGAATAGTGATTAGTTGATTAGCCACCAGAAAGGCATGGTGAGAGGCAGAGGTTCCTGGTTCTGTCTCAATGATCCACAAAGCTTTGTCTGATGTCTGTTGTCTTTTAGACTTGAACTTCCCTAAATAAGGTTGACAGTTTTTACTAATTATTTACTTGCTTACTTAGTTAATTACTATCGGACAATTATGAGCCAGAAGGCCTTCTTTTGGCTCAAAATCAAAGTGGCTCGATGCCACCTTGATTTTGTAATTACCTTCGGCATAAATAATCACCGTCGGCTTCTTTTGGCTGCCCAAATTTATTAAACTTTCCTCGAACTCAACCGGGGTTTTATGCCCTGGTAGATTGTTGTGTATTCTTTTTCTATTGTAATGATTTACTGCCCGTTTTAACATTTTTAGCAATTGTCTCAGGCTCTGGGGATTCCAGAATACCAGGTATTCATTCTTTATCGTTCCGTTTATCCGTTCGGCATAGGCATTATCTTGTGCTTTTTCGCCCATACTAATAAGTATGCCATATCGCATTAAATGGGCAATGTACTCATTGTCAACATACTGACTTCCCCTGTCGGAATGGTGAATCAGATTCTCCAGACTTCCCTTGGTATTTTTTATTGCCATTCTTAGCGCAGCAAGGTTTGCTTCAGCCCGTAAGTGGTCGCTTGCATGGTATCCAACAATCTTTTTAGTGTAAACATCAATAATAAAGACCAGGTAATAATACCGGCCATTCATATAAAAATAGGTAATATCGGTTTGCCAAACAATGTTACGATCCTGAATCATCATGCCCTGAATAAGATTCTGATACCTGGAATGTACCGGAACCGTTGTCCTGCGATAATTCTTGTTCTGTTTTATCCTGTACCCCAGCTGCATAAATAGGTCTATAAACTTGTCTCTTCCGATAAAGTCAGGCCGAAGGACAAAATACATTTTCTCAACTCCGCAACCTGGGTGCTCCTCCCTGAGAAGGTCTGCATCCAGAATAAGAGCCGATAGCTTTACATTAAAGGCGGCTTGCTGCTTTTGGTGCTTATGTACAGCCTGCCTGCTTAGTCCGGCTATTTGCAGTACTGACTTCATAAAATACCTTACTTTTTGTTGGTTTTCAATAAACCACCCGACAGTTTGGTGCCTGAGTTTTTTTTTATATCGATGTCAAACTCCTGCGATGCCAGTTCAATCATCTTTTCAAGGTAATCAATCATGATTTGCTTTTGCCCAACAATCTGCTCCAACTCCTTGATGCGCAATTGCATATCCTTTAATTTCATCGTACTGCTATCACTCATCTCAATGATTTTTACGTTTTTCTTGTTGTAAACCGAATATTTATAGACCCACCGATAAAGTAATTCTCTCCTGATCCCAAATAAACGGCTAATTTCAAAAATCGTAAATTTACCACTTTCATACTCGGCTACGCGTGCTTTTTTAAATTCATCGGTGTAAATTCTACGCACATTAATTTGTTTTTTTGTCGTTCTTGTCGCTCCCATTTTTTGACTTAATTTTGTCAACCTATTTCAGGGACGGACAACTTGTGTCCTGATTCTTGATACTTGATACCTGATACTATATAACTGTAAACCATGATACGAACCACCATCCTTCTCCTCATTTTACTGGCGTTCCATGCCGGAGCGCAAACGTCTTCCACTCCGCCCGATGACTGGCAAAACCCGCTGGTATTTGAAAAGAACCAGACCAAACCGCATGCCCGGATGATTCCGTATGCTTCACGCGAGCAGGCATTTACAAGGGATCCCCTGAAAAGTCCCTGGTTCCTCACCTTAGACGGAACCTGGAAGTTCATGCTGGCAGAACATCCCCGTCAGGTTCCACAAGGATTTTATCAGCCCGGCTTCGACACCAGGGCATGGAACAGCATCCCCGTTCCTTCCAACTGGGAAATGGAGGGGTTCGGGCATCCCAAGTTCCGGAATATTGCCATGACCATCACCACCAAACCTCCCTTCCTGCCCGACGACCACAATCCGACCGGCTGTTACAAACGCACCTTCGACCTGCCATCCGGCTGGAAAGGACGCGAGATCTTACTCCGCTTCGAAGGCGTTAAGTCCGCTTCCCTATTCTGGATCAATGGACAGCAGGCAGGCTATAACCAGGGCGGTTTTGAACCGGCCGAATACAACATAACCTCTTTACTGAAACCCGGCCGCAACGACATTTCCGTACAGGTGATGCGTTACTCCGACGGCGCCTTCATCGAAAACCAGGATATGTGGCGCCTATCCGGCATCTTCCGCAGCGTGGCCCTGATCGCCAAACCGAAGGTCCACCTGCACGACTATTACGTCTACGCCCGGTTTGACAACCAGTACCGGAATGCGGAACTGAACCTCGAAGTGGATGTTCAGAATCTCTCCGGAACAGAGGCTCTCAGCTACTCTGTATCGGCGGAACTTTTCGACGCTAATCAAAAGCCGGTCTGGGAAAAATCTGCTGTGCAGGAATTGACAGCTATTGCACCCGGCAACATCCAAAAGGCGCGCTTTACGGTACCGGTTAAGGAACCAAAACAGTGGTCACCTGAGAAGCCCAATTTATATACCCTCCTCATCACCCTGAAAGACCCTTCCGGAAAGGTGGCCGAAACCTTTGCTGCCCGCACGGGATTCCGCCAGACAGAAATCAGGGACGGGGCCATCTGGGTCAACGGACAAATGGTGAAACTGAACGGGGTAAACAGCCACATGCACCATCCGGAGCACGGACAAGCAGTGCCTCTCGCTACCCTGAAGGAAGACCTCCTCATCATGAAGCGGTTCAATATCAACCTGGTGCGCACCAGTCACTACCCGCCGACACCAGAGTATTTAGACCTGGCCGATGAGCTGGGCGTTTACGTTATCAGTGAGGCAGGAACCGAATGCCACGACAATGAATATCTGTCGGAACTTCCGGAATGGGAAGCCATGTTTGTGGACCGCGGTGTGAAGATGGTACACCGCGACCGCAACCACCCGTCGGTGATCTTCTGGAGTGCCGGAAATGAAGCCGGAGAGGGCGATAACCTGAAAAAACTGATGGAAACCTGCCGGAAAATTGACCCTGCAAGGCCATATTATATGTACGGAGGAAACCAGGATTCCATTCCGTTCGAGGATATCATCGGTCCACGTTACTGGCGGCCCCTGGAATTGAAAAACCTCGCCGGATTTGACCGCTATGGCCCTGGCGACAGGAGGCCTTCGTTTCAGGATGAATACCTGGCAGCCACAGGCAACGGACTGGGCGGGCTCGACGAATACTGGGAGCTGATCTGGAAATATCCCCGCCTGACGGGCGGTGCCATCTGGGACTGGATCAGTCCGGGCGTTAAAACACCCCTTATCCTGACCCCGGATGCCTCCCCGCTGAAAAATGATCCGGCCATCCTGGGACGGCCCCGGATAGTGGACGGCCCTACCGGAAAAGCCATGGAGTTTTCTGGTCACGACGATTGGGTGGAATTCTACCGGCACCCGGCGATGGACCTCGACGGCGGGGCCCTGACCATCGAATTCAGGATAAAGCCCACACCCCTTTCGCAGCCCAATACCATCCTGACCAAGGGAACCCATCAGTTCGGCGTTATTCAGCCCAATGGCGAAGAGCTTGAATTCTACCTGCAAACCAACCGGCGGAACAGCCTGAAGGTCAGGGTTCCCGGTGACTGGTACGGCCATTGGCACCATGTGGCCGCAGTTTACACCGGCTCCCGCATGGAGCTCTATATCAACCATACGCTGGCAGGCAGTGCCGAAGCGTCTGGCAGAATACGCAATGCGGCCTATCCGGTCTGCATCGGCCGCAATGCCGATCTGCACGACCAGGGCGAATTCCGGGGAAGAATGTCGGCCATGACCATCGATGAAGTCAGGCTGTATAACCAGGCCCTTACTGGGGAAAAACTGCGCAGTCAGACACATGAGGAGGCTGAGCAGGCTTCCTTGGCGAGCCTCAGTTTTGAGGAGACCCGCAATGAAGGGTGGTTCTTTGCTACCGGCCTGGGTGGCCGGACTTACGGCATTATCTGGCCCGACCGGACCATCCAGCCGGAGATCCACCAGATCAAACGCTCAGCGCAGCCTGTGCTGATCGAAGCCCAGGATCTGGAAAAGGGCATCTTCAGGATTACCAACCGGCATAATTTCACCAACCTCAATGAATTAATTCTCGAATGGAACCTGGCCGTAAACGGAAACCAGGTCATCCGGCAACAGTCCATGCCAGGGCCCGATTGTCCTCCGGGAAGCACAGTGGTCTTACAGTCCGGTTTGTTGGACGGAAATCTTCCCACAGAGGGAGACCTCTGGATTACCCTCTCCTTCAGGTTAAAGGAAGATCAATTGTGGGCAGCGGCCGGACATGAAATAGCGTGGGAGCAGTTCCTGGTCAGGAAAGCCACGGCAGTAAAACCAACCGTTTCAGGCGTTCTGCGTGCCCCGGAAGTAACGGAAAATGATGAAAAAATCGTGATCCGCGGGGAGCAATTCCTCTACGAAATCGACAAAAAAACCGGTTCGTTCGGATCGATGAAATATCGCGATACAGAGCTGGTGGCCGGAGGTTTTGACTTTTCCGTATGGCGGGCACCGTTGGCCAATGATATGGATCCATGGGGCAGCGGGGAATTCACCCGCACGAATTTTACGCCCGGATTAGGGCGCAGCATCGAGAACCAGCTTCGGACGCTGGGATTGGAACACCCCGGCCATCAGCTCGGGGAGGTTACCATCCGGGAACTTCCGGACAAAAAAGTCAGGATCACCAATGTAATCTATACCGCCTCGCCGGGAAGAGGCTCCGGATTTGAAGAACACCGGACCTATGATGTAAGTGGCGATGGCACCATGGAGCTTACACACAAAATCTTACCCCACGGGGATATGCCTTCGATGCTGCCGAAGGTCGGACTGAAAATTAACCTTCCGGCAGGATTTGACCGGGTGGAATGGTATGGCCGGGGGCCTTTCGAGACCTATCCCGACCGGAAAACGGGCGCCAAAACAGGCATCTGGCAATCAACCGCAGCGGCAGAGTATGTTCCCTACCTTATCCCGCAGGACCATGGGAACAAAACCGATGTGCGCTGGCTCAGCATCCGAAACGGAAATGGCTTTGGCTTCCGTATTGAAGCCGGCAACGACGAACCAGGCGGATGGCTGAACTTCAGCCTCCACCGGCACGATACGGACAACCTCACCAGAGCGGTATATCCTTACCAGTTGTACCCAACCGATACACCCACCCTTAACGTCGATTACGAGGTGACCGGCGTTGGCGAAACCGCCCGCCGGCAGCTGGCCCAATACCGGGTGATGCCGGGGATGAAGGAGTATAAGCTGGTATTCAGGCTGATTACAATCGATTAGCCGGTGTGGATCAATCTAATTAATAAATTCTCCCGATTAAATGATCCGGAAATACTTTCTTCCGGATTATTTAATCCTTAATGCAGCGAACGCTAAAACCGTTGACTTTATTACCACCCCAACGACCAATCCTGGTTTGATCATAGGCAAGATTTCTGTCCCAAGATATTGTATTGTTATATTCGGTGCTACTCCACCAATTACCGCGATAACCAACGTTTAAAAATCGATCGTAGGTCCTCCATCCACCTGGAAGGGCACAAAATCCTACTGAATTAGTACCGTTTCCGTTATTGTACCAGCCATAACTATTTTTTAAAAGGTTCCCTTGGTGGGTTCCTCGCCAATAATAGTTTTCAATCATTGCCGGCGTCATCCCCAATGTCAATTCCAGTTCATTCCACTCGTCATTGGAAGGCAAATGCCACCCTTCGGGGCATGCGGTTAAAGCAGCCGTCCAGTTATACAGTACCCCGTAGGTTTGGTAATGGGGATTTTGTCTGGCTGCTTCCAAATCAGTACCGTCATAATCATAAACATAGTAATGAGGTACGGTTTCCGAACCTGTCTGTACCGGACTTACCGAAGGAAGATAGGCCAGGTTCTCGGCCATCCAGACCTGTTCGCCGATTTTAACGGTTTTATAATGGCGGTTATCGGGACTCGCACAAGGATAAAAATCTACCACAATTTCCTTGTTTTCTTTAGGAGAATCGGTCATCACCGTGATATTCTTTCCGGAATACAAAGTAAATTGCAGAATATCACCATCCCAATAATCCATCCGTTGCTCACCGGTATAGGCTTTTTTTACCATATGGGTATTTTGGATAACTTCAGTACCTCCCAGATAATCAACTTTAAAGTCCAGCCTCTTCGTTTCCATGCTGATCACTTTCAGATTGCTGACTACATTGCCGTGCCTGAGATTGACAATGTAAAGTCCGGGAGCAGGGAAGGTCACCCTGAACTGATGCATCCCCCGCGTCAGAAAAGTAGAATAACTTCCCGACAAACTCCCGGTAGCATTGAAAAGTTTGAATTCCAATCTCCCTTCTTCATCACAGACATAATCCAAATGGGCGAAACCATCGGCGGGATTGGGGTAAAGAAATCCGTTTCCGTTGGACATATCGGTCGTGGGTATACCGGTAGGAATGCTGTTCAGAATCAGAATTTCAGTACCAGACAGCTTTATGCGTTGTCCACTGCCCATGTTTAAAACGATAATACTGTCAATGACCTCCGCACCGCTATTCTCTGTGCTGAAACTTAAATGAATATCCTGTGCCATTGAAAAACAGGTACAGAACATCAATACGAAATTTAAAAGATACTTACTCATGGGAATCAAATAAAAAGTTTGGTTTTGAACACAATTTTCTAAATCTCCTGAAGTGGGTTTTCCCCAAACCTAACCATCATTTACTTCACCGGCAATACTTTTGTAATGAACGGTAGGTTTGAATGAACGGAATGCAGGTTTTTGGTCATAGAAAATTTCTTTTTGTTAACCGGATAAGTCCCAGGGAGGTTTTTGCTGCAGAAAAAACCCTATTTTTAAGCCATGCCAAACCGCATTTCATATATCCTTTTTGCCTTGATGATCTGGCTTTCCTCTTCATCACAGGAGGCATTCAAGCTGCCACCTTACCGGCAGTATACCTTGCGCGACGGACTGTCACAAATGCAGGTAACTGCTATGATGCAGGACAGCCGGGGTTATATATGGATTGGCACCAAAGGCGGGCTTAACCGGTTCGACGGTGAACAGTTTTTCAAGTATACCACATCAGCATTTCCGGCTATTAAAAACGACAACATTAAGGCTATTTGTGAAGACAGCAGTGGGCGAATCTGGGCCAGTACCAATGCCGGACTCTTCTACACCGAGGGTTCGGGCCCGGTTTACATCGATGATGAGAAACTTTCAGAAGCCCGACTTGCCGCAGACAATGAGGGCAATGTCTGGTTTATCTCATACATTCAGGTCTCACGACAGTTGCACTTTGGATATTCTGACGGAGAAAAACTTGTTTGGTTAGACCATTTACTTCCGGAGGTGAATCAACCAGGCTACATCGATATTGCCATTGATCTGGCCGAAAATATTGTTCTCTTTAGTATTGATTCCAGCCTTTACCGGTTCACAGGTACAGGAACAGAATTACTTTTCAGAAACAACTCTCCATTTCAGTTCACCAAATCAACCGGGAAAAATATTTATTTCCCGGACTATCATGCAGATGAGACACTGACACTGTATCGTTGTGCTTCAGGCAAAGTCAGCGAAGTGGCAAAGGTAAAAGACAACAGCTATCTCTACCCCCCGCTTCTCAGGGATTCGGTCTTTTTTTTGAGACTGATTCCACCCTATTTACACCTGGCTTTGACTCCCGATTCAGTATTGAGCGGATTAAGTCATGGAATCCAATCCAACATTTTACTTATTGACAAGGAAGGGACTTCCTGGCTTGGTTCGGAACACGGTTTATATCAGCTCTTCGACAATGGATTGACCGCCTACAGTGAGGAGTTCCTGCCTCAGATCTGGGCAGTTACTGAAGACCTTAACAACAATTTGTGGTTTACCTCTTACCTTTACGGGATCTTCAGGCTGAAGAACGGGCAGCGGACACATTTCGCCAAAGACCCTATGACCGGTTTGTATTCGCCCTACTTCCATCCGGCAGTTGACAAACGGGGCAGGATATTTATTCCGAACAACCATGGTTTGCTGATGATTGACGGGGAGCGGTTTGAACTGAAAAAGGACTGGCCCTACCTTACCAGCTTTTATGATGCTGAACACGACCTGTTGTGGGGAGGAGGCCAGAGAAAGGTAGTCGCATTTGATCAATACAGAAAGGAAGTACTGAAAATTGATGAAACTTCAGGACTGGATGTGGGCAACAACGTACTGACCATCCAAAAGGATCATTCCGGGTATTATTGGTTCGGAGGAGGGCGGGGAGTTGCCCGGTACAACCGGGATACCGGAAGTATGAAACACTACAGGCCGGGGGGGAGGATAAACGGTGTTCCCACCTCCTGCGTAGACCATAGCGGCCGGGTATGGTTTGGCTCCAAACAGGGCTTGTTCTGGTATGATGCCCAGGCAGACTCTCTGGTTAAACTGGAAAGGGAAGAACTTTCGGATGCCGTTAATCTGGTGACCACCATCGACAGCACCTGGTTAATCGCCAGTCAGCCTCAGGGCATTTACCTCATCGACCTGCAGAAGTATTACAAAACAGGCAATATCAGACTTTACCTTTTCAACGGAAAAAACGGATTCACCGGAATTGAACCGGGTCAGGACGGAGCATTTACCGACTCCCGGGGTATTGTCTGGCTGACCACCAGTACCGTACTGGTCAGCCTCGATCCCCGGAAGCTAAAAACCGGCCGGAACCATCTTTCCGTCAGGATCGAAAAAATTAATGGACAAAGGGTTCCTTTTACCACCGGCCGGTTTGAACTGCCACCCAACCAGAATGCCATGGTTGCGTCCTTCAGTACCATCGGTTTTAACCGTCCCAATCCCGTTGAATACTCCTGGAAGATGGAAGATGGCAGTTGGTCAGACTGGCAGGAGGAAAACTATGCAGTTCTTTCAGGACTAAAAGACGGACCGAATACCCTGAGTGTACGTGCCCGCATCCGCGGACTGCCGTTAGACAGTCCTGCACAGGCAGACTTTCCGGTGTATGTCAGACTGGCCGTTTACCGGCAACCATGGTTCTGGCCGGCAATATTCCTGATCCTATCGCTGGCAGGAACAGTTTCACTGGTTCTGGTTCTGATGAAAATGAAGAAAGTCAGCCGGGAGGCAACCATTTTTCAGGTACAGGCCATTCAGTCGCAGATGAACCCTCACTTCATCTTTAACGTGCTGGCCTTCCTGCAGTCCAGAATTCTGAAAAACAGCATGGAACAGGCCAATACCTTGCTGATCAGGATGGCAGACCTGATCCGTGGATTCCTGGAAGCATCGGTCGTTACCGGTAAAATAATCCATCCCGATCATCCTGACGGGCAGATAACCCTGGCTCAGGAACTTATATTAACCGGCGAATTTATCCACCTTCAGGCGGCCATATTCCCCGACAAGTTTGATTATCAGCTTAACACAAATGATGTCGACTGTGAAAAGGAGTATATACCCCCGATGCTGATTCAGCCGTTTGTGGAAAACGCCATCCGGCACGGCCTGCTTCCCCTGAAAAATAAAGGTAAACTGACCATCGATATCCGGAAATCCGGAGAAACCCTGTATATCGAAATCTCCGATAACGGCAAAGGAATGAGACAGGCCGATGACCTGATCACCCATTCAGCTTTCCGGTATGTATCCAGAGGAAGAGAACTTACCATCCGGAGAATTGAACTGCTCAATAAAATGGGCTTCAGGATTTCACTGAAAACCGACAGCAATGAAACAGGAACAACCGTAACCATAAAAATCCGCTGAACGTGACTACAAAACTAACCGCACTGATCGCTGAGGACATGAAAGATTACCACGAGGTAATCATCCACTCAATCAACCAGGTAGCCCCCGACATCAGGATTGTCGGCAGAACAACGACACTGGAAGAGACTGCAACCCAAATTACAAAGCACTCCCCAAACATCGTTTTCCTGGATATTGCGTTTGAGGAAGAGGGAAAAACCAGTTTTGACCTTTTACACAAGCTGAAAGAGTCTGACCGGCTTAACTTTCATATCGTGTTTATTACCGCTCATACCGAAAGCCGGTATTATGCCAGGGCATTCGAATATGAAGCCATCCATTTTATTGAAAAACCCATCAACCCTGAAAAACTGGCCGAAGCAATAAGGCGCATTAAAAGCATCGAAGAGGGCCAGTCAGACAACTCTCCCCTGAAAAACCTCGCCAGGGAAATCGGGTTATTGTCCGGGATGAAATTCAGCAAAAGGATAATCATCAGCGGACTGAAATACGATGAAGTGTATGATCCGAATGATATTCTCCGGATTGAGGCAGACGGAAGGTATACCATTTACCATACCACAAACGGGAAGAAAGTGATGAGTTCAAAAAGTCTGGGGGAAATTGAGAAGGAACTTACCGGTTTTTCAAACTTCTTCAGAATCCAGCGAAGCGAGATTATCAACCTAAATTACGTGGAACGGATTTCGAAGAAGCAAAAAATGATCATCCTCACAGGCAGCACAGCTAACCACTATATTTCAAGAGACCGGTTCGATGATTTTATGGAGAGGGTCAAGGGATTATCTGTTCCTTAAACACAGATAAAAATTCTGACAATCTTCTTAACAAAAGGATAAAATCCCCGGAAGAAGATCAACTTAGGTAATAATTTACTATCTTGAGTATATATATGTAAATATTTTATAAACATGATTTTTGACATTGTCCGGGATTCTGTAAATGTCTATTTTTCAGGCTGAAAAAAATACCCGGGAGTGTATCATCAAAAAAATGGGACACCATACAGGCTGCACCTGTCGGAACGACGATTCTGGTCCTCCCTGGTTCAATTGCTTTGTGAACATTCCATTTAATTTCAATAACATGAAGAAAATATCAACCCTTTTGTTTGCTGCTGCCTTACTGATAAGTGCAGTGCTGCAGGCCCAGGAAACCCCCGACTGGGAGAATCCTTTTGTAATTGAGCGAAACAAGGAACGGGGAAGAACCATTTTCCGTTCGTTTGAGTCTGAAGAAGCTGCCAAAAAAGGCGAAACCTCCCGGTGGAGATCCCTGAATGGCATCTGGAAATTTTACCTTGCCCTGAATCCGGCATCCCGGCCGGCCGATTTTTACAAAACCGGTTACGATGTTTCCGGTTGGGACGACATCAGGGTTCCATCCAACTGGGAAGTCGAAGGGTATGACGTTCCGATCTATGTCAACCACCCGTTTGAATTTGCCGATCCGCGGACGCCCATAACGGAGTTGAAAAAAGGCCCTGAACCACCCAGGGTCCCGCGCGATTACAATCCGGTCGGATCCTACGTCCGCGCCTTTGAGGTACCCCGTGACTGGAAAGATCAGGAGATATTTATCTATTTCGGCAATGTAAAATCGGCCTTCTACCTCTGGATCAACGGTGAGATGGTGGGATACAGTCAGGGCAGCAAACTGCCTTCGGAATTCAACATCACCCCCTATGTGAAGACCGGGGCATCCAATTCGGTTGCCGTGGAGGTTTACCGCTGGAGCGACGCCAGCTACCTGGAGTGCCAGGACTTCTGGAGGGTAAGTGGTATAGCCCGGGATGTGGCCATCTACAGCCAGCCCAAAACCAGGATCCGCGATTTCGAGGTGGTGTCTACCCTGGATGAAACCTACCGGAATGGTATTTTGGAGCTCTATGTGGACGTGCAGAACCATCAGAAAAAGGAGCAGCCGGTCTTTTTGAGTATGGTCCTGTATGACGGTGACCGGCATATGTTTTCCAGTGGTGTCCGGGATACCATCCCTGCCGGGGAGGAAGTCACCCTCGATTTTGAAAAGATCCTGAAGGATTTCAGGCCCATAAAAGGGATTCAACCCTGGAGTGCGGAAAATCCAAAGCTTTACACGCTTACGCTTATCCTGCAGGACAACAAAAAAAACACGCTGGAAAGTACATCGGTAAAAATCGGCTTCCGGAGTGTTGAAATCAAGCGGGGCCAGTTACTGGTAAACGGAGTACCCGTTACGCTGAAAGGGACCAACATCCATGAGACCAATCCGGAAACCGGACAGGTACTTACCGAAGAGCTGATGAGGAAGGATATCGAACTGATGAAGAGGTTCAACATCAATGCGGTCAGGCTCAGTCACTATCCCTTTCCGGAAAGGTGGTATGAACTGTGCGACGAATACGGCCTGTATGTGGTGGATGAAGCCAACATCGAATCGCATGGCCTCTATTACGGCGAGCGCTCATTAGCGAGATTCCCCGACTGGGAGCTGGCCCACACCGACCGGATGGTACGGATGGTGCAACGCGACAAAAACCACCCGTCGGTAATCATCTGGAGCATGGGCAATGAAGCCGGTAACGGGGTGAATTTTTACGCCGGATACAGGGCCATCAAAGTGGCCGACCGTACCAAACGGCCCGTACAGTACGAACGCACTGAAATCGGCAACCGGCATGCATTGGAGTTTGACTGGAACACCGACATTATTGTACCCCAGTACCCTTCTCCGCAAACCTTCGAATGGTTCGGACAAAGACTTTTGGACCGTCCTTTTATCCCCTCGGAGTATGCCCATGCCATGGGCAACAGCATGGGGAATTTCCAGGATTACTGGGATATGATCGACCGTTATCCGCAGTTGCAGGGAGGATTTATATGGGACTGGGTGGATCAGGGCATCTGGAAAACAGGTGAAGATGGTGTACGGTTCATTGCCTATGGCGGAGATTTTGGAGAGAATATGCCAACCGACGGCAACTTCCTGATCAACGGGATCGTCAACTCAGACAGAACCATTCAGCCCGAATTGCACGAAGTGAAGAAAGCCCACGAATGGATCAAATTCAGGATGCTGCGTGTTAACAAGGAAAACATAGCCAGGCTGATGGTTGAAAACCGTTACGATTTCACCAACCTCAGGGAGTACTCCCTGAGCGCTGTAGTAAAATCAGACGGCAAAATGCTCAAACAGCTGAAAATACCCACCCTGGAGGTTGAACCCCATTCCAGTACGGTGATAGAGCTGGATCTTTCAGGAATTGAAATCCAGCCGAATACCGGATACTACCTCGAACTCTATGCCCACACCTCCAAAGCGGCAGGAATGGTTCCCGGAAACCATCTGGTAGCCAACGAACAGTTCAGGCTGCCCTGGTATAACCGCCAACCGGTAGTAAGCCAGGAAAAGGAGGTTAAACTTGATGATTCCGGAAACTCATGGAAGTTTACCGGGCCCGATTTTGTTATCACCATCGGAAAAAACGACGGACGGATCAGCAGTTACCAATTTAAAAACAAGGAACTGCTCAGCCTGGGATACGGCCCGAGGCCAGATTTCTGGAGGGCTCCGACCGACAATGATTTCGGTAACGGAATGCCCCGTCAGAACATCAACTGGAAAAAGGCGACCCTTGAACAAAAACTTGTGGAGGCAAAACTGCTCAAAACCGAGGCAGGATCCTGGCAGATTTCCGTAACCTGGGAACTGGAGGATGTAAGCTCGCGCTTCCACACTACCTATACCATCGGAGGCAACGGATCGGTCAAATTAGAGAACCGCCTGGAGGCCTCACCAACCGAAAAAAGCGACATTCCGAGGGTAGGGATGAACCTGGCCCTGGCACGTGAGTTCGACAACCTGACCTGGTTTGGGAAAGGCCCGTGGGAAAATTACCAGGACCGGAATGTTTCGGCATTTATGGATCTCTACACATCGAAAGCAGCTGATCAGATGGTAGCGTATGTCAGGCCACAGGAAAACGGCAACCGGACCCATGTCAGATGGGCGGCACTGACCAACAATGACGGCCTGGGACTGATGGCCATCAGCCACTCTCCGGAAAAAGGGTTCGAAATGACCGCCATGCCTTACCTGAGTGCCGATTTTGATGCAAGGGAAGGTATCGATTACGGACCGATTGAGAAGGAAAACAAACATGCCACCGATGTAAAGGAAAGAAACCTTGTGCGGTGGAATATTGACTTCGCACAGCGCGGATTAGGCGGAATTGACAGCTGGTATTCCAAACCACTGGATAAATATATGCTGAAACCCGACATAAACTACGAATGGAGTTTTACACTGGTTCCCGTTTCAGAAAGAAACCCCGAACGGCTTCCTGAGATCAGTAAAAGTTTTTAGAAGCAACTGGATAAGATGAAAAACGCCTTGCGATTTTATACCGCAAGGCGTTTTTCATTTATAAAAAAAAAGGGAGCTCAACAGCTCCCCTTTTTCAAATGTTAACCCCCAAACACACAATGTCAGATCTGTATCTGACGTGAAGTACACCAAAAGTAGCAACTATTTTTTTAGTGTCAATAGTGTGTTTAAAATATTATTATTTTTAAAGAATATATTACCCAATTATGTAATATATTAATATCTATTTTAGATGTTTTTAATATATTTAAAATGTATACTAAAGCAGAATTGCTTAAGTATTTAAAAACAGGTCGTTTGGATTTGAAATCCAACCGGAATGATTATTAACAGGGGGTGTTTCCGGTTTGAACTACTTTCCTGAAGAAGTATTAATCTTAAAAGGAAGATATATAAGGCAAAAGGAAAACAATCCGGTTACCAACGGGATAATCCCAACAAGTCCCCACCAGCTGTCGAAAATTACTCCGGCCAGTGCGATTGCGAGTCCAAGGATGATTCTGATAATTCTGTCAGCTCTTCCAACATTACAAGTCATATCCGTAATTTTTTGATGTATATGAATATAACAGGCATCAGGTAAAAAGGTTTTAAAAATGCTCTTCCAGGATCTGAGCGGCTGTTTTCAGGAAGAATGGGCAACGCCGGAAGACGCAAGCCTCGTTGGCCAGAAGTTTCTGTTCGGGGTCCGAAATGTCGTATCCCAGTAATTCCCTGCATTTTAAGGAGCCATGTTCTTTTAAGAAAAGGTCATTAAATTTCCTGATCAGCCCCCGGGTTCTTTCCTTGTCTTCAGGACTGGATGAAGCATGACCCGATTTCAGCCCGATAACCATATAGGAACCGGTAACGGCGCCGCAGGTATCTCCGTTATTCATTCCACTTCCGAATCCGGAAGAAATCCGGAAGGCGGTATCCCGGTCGATACCCAGTTCCGGCGCAAAAATGCTGAAGATGGTCTGGGCACAATTGTGGTTTTCAAATACTGATGCAGTCAGGTCGGCTTTGTTCATGACAGTAATATTGAAAGGTAAACCGGTAAAAAGGGGAGCCCGGAATTTCCGGGCTCCTGAATATTGTAATCCTGCTGGTGCGAACGTATTAGTCCAGTACAGCAGCCACGCCAGGAAGGTTTTTGCCTTCGAGATACTCCAACAGAGCACCACCGGCGGTGGAGATATAGGAAACGCCGTCGGCCAAACCAAACTGGTTTACACAAGCAACAGAGTCACCTCCCCCAACGAGGGAGAAAGCGCCTTTTGCAGTGGCAGCAACAATAGCATTACCAACTTCCCGCGAACCTTTAGCGAATCTTTCCATTTCGAATACGCCAACCGGACCGTTCCAGAGAATGGTTCCTGAATTTTCGATTACTTCTTTGAACCTGGCGATGGTTTCCGGACCTGCATCCAGCCCCATCCAGCCATCAGGAATCTGATTGGCAGGAACCACCTGCGTGTTGGCATCCGGAGAAAATGCATCAGCAACCACTACGTCTGACGCCATATAGATATTTACGCCTTTCTCTTTGGCCAGTTTCTCGATATTGAGAGCGGTTTCGAGGTAATCCTCCTCACAGATGGAAGTACCCACTGTTCCGCCCTTGGCTTTCATGAAGGTGAATGTCATACCGCCACCCAGGATCAGATTGTCTACCTGGTCGAGCAGGTTTTCAATGATCGTAATTTTAGACGATACCTTGGCTCCCCCCATAATGGCAGTAAGCGGGCGCTGTGGGTTCTTCAGCACTTTGTTAAGACTTTCCACTTCGCTCTCAATCAGGTAACCGAACATTTTGTCATTGGGAAAGAACTGAGCCATGACCGCTGTGGAAGCATGGGCACGGTGGGCAGTCCCGAAAGCATCGTTGATCCAGCAGTCGCCGTTTTCGGCCAGCTGACGGGCAAATTCAACGTCGCCTTTCTCTTCACCCTTATGGAAGCGAAGGTTTTCGAGCAGCAGAACCTCACCTGGCTTCAGGGCCTGCGCAATAGCTTTAACCTCGGCTCCAACACAATCGGGAGCCAGTTTAACCTCAGTGCCTAACAACTTGCTGAACGGGGCAACCAGGTGACGCATTGAATACTTATCGTTCGGACCGTCTTTCGGCCTTCCGAAGTGTGACATAATTACAGGGGAACCGCCGCCTTCAATCACTTTTTTAATAGTGGGGATAGCTGCACGGATACGGGTATCATCGGTAACTTCAAAGTTCTCGTTGAGCGGAACGTTAAAATCGACCCTGATCAACGCTTTTTTTCCTTTAAAATCGTAAGACTGTATGGTCTGCATAACTCTAATTATTAGTGGATTTAGAAGTCAAAGATAACAATAATCCGTGGAACCGGATTTTGGCAGTAATGGCAATATTCTAATTTAATGTTCAAATAATACCGACCGGTCGCCGAAATTTCCTTCCCTACGGATACCGGAATATTCTGCGGAATAACCTATTTTTGGCTACCGGCAAAGTGGTTAACTGAATGAAGGAAAAATTACAAAACCATGTTTTTTAAAGATATTATCGGACAGGAAAAAGTCAAAAAACGCCTGATCAGGTCAGTGCAGGAGGAGCGTATCAGTCATGCCCAGCTTTTTTCGGGTCCTGAAGGTAACGGAAAGCTTGCTTTGGCTTTGGCATACGCGCAGTACATCTCCTGCCGGAACCGGAGCGAAGAAGACAGCTGCGGTACTTGTCCACCCTGCAGAAAATATGCAAAACTGGCACACCCCGACCTGCATTTTGTTTTTCCGATCTTCAAGAACAAACCTTCACAGAATGCATACTGCGATGATTTCCTGGCCTCCTGGCGTGAAATGCTGTTACAATCGCCCTACATAAGCCTCAACCAGTGGGGAAATTACATTGAGGCAGGTAATGCACAGTTAACTATATATGCCCATGAGAGCGATTCCATTATCCGCAAACTGAGTGTTAAACCGTTTGAGGCCGAATTTAAGGTAATGATTATTTGGCTACCGGAGAAAATGAATATCGCCTGCGCCAACAAACTCCTGAAAATGATCGAAGAGCCCCCGGTAAAAACGCTTTTCCTCATGGTTACCGAAAATGAGGCGGATATTATCGCCACCATCCGCTCCAGGACCCAGGTCATCAAAGTCCCCCGCATCAGAGACACCGACCTGCAGGACCATCTGACCGGAACCGGCCTGTATGAACCTGAAACCGTGGCGGAAATGGTCCACCATGCGCATGGTAATTACCTGAAGGCGCTTGAATTTTCTGAACCCACAGAGGATAAACAATATTTCTTCGATACTTTCCAGAACATCATGAGACTGGGATATACTGCCGGAGGTAATTCTGCGAAAATTCCGGAGCTGATGGACCTTGCCGAAGAACTGGCCGCCCTGGGACGGGAAAAGCAGAAAGATTTTTTTAAATATGCCATGCAGATAACCCGCGAATTTTTCGTGATGAATTTTCAGAAGCCGGCACTGGTATACCTTAACCGGGAGGAAAAGGGATTCGGTTCCAGATTCTCACCCTTTATCAACGAGCGGAATGTCATGTTATTCAGCCAGTTGTTTGAAGAGGGTCATCTCCATATCAGCCGGAACGGAAATCCAAAGATTATTTTTACGGATACCCTGCTTTCTGTAATAAAAATAATCAGGAAGTAACTCCGGGAAACCGGAAAAAAGAAGGTTCTGACCGTCTGATGGTTTAATGATTAACCACAGCGCCAAAGCGTTCAGTACTTTAAAGAAAAAGGAGACAAGACAAGCGTTTATACCAAAATATTCAACATGAAGTTATTCAAAATTTCAATATTCATATTACTGCTGACAGCGTTCAATGGTTTACATGCCCAGCAGTCAGGTTCCGTCGACCTGAAAGCATTTCACGGTATATCAAGTCATGACCTGCTCGACTATGCCGCCGAGCTGAGTTCCGACCAATACGGAGGCCGGCTGTCCGGATCGCCTGGCTATACGGCTGCTGCACAATGGGTTGCCGGCCGGCTGAAGGAGTGGGGTGTGAAACCGGCCGCTGGCAGTTCCGGCTATTTCCAGCATTTTCCGAATGCCTGGACAGAAGTTCTTAATCCGGGCAGTGTTCTCATTTTCCCGGCTAAGGAAAAAGGAGGAAATCCCATTGCCCTGAAATTCCCTGATGAATACTATCCCGGTTCCAATTCCGGCTCAGGAACAGCCGAAGGTGAAGTGGTGTATGCCGGTTTCGGAATAACTGCACCCGAACTGGGATATGATGATTACGCCGGAATGGATGTCCGCGGGAAAATAGTAATGATCGAATCGGGAGTGCCCTACACCCAGAACGACAAAGGACTTGCACAGTGGGAGCCATACAGTTACCACAGGTATAAATTCCAAAGGGCCAGGGAACTTGGGGCTGCCGGACTTCTTTATGTTGGGCTGACAGCCAATCCCAACACCTCATATTTAGAAGGATTTGTATATGCGCACATCGCAGAGGACATAGCGGAGGAGCTGTTCCGCGACAGCGGGAAAACTTTTGCCGGAATGAAACCGGAAATCGTTAAAGCCATGAAACCTTCTTCCCTTTCGCTGAAAAGGAGGGTGGCCATCACCGCCACTACCCGCCACTATCCGGAGGCCCTTTCCTGCAACGTAGTGGGCATAATCGAAGGAACAGATCCATTGCTTAAGGAAGAAGCCATCATTATTGGCGGTCATCTTGACGGAGTGGGCAGTCCGGGCATGGTATTCCCCGGCGCACTGGACAATGCCTCAGGCGTCGCCGACATACTCGGAGCGGCCAGGGCCTTGGCCATGTCGGAAGTTAAACCGTTGCGTACAGTAATCTTCATTTTCTTTGGCGGAGAAGAATGCGGTCTTTATGGTGCCTCCAAATTTGTGGAAGATCCGCTCTGGCCAAAAGAGAAAACCGTATTCATGATGAATCTCGACATGGTAGGCAACGGTACCGGGTTCCATCTTTCGGGAGGTTTGTCACACCCGGATATTTACCGCCATTTCGAGGAAGCCAACCGGATATACCTGCATCGCGATTTACGCTCTTCCGAAGTCCGGCAGTCTTTCGGCCGGCCCAGAACCGACGGGGCGGTATTTGAGAAAGCCGGCTATCCCACCCTGGGGCTCTGGACGACCGGATCGGTAAAAACCGTTTATTACCATCATCCATTGGATAATATTGACGGTTTAACTCCTGAAATAATGGAAGATGCGGCAAAGTTGCTTTATACAGGTATCCTTGGTGTCGCCAATGACCGAACGCTTAAATTATCCGGTAATTAAATTGCTGAAACCAAAAGTAAGGGATCAGGTTTGCCCGTTAAAAACCTTTCAGGGTATATTCAGGTTTTAATACTTTAAATAGACAACCATGCTATACGAAGGAAACTTACTTAAAATGAGGACAGAGCAGGCCAATCCCGTGAAGTATTATCTTCATCCGGGAGATGCCGGAATCTGTATGAACGATCTCCTCGGAAAGACCGTTAAAATTGAATACTCAGGCCAGATTAACTGTATTTCCTGTGGCAAACAAACCAAGACTTCCTTTGGACAGGGCTTTTGCTACAATTGCCTGCAAACAGCACCCGAGGCAAGCGAGTCGGTAATGCGCCCGGAGCTCAGCAAATCCCATTTTGGAATAGCCCGTGATATAGAATGGGCCGAACAGCACGACCTGATCGAACACTTTGTATATCTGGCTGCTTCATCAGACCTGAAAGTAGGGGTTACCCGCCATCACCAGGTACCCACACGCTGGATTGACCAGGGCGCCAGTTCGGCCGTTATCATTGCCCGCACACCAAACCGCCATATCGCCGGAATCATCGAAGTATGGCTGAAACAATACTTCACCGACAAAACCAACTGGCGGGAGATGCTGCGGAATAATCTTACCTCTTTTAACCTTCCGGAGGAAAAAGAGAAAGCCATCGGCCTGCTGACCCCGGAGTTAAAAAAATATGCCGAACCCGGAAATGAAATAACCACCATTGATTATCCCGTTCTCGAATACCCCAATAAAATCAGCAGTATTTCCCTGGACAACGTACCCGTTCTGGAAGAGGTACTTACCGGTATAAAGGGACAATACCTGCTGTTTGGCAACGGTACAGTACTGAATATCAGGAAACATAATGGTTATTTCGTGAAAATAAGAACCTGAAATTCAGAATCTGTTTGCCTTCATCTGTTGAAATAAGATTTGACTACCTTTGCAGGTATTGAATAAAATCCGGATAAAAATGCAATTGATCAATTCCATTTACACCCTGCTGACCCTCTCGCTGCTTTTCCTGGTGGTCAATTTTTTCATGGACTGGGTCACCATCCCGCAAACTGTGGTTATCATCGTACTGGTGCTGTCAGCCTTTGTATTTTTTCTCAGGATGTACCTGCGGTTTTCCCGCAGGAAACAGTGAATTAAGCCAATGTTTTGGATGGCTTCCGGGTTCAGGTGGGCTGACCATCAGCCAACTGCCCTGCCACAGATTTCAGAATAATGATAAAACTCCGGTTTTGTTAGCCTATTTTTTTGTTATTTTGAAACAAATTTTTAAAAACACGAAAAAACAGGATAATGGAAAACTTAGATTGGAAAAACCTGGGATTTGGATACCGTAAAACCGAATACAACGTCCGCTGCTATTTCCGGAACGGGAAATGGGGGGAACTGGAAGTCAGTTCATCAGAGTACATCAATATCCACATGGGTGCCACTGCACTGCACTATGGACAAGAGGCATTCGAAGGGATGAAAGCCTTCAAGGGAAATGACGGTAAGATCCGGATTTTCAGGATGGCAGACAATGCAGCCCGAATGATCAGTTCATGTGAAGGGATTATGATGGAAAAGCTTCCTTCCGAAATTTTCGAAAAGGCAGTTAAACTGGCTGTTAACCTGAATAAGGACTTTGTTCCTCCACACGATTCAGGAGCATCTTTGTATATCAGACCGTTGCTGATTGGAACAGGTCCAGAAATTGGTGTTAAGCCCGCTAATGAATATCTTTTCATCGTTTTTGTAATGCCCGTAGGTCCCTATTTCCCGGAAGGGTTCAAACCGACCGACCTGGTTATCATGCGGCAGTATGACCGTGCGGCGCCGCAGGGAACCGGCAAATACAAGGTGGGCGGCAACTATGCAGCAAGTATGGTAGCCGGTAACAAAGCCAAGAAAGGCGGCTACTCGGCTGTTCTTTACCTCGACAGCAAGGAAAAGAAATACCTCGACGAATGTGGCCCGGCCAACTTTTTCGGAATTAAAGAAAATACCTACATCACCCCGGAATCCGATTCCATACTTCCGTCGATCACCAATAAGAGCCTGATGACCCTTGCAGCCGAACTCGGCCTGAAGGTGGAAAAGCGAAAAGTACCGTACGAAGAACTCGCCACTTTCGAGGAAGTGGGCGCCTGCGGCACCGCAGCGGTCATCTCACCGGTCAAACGAATTTATGATGCAGATGAAGACAGGGAGTTTACCTACGGAAACGAACCCGGCCCATGGAGCACAAAGTTATATAACAAACTCCGGGCAATCCAGTATGGCGATGAACCCGACCAATACGGATGGATAACATTTGCTGAATAAAGCTTATCTTTTTTTAAACTCTTTTGATGAATCCCGCTGAATCATCCGATATTCGGATGATTGTTATACATTTGTGACCCTTGATATACAGCATTTAAAAAGTCTTATGATACGGAAAAAGATAAAGGAAATATTGCAGTCGGGGCAGACCGGCAGCCAGGTACTCGTAAAAGGATGGGTCCGTACCCGGAGAAGCAGTAAGAATGTGAATTTCATTGCCCTGAACGACGGTTCAACCATCCACAACCTTCAGGTTGTGGCCGACAGTGAAACCTTTGATGAAGAGTTTATCAAAGACATCAACACCAGTGCTTCTCTGGCGGTTACCGGAGAGCTTGTGGAATCCAAAGGCAGCGGACAGAACGTGGAACTGATCGCCAAAACCATCGAAATTTACGGTAAGGCCGATCCGGAGAAATATCCCATTCAGCCTAAAAAACATTCTCTGGAGTTTCTCCGGGAGAATGCGCACCTCCGGTTTCGTACCAATACCTTCGGGGCGGTTTTCCGTATCCGTCATGCCATGGCCTTTGCCATTCATGATTATTTTAACCGGAAAGGCTTCTTTTATCTGCATACACCAATCATTACGGCTTCTGATGCAGAAGGCGCCGGACAAATGTTCAGGGTAACCACACTGGATGCGAAAAATCCTCCATTGACAGAAGACGGTTCTATCGATTATTCCGAAGATTTCTTTGGCAGGCCAACCAACCTTACCGTATCGGGACAGCTGGAAGGTGAACTGGGGGCTACAGCCCTTGGCGAAATTTATACCTTCGGGCCTACCTTCAGGGCCGAAAACTCCAACACGTCGAGGCATTTGGCCGAGTTCTGGATGATCGAGCCCGAAATGGCCTTTTACGACCTGAAAGACAATATGGACCTGGCCGAAGATTTCCTGAAGTCGCTGATCATATACGCACTGGAGAACTGCCAGGATGACCTTAAATTTTTAGCTGCGCGCCTAAAGGAAGAGGAAAAGGGAAAACCGGCCGACCAGCAGTCCATGGACCTGATCGAAAAACTCCGGTTTGTGGCCGAGAACGATTTTGTAAGGCTTACCTATACCGAAGCCATAGAGATTCTTAAAAATTCCAATCCATACAAGAAAAAGAAATTCCAGTATCCCGTGGAATGGGGAGTCGACCTTCAGAGTGAACATGAGCGGTATCTCGTGGAGAAGCATTTCAAAAAACCGGTTATCCTGATCAACTATCCCAAGGAAATCAAGGCATTCTATATGAAGCAAAACGATGACGGGAAGACTGTGGCCGCCATGGATGTCCTTTTCCCCCAGATCGGTGAGATCATTGGTGGTTCACAGAGGGAAGAGGATTACGGCAAACTGGTTGCCCGCATGGAAGAAATGCATATTCCAGCGGAAGAGATGTGGTGGTTCCTCGATACCAGGCGCTACGGCACCGTACCTCACAGTGGGTTCGGACTTGGCTTTGAACGTTTTATCCTTTTCCTGACCGGTATGGGTAATATCCGTGATGTGATCGCATTCCCCAGGACGCCTAAAAACGCTGAGTTTTAAAGCCGCTTCGTTCAGTGCAGTATTGGAAAATATTGTTAATTTTGGACTGCAACCATTATTGCAGGGATGAAGAACAGATTAACGTTACAGCAAAAGCTACTTCAAAAGCTTAGCCCGCAGCAGATCCAGGTGATCAAGCTGCTGGAGATCCCTACGTTGCAGCTTGAACAGCGGATAAAAAAGGAGCTGGAGGAGAATCCGGTCCTGGAGATGGATGGTGACGATAACTACAGTGAGGAAGACGAACAAGCCCCCGAACTGAGGTCCGATGAAGATAAGGATGACGAAGAATTTTCGGTCGAAGATTATATTCCCGATGATGAAATACCCAACTACCGACTGACTGCCAATAACTACTCGCCCGACGATAAACAGGTGGATATTCCCTTTTCTGTTGGGGACACTTTTCATGAATTTCTGTATGAACAGATTGGCATGTCGATGCTCGATGACAGGGAGCGAAAACTCGCCGAGTATATTATCGGGAATATCGATGAAGACGGTTATCTGAGGCGAGACCTGCTCTCAATTTCCGATGACCTGGCCTTTACGCTGAACATGGATGTTCCCGGCGAAGAGCTTGAAAAAATACTGGAAATCATTCAGGATTTTGACCCGCCAGGGGTTGGGGCACGCGATCTTCAGGAATGCCTGATCCTTCAGCTCAAAAGGAGGAAACACGAGTCCCAGCCTGTAGCCCTGGCGGTAATCAGGGATGCCTTCGAGGAATTCACCAGGAAGCATTACGATAAAATCGCACGCCGGCTCAGCGTGGACGATGAAGAACTGAAACAGGCCATTGAACTGATTCTCAAGTTAAATCCCAAACCCGGAAGTTCATACAGCAATCCGCACAACCGCTCGAACCAGCACATTGTTCCCGATTTCATCCTTGAAATCATTGATGGGGAATTACAGCTGAGCCTAAACCAGCGGAATATGCCCGAACTCAGGATCAACGAATCTTACCTGGATATGCTGCGTTCCCTTACCCGGAGTAAAAACGGGAGCAGCCGGAACGCAAACCGGGAGGCATTCTCCTTTGTCAAGCAGAAGCTGGACTCAGCGAGATGGTTCATCGATGCCATCCGCCAGAGACAGCAGACCCTTCTGGTAACCATGCTGGAAATAATCGACTTCCAAAAGGAGTATTTCATGGATGGCGATGAGACTAAGATGAAACCCATGATCCTGAAAGATATTGCCGAAAGGACAGGGCTTGACATTTCGACTGTCTCGAGGGTGTCGAACAGTAAGTATATCCAGACACACTTTGGTATTTATCCGCTGAAATATTTCTTTTCAGAGGCCATGCAGAAGGATACCGGAGAAGAGGTTTCCACCAGGGAAATCAAAAAGATCCTGAAAGACTGCATCGACAATGAGGATAAACGTCATCCGCTGACCGATGAAAAACTTACCGAGATCCTGAAGGATAAATCCTACAACATAGCCCGGAGGACTGTTGCGAAATACCGTGAACAGTTAGACATACCCGTTGCCAGGTTGCGTAAAGAACTCTGAACCATGATCAGAAAAATTGCTGCAGGTTTATCCTGGATCTTTTCCCCGATATTGGTCCCCACCTATATTACACTGGTACTGCTATACTCCGGATTCCATTTTTCCATGTTTTCATGGCCGGCCAAACGGTTCCTGATTTTAGTGATCTTTGTTTCCACCGCGGTTATGCCCTCGCTTACCCTTTTGATATCAGAACTAGGAAAGAACTTCGGGAAGTCAGGCCGGAAAGCATCCGAAAACAGGATATCCATGCTTTTTGTGGCACTATACTACTATCTGGGGTATTTTCTGCTGAACAGGTTGCCGTTGTATGCCATTTTCAAGATTCTGCTCCTGGCAGGGGCTATTCTGGTGGTAATGATAACCGTGATTTCGATGTGGAAAAATATCAGTCAACATCTGGTTGCCGCTGGTGGAGCTTTCGGTATGATGCTGGCACTTTCCCTGCGGATCGGTACAAACCCGGCCATTATGCTGTCCTGTCTTTTACTGGCAGCAGGATTGACCGGCACTTCTCTGATGATAACCAAGAGACATACCCTGTCCGATATATTATGGGGTTACTTAACAGGGTTCTCTGTACTTTTCCTGATTTTCTATTTCTTATAGGCCGGGTTATTCGACAAACTTATAACCGATACCTTTCAATGTTTTTATGTGATCATTCCCAATTTTCTCACGCAATTTACGGATGTGTACATCGATGGTCCGGTCGCCAACCACAACATTATCGCCCCACACGGAAAAATAGATCTCTTCGCGTGTGAAAACCTTCCCCGGTTTTGAAACCAGCAACGAAAGCAATTCGAATTCTTTCCTGGGGAGGACCATCTCTTCCTTGCCCAATCTTACCAGGTATCTTTCCTTGTCGATAACCAGCTCGCCGATGGTCATGGTACTTTCTCCCGCAGGAACAACGGCTTCCGGTGCGGCGGTAGAGAATCTTTTGAGCAGAGCTTTCACCCTGCTGATCAATACCTTAGGCCTGATAGGTTTAGTAATATAATCATCTGCACCTGCCTCGAAACCGGCAATCTGGGAATAATCCTCACCTCTTGCAGTCAGGAAGGCCACCAGGGTATTCTTCAGCGACGGGATGCGGCGGATCTCTTCGCAGGCTGCGATTCCATCCATTTCGGGCATCATCACATCCAGCAGGATCAGGTGGGGCTGTTTTTTCTCGGCTATCTTAATGGCTTCAGTGCCATTATTGGCTGTATAGACCTTGAATCCCTCCTTTTCGAGATTATAACTGATAAATTCCAGTATGTCGATCTCATCGTCAACCAGCAGAATCTTGAAAGTATTTTCACTCATAATTGATAATGAATAATTTATGGGCAAATGTATATATACAATGTTAATCCAAAGTTACTATAACTTTAACAAACAAACGAATATATATCCGCGAATTATCGCGCTTTTTCCATGGTAAAGGTAAATGTGGTACCTTCCTCTAATACACTTTTTACATTTATCGTCTGCTCATGGGCCTCAATGATATGTTTCACAATGGATAACCCGAGCCCCGTTCCGCCCTGTTCCCTCGACCTTGACTTGTCGACCCGGTAAAACCGTTCAAAAACCCTGGGCAGATCCTTTTTGTCGATCCCAAATCCCGTATCGGCCACTTCAACCATGATATGGTCCTCCAGGTCATAAAAGGCTACCTTGACCGTACCCTTCTTCCGGTTATACTTTATTCCGTTGTTTACCAGGTTGCTGAGGACTTCGGTCATGCGTTTCTTGTCGGCCTTGACCATAACCGGTCTTTCAGGTCTCTGTACAAACTCCAGCGACACTTTACGCTCTGATGCCAGCATCTGTTCCATTTCGAAAACCTCTTCAACCAGCCTGACGACATCAAACTTTTCCACGACAAGCTTTAGTTCACCAGATTCCAGTTTGGTAATCGACTCAAGGTCCTCGACGATCGAAATCAT
Source organism: Prolixibacteraceae bacterium (assembly GCA_030602265.1). Taxonomy (GTDB): domain Bacteria; phylum Bacteroidota; class Bacteroidia; order Bacteroidales; family Prolixibacteraceae; genus UBA1413. Next base: position 49,516 of record JAUWAB010000006.1, on the reverse strand, counting down.
CCGGTCGATACTTTTTTCGGTTCTCTGAAGATAAAGCTTATTAATCTTAGGGTCATCGATCCCCCCCTCCAGTAAAGTCAAAATATAACCCTGTATATTGAAAATCGGGGTTTTCAGTTCGTGAGAAACATTCCCGACAAACTCTTTCCGGTAGCGTTCCAGATCTTTCAGTCGTTCAATCTCTTCGGTCTGCTTTTTAGCCCATTCCTCCACCTCCACCTTAATATCCGATAATATGTTGACCTGAGATCCTTTCCTCGAATCAAGTTTTTTCCCGCTCACCGGAAGATCCAGAATGGTTTTGTAAACTGGCTTGATCTTGTCGGTAATGTACCTGTTCAGGTAATAATTCAGTATAGCATAAGAGAATACCAGAAAAAGAACAGCAAAAATCAGGATGACAACGATATTGTGGCTAACATAAAAATTGAACAGCATGAAAAATGCCGCTAAAACCGTAAGAATTCCGGATATAAAAAGAGCCAGCTGCCCTGAAGTATATGTCTTCATAATTACCCTGTTTTGAGGCCAAAAGTAGAAAATTAAACGATCGAACACCAGTTCAAAATCCTGACAGAAAAGTGTTTTTCTCTGATTAACTGAAATTTCACGGATAGTTAATATTTAATTAATGTGTAAATTCCGTCTGACATTGGCAGGTTACATAATTTTGCTGCCTGAAACTCAACACAGTTAAATGGAAAATTTTTATCTGGTTCTTGTAGTCATACTGTTTGCTCTGGCAGTATCTGACCTTATTGTTGGAGTGAGCAACGATGCAGTAAATTTCCTCAACTCAGCCATAGGCTCAAAAGCAGCTCCCAAATGGTTGATATTTACTGTTGCCGCATTGGGTATCCTGATCGGGTCGACCTTTTCCTCCGGTATGATGGAAGTTGCCCGCAAAGGCGTGTTTCATCCCGACATGCTTGCTTTTTCTGAAATAATGATCATTTTCATGGCAGTAATGATCACGGATGTGATCCTTCTTGATGCTTTCAACACCTTTGGTCTGCCCACCTCCACCACCGTATCCATAGTTTTTGAACTGTTAGGATCGGCAGTGGCCGTTTCGCTCGTTAAGATCAAAGACCTTGGCGGTTCCCTGTCTGACCTTTCCCTGTACATCAATTCCGGCAAGGCCCTGGCCATTATTTCAGGCATCCTGGTTTCCGTAATCATTGCATTTACCATAGGGACTATTGTGCAATATATTGCAAGGTTTATTTTTACTTTCAGGTATGAAAAAATGCTGCGATATATCGGTTCAGTCTTTGGTGGTTTTGCCATTACGGTCATATCCTATTTTATCCTGATCAAGGGAATCGACGGTTCCTCGTTCGCCTCCATCCCGGTTGGTGCCTCCGGTATTGCCCTGTCGCAGTGGGTCAAGGTAAACACCGTCGTTCTTCTGATTACCAGCCTGATTGGCTGGACTTTTCTGATGCAGGTCCTGGTATGGGCATTTAAGATTGATATCCTGAAAATCGTTGTATTGGCCGGGACATTCGCCCTGGCGATGGCCTTCGCCGGAAACGACCTGGTAAACTTTATCGGTGTTCCGATTGCCGGATTCAAATCGTTCCAGGCCTGGCAGGCCTCCGGCGGTTTAGCCCCGGAAAGTTTTACCATGGAAATGCTGAAAGGGGAAGTCGCAACACCGTTTATCTTTCTGGTAATTTCAGGTTTTGTAATGATTATCACCCTGATAACCTCCAAGAAAGCAAAATCGGTGACTGAAACCGAAGTAAACCTGGGCCGGCAGACAGAAGGTGCTGAACGGTTCGGATCTTCCCTGTTAGCCAGGGCCATTGTCAGAAATACCCTGAAATTTAACCGGAGAATATCGGCATATATACCTGAACGGGTAAGCCAGACCATCGAAAACCGGTTTTCGCCTGTGAGCAATACCAGGACGATTGATCCGAATGCTCCTGCGTTCGATAAAATCAGGGCCGCAGTAAACCTCATGGTGGCTAGTATCCTGATTGCGTTTGGTACATCCCTGAAACTTCCTCTCTCAACAACTTACGTTACTTTCATGGTGGCCATGGGCAGCTCATTAGCCGACAGGGCATGGGACCGCGAAAGTGCAGTTTACAGGGTATCCGGAGTATTTGCAGTAATTGGCGGCTGGTTCTTAACCGCACTGATCGCCTTTACCGTATCGGCAATGATTGCCTGGCTGATCAGCGCCGGGGGAATGCCCGTGATCCTCGGATTTATTGTTCTGGCGATAGCTATCGTTATCCGAACCCATATCATTTTCAAGCGCAGGAGCAAACCTTCGGTTGAAGAAGATGACCTGATCAATGAAAAAGATGAATCGGAAAAAGCTGCCACAAAATGCAGGAAACAGGTTGTTTATACCATCATTTCAGCAAATAAGATCTATTCTGTTGCCATGGACAGTTTCTCAAGGGATGACCGGACGCACATGAAGGAAGCCCTGGACATGAAAAATGAACTGAACAAAAAAACCAAGAAACAGAAGAATAAGGTACTGGATACCATATCAAAGATGAAACGGGTGGATGTCGATTCAGGACATTTTTATGTTCAGGTAATTGATTATCAGAGAGAAATGGCCCACTCACTTAATTTCATCATACAACCCATGTGGGAGCATCTTGAAAATCAGCACAAACCGTTTAACGAAGAACAGTCCGAAGAAATCAGGAACCTCGTAACAGAGCTGGATGAATTCTATAACCACGCCCTTCATATAATCAAGGAGAATAAGTTCGACAGCCTTGAAGAGCTTATTGCCAAAAGGATCAGAATTACCAATATAATGCAGGAAATTGAAAAGACCCAGATCCGGAGGATCAAAAACCACGAGGTAAATACAAGAAATTCAATCCTGTTCTTCAACACCCTGGCCGAAACCAAGAACCTGTTGCTCCACTCCATCAATCTGGTTAAAGCACACAGGGATTTCATTATGGTGAATAAAAGACAATCAATATAGATATTGTTTTTTGGCAAGAACTTTAATATTTTTGCATATTCGTCTGCTCAAAAGACGATATCCTTCTTTCTGATTACAACTAACTTCATGAAGAGCTGTCCGGATTATCGGGCAGCTTTTCTTTTTATCCGGATACCTGAACTTCAAATCCGGCCATACGGATTTTATCTGCAATTTTTTCCAGCTCTTCCTGCGATACTTTCTGCAGGGTTTCAGCAGGGGTATCCCTGGCGATGGTATAAATCATAACCTGTCCGGGACCGATCTTTCCGACAAGTTTCAGCCAGGCATCAACCTCCCGGTCGGTGGAATTGTCAACGACATGTCCCTTCCAGCTTCCCTTTACAAACATCGTCTGAATAGTTACTTTGCCATTAAAACGGCAAAGCTGCCCGACAACTTCCTCGAGCTTGAACCTTCCTCGCGGGGCATCCAGTAAACGGATGGTATCCTCAAAGGCTGAATCCAGTTTCTGGATATTGTCTTCCACCCGAAGGAGGGCTTCAAATACACTTTTATTCTTCAGCATGGTTGCGTTTGACAGGACCGCAATACGGGCTTCGGGAGCCCATTCGTCCCTGAGTATGATGGTATCATCAATAATGGAAGCGAATTCAGGATGAAGGGTTGGCTCACCGTTTCCGGCAAATGTAATAACATCGGGCATGGTGCCCTCAGACTTCATGCTGATGAGTTTTTCTTCAAGTTTCTCCCTGACCAGATCTCTGGAGGGCATCATACTTTCCGGATTTCTGCGACCGGGAGTCCAGCCGCATTCACAATATATGCAGTCGAAAGAACAAAGCTTGGAATCAACCGGGAGCAGGTTAATTCCTAAGGAAACGCCAAGGCGCCGGCTGGTAACCGGGCCGAAAACAATTTTATCAAAAAGAAATGTTGCCATAAACGAAAGTCATCTGCGCTCAGTGCCAATATCGACAGGTTGCTGCTGTTTTTCAAGCTGTTCCTGTTCCATTTCGTTCAACCGGTTAAGTACCCGGGAATAGATCTTTTCAAACTCTTTGGGAAGACTGGAATAATATATCAGTGAAAGTTCAAAAACGGAATCAGCAACCTGGTGTTTTTTTAGAATGGAATAATAGAAGTCGGCTTCAGTAAAACTGAAAGGCTGGCTACCGGTATAGCGCCGGTTCTGGAAAACCGATTCAGCAATATGCATATCGGTCAGCATTTCCACCATTTTATCTCTCGAAACCAGTTTTTTCGGCTTTTTTACCACCGGTTTGTCACAGGCAGCAATGAGCAGGATAATGGCCAGAATTATCTGAATTTGTTGAAGGAATCTGTTCATCCGCGTTTCTCAAATATCGCCGCTAAATTACAAATTATTCGAAAGAGAGGAGCCAGAACACCCAAAACCTCAAAAATTGGCGTTTACCTGAAGAGTTTTCTGAAGACTTCTTCAACACGGGCAGCTTTGACTACTTCTATATCCAGTTTGCCGGTATCATAACCTTTACTGAATGAGGGGATAAAGATACGCCTGAATCCCAGACGGGCGGCTTCTGAAATCCGCTGGTCAATCCGTCCGACTGCTCTGATTTCTCCTGTGAGTCCCACTTCCCCGGAAAAGCAGCTTTGATGGCCGACGGGTATGTCGAGGCTTGAAGAAAGGACAGCAACCAGCACGGCCAGGTCGGTTGCCGGATCATTGATTCTTAGTCCCCCGGCAACATTGAGGAATACATCCTTGGCAATCAGTTTGAAACCGGCCCGTTTTTCAAGAACCGCCAGCAACATATTCAGCCTTCTCAGGTCAAATCCCGTTGATGACCGCTGTGGGGTTCCGTAGGCCGCCGAACTCACCAGCGCCTGGATTTCGATCAGAAACGGCCGGATGCCTTCAATGGTACTGGCCACTGCAGTGCCGCTTACCTGATCGGTACCATGCGGGATCAGATGTTCAGACGGATTGGGTATTTCTGTAAGTCCGGTTTGCCGCATTTCGAAAATTCCCAGTTCCGATGTTGACCCGAACCGGTTTTTTGCAGCACGAAGAATCCGGTACATGTTCTGGGTATCACCTTCAAACTGGATAACCGTATCCACTATATGCTCAAGAACTTTGGGGCCGGCCAGACTGCCTTCCTTGGTAATGTGTCCGATGAGAAAGGCAGCGGTATGGCTTTTCTTGGCATATCGCAGGATGGCCGTTGCGCATTCCCGTACCTGGACTACCGATCCGGGCGAGGATTCGATCTGTTCGGTGGAAATGGTCTGAATGGAATCGATAATCAGGATTTCAGGTTTTTCCCTTTCTGCATGAGCTAAGATCAGTTCGAGCGAGGTTTCTGAAAGAAACAGGCAATCTTTGCTGTTCATGCCAAGGCGCTGAGCCCTCAGCTTGATCTGCTGAAGGCTCTCTTCGCCCGAAACATAAAGAATTTTCCGGTCCTTCAGCATCAGGGAAAACTGGAGGATCAGAGTCGACTTTCCAATGCCGGGCTCCCCACCGATCAGCACTACCGATCCGGGGACAAGGCCACCTCCCAGAACCCGGTTAAATTCATTCATCCCTACATCGATACGATTAAGGTTCAGGGTATTAACCTCATCGAGCAGGCGGGGACCTGAACCTTCGGCAGGCACAGTGGCGTGAACCCCTTTCTTCGGGGTGGAAACCACCTCCTCGACATAGGTGTTCCATTCGCCGCAAGAAGGGCATTTTCCGATCCATTTGGGTGAATTGGCGCCACACGACTGGCACAGGAAAAGTGTTTTGACTTTGCTCATTGTGGCAGTTTCCTTATTTTTCCGATAATATCAGAAGTGGAAAATCCCGGGACCAGGCTGATGGTTTCGACTCTCCCTCCATTTGACAGGACGGTATCCTGGCCGGCAATTTCATGAATTTCATAGTCACTGCCTTTTACCAAAAAATCAGGTAATACCTTACTGATCAGAGATTCCGGGGTATCATCATTAAAAAGGACAACAGCATCGACAAAAAACAGTGCCGCCAGAATAAAGGCCCGCGACTCCTCATCCATGACAGGCCGCCCGGCCCCTTTTAACCGGTAAACCGAATCATCAGAGTTCAGGCCTACTATCAACCGGTCGCCCAATCCGGCAGTTCTCGCCAGATAGTCGATATGGCCCCGGTGGAGGATGTCAAAACAACCGTTGGTAAAAACGATTTTGTCGCCTGCGCGTTTCCAACGTCTGCATACCGGCAGGAAATCTTCAGCTCCCGAAAATATTTTATCCCTGATAATACTGATCAGTTCCATAAGCAAAGTTTTTCATAAAAATAAAAAAACCTCACTGCTTTTTACCGCAGTGAGGTGTAATAATGAAAATGTTTTTCAAATCAACCTGTTGGTGCCGGTATCCGGAAATATAATCCAGGGTTTGAAGTTTTTCGCCTCCTCAAAATCCATCATGGCATAGGAGATAATGATAACCAGATCGCCCACAACCACTTTCCTGGCTGCAGGACCGTTCATGCAGATTATTCCCGAACCGCGCTCACCTTTAATCACATAAGTCTCGAGCCGTTCCCCGTTATTAAGGTTAACCACCTGAACTTTCTCGTTTTCTATGATGTTAGCCGCATCCATAAGGTCTTCATCTATGGTTATACTCCCTACATACTGCAGATTGGCGTCGGTTACGGTAACCTTGTGTATTTTTGACTTGCAAATTTCTATCATCATTTTTCCTGAATATTTTATTTTATAATCACATTATCAATCAGTCTGACCTTACCGCACCAAACGGCAGCACAGGCAACAATCCCTCCGGAATGATTCCAGCCGCTTACCGGCTTTAGCGTTTTATCATCCACTATATCAATATATTCAACATCCAGAAAAGGATTTTTGTTGATCTCTCCGGAAATCCATTCTATCAGCTGTGGAACGGCAACCTGACCGGCAAGTTTCATCGCCCGTGTTAAAGTTTCATAAATTTTTGCGGCATTCACCCTTTCATCAGCCGAAAGCAACTCGTTCCTGGAACTCATTGCCAACCCTGAAGCTTCACGTACAATTGGACAGGGAACGATTTCAACATCCAGATGCAACATCCTGACCATATGACTTATAATGGCCAGCTGCTGAAAATCTTTTAATCCGAAATAGGCCTTATCCGGCTGTACAATATCAAACAGCCGGCTCACCACCTGTGCCACACCATTAAAATGCCCCGGCCTGAATTTCCCTTCCATTACGTGGTCGAGACCTCCGAAATCAAAAATCCTGGTATCCGGTTCTGGATATATTTCCTCAACTGAAGGTGCAAAAACATAATGGCATCCGGCAGGTTCGAGAAGGGCGAGGTCAGCTTCGAGATTTCTTGGATACCGGTCAAGGTCACTTTTATCGTTAAATTGGTTTGGGTTCACGAAAATACTGACTATCACCGTATCATTCTCCCTGGCCGCCCTTCTGACCAGTTCGAGATGGCCCTCATGCAGTGCCCCCATTGTCGGGACAAATCCCGCTAAACCTTTTCGGCTGATGGGATTAAACATCAGCCGGGCCTTTGATGCAGTACAGATTAATTCCATATATCCATAAAAATCCGGGGCAAAAATAATCATATTTGGCAGATTGCGCTTAATGTTGAATTTAATCTAACCATTTGATTTGCTGAATGAAATTGATTTTACGGATATTTTCGTTAATTTTGCATGGTTTTTTTATAAATAGGCTAAAAATTAAATGGAAAGTAAAAGAATACTTTATATCTCTCAGGAAATTACCCCTTATCTGCCGGAAAGCGAAATGTCTGAAATTTCGCGATACCTTCCCCAGGGTGTTCAGGAAAGAGGCAGGGAGATCAGGACTTTTATGCCGCGTTACGGTTGTGTGAATGAAAGGCGCAACCAGCTGCACGAAGTTATCCGACTGTCGGGTATGAACCTGGTAATCAATGATACTGATCATCCTCTGATTATAAAGGTTGCTTCCATACAGGCTGCAAGAATGCAGGTTTATTTCATAGACAATGAAGATTATTTCCACAGAAAATGTATTCTTCACGACGAGGATGGGGCATTCTTCGCCGATAACGATGAACGGGCCATCTTTTTTGCCCGCGGAGTGCTCGAAACGGTTATCAAGTTACGCTGGGCACCCGATATCGTTCACTGCCACGGTTGGCTTACTTCCCTTGTTCCCTTGTATATCAAGAAATATTACCATGACGATCCGCTTTTTTCACAATCCAAAGTAGTTTATTCCGTTTATAACGATGAATTTGAAGGTTCTTTGAATAAGAATTTCAGAAAAAAGCTGGTCGTCAAAGGAATAACTTCAGGCGACACCAAGGTAATTGAAAGTCCGACTTTCGAAAATGTCAGCAAAATGGCCGTCAATTTTTCGGATGCCGTAATCCAGGGATCGGAAAAAATCCAACCCGAGATCCTGCAGCATGTAAATGAATCCGGAAAACTTTTCCTTCCCTATCAATCCAGGGAGGATTATATTGACGCCTACAATGATTTTTATGACAAAGTCTAAAGATTTAGTGTACTTTTGAACATCAGAAAATTTGAAAACGATGAACAAACATTTCAGGCGGAAAGCGCTGTTTTTGCTTATTATACCGATATTTATCCTGAGTGCCTGCGATGAACCGGGCGACGTGGGTATGGAATTACTGCCGTCGGGTGACCTGATTTCAGTTGGAAACAGGATTCAGAAGGATAATATCCGTGCCTACACTTTTATTGATGATTCTGTACGTACCGATGAGCCATCCAGGAGCCTCCTCGGCAGCTTCAGGGATCCTGTTTTCGGTACCACCACCATCGACCTGGCATTCCAGCTCAGGCTGGCATCTTTTCCTGATTTCAAACCAGGTGTAGTAGCCGATTCCATCAAATTCTTCTTCTATTATTACACCGTTTACGGAGATACCTCAACTGTTCAGAAACTGAAATTCTATGAGCTTACGGAATATATCGATCCGGATGCCAAATTTTATGACGATCATGACCTGAGCCAGTATGCATCCTCCGTCCCGCTGGCCGAGTTTAACTTTAAACCCAGAGTTGCCCTTGACTCTGTTTATAAAGACACTTTGTATCAGCTTGCGGCAGTTACCTTAGACAACTCACTTGCACAGAAACTGATCTCAGCCGACTCGCTTGACATGGTTAACAATGATGCTTTCCTGAATTATTTCAAAGGATTGTATATCAGGCCAGAAGTTGTTAGCCAGGGCGGAGCGATCGTTACTTTGGATATGATACCCACATCCAGCTTCTCCGGATCTGCACTGGTGCTCTATTATACCAATCCGGGCGATACGGTATCCAAGACAAATGCCTATTTCATTACCGACTTCAGTTCGAGGGTCAGCAGTTTTAAACATGATTATTCGCAAACTGCCTTTTACCAAAACCTGAACAAGGAAACTACCCTCGACAGCCTGATCTATATCCAGTCGACCGGAGGGCTGCAATCCAAAATATATATACCCGGACTGGAAAATTGGAGAGACTCCACAAAAATTGCCATAAATAAGGCAGAACTGGTATTTCATGTGGATACCACAGCCTCGGATTTCAGAAAGTATCCCCTGCCTACACAGTTATTGCTGACTTATATAAATAAGGATGGCGTGGAAACGCTTCCGCGCGACCATGCATTTTATCCACTGTACTACGGCGGTTTTCTGCGGCCTGATTATACCTACCGTTTTAACATTACCCAGCATCTCCAGGGTATAATTACCAAAGAGACCGGAAAAGACACCTACATTAACGACAATAACGGGTTCTATCTCACTCCCTATTACAAGAACGAGGAGATGCGCAGGGCTGTACTTAAGGGAAGCACCAGCAACAAGGGCATTACCTTTACGGTGACCTATTCGAAGTTAATGCAATAAACCTGTTACCTGATAACAAACAGCTGTTCATTTCGTGGATGAATTTCTCACATTCCTGTTATTAGCCATAGGTTTGAGTTTTGATTCCTTTGCGGTTTCAGTTTCCTGTGGGATCATGAGAAACGAAATCAGGTTTAAGCAAGCCGTAGTTATTGCCTTTTTCCTGGCACTTTTTCAGGCCGCTTTTCCTGTTTTAGGATGGTTGGTCGGTATATCCCTAAGCCACCTGATTTCCGGTATTGATCATTGGATAGCCTTTTTTCTGCTGCTTTTCATTGGTGTGCGGATGATTATGGAAGGGATCCGGAAGATGGAAACCATCAAAGATCTCAATCCATTAAAGTTTAAGGTGATGATCGGGCTTGCCATCGCCACAAGCATTGATGCACTGGCTGTCGGAATCAGCTTTGGTTTCCTTGAAATCCATTTTATTTATCCGGTACTGATCATCGGGATTGTAACCTTCCTGGCTGCCATGTTAGGGATGCTTTTCGGGAAACATATTTCAGGAGAAAAAAGTCACCGCAGCATCATTATTGGAGGCATCATCCTGATCCTTATCGGATTAAAAATTCTAATTGAGCACATAGGGGAAATTCAGGAATCCGGTTTATCGATTTTAAGCGTAATCCGGTAATCGGATAATACAACCGGTTGCTTATATTTCGGATACGGGAGGACATCCAGCAGGGAAAATATGTAGCCGGCAGTGGTATCCGCCGGATTCAATACCGACTTCAGAATAAACTCATGTTCGGCAGATTCGGTCTTCAGGCTGAACGACACCGTAACTTCCCCCTGCCAGAAACAGATCACCCCTTCTGGGCACCTGCCTTCGGAAATGTCTGTAATGATGAGCTCGTAAGCAGGATTATCCAGGCAGTAGGACTTTCCATGAAGGAGGACAACCTCCTCCCCGGTTCTAATGGGATTACAGGTTTCATCATACCGGCAGGAAAAACCACAGCAGACAACAAATACAATAACCACTGCCAATATCTTCATATTCAGTATTTTTACATATGACGATCAGGGTAACCGGAAAGTTGCGCGAAAGATTTAATTTTGCAAATATTTTTGAAGGATGAAGATTGGAGAAATAGAACTTGGCCAGGTACCTCTTTTTCTGGCCCCGATGGAAGATGTGACCTATAAGTCATTCAGGTATATGTGCAAAAAATATGGCGCAGACGTGATGTATACCGAATTTGTTTCATCGGATGCTCTGGCCAGGAATGTCAAGAAGACCAGGCATAAAATGACTTTGTTTGATTTTGACCGACCTGTCGCGATACAGATTTACGGACATGATCCGGAGGCGATGGTAATTGCCGCAAAGGTGGCCGAAGAGGCAGGGCCTGATTTTATCGACATCAACTTCGGGTGCCCGGTAAAAAAGATTGTCAGGCGGGGTGCCGGAGCCGCCATGCTGCTCGACCTACCCGGGATGCAAAAAATGGCTGAGGCTATTGTTAAAGCCGTTTCCCTGCCTGTAACCGCCAAAACAAGGCTTGGCTGGGACCAGGAACATAAAAACGTACATGAGGCAGCCCTGAGGCTCCAGGATGCCGGAATTTCGGCATTAGCCATCCATGGTCGTACCCGTGACCAGTTTTACTCGGGAGATGCCGACTGGACCCTGATCGGCGAAGTGAAAAATGATCCCCGGATAGTTATGCCAATAATCGGAAACGGCGACATTAAAGGCCCGGTCAGGGCTGCTGAACTGCTCCGGCAGACCGGCGTCGACGGACTGATGATCGGGAGACCATCGATCGGGAGACCATGGATTTTCCGGGAGATCAGGCACTATTTCAGCACCGGGGAGATTCTGCCACCTCCCTCTGTTACCGAAGTGGTCGAAAATGTCAGGGAGCAACTGCACCTGAGTATTGAATGGAAGGACGATGAACGCAGAGGAATACTGCAAATGAGACGGCACCTCGCCCGTTATTTTCCACATCTGCCCGATTTCAGGGAAATCAGGACCGGTTTGCTGAGGGCAGAAACCATTGCAGCCGTGGAGGAGTATCTTGTAAAGATAATCGACCGGTATCAGGGTATGCATGTAGACTATACCGATGTATCTTTAAATTAGAACCATGGAAAATCCGTATAAAAAATATTTCAGTGAAAAATCGCTCTGGCAGAAAACGGGGGAATTTGCCCAATCGGCCGGCCAGCAGGTTATCTATGCGGTACTGCTGCTCTATTATATGTTTAACGACCCGGAGATTACCCTGAAAAAGAAAGTGACTATTGCGGCCGCATTGGGCTACTTTATCTTTCCGGCTGACGCTATTCCCGACTTTACCCCGCTGATCGGTTATACAGACGATCTTGGTGTACTGCTCTTTGCCCTTACCCAGATTTATACTTCCCTGACCCCTGAAATCAGGGGAAAAGCCAGGCAGAAAATGAAGGAATGGTTCAATAAAATTGATGAAAAAGAGTTGCTGGCACTGGAAGAAAAAATTCAGCAGAGCCCTTTTACCTCAAAGGATTCCATTTGATTTACAGGGTGTAAACAAATTTGAATATTTTTGATGCCGTTTATCCTGAATAAGAAGAATTAAATCGGTTATATTTATACGAACCACAAATTTGTACGGAATGACATCGCTCCAGGAGATTAAGGCTCCTATTAAACAAGAACTCATTGAATTTGAGCCATTTTTCAAAAATACCCTAAAGGGAGAAGTTCCTCTCCTGAATACGATACTGAATTACCTGTACCGGACCAAAGGGAAGCAGTTGCGCCCGATGTTTGTTTTTCTCTCCGCGAGGCTTTTCGGTAACACCAACGAATACGCCCAGGTCGCGGCCTGTTCGGTGGAGCTGCTCCACACTGCCACGCTGGTGCACGATGACGTGGTGGATGAAGCCTATGAAAGAAGAGGCCTCTTTTCGGTCAATGCCCTCTGGAAAAACAAATTAGCCGTACTGGTGGGCGATTTTATCCTGGCTCAGGGCCTTTTACTCCAGCTCAAATACAAGCAATACAGCTTCCTTCACCTCATTTCGAGGGCTGTTCAGGATATGGCAGAGGGTGAAATCCTTCAAATCAAGAAAAGCCGGAAACTGGATATCGATTCGGATACCTATTTTGAAATCATCCGAAAAAAAACGGCCTCGCTGATAGCGACCAGCATGGCCATCGGCGCGGCTTCGGTTACCAGCGACGAGGACATCATTGAAAAAATGTACCGGATCGGGCAGGATGCCGGTATCGCTTTTCAGATCAAGGATGACATTTTTGACTACCAGGAAAAAGGACTAATCGGGAAACCCACCGGAAATGACATCAAGGAAAAGAAAATCACCCTGCCGATGCTGTACGTGCTCAACCATTCTGAACCATCAGAAAAGAAGCGCATCCTGAGAATGATCAAACGTAAAAACAACAATCAGGAGACCGTCAGGGAACTCGTTAAGCTTGTTGTCGACAAAGGCGGTGTCGAATATGCCACCCGCATGATGGATGAATTCCGCGAAAAGGCCATTGCCGGTTTGATGGAGTTCCCTGAAAGTGAAGCCAGGACCTCACTGATCGGGCTTATGAACTACATCACCAGCAGAAAGAAATAATCCGGATCAGAAATAGCTGGTCTCTTTTCCGTTGATATCCGTCAACAGGTTATTGGCTAACCGGCTTGCACCGATCCGGAAAAGTTTGTTGTTCATCCATTCTTCTCCCAGAATATCACCGACTATTGCACAATACAGCATGGCATCGGCTGTGGAAACGATACCGCCGGCCGGTTTGAAGCCCCTTCTTTCACCGGTCTTGTCATACCAGTATTTCAGTGCATAAGACATGATGATGGCCGCCTCAGGTGTTGCGGCGACAGGCATTTTGCCGGTCGAAGTCTTGATGAAATCAGCCCCGGCCTCCAGCGACAACAGGGAGGCTTTCCAGATCAGTTCAGGATCCTTCAGTGCCCCGGACTCCAGAATGACCTTCAGGTGGGCATCGCCCACTGTATTTTTAATCGCCCGGACCTCCGTCATGCAGTATTCATAGTTCTCTTCCAGAAAAGCCCAGAGGGGCAGGACAATGTCAATCTCATCGGCGCCATGGACCACCGCCAGCCTGGCTTCCTCCTCCTTCAGGGAAAGAAAGGTCATGGACGAGGGGAAACCACCGGCCACTGCCGCCACGCCTACCGAATCTACTGCCAGGTTCTCCCTGACCACCGAAGCCATGTTGGGGTACACACATATGGCCGCTACATTTCCGGCGCCGGGAAACTGCAGGCCAAAGGCATTTACCTTCTGTGTGAAAGCGGCCACGCCGGAAACGGTATCGGTCGAATTGAGCGTGGTCAGATCAATACAGGAAAATGCCAGCTTCAGCATATCCGGTGAACCCATAGATCCGGCTATGGTGGCAAATCGGGCAACCTTCTCCGGTAGTTCACCGGGCTGGAAAGGTAATTCAGGAAAATTCATAGCATTCGATTTATATACTGAAATGGTAATTTAAATACAATTTACTGAATGATATCCGGATCAACTCCGGGATCCGGTTTTGGATATAACTTTTCATTGTTTTTGTGGCGGTCGGCATCCCTTAAAGATTTCTTTTCCAGGTTTCTGAGGAAAGCGTCGGTAAGGTCGACTCCCGTCTGGTTAGCCAGACAGATCAGTACCCACAGGACATCGGCCATTTCATCAGCCAGGTTCTTTTCCAGGTCGGCCTTTTTAAACGACTGGTCACCATAGGTCCTGGCCATAATCCGCGCAAGCTCACCCACCTCTTCGGTAAGAACAGCCATATTGGTCAGCTCACTGAAATACCTGACCCCATAGCTCCGGATCCAATCATCGACCTGTTTCTGAGCCTCGCCCAGGGTAACTTCACTTTTTGCTTCAATCGGTTTCATACTTTAACAAAGGTAATCCAATCGCCGCGAATTAAAAATCTTTATTCCGGGAATCCATCAGGATCGTTACCGGGCCATCGTTAACCAGAGATACATCCATATGAGCGCCAAAAACACCTGTACCGACCGGTCTTCCAATTGCATCCTCCATCGATTTCACGAAGGTTTCATAGAGCGGTACGGCCGTTTCGGGCCGGGCAGCACGGATATAGGATGGCCGGTTGCCCTTTTTGGTACTGGCGTGCAGGGTGAACTGGCTGACAACAATCGCCTCGCCGTTAACCTCAGTAACCGGCAGGTTCATGACACCATCCGGATCGTTGAAAATCCTGAGCTGAGAAATCTTCTTCACCAACCATTCAACATCCGTGGAATCATCAGCCTCCTCAATACCCAGAAGAATCAATAAACCCTGACCGATCTCCGCGGTCTTCCTGTTGTCGACCGTCACACTTGCTGAACTGACCCTTTGAACTACGACTCTCATAAAAATCCGGTTAATCAGCGCAAATTTATTCATTTTTCCTGTCACCACTGAACTTAAATAACTATAAAATGTTTACCTTGTAATGATTTTTATTAAACAAAAGCCAAGATGAGACATCTTATCCTATTAGCAGGTATTTTTCTGTTTTCCTGCGTATCACAGAAGGTAGGCGAAACAGAATCGATAAATATTACTACCAATCCGGAAGGCCGGGGTAACGCGCTTGTCCTTGAATTCATCAAAGGTCCCGCCCATAATTATCCAAGTATGGCTATATGGGCAGAAGACTTGGAAGGAAACTACCTGGAAACACTTTATGTGACCCGGTATGTGGCTACAGGAACTTATGGTCGTGGAGAAATACAACCCGTGCAATGGAGTAACCAGCCAGGGGCTGCCCGCCGTCCGGCAACACTGCCCTACTGGGCACACCAAAGAGGTATCAGGGCATCCGATGGCCTTTACATCCCCTCGCCAGAAAATCCGGTTCCGGATGCACTTACCTCAGCTACTCCTAAAGGAAATTTTCGTCTGAATACAATCCTTACAGAAAATAAATCAGGAAAATTCAGGATATTGCTGGAAATTAACCAGGCATGGGACTCCAATACATTCTGGACAAACAACAAATACCCCGGAGACCTGAATTATTTCGGTTCCCTGCAACCATCACTGGTATACGCCGCCACGATTGATCCTGCAGATACCTCTGCAGCCGTTTATCTTAATCCGATCGGGCACGGACATCCCAGTGGCGCAGACGGGCGTTTGTTTACCGACCTGACGACCCTCACCACCGCCAAAGAGATTATTCATTCTGTCAACGTCCGATTTAAATAAGTTACCATGAAATCCAGATTATATATCCTCCTTATCATATCGCTGGCCACCTTCAATATTTCACTGGCACAGCAGGCTACCGTCAGGGGCCGTGTTTTCGATGCAGTAAGCAATGAACCGCTTCCGTTTGTGAACGTCGTGGTTGCCGGGACCAACACCGGTACCGTAACTGATCTCAGCGGCAATTTTCAGATTACCGGCCTCAGGGCGGGTTTTATCAGGATACAGGCATCTTTTATAGGCTATAAGGAAGCCATTTCGCCCGAAATTGAAATCAGCAGCGTCAGGGTTGCCACCGTGGAAATCCCCATGGAGCAGACCAACCAGCAGATTGAAGAGGTGACTGTAACCGCCTCTCCCTTCCGGAAGACGGAAGAAAGCCCGGTTTCACTCCGCACCATCGGTATCGGGGAGATTGAAAACAGTCCGGGCGCCAACCGCGATGTAAGCCGGGTAATCCAGTCATTCCCGGGTGTTCAGAGTACTCCTGCCTTCAGGAATGATATCATCATCCGCGGCGGTGGCCCTTCGGAAAGCAGGTTCTATTTAGACGGAGTGGAGGTGCCCAACATCAACCATTTTGCCACACAGGGCGCTTCAGGAGGCCCGGTGGGCATTCTCAACGCCGACTTTCTGCGCGAGGTAAACTACTATTCCGGGGCATTTCCGGCCAACCGGGGTAATGCACTCTCGGGAGTCCTGGAGTTTTTCCAGGTCGACGGAAACCCTGAAAAACTGAAATTCAGGGGAACCCTGGGAGCGTCTGAATTATCAGCCACCCTGGACGGACCCATCGGAGAAAAAACTACCTTCATCGTTTCCACCCGCAGATCGTATCTCGAATTTCTGTTCGGCATACTCGAATTACCATTCCTGCCGAATTTCAATGATGCACAGTTTAAAGTCAGGACCCGTTTTGACAAAAGAAATGAACTTACCCTGGTCGGGATCGGGGCCATTGATGTTTTCGACCTTAACCTGAATATCAAAGACCCCGACGACCAGCAAAAATACATCCTGAGCCAGATCCCGGTAAACGAGCAGTGGACCTACACCGTGGGTGCCGTTTATAAACATTTCAGGGACAATAGCTTCCAGACGGTGGTTTTGAGTCGTAACCACCTGAATAACAGTGCCTATAAATATTTTGAAAATGACGACAGTTCGGAGGAAAACAAACTCTTCGACTATGTTTCAGAAGAGATCGAGACCAAATTCAGGTTTGAGAACAATACCCGTCTTGAAGGATTCAGGCTGAATTTCGGGGCTAATGCCGAGTATGCAACCTATCTGAATGATACCCGGGGCCGGCGTTTCTATAATGGTCAGGTTGTAAACATCCGTTACAGCACCGACCTTAACCTGTTTAAATGGGGAGTATTTGCCCAGGCCAGCAAGAATTTTCTGGACGAGAGGCTTTCCCTCTCCCTGGGATTCAGGGCCGATGCCAATAACTATTCCGACCAGATGAACAACCTGCTGAAACAGTTTTCCCCCAGGTTTTCGGCTTCTTACAGCTTTGCTCCCGACTGGAGCCTCAATTTCAATACCGGCAGATATTACCAGCTGCCCGCCTATACATCACTGGGTTACAAAATAAACGACCAATATGTCAACCAGGACAACAAGCTGACCTACATATCAGTTGACCACCTCATCGGGGGAGTAGAATACCGGCCCAGGCCCAATATCTTGTTTTCGACTGAATTCTTTCTGAAAAACTACGGCAATTATCCTTTTTCGGTAAATGATTCCATCAGTCTGGCCAATAAAGGAGCCGACTTCGGGGTAATCGGTGATGAGGAAGTCATTTCCACTTCGAAAGGACGGGCATACGGAGCTGAGTTCCAGACCCGGATCAACACCGACAAGGGTTTCAATTTTAACCTGTCGTATACCCTTGTACGAAGTGAATTCACCGACTGGCGGGAGGAGTACCTGCCTTCGAGCTGGGACAGCAAGCATCTGGTGGTCCTTACCTCGACAAAAGACCTTAAACGCAACTGGAGGATCGGAACACGCTGGAGGTATGTAGGCGGTCTCCCCTACACACCCTGGGACCTGGATAAAAGCTCCCTGGTTGAAGCATGGAACATCTCCGGCGGGCCCTATCTGGATTTCAGCCGGATAAACACCGTGAGGTTCAGTCCGTTTCACCAGCTCGACCTGCGTGTCGATAAAGCTTATTACCTTAACCGGGTAACAGCCAAATTCTATATCGATATTCAGAACCTGTACAATTTTCAGGCTGATCAACAGGATATCATTGTCCGCGACGAGGATGCCCAGGGAAATTTCATTTTTAAGGACGAAGGCAGACGCTATCAGCTAAGAAATGTACGCAACACCACCGGAACCGTATTGCCTACCATCGGGATCATTATTGGATTCTGATCATTATCTTAGCAGGCAAAACAAGAAACATGCTTTGCATTTATCTGGATAATACAGATCCCTATTATTGTCTGGCTACCGAAGAATTTCTGCTGAAAAACTACCAGGATGATATATTCATGCTCTGGCAGAGCCACGACAGTGTGGTGGTTGGCAAACACCAGAATGCGCTGGGGGAAGTCAATTACCGGTATGTTATGGAAAACGGCATCCGGGTAGCCCGGCGTATTTCCGGGGGAGGGACCGTCTTCCACGACCGTGGAAATGTCAACTTTACCTTCATCAAGAATGTCTCAGGGCCGCAGGAAATAAGCTTTAAACGGTTTACACAGCCAATAGTGGATGTTCTGGATACCATGGGCGTAAAAGCCGTCACATCGGGCCGGAACGACCTTCTGGTGGAAGGCAGGAAAATTTCGGGTAATGCCGAACATGTATTTAAGAACCGGGTAATGCACCACGGGACTTTGCTTTATCAGTCGGATCTGGCCAATCTGGGACATGCCATCAGGGTGGTTCCCGGAAGATATGAATCAAAGGCTGTCCAGTCGAACCGGAGTGTAGTGGCCAACATTTCAGAATTCCTGACCGATCCACCGCCTGTTTCAGAATTTATCAGAACGATCCTGAACTTTCAGTTAGCAGCTGTGGAAGACACCCGTGAGCATACCTTGTCCCCTGAAGAGAATAAGGTTATCGAAAAGCTTGCCACGGAGAAATTCAATACCCGGGATTGGATATTCGGATACTCACCTGCTTATGCTTTTACACGTGAAAGTGAATGGCAGGGGAAATGGTTGTCGATTTCACTGAGAGCAGAGAAAGGGATTATCAAGTCGCTTGAAACCGGAGGAAATGTGTATAGTGAAACGGAGCTGAAACTACTTAAAAGCAGAATTCCGGGGAATGAACATGATTTCGGAACGATAGCCAAAATCCATTCACACCTCGGAATTCACTGTGACAATGATCTGATCTTTAGCTGGTTTTAACACCAGTGCTGTTCAGCTATTCAGAAGAAACTTCCTTTTCCCTCAGGGTCAGGCCATCGGGCAGCATATCCCAGTATTTGCCAACCATTTCGCGGTCCCAGGTATTGGAAACATTTTCGATGTCATGGATGATTTTCACCATTTCATCGCTTAGATAAACCGATTTACCAACCGGCAGACGGAGGACAATATCCATGCGCTGGTCTCTCCATTTTCCATCGGTTCCGTTAAGAAACCAAGGATCAAAAGTGATTATGGAGTCGCTGACCTGGTAATTATACACGATCTCCTGAATATTTTCGTTGGCATCGGCCTGGTCCCTTCCCCTTGCACGTTTCCTGAAAACGAGCACCACATCGTCGGTTCCCGATCTCTCGATATCAAAACGCGGCTGGCCAAGCATCAGGTTTTTACCATCCACGGTTACCACCTTGAACCGGTCGAGATTCCATTCGGATTCCGGATAACCTGAATAGCGGTCTTCGGCAAGTTTCAGGTAAAATGTCGAACAGGAATCACACATTACCGTCTCGCTATTGGTAAGCGAAGTCTGGCTTTTGTAATTTCCGGCTTCACCGGCCGAGACGATCAGCAGGGTTACCAGGGCCACCAGCCATACGCCAACCATGCCCAATCCGATGGCCGTGTTATTGGTTTTAAAATTGAAAATCAGCTTGGTACCGACAAAAAACATGGCCAGAAAAGGTATACCCACCAGGATGGCCAGGGATATGATCCCCAGGGTAAGTGACCCGGAAGAAACAAAATGTTCCAGAACGTGGTTGATCTGAAGGTCGGAAGAGAAGGAGAGCGGCCAGCTACCGACCAGCGATTGACCCACAATAGCGGTGGATATCAGGGCAATTAACCCGAAGAACCCGGTAACGACAAAAAATGAACCAAACAGGACCGCAATTCCCCTGAGTAGGGCTTTACCGGCGTCTGACGACGCATTACCCGTATTTCGTCTGGCGGCAGGCTCCTTCGCATAGATTTTTGTATCAGAATACTTCCCGGTATCGTCAGCCGGAGTACCGTCAGCAGGCTGAACAACCTCGCCGGATTCCTGGGCCTGGTCCCTGAATGATCGCTGGATATTGCTTACCGTTACCTCCTCCCCTTTCATTTCAAGTTTTTGGGAAGTGGTTACGGCCCTTGGAACAGCAATCCAGAGGATAATATATGCCAGCAGCCCTACCCCGTTTACGAAGAACATCAGCACAAAAACGATCCTCAGAATCACCGGATCAATCTTGAAATAGGCGCCGAGGCCGCCGCAAACACCGGCAATCACACGGCTGTCGGTACTGCGGTACAATCGCTTTTTCCGGCGTGTAATCCCGGGTATTGGTTCTTCGTTGGCTTCAGGATCAACGAAATCTTCGGGAGATCCCATGGTGGCCATTACCTCTTCAATCATTTCGAGGGTAATGACCTTGCTTTCGCCCGAGGTCTTCTCGATAAAGAGCTCAGCAATACGGCCTTCGATATCGTTGATGATCTCACGGCCTTCGTTGCTGTTTCCGAAATGGTTTTTAAGCCGGACGAAGTAGCCCTGAAGTTTCTCATAAGCATCTTCCTCGATGTGGAAAATAGTTCCGCTTATATTGATGGTGAATGTTTTTTTCATGACTTGTTGATTTTTAGAGTGATCAGGATTTATGGCTTTTTATTTTCGATACCGCATCGACCAGTTCGCGCCAGGACTCTTCGAGTTCCGACAGGAAAGAGCGCCCTTCACCGGTCAGTTCGTAATATTTCCTGGGAGGTCCCTGGTTTGATTCTTCCCATTTGTAGGTAAGCAATCCGTCATTTTTCAGACGGGTGAGCAGCGGATAGAGGGTTCCTTCGACGACGATCATTTTGCCTTCTTTCAGTTCCTGAATGATGTCGCTGGCATAAAGAGGTTTACCATCGAGTACCAGTAAAATGCAATACTCCAGTACACCTTTACGCATCTGGGCTTTCGTGTTTTCAATTTTCATAGCTGATTTTCCTTTCTACCGGTTCGGGAGAGGTCCGGTGGCCCCTGGTTGAATTGAGATTCCCGCATTGTTGAATTGTTTTCATGGCTTCTATGGAAATTATCTGTTGATTTCAGGTAAACTGTTGTTTATGACTATGTCTTTTACCATAAGACTCTGTATTAAACATTCCGTTACATACTATAAAGAACTTTCTTTAAAATTATACCTTTTTTTACATTGAATCAGGTACTGCAAATATATATACATTTAATGGTACATTGTATCACATAGTACTGTTTTTTTTTAAAATATTTTTATAAGCATTGTATATTACTGTTTTATAATGACTTGGACTAATTAGAGAAAATTAATCCAACGGAATACTTTATTGCATACTGAAGATCCTTCAGGTATAAAGAAAAAAAAAGGAGCCCGAAGGCTCCTTTTAAGAGGTAATACGATTGATTAATTAAATATGTACCGAATACCGAACTGCATGGAATAGGTTGATGCATAGCCGATATTGTCGCGGAATGTTTCTTTAAGCATCTGATTGTTGTAAGGATTGAGTCTGTAAGTAGGTTTAACTGTACCACCGGCTACCACGTTATTCTGGTTAGTCGGAGTCAGGATATTGTTCTGATTAAACAAATATGCCTTACCCCAGTTTTTGTCAATCAGGTTACCCACGTTGAGAATATCGAGGCTTAACTGGATGGTATTGCGTTTTCCGCCTACATTTACATAGAAATCCTGAAGAACTTTTACGTCGTAACGGTTTGTCCAGGGCAGGATGGCACCGTTTCTCTCAGCGTACTGACCTTTTCTGGTCTTGAGGTATTTATCCTGATCGATATAGGCAAAGAAAGCATCGCTCTGTTCCTGGGCAGTCCATACAACACCGTTAACAGTCTGGTTAACAAAGGTAATTTCAGAAGCATCTTTAGGAACATAGATCAGGTTATTTGAACCGGCACCGTCACGAACGATATTGCTGGAATATACATAAGAGAAGCGACCCTGGGCACCACCATCATAGAACAGTGAAACAGCAGTAGCCATATGTTTCAGGTACTCGAGACGGTAAGAAACTGAACCGATAATTTTATCAGGAATAACATAGCTGGCATAGCTTAGTTCTGGACTGTTAGCTCCGTTAACATTGGCATTTCCGTTCCATGCAGAAGCTGCCTGGTCACCGGCACCGTCAACAAGATTCTTTGCCTCACTCTTTGTATAGGCAACCATAGCTGAGAATCCATTGCTAAAATCTTTTTCCAGCTTGGCGGTTATAGAATAGTAGTATCCACCCTTTTCATTTTCGAGGACAATAGGAGAAACTCCGGATCCGGTACCGTTTGCAGTGGTTATACTTCCACTTGTGTGCAACTGATGATATTTGGCAGCATTGGCAGATGGATAAATAATCCGGTTATCCTGATAGCCTGAAACATTCATAGGAGCTTCCCCTTTGAGGCCACGGTTAACAAAGAAGGCAGTATTGAAGTCTTTGTTATAGATACCTTCGATGGTACCTTTGATGTCCCAAGGCAGCCGGGCGTCAACAGCCAAACTGCTTTTCCACGACTGCGGAAGTTTGAAATCATTGTCGATAATGGTAAATGTACCTGGAACGATGGTTCCGACGGCTGGCTGGGTTGAAGGATAATAAGCATTGACTTCAGGTTTGAAACCTCCCGGAACATCATTTCCGGAGTAGGTCTGGGTAGTCTGAATCATACCTGCATCACCGACCTGACCGACAATCCACACAAACGGCACACGACCGGTAAATACACCTGATCCACCACGTACAATCAAAGAACGGTCACCGTTAACATCGTAATTGAAACCAATACGGGGAGAAAGGAGCAGTCTCGATTTTGGCAGGGTGGCGGTGTTGTATTTTTTATCACCAAAAGTTAAGGTAGAGATAATCGGGTGTTCATCAACCGGCTGACTATAGGTGGGAAGGTCGACACGGAAACCGGCGGTGGCCTTTAACCGTGTACTGATATTGATCTCATCCTGCAGATAAGCGGTATATTGACTGAATTCAAACCTCGGAAACGCCTGTGCATAACCAGGGGTATTTGAGAAGGTTACCCCAAAGTTACGTGGTTTTGCACCACCAACAAAATCTTCCCATGAATTGAATACATAGAAGCTGGTACCAAAGCGCATGAAACCGTTCTTGGTCTGGTTGTGCTCGTACTGCAAACCTGCGGTCATGTTATGAATACCCCATGTCCAGGAAATATCATCGGTAATGGTAAAGGTCTTAACTTCCCTGAGGTTGCCATAGGAGAAAAGTTCTGTACCAAAAGAGGTGAAAACACGGTTATCTTTCAGGATATCAACAAATGGGAAAGTTTTTCCATCTGTACTTCTCGGTTCATCCTGGAATGAATAGGTAAACCTGAGTTTATTGGCAAATTTGCCACCACCCAGAAGTGAGTTCAACTCAGCTGAAACTGAGCTAAAGTTTCTTTCCTGGAAATATCCCGAATTTTTAAACCACATGGCATCCATTGCCGAACGGTTTCCTGTGTAAATGGAAGAGAACGGAGAAACCGATGTACTCGGATTAGAAGGGTCTTTGCTCATCATATAGCTGTACCGGATATTGAACTTGTGCATCTGACTGATGTTCCAGTCAATTCTGGCTAAAAACTTTCGGCCGGGGCTTTCAAAAGAATAACCCTGGTAGGGACCGGTATCATATCCGTATGTGTCCAGCAAATACTTACTGATCGCTTCCAGCTCAGATTCAGTCGGCCTGGCAATGTTATTGGCGTAATCAGCAGGCTTGCTGGCAGTGGCTGCTACCCTTGACGGACCGGGTACCTGACTCTTCTCAGTCTCAAAGTTGGCAAAGAAGAATAATTTATTCTGGATGATAGGACCACCAAGGCGGGCTCCAATCATTTCATAACTTGCAGGGCTGCGGGTAAATGGTTCATTGTCACCTACCTTGTTACCCTTATATTTTTCATTCTGCATATAGGTATACACCGAACCGGTAAATTCATTACCACCAGAACGGGTTACGGCGTTAATCGAAGCACCTATAAAACCACTCTGACGAACGTCGAACGGAGTAATATTTACTGAAATCTGGTCGAGTGCATCAAGTGAGATTGGTGAGCCGTTTCCGGGAAGATTGGTACCAATACCAAAGGCATTGTTGAACTGAGCTCCGTCAACAGTAATGTAATTCTGACGATAGTTACCGCCACCAATCGTATTTCCGTTGGCCTGTGGTGTTAATCTCGTTACATCATTGATGCTCCTTGAAATCGTTGGCATGGTATTAATCTGCCGGTTATTGATGTTAACAGAAGCACCATTTTTTTCTGAATTGAATGCAGGGGCCCTGCTTCCAACAATCATAACCTCGTCTACATCCACAACGCTTTCTTTCAGGGTGACGTCAAGCGGAAATACTTCGCCCAACAATAAGGTAACGTCCGAATAAGAATTCGTTGAATATCCAATGAATGAAACATCTACCTTGTAAGGTCCACCCGGACGCATACCCTGGATATTGAACCTTCCGTCGACATTCGTGATGGTACCATACTGGGTTCCTGAAGGAATGTGGATGGCCACCACGGTGGCACCTGGCAGTGGCTCACTTGTTGTTGAGATAACCCTGCCTGAAAGGGTAGAAGTCGTAACCTGTGAAAATGCAGCTGTAATGCTCAATAACAGCACAAGCATCATTGCTGATAACTTTCTTACCTGTTTGTTCATACAATTTTTCATTTTAAAAATTTGCTTGCAAAAGTAATTGTTTGTTCTCTATTTAAATTATTTTAACATTATCTTATCCTGAATTTATTCATAATCAGAATTACCCGGTTAATTCTCAAATATTTAGAAATCAATATAAAATCCCGGCAACCAAAACATGTATCAGGTTCTTACGGAAATCAACAGCCAATAAATTTAAGGAATATTGATTTATCTCTTTATGATTTTTTCTGTCTCTGGTTTATACTTATCAACAAGATATCAATACTTTAGATGTTAATAACCCTGTTAATAATGATATTTTTTCATCCATTTGCATGCATTTCATGCTATATTGGCCAAAAATTACGGTTTAAGCCGGTTTCATCAGAAAAACAGTAATTTTGGACATTAAAATATGGAATATGGAAAAGTTCACCACACGACAGAATAAAGTCTCCCGCCTGATCCAAAAAGAATTGGCAGAGATTTTCATCAGGGAACTGAAATCGGAGTTCAATGGCCTGCTGATCAGTGTAACCGTTGTCAGGGTAACCGCTGACCTCTCTCTGGCACGCTGCTACCTGAGCATTTATCCTGCCGAAAAATCTGCCGATACCCTGAAGCACATCAAAGCATTGACCAAACCGATCCGGGGAATCATTGGAAATAAAGTGGCCAAACAATTAAGGATCATTCCCGAACTCGAATTCTTTATTGACGATAGTTTGGATTACCTGGATAATATTGACAAATTGCTGAAAAGTTGAACCTACCCTTATTCATTGCCGGCAGATATCTGATTTCCAAGAAGAAACAGAATATCATTAACATCATCTCTGGCATTTCAGTGGCCGGAGTGGCCACAGGTACCTTCGCGTTAGTGGTGGTGCTGTCGGTTTTTAACGGGTTTAATGACCTGATCAGGTCTTATTTCAGTACCCTGGATCCTGATCTTAAAATTACCGCCGCCGAGGGAAAAATGTTTGATCCTGAATTCCTCACAGATTCTGTTCTGGTAAGTATCAGCGACATTGAAAGGTTTTCGCCTGTTATCGAAGAAAATGCTTTGCTCAGGTACGGAAACCGGCAATATATTGCTACCATAAAGGGCGTACCGTCAAATTTTTCGGAAGTGACCGGTGTCCACGACCTGATGGTTTACGGCAGTTTCGGACTGGAAAAGGATAATACCTACTATGCGGTTGTAGGACAAGGGGTTGCCGGACAATTAGGGATTACGCTCGACTTCATGGAACCCATACACATATATGTGCCTAAAAGGGGAACCCGGGTTGCCCTGAACCTCACCAGCTCACTGAACCATGATTATATCTTTCCATCCGGAATTTTTGCCCTGCTCGAAGAGGTGGATGCCAAGACCGTATTTGTTCCGATCGGATTTGCCCGCAACCTTTTTGAAGCCGAGAACCGGGTAAGCGCACTCGAGGTGCAGCTTAAAGACCAGGCATCGGTGAAGAAAGTCAGAAAACTGATCATGGAACGTGCCGGAGAACAATATGTGGTGAAGAACAAATACCAGCAGCACGATATGCTCTATAAAACCATGCAATCGGAAAAATGGGCTACCTACCTGATCCTGATATTTATACTGGTCATCGCCTCGTTTAATATTCTGGGCAGTCTTTCCATGCTGATCATCGACAAGAAGGAAGATATTGCCATACTCAGGAGTATGGGGGCAACCAACGGGCTGGTCAGAAAAATATTTCTGTTCGAAGGATGGTTAATATCCCTTACCGGAGTTGCCGCAGGGCTTATCCTTGGCGTTTTGGTCAGCCTTGCCCAGATTCATTTTGAATTACTGACGCTGCCAGGAGAAGGATCGTTTGTAATTACCGCCTATCCTGTTAAGATTGCGCTTTCAGACCTGTTGATGATTACCCTGGTTGTGCTGACCATCGGCTTTGTTGCGGCATGGTATCCTGTGCGTTATATAACCCAAAGCAACACATATATCAATCCGGCCGGAAAATAATACCGGATTTCGTTCTAATCATGACCATTGTATGTTTATAGAAATCCAATTAGTTCTTAATTTCGCAAAAAAAATAGTTCAATGAAAGCGTTGGTAAAAAGCAAACCTGAAAGGGGAATATGGATGGAAGAGGTGCCCGTTCCAAAACCCGGGCCGAATGATGTCCTGATTAAAATCAGCAAAGCAGCGGTCTGCGGTACCGATCTCCATATTTACAAATGGGATGAATGGGCGCAGCAAGCCATCAAAACTCCGGTAATCATTGGTCATGAATATATGGGTTATGTGGTAGAAACAGGCGAGGAGGTTGATGGTGTTCATATTGGTGACCGGGTAACCGTAGAAGGCCATATTGCCTGCGGTTTCTGCAGAAATTGCCGAAGGGGACGTCAGCACATCTGCGACAATACCATTGGAATCGGGGTCAGCAGGGATGGTGGATTCGCTGAATACCTTGCCGTACCGGCCAAAAATGTGCTTCATATCAATGAACGGATACCGGATGAAATCATGGCCATTATGGACCCGATGGGCAATGCCACCCATACGGCATTATCCTTTCCCCTGCTGGGTGAAGATGTGCTTATAACCGGTATAGGAGGCCCCATTGGCGCGATGGCTGCCGCTATTTGCAAGTTTGCCGGCGCAAGGAATGTTGTTGGCACAGACCTGAGCCCTTACAGGCGTGAATTAGCCCGGAAAATGGGGGCAACGCTGGTGATTGACCCCACAAAGGAAAGTCTCAGGGAAAAAATGAGTACCCTCCATATGGTCGGTGGTTTCGACGTGGGTCTCGAATGCTCCGGATCACCGGCTGCATTCAACGATATGGTTAACAATATGTATAACGGCGGTAAGATTGCGCTTTTGGGGTTACTGCCAACTTCCACGCAAATCAATTGGAGTAAATTGATATTCAAAGGTTTGACACTTAAAGGTATCTACGGAAGAGAGATGTACGAAACCTGGTACCAGATGGAAATGATGTTGCTGAGCGGTCTGGATATGTCAGGTGTAATAACGCACCGCTTCCCTGCCGAAAGGTTTCAGGAGGCATTTGATATTATGGAAGAGGGTAATTGTGGCAAAATTATTCTTGACTGGGATTAATCATAATTAAGGGTATTGAAAAAAGGACTGGTCATAAAATCAACCGGTAGTTGGTATGTCGTAAAAGATACCGACGGAATTTTTTATGAATGCCGGATCAAGGGGAATCTGCGGATTAAGGGACTTAAAACCACTAATCCGCTGGCAGTCGGTGACTGGGTTGATTTTGACTGGCTGGAGAAGGACAGTCAGGACCAGAACAGGAATATGGGACTGATTTATGGTGTGGAAGAGCGGCGGAATTATATCATCCGCCGCAGCCAGAATTTATCCAAACAGGCGCATATTATTGCTGCCAATATCGACCAGGCATTTCTTATCATAACCATAAATTATCCGGTAACCACCACTACTTTTATTGACCGGTTCCTGGCTTCGGCCGAAGCATACAGGATACCGGTCGTACTGGTATTCAATAAAACCGACCGTTACGACCCCTTACAAACGCAAAAAATGATGGAGTATATCTCCATTTATGAAAAAATTGGCTACCGCTGTATGCAATTGTCTGCTTTGGAAGGGTCAGGTATGGAAGAATTGAAAGCTGTTATGAAAGACAGTATCAGTGTTTTCAGCGGACACAGCGGCGTCGGTAAGTCAACCATAATCAACTCCATTCAACCCGAACTCAATCTCAAGACTAAGGAGATATCAGATTACCATGAAACCGGAAAACATACCACTACCTTTTCAGAACTGTTTGAACTGGATTTAGGGGGCTATATTATCGATACTCCAGGCATTAAGGCATTTGGTATGCTGGAAATGGAACCCTGGGAAATTTCTCACTATTTCGTTGAAATCTTTAAAATATCCAAAAATTGCCAGTACAATAACTGTTCCCATACACACGAACCAGGATGTGCTGTCAAGGAAGCTTATCAAAAGGGTGAAATTGCCGAATCGCGTTTTATCAGTTACCTTGGATTATTAGAGACAGATCAGAAGTACCGTCCCGCATATTAGGGAGCAGAATGTACATTTTGAATTGTTCCACGTGAAACCAAAGAATTGTGATAAGGTGAAGGATCCATATATCGAACCTAAGACCAGGCTCACCTTTAACAAAGTGTTCTTATCTGCTTAATTATGTTATATAGTCGCCAGCATGCTGTATATTAATTATTTAAGCATGAGGATAAACCATTCAATAAAATCAAGCCAGATCAAATACCGCTATTTTTGAAATACGTTGAAATCAATAAGGCCTTTTTTTGTCCGATTTCAGCAGAAAGTAAGTCAAACGGTAATTCTCGGATATTTTTTACTGATTTGAATTTTAATATCAGTTTTTTTGCGGTGAGTGGTCCGATACCTTTAATTTTTTCGAGCTCATTAGAGATAAACTCCTTTGAACGTTTATTCCTGTGAAAGGTAATTCCGAAACGGTGTGCTTCATCTCGTAACTGCTGGATTAACCTTAATGACTCAGACTTTTTATCGAGGTATACAGGAATCTGGTCGTTGGGGAAGAATATCTCTTCAAGCCGCTTGGCAATTCCGATAATGGAGATCTTTCCCCTGAGTTGTAGCTGGTCAAGCACCGAAACGGCAGCAGATAACTGCCCCTTCCCACCGTCTATTACAATCAATTGTGGCAAGGGCTGATTCTCTTCAAGCTGTCGTTTATATCTCCTGAATAAGATCTCTTCCATGGAGGCAAAGTCATTCGGACCTGTAACGGTTTTCACATTATAGTGCCGGTATTCCCGTTTAGCAGGCCTGCCATGTATAAATACAACACAGGCTGCAACCGGATTACTGCCTTGCAGGTTACTGTTATCGAAACATTCAATTCTTTCAGGAAATTCCTTCAGATTAAGGTCTTTTTTTAATGTCTCCAGGATCCTGACCCCGGGTTTTACAGCCGGTTGGGCTAAAGCCAGTTGCTTTTCCCTTTCCAGTCTATAATACTTTGCATTGCGCATGGAAAGATCAATCAGCTTTTTCTTGTCGCCTTTCTGCGGGACAACAAACCGGATATCCTTTAACTGAGACTCTGGTCTGAAAGGCACTAATATTTCTTTTGAATTGCTGTATATTTTTTGTCGGATATCCACCAGTGCCAACATCAGCAGATCACTGTCGCTCTCACCTAACATCTTTTTTATCTCCATCGTGTAAGTCTGAACGATGGCACCTCTGATAATTCTGAGGTAATTAACAATCGCGACGTTATCGTCAGAGTTTATCGTACAAACATCGATATCGGTAATGGATGCACTGACCACCGTTGATCTGCTCTGGTACTTTTCAAGGGCAGAAAGACGTTCCTTGATCAATTGAGCCTCTTCAAACAGATACTTTCCGGCATACTGATCCATTAGTAACTTCAGATGCTTGATTACCCCCGTAACATTGCCCTTCAATATATCTCTTATTTCAGCAATGGAAGCATTGTAATCTGCTTCAGACTGAAGATTTTCACAAGGACCGCGGCAATTGCCTATATGATATTCAAGACATACTTTATATTTTCCGTTCTCAGTGCTCTCCCTGGTGAGATTATAATTGCATGTTCTCAGCTTATATATTTTTCTAAAAAGCTCAAGCAAAGTAGAGACGTTGAGCCATGAAGTATACGGTCCGAAGTATTCGGAACCGTCTCTAACAACATGCCTGGTTTTAAAAACCCTTGGAAACCTTTCGTTCTTTATACATATCCATGGAAAAGTTTTGTCGTCCTTGAGCCTGATATTATATCTTGGCTGGTACTTTTTAATCAGGTTATTCTCAAGAAGCAGAGCATCTTCTTCAGAATCGACGACCATGTGTTTTATATCCGCAATATTCCTGACAAGTAGTGCTGTTTTTCGGTTTTCCGGAGTTTTATTAAAATAAGAGCCCACCCGCTTCTTTAAATTCTTAGCCTTGCCAATATAAATAATATGCCCAGTATTGTCGAAATACTGGTATATACCCGGTTCATCAGGCAAAAGGGTAATCAGGCCTTTAAGATAATCAAGGTGCTTATTTGATCGATGGGCATCCAAAACCAATGTAAACGATTAATATTTTACCAGAATATGCGTATCGTAACGTTCAATTTCATCCTTTAAGGAAGTTTTTATAAAAGAAAGGTCACAGATAAAACTCAGAAAGATCTTTTTTACATTTAACTTCTGTACCAGATTGAGCGCAGCCATGGCAGTACCACCGGTTGCAAGCAGGTCATCATGTATTAATACGATATCATTGGAATCCAATGCATCTTCATGTATTTCAATCTTATCTGCGCCATATTCAAGCTCATAGGCCATCGATACCGTTTTAGCCGGCAGCTTACCGCTTTTTCGGATCGGAACAAAACCTGCATTCAGGTGATATGCCAACGCTCCTCCCACTATGAATCCACGCGACTCGAGCGAAACCACCTTGGTAATGCCCTTGTTCTGAAACCGCTCAGTTATTGAATCCACAACATAGGCAAACGCCTCAGGATTCTTCAACATAGTGGTAATATCTTTAAAATCTATACCCTTTTGCGGAAAATCAGGGATCTCTCTTATAGTACTCTTTAAATCCATTATTTTTTAGTTTTAAATGTTCCACGTGGAACATTATCGGCCCATCATAACTAACAATACATTAATATCAGCTGGAGACACTCCGGGAATCCGACCTGCCTGACCTATGGTTTTAGGACGGATAGCGCTGAGTTTTTGTCTCGCTTCGGTGGACAAAGATAAAATCTTATGATAATCAAACTTATCCTCTATATCAATATTTTCAAGCCGTTTTAACTTATCAGCCAAACTTTTTTCCCTGCTAATATAACCTTCATATTTAACTATAATCTCCACCGATTCAAGTATCTCCTCACGTCTTGTCTCTGGTAAAGCAGAAAGGTGCTTTTTAAAGGGTTCAATATGTTCTGCAAGATCTGAAATGGAAATTTGCGGACGTAACAAAATATCAATCAACTTTACCGGTTGCTTTAATTCAGCAGTATTCCTGGAAATCAGTAACTCATTGATATATTTCGGTTTAATACTAAAATCTTTAAGATAATCAATAATTTGGTTTCTATAATTTATTTTCTCCGCCAACAAATCCATTCTATCCTTTCCCGCCAACCCCAAATCAAATGCCTTTGGAGTAAGTCTCTCATCAGCATTATCCTGTCTAAGTAAAATACGGTACTCAGCTCGGCTGGTAAACATCCTGTACGGTTCATCAACTCCCTTCGTAACCAGGTCGTCTATTAAAACACCAATATACGCTTCATCCCTTTTCAGCACAAACTTCTCTCCCGGTCGGTGTACGGTTAAGTAGGCATTAATTCCAGCAATGATGCCCTGAGCACCAGCTTCTTCATATCCTGTAGTACCATTTATCTGTCCTGCAAAAAACAAATTTTTTACAATTTTGGTTTCCAGGGTATGGTACAACTGGGTCGGATCAAAATAGTCGTACTCGATGGCATATCCTGGTCTGTATATCCTGGCCTGTTCAAGACCCGGAATTTCCCTTAATGCCTGCAATTGCACATCCCAAGGCAAAGAGGAAGAAAATCCATTTAAATAATATTCATTAGTCACCTCACCTTCAGGTTCGAGGTATAACTGATGCTTTGTTTTTTCAGCAAAAGTGACAAGTTTTGATTCAATACTCGGACAGTACCTAGGCCCGGTGCTTTGGATAGTACCGTTATACATTGGAGAATCTTCAAAACCTGCTTCAAGCAGGTTATGTACCAAAGGATTGGTATAAGTGATCCAGCAAGACCTTTGATTTAACGTAGAGTCAACACCAGGCAAATAGGAGAACTTATGGTGTCCCGTTTCGCCTTCCTGCTCATCGAGTTTTGAAAAATCTATGGAACGACCATCAATCCTTACCGGAGTACCTGTTTTAAGCCTTCCGGTTTTAAAACCCAGGGAAGCAAGCTGCTCAGAAATATTATAACTTGGAGATTCTCCTATCCTTCCACCCTCTAACCTTGCACGACCAATGTGCATCAAACCATTCAGGAAGGTTCCATTCGTCAGAATAACCGTTTTTGCAGTAAACTGAACGCCAATTTTAGTAACGACGCCTTGTATGATATTATCTTTAATAACCAGCCCTGTAACGGCATCCTGCCATAAATCCAGGTTATCTGTTTTTTCCAAAGTTAATCGCCATAGCTCCGAAAAACGCATTCTATCGATCTGAGCACGTGGGCTCCACATGGCGGGACCTTTTGAGCGGTTTAGTAACCTGAATTGAATAGTGGTTAAATCAGAAAGTATTCCTGCATGCCCACCTAAAGCATCTATTTCTCTTATAATCTGACCTTTAGCAATGCCCCCCATGGCAGGGTTACATGACATCTGCCCAAACTTGGTCATATCCATAGTTATCAATAACGTACGGGAACCCAGCTTAGCAGCCGCTGCGGCAGCCTCACACCCTGAATGCCCTCCTCCGACAACAATGACATCATAGTCAGGTAATAAATTACTTATTCCTCCCATCCCAATTTCCTTAAATAGTAATCTTCCTTTTCTCTCATCACCTTTTTTGCAATCTCATCGTGATCTTTATATCCAGCCAAATGTAATACACCATGGAAAATAACCCGGAATAACTCCTTCACAAAAGATTCTCCGTACATCCCGGCATTTTCTTTAACCCGATCCACACTAATAAACAAATCACCCGAAACCAAGTTTCCATCAGAATAATCAAACGTAACTATATCGGTATAATAGTCATGATTTAAATGCTCTCTGTTTATATTCAGAAGATACTCATCACTGCAAAAGATTATTGAAATATCCCCAATTTTAAGTTCTTCATCCTTAACTAAACCATTCAGATGCAGGGCTAATTCTGTACGATCTATCGGAAATTTTTTAACATCCTCAAAGAATACTTTAACCTTTCCCATCTAAATTAATTCTGAATTCCACAACATTGCCTTTTTCCCTGAAAGTTAAGCTGTCGCAAACCTTCCGCATGATAAATAACCCTCTGCCCCCTTCATCAAGAACATTCTCCGGTAACGATGGATCCTTTACACTGGTGTAATCAAAACCATCACCTTCATCAATAACCTTAAAATACAAATACTTGTTGCATTTATAAGCCTTAATGCATACGCTCTTACTCCTATCCGATTTATTTCCGTGAATGATGGAATTCGTTACCGCTTCCTTTACACTCAGCAGACTTCTGAAAAATTCATCCGATGATATACCAAAAAAGTCAAATACATCTTCGATATACTTTTCAACTTCAACTAAATTAACGGTATCTGAGTTGATATTTAGTTCTTTACACTTACGGGGCATCGTTATTGAATTGTTCGATATAGTTTTTAAACTTATTTTGATAAAAATTATTCAGCTTAAAATGATCACGCTGAAAATTTTCAATAGATATGTTTCTTTCCTGGTCAAAATTAAATAATTTGGCAGGATTGCTATAAAACTGTTCATCAGCCGTATTAGACTCTCTTTTATTATCCTGATCCCTTTCCATCTCCGCCCGTTCGGCCTCAAGCAACCTGGTCATAATTTCACTCTGACGTCTAACCATTCCCTGATTGATATTCCGGTTCATAAGGTCTCTCCGGTTTTGTTCAAGCAGACGGTCAATATCCTGGAGTTGTTTACGGGCGCTTTCACCAATTGTTCCGCTGTTCATCATTTCCCTCAGCATCTGCTGCATCATCTCATGCATCATAAGTGATTCACTCATCTCTTTGCTCATGGGTTGATTCCCGTTCTTCATCTGATCAATCATCCGTTGTAATTGTTCCTTTAAACTTTCAGACTGCTGCTGTAACTGGCTCATTTGTTTACCACCCTGACCAGGTTGTGGTTTTCCATCCCCATCCTGTGAATTATTCAATTGATCTTCAATTTGCTGAAGAATTTCGCTTAACATAAGTGCGAGATTGTTTGTCGCCGTAATAACCAGCTGCTGATGCGTTGTCGCCGGAGAATTTAAGCCCTCATTCATTAATTCAGACGATCGGCTGAGATTTATGGACATTGCCATAAGTTCATTATTCACTATATTTCCAATTTGAGGTGCCCTTGAAGCAAGGCTATATAATGAATCCCTGACTACCTGACTTAATACGGTAAGATCCTTTTGCTTTCTGGTCAGTAGGATTAACTGTGGATCCCTGCCGCCTGAGGTTCGTATACCTTGCAGTATATTCTCCTGCTCAAATGATAATACCAGCAGATTTTTCAGTATCTGTTTCAGATTCTGTATATTTTCCATGTTTTGCTCCATGGTATTGGCATTCAGCATCTGCTGCATGCTAAATGCCAGATTTTTTGATTTTTCCGAAGAATTCTGCATATTCCTTGAAGAATTTCTCCGGTTGTTCTTTTGTAGTTCCTGTATCGAATTTCTAATATCTTCCTTAATTTCATTAAATTCCTCTTTAAATCTGTCGAATATCAATGGTTTCTCCAATGATGAGTTTTCTTCCATTATTTGCTGCAGTTGTTCTTCAATATTTTCAACCTCCTGATGCTCTCCAATGAGATCCTTTTGAAGTTCCTGCATGTCCTTCCTGTCCATGATATCTCTGGCAAGATTTTCCTGCCTGTTTTGCATTTCCTTAACCTGACTTACAATATCTTCCAGTTTTTGTTCAATTTTCATTCTCTTAAGCATCTGCAGGTTTCTGTCAAGCTGTTTCGATAAATCATCGAATGTCAGGTCCATTTGTTTGGATAACTGATTTAATCTTTTATCGTCAAATTCCTGTGCCAGTTTACTGAATTCCTCCAATAACTTTTTTAATTCATCGGTAAGTACATTATCAAGTAACTCCTGAATCTGTTCCTGTTTCTTCAGAATTTCTTCATTTTGTTCAGAAAAAGTATTCTGAAAATTATTCATTTTCCTGTAAGTCTGCTCTATCTCTTCCAAAACCTGTTCGAGAAACTCCTTTTTCTGCAGCATCTCACCAGCTAATCTTGATTTTTCCCATTCAGAAATATTGCTGTTCAGATTTTTCATTTGCAGATCCTTCAGATCATCTCTGAGCTGGTTGGCAATCTCCTGACTCTCCTGTATAAGATTTTCAAGCTTATTGAATTCTTCACTCTGTTTTTCAGTCAATTCATCACGGTCAGGAAAAACAAACCTGAAACTCTCTGAAGTGGTCGTTTTAGGGCCATTTATACCATCGTTATCAGTAACCGAAAAATAATAATCAACCATTTTTCCCCTTAATCTATAATCCGTTAAATCAATTGTATAATAGAAATCCTGTGGCATCACATACCTGTTAAAAGGGATGGTAACGGAAGAATCCTCCAATTCAATGTTCAAATGGAAACTCAGGTCGGAAAAACCATAATCATCATGAATAGTGCCTCTGAAATAAAATCGTGTAACCCGAGAGGAATCATTTACCTGAGCAATTTGAATTTCAGGATAATTATCTTCCTTAATATCCATTCTGAAACCCATAGCGGAAACATATTCCGTTTTCTTATTTCTAACCTTTACTTCATACGATGTTGGTGCAGTAACAACTTTTTCAGCAATAAAACGGCTTCCAGATTCCCTAACAGACTGCAAAGTGTCATTTCCATTAAATATCAGCAGAAGCGAGTCTGTATCAAAAACCTCAAAAGTCCATTTTACGAGGCTGCCTTTGGGAACCTGAAAATCACCAACATTTTCAAATCTGACATTATCAAGCCGTGTATAGCCTGGCGGTCTTAAATCAACTGAAAAAGTATTGATTACCGGTACGGGAATAATCTCGAGACGATAATTCTGTGAAAGATATTTCAAATCCGTAAAATAGAAGTCTACACTATTAATAACAGAAACCAATTCATAATGAAAAGTACCTGAATGACCTGGATTCATGAGGTAATTATTTCCTCCGATGTTCAAATAAACCACTGAAGGAATGTCCTCTCCTTCTATCTTAAGTTTTATGGTGAAACTCCTTCCCTTTTCAACACCATCCACTTCATTTTCCCAAACAAACAGGTAAGGTGCAGGCTTTACAAACTGCTGATTATACCGTATTAAGCGATTACCAGATTCAGTAAATATGGATTGATTTAATAGATGTATTACACCTACTGCAGAAAAACTGACCAAAAAATATAAAGATAATGTCCTGAGGTTTCTCATGCTTACCGCATCAGAAAAATTAAAAACCCTCAGTTCGTTGATTTTTTGACTTACTGCAGCTTGAGTAATATCGTCGGAATAGAGTATATCATTGTTATCATGTAATTCCAGAATATTTATTATCCGGTCTTTAACATCCGGAACCAAATCATGAATAATTTCAGAGGCCTTACGGTCACTCAGCGATTTGATCATGCCTGACCACTGCAGCATATTATAAAATACATATCTCAGAAATACAAGCCCAAGAAAAACCATTGATGCTATAAACAATAGCCTTCTCCATTCGGATGACATAAACAGCTTATACTCAATTATATTGACGAATAAAAAAAGGATTACAAAAATCAATGAAAACAGAAGTAATCCCCGTATAAACTGATACAGAAAGTATTTTTTTCTGAAAGCATCAATCTTTTTAACAAGTATGTTGAAATCCGTATTCATTTTTAAAATTAAAATTCAGCCATTCAATATTTTATACAAAAACGTTGGCAATCAAAATTGTTCAAAAATACCTTAAAAAATCGAATATAATCAGTGCCTTTAAAAATTGCAAAATTCATGGATATTTTTAAATAGGGAAAATGAAATACAAAATCAAAAAGGAAAGAGAAAATATATGCTCAAAAAACTAACCTTTTATTACCTGTTGATATCTGTTAACCTTCATTCTGCCCAACTTATAAACAAGAGTCAATAAATTTGACAAAAACCATATTTTCAGTCTGTAATACTTTCCGTAATTGTTGAAAAACTCTTAATAACCCGGTGAAGTGGTATTTAATAAAAAACAGTTTAAAGAAATCAACACTTACTAACAGGCCAATATAATCCTCATTCTTTATATTTTTACACCAAATTAAATACATATAATATTTCAATGAAGATATTGCTGGTTGAAGACAATCCCCTGAATCAGAAAATAGTTTCATTCTATCTCAGAAAGGAACATCATGAGGTAACCATAGCCTCTTCAGGAGAAGAGGCCGTAAAACTTTTTGTCTCCGGAGAATACAAAATCATATTAATGGATTTAATGCTGCCTGGCATGAACGGTATTGAAACTACCCGGAAAATCAGGAAAATTGAAGCAGAATTTCCGGGAACGGAACGATCATTTATAATTGCACTTACAGCCAATACATTGGACAATGACCGGGAGCAATGCATGCAAAGCGGCATGGATGAATATATGGCCAAGCCATTTGAGATGTACAAGCTGAAGCATATCATTGAAAATTACAGTTTTTAGAAAGGAAAATGGTATAAATGACAGAATACATTGACATCAGGGGTGATAATTATTCCGACCGCGATAAGGAATTTGACAATCAGTTGCGGCCGTTGTCTTTTCTGGAATTCAGCGGACAGAACAAGACGGTTGAAAACCTGCGGATTTTTGTGAAAGCAGCCCGGATGCGCGGAGAAGCTCTTGACCATGTGTTGCTTCACGGGCCACCCGGACTTGGAAAAACCACTTTATCGAACATTATTGCCCACGAAATGGGGGTCAGCATAAAAGTAACCTCCGGGCCTGTGCTGGATAAGCCTGGCGACCTGGCCGGGTTGTTAACCAACCTGGAGCCGCGCGATGTGCTTTTTATTGACGAAATACACAGGCTTTCTCCTGTAGTGGAGGAATACCTATATTCTGCCATGGAGGATTTTCGTATTGATATACTGATAGATAAAGGACCTTCGGCCCGCTCCATCCAGCTTGAACTCAATCCTTTCACCCTGGTGGGGGCCACTACCCGTTCAGGTTTGCTGACATCGCCTTTGAGGGCGAGATTTGGAATAAAGTTTCATCTTGAATATTACGATGTTTCAGTACTTACACAGATTGTGAAGAGATCGGCGGGTATACTCAATGTGGGCATCAGCGAAGAGGCTTCCGTTGAAATTGCCACCAGGAGCCGCGGAACACCCCGTATTGTCAATGCCTTGCTCAGAAGGGTACGGGATTTTGCCCAGGTTAAGGGATCAGGAAAAATTGACATGGAAATTACCCGGTATGCCCTGGAGGCTTTAAATATCGATAAATATGGCCTCGACGATATGGATAACCGTATATTGCTGACCATCATTGATAAATTCAAGGGAGGCCCGGTTGGAATTTCCACCATTGCCACGGCAGTCGGAGAGGATGCCGGAACCATTGAGGAGGTTTATGAACCCTATCTGATCAAAGAGGGTTTTATGAAAAGGACTCCCCGCGGCAGAGAGGTTACTGAATTGGCTTACCGTCATCTGGGGAGGTCACCTTACGGGAACACCCCTACCCTGTTCTGATTTTAGTAACAGGCTGAATTATAGTTTAATATTTATCTCAAACAGCTTTGGCCAGAGCTTGCCGGTAACATAAAAATGGCCGTTACGGGGATTAAAGGCAATCCCGTTCAGTACATCAATTCTTTCCTGTTGGGTCTGGTGCATGACACTCAAAATTCCGTCGAGATCGGCATATCCGAGAATTTTTCCGGTTTCAGCATCAATACGGACAATCTGGTTGGTGGTCCACACATTGGCCCAAATGGATCCATTCACATATTCAAGTTCGTTCAGGTACTCCCAGGCCCGCTGGTTGTCGGCTACCTGAATTCTTTTTTCAACCTGGTAGGTTTCGGGGTCAAGCCAGGTGAGCGTACCTGTTCCGTCGCTCATAATCAACGATTGGCCGTCATTGGTCAACCCCCACCCTTCTTTGGAGTCAAAGCGGAAACTGTCGATGACCGCAAAATCGGAAAGACGGTATACAAATCCGATTTTGGTTTTGTACGTAAGTTGGTAAAGTTTATCGTTCAGGATGGTAATGCCTTCCCCGAAATATTTATCATCTAACATTTTAGATTGGAGAATCCTCCCGCTAAGGTGATCCGTTTTGAAAATTCCTGATTTTCCGTTTTCACCGGTACCTTCATATAAAAATCCATCGTGAAACTCAAGCCCCTGAGTGAAATGTTCGGTAGAATGAGGATGTTCACGGACAATCTCAAATTCATAGCGCACAGGAGCCACATCGCTGAGTACCATAAAGTTTTGCAGTCTCGTGTTGGAATTTCCATCCTCTTTTTCCGCAACAATACGGATGGTGTTTTGTCCTAAAAAATTCAGCTGTTCAATTTTATGGGAAAATTCCAGTTCCGTCGAACGGACCAGATGTTCGTTGTTCAGGAAAACATTTACCTCTTTCAGCTCTCCATCGTGTATTTTGGTGGAAACATTTAACTCAACCGGCTGTCCGTACTGGTAATTTTTTGCTGCGGGAACCAGTGAGACCGTGCTCACCGGTTTTCTTGACCTGCCCGTTTTGCTGGTGCAACACTGAAAAGCCATGAAAACAATCATGATCAGAATTACCGGCTGAAATATTTTTCTCATGAGAATGAATGTTGATATCTGTAAATAACTGATATGACAAAGATAGTAAACCCGCTTTTTCATTCTTCATTTTTTTGAGACGAGTGTGTTTTTGAATTATATCTTTGTCAAAAAATCGTTGTTTTGAATCCGTTCCGAAAATTAATAGGAGATACGGCCATTTACGGAGTCAGCAGTATTGTGGGCCGCTTTCTCAACTGGTGGCTGGTTCCTTACTACTCGGTACTCTTCCTGCCCGACGAATATGGTGTGGTGACCAATTTGCTGGCCTATGAGGCCTTTTTGCTGATTATGCTGACCTATGGCATGGAAACCGGCTACTTCCGGTTTGCTTCACGCAGCGATCAGCCAGGTAAGGTATATTCAACATCCCAGTTGCCGCTGTTGATTACTTCCTCCCTTTTCCTGGGAATAATCCTTTTATTTGCGCAGCCTGTGGCTTCCCTGATCGGATATGCCGCTCATCCTGAATACATCCGGATACTTGCCGCGGTGGTGGCCATCGATGCCTTTACTTCCATCCCGTTTGCCAAACTCAGGCTCGACAACAGGCCAATAAAATTTGCCACCATCAAGATGGTTAATATCGGGCTGAATATTGGTTTTAACCTCTTTTTCCTCTCCCTTTGCCCGCTCATCCTGCATCATTTTCCTGATAATCCCGTAAAATGGGTCTATTCGGCCGATATCGGCGTTGGGTATGTTTTCATTTCTTATCTGCTGGCGTCGCTTTCCACCCTGCTCCTGCTCTACAAGGAAATTTTCAGTATGGAATGGGCCATAGACAAGGCCCTGCTGAAACAGATGCTGAATTACTCCTACCCTATCCTGATTATCGGGGTTGCCGGAATGGTTAACCAGAACATCGATAAAATTCTGATCCCTTTTCTGGTTCCGGAAGATCAAAACCCGATGTTCCAGGTGGGAATATACGGGGCAAATTACAAGCTGGCGGTATTGATGAACATGTTTATACAGGCCTTCCGCTATGCATTTGAACCTTTCTTTTTCTCCAGAAGTTCGTCGTCTGCCACCGACGACCCCGGGTTGTATGCAGCTGTCATGAAGTATTTTGTCATTTTCGGGATGCTTATTTTCCTCGGAATGACCCTCTACATCGATATCATTAAGCTGATCATCGATCCGGGTTATCATGAAGGCCTGAAAGTGGTGCCGCTGATCCTGCTGGCCAACCTCTTCTTCGGGATATTTTTCAACCTGTCGATCTGGTACAAGATCAAGGATATGACCATTTACGGGGCCTATATTGCGCTCATCGGGGCCGCTGTTACCCTGGCCCTGAATATTATCCTGATCCCGCTAATGGGTTATATGGGTTCGGCAATTGCGGTGCTGGTCTGCTTCTTTCTCATGATGGTAATCACCTATTTCTGGGGACAAAAATATTACTACATCCCCTACAACCTCCAAAGGCTGGCGGTTTACATCCTGACCGGTGTGGCTTTTTATGGTATGTCACTTATATCCAGAGATTTTACTCCTTTTATGAAATATCTGATCAACTCGGTTTGGATGGTTTTATACCTTCTCCTGATATTCAGACTTGAAAGTGCTGAAATTTTTCAAATTCTAAAGCGGAAAAAAGGGTAAAGAAGTAAAATATATTAATTTTGCAAAGAATCAGTATAATACACTTACCGTGGAATATACTGGTGTACACGCAGAGAGAATTTTTTTAGCATTTGTAAAGAATGAGTGATTTAGTTATTGCGATGGCCAGTGATCATGCCGGATTTGCGCGCAAGCAGGCCATTATCCGTTATTTTCAGGAGAAAGGGATTAAATTTCATGATTTTGGCTGTTACAGTGAAGAAAGTTGTGATTATCCTGAGTTTGCCCATACCATTGCCACGGCGATCAGTAACGGGGAATATCCTTTCGGAATAACCTTTTGTGGTTCCGGACAGGGTATCAGCATCACGGCCAACAAGCACCAGAAAATCAGGTCGGCCCTTTGCTGGAATGCGGAGATCGCCAGACTGGCCAAAGAACATAACGATGCCAATATTTGTGCCATTCCCGGGCGATTTGTCACCGATGAGGAGGCCATTGCCATCGTGGAAGCCTACCTGAATGCTACTTTTGAAGGTGGGCGCCATCAGCGGAGAATCGATCTGATACCTGTTTCTGATTGCTGTTAAGAGATTATATTTCAGCAGGGTATATATGGTAGTTAAAGAAAAAAAATTCCTGGATGATTCGGTGATTTCGTTTGACCGGAAACACCGTGCCACACTACATCATAACATTTCGAAATATGATGAGGCAGTGGTTCGTGGAAAAAGCCGTTATACCCGTTTTGCCGATGCCCGGAAATACGCCTCAGACGTTAAGGAGGCTGCCCTTTCCGGCCTTGCTGATAACCTTCTGCTTTTTGAAAAGAAGGCCACGGAAAACGGAACCCGGGTACTGTGGGCTTCCGACGGCCGTGATGCCCTGATGCACATACGGAAAATATTCGAAGAAAACGGGGTAAAGCAGGTTGTCAAGAGCAAGTCGATGATCACCGAAGAGATCCATCTCAACGAGTATTGTGATACGCTTGGAATTGAGGCTGTTGAGACCGATCTGGGTGAGTTTATTGTTCAGACAGCCGGCGAAAAGCCTTACCATATCCTGACGCCGGCCATGCACAAATCGAAAGAGGACGTCGCCCGCCTTTTCCATGAGAAATTCGGAACCAATCCGCAGGCAACACCCGCGGATATTACCGCTTTTGTAAGGGACCGGCTGCGCAAGATTTTCGCAGGTGCCGATGCCGGAATTACCGGGGCCAATTTTCTGGTGGCCGATGTGGGTGGGGTTGCCCTGACCGAAAATGAAGGCAACGGGCTGATGACGCTTTCGTTTCCGAAGGTCCATATAGCCATCGCGGGAATTGAGCGGGTTATCCCGTCTGTCCGTCAACTGCCTTTTTTCTGGCAATGGTTAGGGGTTCATGGTACCGGACAGGCTATTTCCGCTTATAACAGCCTGGTGTGCGGACCGAAAAGTCCACAAGAGTCGGACGGGCCTGAAAAGATGTATGTAATCCTGTTGGATAATGGCCGGAGCAAGCTGTTGAAATACGGTGAAGAGTGGCAGGCGCTGAAATGCATCCGGTGTGGTGCCTGCCTGAATGCCTGCCCGGTTTATAAGAGCGTGGGAGGTTACACTTACGGCTCGGTCTACACTGGTCCCATAGGATCGGTTTTAACGCCGTTTTACAGCGGTTTTAAGGAGTTTGGACACTTAAGTGATGCTTGTACGGTCTGCGGCCGTTGCAGCGAAGTATGCCCCGTTAAAATCCCTCTGCACGAGCTGCTGCTGCTCAACCGCAAAAGAAAAGTGGAAGAGACAGGCGAAAAAACGCTCTGGAAACTGGGTATGGCCACCTTCGGCTATGTTTTTTCCAGCAGGCGCAGGCTTGATTTGGTTAACGGCCGCTGGAAAAGACGCCTGGCAAAACTGAACCGCCATATCCTGGGCGAACACAAGGAA
This sequence comes from Prolixibacteraceae bacterium, assembly GCA_030602265.1. Taxonomy (GTDB): domain Bacteria; phylum Bacteroidota; class Bacteroidia; order Bacteroidales; family Prolixibacteraceae; genus UBA1413. The sequence goes on along the minus strand of JAUWAB010000006.1, from coordinate 5,281 downwards.
TTTCCGCGGTTTGCCGACCAATCCTTCAGCCAGCGCTGGATTTCTGAACACGGCAAAGTACCCGGCCACCTGTCTGCAACCAACCCAGCATCAAAGTATCAGTAATAAATAATAATTAATCAATAATAAATTATAAATCAATCTCTTATGTTGTCGAATACCTGTAAATATGCACTGCGCGCCCTGATTTATCTTTCCAAATATTCGAAAGATGATAGCCGCATCGGGATCAAAAAAATCTCCGAAGACCTGAAAATTTCCTCCCCGTTCCTGGGTAAAATCCTCCAGAACCTGGTTAAACAGAAACTCCTGGTTTCCACCAAAGGTCCTAACGGCGGATTCAGTCTGGGCAAAAAACCGGAGGATATTTCGCTGATGGACATCGTGGTCAATGTAGACGGTGAGGAGTATTTCACCAACTGCCTGATCGGTCTTCATCCCTGTAACCAGCATGATCCGAATAAACCCTACTGTCCGGTTCATTTCAAATATGAGGAACTCAGGCAGCAGACCGCTACTTTCTACCGGAACACTACCCTGAAGGATGTTTCCGAGGATATCGAGAAGTTTGAAGACCTGGTAAGATTGTAACATGCTTTTCAGTCGGTGTGGTTTGTTATGATAAACTACGGACTGATAGTGGCTGAATGAATTTACCGGACAGAGTCTGAGATTCTTATGGATTCGGTTTAAGGGTTTTTCCCGGGAAGATTTCCGGAAATAGTTCCTGAATCCGTTTTAAAATAGTTATATGGCCGGAATTTATATCCATATTCCGTTTTGCCGGAAGAAATGTTTTTATTGTGACTTTTATAAGACAACAGCGGTCGTAAAGAAGCCGCTGTTTTTGCAATCGCTTCACCGGGAGATTGACCTGCGCGGCCCTTACCTGGGCGGGGAGGCTGTGGGTACCATCTATCTGGGTGGCGGCACGCCTTCTGTCCTGACCATGGATGAACTGAACGGTATCATGGATCACCTGCACCGTAATTTCAGGGTTGAACAGGATGCTGAAATCACCATGGAGGCCAACCCGGATGACCTTTCCGCGGAGTATCTCCGGGAACTGAAGCAGTCCGGGTTCAACCGGCTAAGCATTGGAATACAATCCTTTTCGGATGGAGACCTGCAACGGATGAACCGGCGCCACTCGGCTGTTCAGGCGGTCCACTCGGTTTTAGAGGCGGCCTCGTCGGGATTCTCGTCGGTCAGCATTGACCTGATTTACGGATTGCCCGGACTAAGCCTTCAACAGTGGGAAAAGAACATCCGCCGGGCGGTAAAGCTACCGGTAAACCATATTTCGGCCTATCACCTCACCTACCACGAAGGCACCAAATTTTACGACTGGCTGAAGGCCGGTCAGCTCCGGGAAATTCCGGAGGATGACAGTCTGGCCCAGTTTGAAATGCTGATGGACATTACCGGCGAGGCAGGATTCGAACAGTACGAAATCTCCAATTTTGCCCGCGATAAGGCCTGGTCGAAACACAACAGCAGCTACTGGAACGGCAGCAAATACCTGGGACTGGGCCCCTCGGCACACTCTTACGATGGCGGTTCCAGGCAGTGGAATGTGGCAAACTTAGACCAATACATTGCCTCCACGGAGAAAGGGGATCCGGATTTTGAGCGGGAGATACTGTCGGAAACCAACCGGATCAACGACTACCTGATCACCAGGATTCGTACGGTCTGGGGAATATCCCTGAATGATCTGGAAAGGGAGTTCGGTGAACCGGTCCGCAGGCAGGTTTGGCAATCCGCACAATCCTTTATCCACTCCGGGCACCTGATGCACCAGGGCGATGTCGTTTCACTTACCCGCCGTGGAATCATGATTTCGGATGAGATTATGTTAGCGTTGGTGGTGTAGTGCTTGGCAATCTCTCAAGGGTATTTATTTAACACTCACAGAAAACACGGAATTGCACGGAATTTTTTGGTGTTATGTTATCACCTTTGCCATGAGAGGGGGATATGGGCTTATGTTTTAAATAAAACAAATATTCTATTACTGGGGAGCCGTTCCCATCTGAATGGGATTTTGCTCCATGTCTTTCGCCTTTGCCCTTAGCACTTCGCCCTTAGCACTTCGCCCTTAGCCCTTAGCCCTTAGCACTCTGCCCTTAGCACTCTGCCCTTAGCTCTCTGCCCTTAGCTCTCTGCCCTTAGCTCTCTGCCCTTTGCTCTTTGCTCTTCGCTCTTCGCTCTCTGCTCTCCATTGTGAATCAGGGCAAGCGCGAGGCTTGCCCCTACAACCATTATCATCGCGTGTTCCGGTCTCGCTTCCGGTCTCCCGTCTACTGTTTCAGTTTCAAAATACCGTTTCCGGTACCAATCCACAGGGTATTGGCTTTATCTGCTGCCATACAATGGATGTGGACATCGGGAAAGGATGTGGGTTGTATCCATTCCTTCCCGTTGTATACCTGAAGGATAATATTTTCCGCACCACTTCTGAATTGCGCCACCCAGAGATAATTACGCTGGTCGGTAGTCAGCAGATAGGGGTTATACCAGTATCCGGGGGCCATTTCAGGCTTTATTTTGGTTACTTCCTGACCGTCGTATACAAAGATTCCTGAATTATTGGGAAATGCCGATGAAAGGCTGTAATCATCGATTATGTAAACTATTCCTTTCCGGTCGACAGCCATATCCATAAGATAATAGCCGTTGACAGGCAGTAATTCCCAGTTTTCACCGGATATGCGGATCAGTTTTTGCTGAGTAACATAACCGCCGGTGGCCACGTATACATTTTTTCCCTGTATACTGATGCTTTTGATGAGATTATCGGGTAGCAGGGAATTTTCAGGGGTATAAAACTGGAAATTTCCCTCTTTATAATGGCCTAAGCCTCCCAGTTTATGGGCTGAAGTGTTGAACCAGACTTCCCCGTTTTCGTCGCAGTGTACATCCCGGATATAATCGGTGCGTGGCAGGCCATGGGATTCTTTGGTAAAGTAGCTGATCTGTCCGTTTTTCAGACGCCCCAGCCCCGATGTTTGGGTTCCGAACCAGAGGGCCTCTTCCTTTTTGTTCCAGGCCATGGAGATAACCGGAGAGCTTGCTGTATGTACCTTTTGCTGGCTATTGATGACCTCCATGATTTCATTTCCGGAGGCGAAAAACCAGTGGTCTGGACCTGCAAATGCAATGGCTTTTACCTGGTTACCCAAATAAAGATGTTCTGAAACCTCAAACCGGATCTCTTCATTCAGGTTGGAAATTTCGTCTATTTCACCGGTTTTACATCCGGAGATGATCAGCAGGATAATAACCGGAAGATATATTTTCAGCATCTGATTCAGGTTTTTTGTACCCTTTAGACGAAAAAAACATGTACAAGGTTGCGCAGAAGAATGATTGCCACTAAAACACTAAGGCACAAAGGTTTTTGGTCATTCTTTGAAATAATGATTATTTTTGTGGTAAATAGCAATTATGAATATACGTGCTCAAAAACTGGATTTAATAGGATGGATATCAAGCCTTGATGATATTTCAACGTTAAAAAGGCTCTACCAGATTAAAGTGGATTATTCAAAATCGCAAGACTGGGAAAAAAGCCTTAAGAAGGAAGAAATTGAATCAATTAAAAGAGGGTTAAAGGATATTTCTGAGGGGAAGGTTTATTCTCACGAAACCGCACTTGAAGTTTATGGAAAGTATTTATAAACTTGTTTGGTCTGAAGAGGCAATAAACAATTTATGAAATATACTTGATTATCTTGAAACCAACTGGACAATAAGAGAGAGCTAAAAATTTTCACGCCTGCTTGAAAAGCAGATTAAGAGAATTGAAAAAAATCCCTACTTATTTGCCGAAAGCAAGGTATTAAATGGATTGCGAAAATCTGTATTATCGCCACAAACGTCAATGTATTATCGTTTTAGTAATAATGAAATACAAATTGTTACGCTGTTTGATAACAGGCAAAATCCCGAAAAATTAGAAGGAAAATAATTCCCGGAGACCTGCCGGATCCATAATAAGTATGTTGTAAAACACATTTTTTGTAAAATATTGTGATACAGGAATATAGATCGGGGTGGGGTAAGAATACCTAATAAATCCTGTTGTATTTTCATTAACAATTGCTTATCTTCGTTTTTTTGATAACAACACCCGGGCAAAATCCCCGAAGTTTTAATTTAAGGACGAAATTATTTTCGAAACAACTTTATTTACCGAAGGCAAGTAAGGCAGGACAACAGATAATTCATCAGCTGGCAGGCCGGTTGATGAAACGATGCAGCCATTAAGAAAACAACACAACATATTATCAAGGGCAAAAAAGCAACCCAGCCCTTTAAAAGAACCGGGTTGCAGGTCTGTTTTATTAACCGGGGCGGGAAGTTAGCGCTTCCCGTTCCATAAAACGTAACAAAAGTATGAAAAAATTTAGGTTATTATTGATGTTGTTGGCGGTATTAACCGTTTTTAACGGCTGCCAGAAAGATGAACCTGTCTTAGTTGACGAACAACCACTAGAAGTGGTTAAACCCGATGTGTATGCCGAAAACGGGTACCTGGTGTTTAAGGATATAAACACTGTCGATAGCGTTATTATGATTTTGGGTGGATTTAACCAAATAGAAAAAGAGGCATGGGAACGACAGTTCAGTTATGTATCTGCCCGTAGCCAATTTGATGCCCTCTTTGATGAGTACGAAAAACTGAGATCGATAGAAGAATTTAATCGCTTCAAAGAGCGGAACAGGGGAAAATTACGGTTTAATGATTTCGACCCGGAAGATAATTCTATTGATTACCCCTATGTTACCGAATTATTGGTGCCGGTATTAAACAGCAAGGGAATTGTTAAAATAGGTAGTTTACTCTATCAATTTACTTCTGAAGATCAAATAGTTGTTCCTGATGGCGATTTCCAGAAACTTAATAACATTGAAAAATATGCTGAATCGGGAGAAGTTATAATCGTGCCCAGGTTAAAATCAACAATTAACGATTATTTGTACACAGATTTCCCAAACTATAATCCAGATCCTGAGCAGAATCCAAATCGTTGGTACACTAAAGGTGACAGGCGTTTGCTAAATGAGTTACGGGTTGAAAGAATTTATTTGGGCTATTATATAAATACAAATAATCAACAGGTTCATGAATATCGTTTATCTTATTTATTGAAACAACGGGCACAGAAAAAAAACTTGTTCGGTTGGAACGATTACAATACTGATTATTCGCTGGCTGAGGCTAAAGCATTTTTGAATAATGAATTAAGGTATTGCCCATCTAAGTTATACAGTC
>JAUWAB010000028.1 GCA_030602265.1 Prolixibacteraceae bacterium | reverse complement strand
ACTGGACAGCCAATGTCTGTTTCGGGGGGAAAGACATGAAAACCCTTTATATTACCGCTTCCCAGTATCTCTACAGCCTGAGGATGAAGGTAAAGGGAGTCAGGTAGGAATCAGGCCCGAAATGATTGGAATCCATTATTTCCAGTGGCTCGACCAGCCGATTTTCGGACGGTTTGACGGGGAAAATTACAACATCGGGCTGTTCGATATCTGCAATAATCCACATCAGGAACTGATTGATGCAGCCATGGAGACTCACCGCAGGGTATACCGGGTAGCCACCGGAGAAGAAAAACCATTCGCAGGATCATTGAAAGAGTTCCGGCGATCTACTATTAGCCGGAAAACAAAAGGTAATTATCTTTACCTCGTTTAAATGAAGAAATGAGAATACACTTTATTGCCATAGGCGGAAGCGCCATGCATAATCTGGCCATTGCGCTGCACCAGAAAGGATATGTGATTACCGGCTCGGACGATGAAATCTTCGAACCATCCAAATCCCGGCTTGCCGGTTACGGATTGCTTCCGGAGCAGGAAGGCTGGGATCCGGACCGGATCAGCCCAGACCTGGATGCTGTGATTCTCGGTATGCATGCCCGTGAAAATAATCCTGAACTTCAAAGAGCAAGGGAGCTAGGACTGAAAATCTTCTCCTACCCGGAGTTCCTTTACGAACAAACCAGGGACAAAACCCGTGTCGTGATTGGCGGAAGCCACGGCAAAACCACCATCACCTCCATGATCATGCATGTGCTCAGGGAAAACCATATTGCATTCGACTATATGGTGGGAGCACAGCTTGAAGGCTTTGAAACCATGGTTGGTCTCTCCGAAAGCGCACATATTGCGGTCTTTGAGGGCGACGAATACCTCTCCTCTCCTACCGACCGCCGCCCCAAATTCCATCTGTACCATCCGCATATCGCAGTGCTCAGTGGAATTGCCTGGGACCATATCAACGTATTCCCGACGTTCGAAGGATATGTGGAGCAGTTCAGGATCTTTGCCCGGCTGATTGAACCCGGCGGAACACTCTGCTATTATGATGAAGATCCCCTTCTGAGGGAAATTGCCGCGGAACAGCACCATATCCGGACAGAGGGATACAACATCCATCCATATATAACTGAAGACCACACCACTTACCTCAAGGCAGGCGAACGGGAGATCAGGCTGAAAATTTTCGGGGAGCACAACCTGCAGAATATCTCGGCTGCCCAATCGGTTTGCCTGGCGCTGGGCGTAACGAATGAGCAGTTTTACCGGGCTATCCGGACATTTTCAGGGGCAGCCCGAAGGCTCGAGGTTCTTTCCGCGAATGACCAAACCACGGTTTTCCGGGATTTTGCCCACTCTCCGTCCAAATTGCAGGCAACCACCCGTGCCGTAAAGCAGCAATTTCCCGGACGAAGACTGGTCGCCTGCATGGAACTGCACACCTTCAGCTCACTCAAAAAGGAGTTCCTCCCACATTACAACCAATGCATGGAAGAAGCCGATCTGGCCTTTGTATACTACAACCCACACACAGTGGAACACAAAAAACTGGAGCCCATCACCCCGGAAATGATATCGGCAGGATTTCAGAAGAGAGGCCTTCAGGTACTTACCGACTCCGGTGAATTGTTTGACCATCTTGAAAAAATGGACTGGAAAGAGGCAAACCTGCTGTTAATGAGTTCCGGAAATTTCGACGGAAAAGACTTACCCGCTTTCGCTTTGAAAATAACCGGCGATCCGGTAAAGTTTCAACGTGGCGACTGGATCAGGAATCCACAGGGGAAAATGTAATCCTCAAAATTATTTTAACTTGCGCTGCATTCGATTTTATGGGGATGCAATTAATCTTTTCTGCATTTTTAAGGTCTGAAAAGAATATTGTTAAGCATATACGAAAGTGGCCATTATAATTAAAACAATTATCCGCATGAACATTAAGATTTCAGTTGGCCTTTTGATTTTACTGACCGGGTTCCAGCTTTCGGGGCAACCACGGAGAAACGTATCCGAAGCCGAAGTGAAACGGGTACATGAAAAAGCCCTGACCATAGACACCCATTGCGACACGCCGATGAACATGCAAAGAAGCGGCTTTGATATTGGCAGGAAGCAATCCACCGGCCAGGTAGACCTTCCAAGGATGAAAGAGGGCGGACTGGATGCCATGTTTTTTGCCGCATTCGTAGGTCAGAAACCCAGAACTCCCCAAAATTACGATGAAGCCTATGCCCTGGCCATGGAGATGATCGATACGACTATCGCCCAGGTAAACAGGTATTCAGACCAGGCGGAGATTGCCGTTGCGTCAGTAGATGCTGAAAAAATAAGCCAGAAGGGTAAAAGGGCCATCTATATCGGCCTGGAAAACGGGTTTCCTCTGGCTAAAGACCTGTCCCGGGTGGAATCATTTTACAAAAAAGGTGTCCGCTACATCACCCTGAGCCATTCCTACCACAACGACCTATGCGATTCGTCGACCGACAGGGCGAAACCGGAACATAACGGCCTGAGCGCCTTCGGAAAGGAAGTGGTCAGGGAAATGAACCGGCTGGGAATGATGGTCGACGTCTCCCATATCTCCGATAAGTCATTCTTCGACGTTATCGAAACCAGCAACGCACCGGTGATCGCTTCACACAGCAGCGTGCGGGCTATCGCGCGGAGCGATCGTAATATGACCGATGATATGATCCGTGCTTTGGCCAAAAACGGGGGCGTTATCCAGATTTGTCTGCTTTCGGAATATGTGAAAGATCCCGACACAACAACGGTAAGATATCAGAAAGACCAGGAAATGAGGAAGATCTACAACGAAAAGTGGCCGGCTATGGACGACGCAGAAAAGGCGGAATTCCGGCGCCAGTGGAACGAGATCCGGGAGAAATACCCTAAAAAACTGGCTACCGTCAGCGACCTGGTGGATCATATCGACCATGTGGTCAGGCTGGTCGGTGTCGACTATGTGGGCATCGGCAGTGATTTCGACGGTGGGGGCGGACTTTCGGGCTGCAACGATGTCAGCCAGTTCCCTAACATTACCAGGGAATTGTTAGTCCGCGGCTATTCCGAAGAAGACATCCTCAAAATCTGGGGCGGTAACTTCTTCAGGGTATTCCGGGAGGTGGAAATGATCGCCAAATCCTGATGAATTGGAATGTCTTATTGGATTATCAGTTTCCGTTGGGACATTTCACTCCCCTGAATAACCGATACCAAATACAAACCTGCAGGAAAACGGTTTACCGGTAAAACAACCTTCATTTCAGAATATTGTCCGGAATAAACCAGCTGCCCTGATACATTTCTGACCTCAATTCCGGTTATTACCGATCCCGAACTAATGCTGACCTCACTCACAGCCGGATTTGGATAAAGAAGAACATCCGTGCTTCCGGTAATAGTATTTATATCATTGATTAAAAAGGGATCATCAAATTTCCGGGTGCTGTACATCCGGTATTGCCCCGGTGCGAGGCTGACCTGCTGTGAAGATTGGGTGACACTGTAGGTTGTCGCCCCGAAATAGTCATACCACAACCCGGTAACGGGGAAATTTATGGTAGCTGATTGGGCCGTCAGGCCAAAATTCCCGACTACCACCACGTGATGGTCACCATTGGTAAGCCTGTACCATTTAACGGTGGAGTTCAGGCTTCCCTGGAATACAGGATTAGAAAATTCCTCGTATTTCTGTTTCAGGAAATTAAGCCGGGCTTTGGTTTTGTATAAATCATATCTGACCGGATTATCCGTATAGTTCCAGACTACAGGTTTTAAACCCAATCTCCCATTGTGATTAATGGAATAGTCATACCCCAGTTCCCCAAATTGCCAGATCATTTTTGAGCCTGGAAGCGGAAGCAGAAAAACCGAATTCAGTTTCATCCGGTCGATGGCAATACTGAAATTCCTGGTATCGTAGGCCCCTTCATTCAGTCCGTTCTGAAGACAGTCGACAAGCACTCTTTCCTCATCGTGGCTTTCCATATAGCTGATCAGGTGCGGAACCGTCCAGTTCCTGCTCTGATGTAATCCCCATGATAAATCTGAAGAAAAACCCTTGGCTGCACTTCTGTAACTTCCATTCATGTTCCCCCAGAGGAGAATTCCATAATTGGCTAATTCCCTTTCTTCAGAATTATCTGAAAGATGTTCAAAAATGATCAACGCATCACTTTTTCTTTTTCTGATTTCGTCGGCCATGCGTTTCAAATTGGCAATCCTGGCCGCATCGTAGGCACTGCCCCAGTCGCCAGGCCCGAAAGGTGTATTGGAGAAACCCTTGGTGAAATCAAACCGGAAACCATCAACCTTATATTCATTTATCCAGAAACTGTTGATACTGTCGACCAATGCCCTGGTGTGGATACTTTCATGGTTGAAATCATAACCCCACTGCGCATCCGGATTCTGGAAATTATGCTGTGGGTTGTACCATGGATTATTGGCTGCCGGCCGGCCTGTAGCCTTATCGAGGTACATCCGGGCCAAAGGGCTCTGCCCGTAACTGTGGTTTAGGACCATGTCAATCACCACGGCAATTCCCCGTTTGTGAGCCTCATCAATGAGCCGTTTCAGGTCATTCCGGTGACCATAAAACTTATCGGGGGCAAAATAAAAAGATGGATTATAACCCCAGCTCAGGTTTCCTTCAAACTCATTAACCGGCATCAGTTCGAGAACATTCACATTCAGCGTCTTCAGATAGTCCAGCTTCTCAATGACAGAAAGATACGTTCGCTGATCGGTAAAATCCCTGATCAGCACTTCATATATGACTAACCGGTCGACCGGGGGTGGCACAAAATCATGAATTTCCCAGGAATAGGGAATCTGGGCCGTTTGAAGCACAGAGGCAATTCCTGTTGCTTTTCCGGCCGGATAAGGAACAAGCCCCGGATATGAAGCCGAAGGTATCCACTGATCTTCGGGATCTGACGTTTGTTCAGTATACGGATCGGCAATCCGGATATCGCTGTCTATGAAATACTGAAATACGTACTGTTTCCCCGGTGTCAGGTTGTCTACCTCCATCCAGAAATAGTCGCCATCCTTGTTCATCAGATAGGCGTTGTCTGGCCGCCAGTCATTGAAATCACCCAACACATACACATAGTTCTTCTGAGGGGCCCATAATACCAGCCCTGCTGCAGTATCCGACAGATAATTGATTCCTTTCCTGTAGGCTGATGGTTTGGGAGATTGTGGCACACTGCCCTGTACGGTCACATATAAAGAGTCATGGCTTGTTTCGCCACTTTGCACTGCCCTGGCGATCAGCCAGTGGTTCCCGCTTTCAGCAAAACTGACCGAATAACTGAGGTTTTTTCCATCGGCCTGTGAAACCAACTGATCATCAACAAACAAGGATAACGACGCTGATATGGAAGCATTAAAAGATACCTCAACCGGGGAATTGACAAACAGCACCGAATTATCGACCGGTTTGGTGAATTGCACAAACAATCCCTCTTCGAATACGGTTACGAACAAGTCTTCTGTCTGTCTGGTTTGGTCAGATGACCGGAAGACAAACGACATATTCACAATCTTTTTAGAGGCAGCCACGGAATAGAATGTATACAGATCAGGGCTTATTCTGAGTTCATAAATACCGTTACCTTTATTCGTCAGTTTTGGCTGGACAGCGTTATTTCCCCAGGTTCCGATGACATTCTTCCAATTGCCTTCGCCTTCAATGCCCACTCCGGTGTGTGCATACAAATCACCGGTGAAATATCCCAAACGGCTTTCCTGCGCGGAGTTAAAAGTGACAATTACTTCCTTTGCTGCCACTGGCATGGCCGGTTCGGTGGTAATTTGGGTATACCCTGATTTCAGGGATAAAATGACAACGATGAATAAAGTCAGTAAACGGTTCATGTGGATGAAAATAAATAGAAAAAAGAGGGCTGCCCGGTCAAGGCAACCCTCCTGATTCTGATTAAAACTAATTCTTTGTTACAGTAGACTTAATGCTACTTCCTGATAAGTCAAGCGTGATGGTATAATTTCCGGGAGAGGCTACAGGAATATTATCCCCGTTGGGTGTCAGATTGTTAAGATCACCTCCGAGATTATAATCCCAGGAATCGTTAGCCCTGAACTTAAAGCTTCCGGCCACCAGGTCAAGGGTAATTTTCAATACCTTATTAACCGGATCCCAGGTCATATCGGTATCGGTACCCCATCCTCCGGGAGTGGCATCTCCGATAAGTCCCCAGCGATTGGCCGAGTAGGTATACTCATTGGGTTTGCTCAGATCAAGAATGATATAATAATCAGCTTCAAGGCCTACCGGAATGTTATCCCCGCCGGCATTGAGCTTTTCATTTCCTGAGGAACTTCCGTAATTGTAATCCCAGGAATGGTTTGCCCTGAATTTGAACTGGGCAGCTTTCAGGTGTATTCCGCCTCTCCAGGTTTTCAGTGCTGGATAGTAAGTAAGCGGAGTTTCATCGTCCCATCCTTTCGGTGTGGCATCACCTATTACGCCCCATTCGGTTGCGATGGCCGTAAAGGTCATGTCTGCAGCATTCGCATTGATTTTGTAGTATCCTTTGGGCAAATTATAGTTATCACCTGAAGGATCAAGTACTCCGATGCGTCCGCCGTAATTGGGGCCATCCCAGTTGTTCTGGGTAGCAAATTTCCACTGGTTCGAGGAATTGGCCATATATACATAACCTTCCAGATGATCCGGCGCCGATACGGTACTCATGACCTGCGGAGATCTGTCGGGCGACCAGTTGGCCAGTCCGAGACCCGGATAGCTGGCTTCCACATAATCCCCCGGAATATTCCAGGTACGGGTATTGGCAAGGGTAGTAAACTGGATATTGGATCCGTAGGCTACACCTGCACTATTCATGGCATAGGCGCGTACATGATAGGTAGTAAACAGCTCGAGGCCGGTCAGGCTGCTGACAAATGCACCGGTGCCTGTACCTGCGGTTATCTTGTTGTCAGAAACGGTAGGCTCAGCAGATCTGCCCCATACAATACCCCTTTCAGTAACCTCAGCACCACCGTCGTAGGAGACAACACCTCCGGAGGCGGCACTGGTTTTGGTAATGGCCGTAGCCGGAGTGGTGGTAACCACCGGAAGGTCAACCAGGGTCTTGAAAGTAACCACCGGACCATAACCTGTACCCGCACTGTTGGTGGCATAAGCCCTTACATAATAGGTGGTGTTCCCCTTCAGTCCGGTAAGCTGGCTGGTAAAAGCACCCGTTCCCTTATCATCCGTTGTTTTGCTGTCGGCGATGGTGGGAGGATTGGTCGTGCTGAAACAAATACCCCGGACAGTAACCTCGGCACCGCCACCTATGGTAACGTTACCACCGCCACTGGCAGAGTTCCCGGTGATAGCCGTTATAGCCGTCGTCGTCAGGACCGGAACAACAGGCAAAGTAGTGAATGTCTGTTCTTCTCCGTAGATAACTCCGTCAGGATTAATAGCGTAAGCCCTTGCGTAATACTTAGTCGCATAGTTCAGACCACCCAGACGGATGCTAAAGGCAGCTGATTTAAGTTCACCCGTATAGGCCACCTTCTTATCGTTGATGGTTGGGTTGGGAGAGGTGTTGTAACAGATACCCCTTTCCGTGAAACCATCGCCCTGGGCAACTACAAAACCGACAACCGTGGCTGAGTCAGAAGTGACATTCATCAGCTGGGTAGTGGATAATTTGGGGTCCAGCCTCACCTCTGACATTTCCTCCGTACAGGATGTGAGAACAATCACTGAAAAGAGGAGGAATGCCATGAAACTATATATGTTTCTTCTATTCATAAAAATTCTGTTAAAAGGTTTCTTTCAATTAGTTTTTGGTAATGGTACACCTTCCGCCAACCTGGCCATCAGTAGAATTCGGATTGGTAATGGTCAGTACAATGGTATAATTACCGGCAGTGAGCGGAATATTGGCACCACCTACAGTCAGTGCATCCAAAGGACCACCCAGGTTCCATGCCCAACCGTCGTTCAACCTGAATTTTATATCACCGTTTACTAAGTTTATAGTGATTCTCCAGGTACCAGTCTTGGCATCATAATCCATTTTCTGGTCGGGTGAATCCCATCCGTTAGGCGTTGCAGATCCAACCAGTCCGATCATATATGCCTCAATCTTGTAAGTAAGGGCCTGTGTGTCGACAGTCAGTTTATGCCATCCGTTGTCGGCCGGGACTATCGCAGCACCGTTTACAGCCAAAGCTCCTCCTGACACCCCATAAGTTGTATTGGTATCCGGATTCCGTAAGGTAAAAGGTTTGGCTTTATCGAGTTTTACGTACCCGAAATATTTGCCGTCACCGAGGGCTGACTCTATTTTCTGGTCGATTCCTGACCCGATAAGATCGAGCCTTGGCAATCCATATGGTGATACCTGAACGGTTTTAACTGCTGAAGTATACTCAAATGGGCTTGCACTGGTCCCCGGGGCACCTGTTCCCGCATCAACCACCAGAACGGCACGAAGCCGCAGATCTACCGATGAAGTTACGTCAGCATCAAGGTTTCTGAGAAGAATGGTATTCAGGTCACTTACGGTTATCTTCATGGTCAATCCCTGAATACCTGAATAAATGGTAAACGGATTGGCAAAATTGGTACCAGCCCGGCTTCCTTCAAGAAAATAGTTGGCCGAGGCCTGGAATCCGGGATCAACAGCTGTTCCAGTAAACTCAAGTGTTTTATTTCCATCGGCCCTCTTCAGGATTAGGTCCGGAACAGTAACCAATGTGGGAGCAACAGGATTATCCAGCATAACTACCTTCACCTCATCCTTTTCGCATGCTGCAAAAAGGCCGGTTAATCCAAACAGGATTAAATATAATATTGATTTTCTATTCATTGCTCTTTGAATTTAGTAATTAATTATAGCCAGGATTCTGCCTGATATTAGGATTGGCAGCCACTTCATCGCCCGGAATCGGGAAAATATTCAGGTGCCGGCTGGTGTTGGTTCCTCTGTATACGCCACCCTTCCAGGTCCAGTTATAGTTTCCGTCGGTAAATTTTCCAAACCTGACCAGGTCGGTCCTTCTCTGAGCCTCATAATAAAACTCACGGGCCCTTTCATCCAGAATAAACTGTGCAGTCAGCTTGTCGGCAGTAATATTTCCTGAGGTATTTCCATAGGCACGTGTCCGGATAATATTAATATCAGTCACGGCTGCGGCTGTATTATTCATCCGGAAAGAAGCCTCTGCCCGCATCAGATAAGCATCAGCCAGTCTGAAGACCGGGAAATCCGTATTCGAATACTGAGGATTATAATTGGCCGCCTGGCTTCCGTCTGAATTTTTAGCTGTAAACTTAAACACGCCAATTCCGTAATCCCCACTGGAGGACGGGCTTGGGATATCCATGCTTCTCTTCATTTTCAGGAATATCCTTTTATCCTTTACCTGAGAAAAAGTCGGATCGGTTAACGGGACCGGATTATTCCCGTAAACAGCCAGGGTATCCACAAGTACATTCATAAACTCCCTTCTGGCCCGGTTTCCGTTCCAGTTAGTGTTTACCGTGAGACCATGATAATCCTCTGACCTTATATACACAGCATCACTGGTCGACTGGATAATAAAGGTTGTACCGGCTCCACCTCCCTGTGTATGAATTCCATCCTGCGCCCACGCAAAGATCATCTCCGGATTGTTCCGGCCATCGTTATCCGCACTGAAATTTTGGCGATAGTTGGTAGCCAGGGAATATTTCTGGCTGTTGATAACCTTGTCGCTGTAAATCTTACAGCTATCCCACTTTGCTGTACCGGTAAAAACTTCAGCATTGAGATAAACACGGGCCAGCAGCATCCAGGCAGCACCTTTATCGGCCTGAGGATAGGAATATCTGGGTTCACCAAGCTTGTCCTCGATACTTTTCAGTTCAGAAACGATGTAATTGAACAGAAGCTTTCTGGCGACGGTAACATCCGGATCGAGCTGTTTCGGGAAGAATTTTCCGACTCCGTCGGCTTCAGTCGTAAACGGAGGATTCCCGAACAGGTCCATATAGTAGTAATAGGCCAGCGCTCTAAGATACCTGGCCTCAGCATTGTATCGGATAATATCCGGATTGGTGTTGCCATTGGTCATTTTAATGAAATCGTTGGCATAGGTAATACTCAGTCCCAAACGTTGGTACAGTGCAGTAAGGAAGGGATTGTTCGGGCTCCAGGTCTGGGTGTTCAGATCGGAAATACCCACGTCACCCCAGGCACAGATGGCCGCATCGGTAGTAATTTCCTGCAGGTTCCACAAGGCCCTGGCAGTGGTAAAGAAATCCGCATCAGAAGCAGCAATGTCGGGGCCACCGTTGGCACCCTGCCCATTGATGATAAAGCTGGCGTAAATTTTCCCAAGAACCTGCTTCATGTAAACCGGGTCATTCTGGAGATTTCCCGAGAGAATGGTATTTGGATCTTTGGGTATCACATCCAGATCTTTCACGCATGATGTCATAACCATTACGGAAAGGAAGATTATTGTTAATAATTTTTTGCTCATATCTGTTAAGTACTTGATGGTTTAATACGACAAATTTATTCCGAACATATAAGTACGGGGCCTCGGGTAGATATTATTGTCTATACCGCCAGGTACCTCAGGATCTAATCCTTTGTACTTTGTTATGGTAAAAACATTCTGAACAGTGAAACTTAACCGGGCCGAAAGTTTATCCTGGATAGTGTACCCGAAACTCATATTGTCCAGTTTAAAGAAGGAAGCATCGGTAACGAAGTAGTCACTGGTAAACTGACGTTTGACAAATTGAGTATCATCCAGGAACTTAGGAAAGTTCTTCCAGTAGCCGATCTGGTACATCTGATCGTATGAAGCACCTGCAGCCACCTGGTTGTATACGTAATTCCCCAAACTGGTCCGACTCGATGCAGAAAAATCGAAATCCTTGTAATTGACCCTGAGCGATAATCCCAGCAGGTAATCTGCAACCGGATTATGGTAGATATATTTATCGGCATTATCTCCATTAACCACACCGCCTTCTCCCGACAGGTCCACATAAAGACCTTCAATAGGCCGTCCGTTTGAATCATAAACCTGTTTGTTGACAAAATAGGAATAAGCCGGATATCCCACCCTGGTAACCTGCTTTTGTCCAGTGAAGGCATCGCCATAAAGAATCCCCAAATAATCTGGATTATCGGTAAAGAGAAGCTTCGTGATCTCATTCTCATTATAAGTAAAGTTGAATCCGACATTAAGAGACAAATCAGGGGTGGAAACAGGAACAAGGTTAAGGGAGAATTCAGCCCCTTTATTCTCCAGGCTTCCTACATTGGTAAGCAGTATGTTAGAGAAGTTACTTCCGGTCGGAATGGTAACCGTATTAAGCAAATCTTCGGTTACCCTTTTGTACACATCGAAAGAACCGGTAATCCGGTCGCTTAGGAAACCAAAATCCAGACCAATATTCTGGGTGGTGGTTTCCTCCCATTTTATATCGGGGTCATATGCATTCGGCCGGAGAGTCGGAAGGTGTGTTCCACCGATTGGATAGTAACTTCCTGCAGACGACATGAGGTAACGGGCCTGGGCAGGATAATCATTACCGATATCCTGCTGGCCGGTAACCCCCCAGCCTAACCTGAGTTTTAACTCGGATACCGTCTTAACATCTTTGAGAAATGATTCATCCTTTATTTTCCATGCAAAAGCTGCCGAAGGGAACATACCCCACTGGTTATCGCCTATAAACCTCGAGGAACCGTCTGCCCTCATCGTGAGTGTCAACAGGTATTTATCGGCTAAAGTATAATTTAAACGGCCGAAAAAGGATACCAGATAATTCTCGGTAATAAAACTGGTACTGTCGCTTTTTTGGTAAGGGTGGGTAGCATCTACAATTCCACGGGTGTAACTTTCCCCTTCCCGTTGGAAATGCTGCCATGAATAACCGGCTGTAGCATCTATCCTGCTTTTAACCGGCTCAATGTCCTTTACGTAATTCAAATAAAATTCCAGAAGATCATTGGTGTTTTTCCCGCTGTAATCACTCAATCTTCCCCATAATGGAGCAGTAAGGGTAGAGGGCGATGTAGTCGGTCGGTTGTTGTGTCCCTCACTTTTCGACCGGTCTGAGGCAAGGTTCAGATTAGCCCGCAAACCCGGCAAAAAAGGAAGACGGTAATCCATCTGAATATTCCCGATAACTCTGGTGACTTCGGATCTGTTGTCTGCAGCCCTTAGCTGTTCCACCGGGTTTGGCGTGCCAAGATTTGCCCCGAAATTGGTCCACTGGAAATAACCGGCCGATTTTGGATTTCCGTCCCGGATAGGTTGGGTCGGATCCATATTTATTGCCGAACCAAGAGCACCGGTATCTCCGAAATTGTGGTTCGAAAGCATCGCCTTCAAATTTGCATTAACCCTGAGTGAACCATCCAGAAAAACAGGATCAAGGCTAAACGAACCGGTAAATCTTTCCATGTCTGTATTCTTCATAATTCCCTCCTGGTTGGTATAGCCTAAAGACACCCGATATGGCATGGTTTCATATGCACCCGAGATACTTAAGTTGTGGTCGAGGGTTAAACCTGTTCTGAACAACTCTTTTTGCCAGTTGGTATTTTCCAGTCCGAGGATCTTTAAATTATCCAATCCAAAAAGCGTTTTCCTGTCCAGGGCAAGCTGCCTGATCTCATCACCTGAATAAACATCCATAAATCGGATTGCGCTGGAGACAGCAGTATTGGCATCATAGTTAACCCGCAACGGACTACCGGCCTGCCCTTTTTTGGTCGTAATGATAATCACCCCGTTTGAAGCCCTTGAACCGTATATTGCAGTGGCAGAAGCATCCTTCAAAACTGTAAATGTTTCAATATCATTTGGATTAACAAATGAGAGCAGGTTACTGCTACCTGATACATTGTTGTTGGAAATGGGTACACCATCAATGATCAGTAGGGGATCATTAGAAGCATTTAAGGAAGATCCTCCCCTGATCCGGATAGTTGATCCGCTGCCCGGGGCACCGCCAGCAGTGGTAATCACCACCCCGGCACTTTTACCGACCAGCAGGTCCTGGGCTGAAGTTATCGCCCCTTTGTTGAAATCCCTTGAGCTTATCGCAGTAACTGAACCGGTGGCATCGCTCTTCCTTACCTGTCCGTATCCAATTACCACCACCTCATCGAGTGCTTCTGTCGAAAGAGACAACCTGATGTTATACACATTCTGGTCGCCCACTACTATCTGCTGGGTTTCATAACCGATAAACGAAAAGGCAAGGGTCTGGCCCGTACTGATGGTCAGGTTGTAATCCCCGTCAAAGTTGGTTATGGTACCGGTAGTGGTCCCCGGAATGATGATCGTCACACCAGGCATAGGGTCACCAGACCGGGCATCGGTGACCTTCCCCGTAATGGTCTTTTGCTGGGCATAAACTGCTGTAGTAAACAACAGAACACCCATCAGCAAAAGTACTTTAACACTGTTTTGAACAATTTTCATCATAAGTCATTTGATGTTTTTAATTAGAACTTTCTACATTCTTCCTGGCAATCTTCTTAGTCAGTTTCTTCGCATTTTCCTGAAACCCATGACGAAATTATGAATTCTTAAGATATGATTTACAGCTCGTTAACCCAAATCGTTCCGCAAACGTTTGCGGTGACGTTTGCATAAAACATGTTATACAACATATCGGTACTGTTGGGTGTTTGGGGGTCGGTTTTTGATCAAACGATTTTCCGCTCAATTTCTGCACCTATTCGCTTAAAAAAAGCTATTTTTATGAAATTTAGTTTACATCATTTATGAAAGGTAATCAGGTTACCATAAAAGATATAGCCAGACAATTAGGCGTCTCGGCATCTACGGTTTCCAGGGCTTTGCAGGGGCATCCCGATATCAGCGAAGAAACCAAAAGAGCGGTGAACGACCTGGCTGCAAAACTTAAATACCAGCCAAACGCCATCGCCCTCAGCCTGAAAAATCAGCGTACCCGCATCATCGGGGTGATTATCCCCGAAATCGTCCACTACTTCTTCTCTTCGGTAATCTCCGGAATTGAGGATGTGGCCTATAATGCAGGGTTTAACGTCATTATCTGCCAGTCGAATGAAAAATTCGACCGTGAACTCTCCAACGTAAAAACCCTTATCGCCCAGCGGGTCGATGGAATCCTGGTTTCCATTTCCAAGGAAACCATCGACTTCCAGCATCTACAGCAGATCGTCAATAACCAAATCCCTCTGGTTTTTTACGACCGGGTTGCTCCTGGTATTTTCGCAGATCAGGTAATCATTAACGATATGGAGGCAGCCTACCAGGCAACAAAACATATGATCGACCAGGGGCGCAAACGAATCGCCCATTTTGCAGGACCGCAAAACCTGCTGATAGGGCAACAGCGCAAAGAAGGTTATCTGAAGGCCGTCAGGGAAGCCGGCCTCGAAGTGGATCCGCGTTATATCGTTGAAGCCGATAACTATGAGAAAGCTCAGCGGGCTATTTTAAACTTCGTAACGGAAGGAAACCTGCCCGACGGCATTTTTTCTGTGAACGATATCACCGCCATTGGTGCCATGAAGGGACTGCAGAAACAGGGCTTCAAAATCCCCGACGACGTGGCACTGGTAGGGTTCTCCGACGGCCGTTTTTCCGGAATTACTGAACCATCCCTGAGCTCGGTAGACCAGCACGGATACGAAATGGGCATTACTGCCACGGAAATGCTGCTGAAAAGAATCCTGGAGAACAAAACCGATTATCCCCCGGAAACCAAAGTGCTTGAAGGTGACCTGATCATCCGGGGCTCATCCAGGTTGTAATTTTTTTTTTTAAGAAATTTTTACCTCTGCCGCAAACGTTTGAAATAAGGAAATTTTCTATAAAACGAGCCCTTTCCCTGCTTCCGGAGAAATTATCTGTTTGGTTTTTAACTTTTTAGTTTTATATATTTGCATTGCAATCTTACTTCAGTTTAATGCATAACCTCCAACCCGGCCGCACAGGTTTTTCCTGTGCTTTAACATGCTTATAAATCATTACTGAATGAAAAGGAAACCTACTCTGAATTTCTGGCAGATATGGAATATGAGTTTTGGCTTCTTGGGGATCCAGTTCGGATTTGCCCTGCAGAATGCCAATGTCTCCCGTATTTTCCAGACTCTGGGCGGTGATGTCGACCGCCTGGCAGTATACTGGCTCGCAGCACCGGTCACCGGACTGATCCTTCAGCCGATTGTGGGGCACTACAGTGATAAAACATGGAACCGGCTCGGCAGGAGGCGACCCTACTTTCTGATTGGAGCACTGCTCGCTTCGGCGGCCCTGCTCTTCATGCCCAACTCGCCTTCCCTATGGGTGGCCGTTGGCATGCTTTGGATTATGGACGGATCCATCAATATCACCATGGAACCTTTCAGGGCTTTCGTCGGCGATATGCTGCCCTCCGAACAGCGAACCACCGGATTTGCCATGCAGAGCTTTTTTATCGGGATTGGGGCAGTAGTGGCTTCAGTACTGCCCTATGTGCTCGACCACTGGATCGGAATTGCCAACACGGCACTACCCGGCGAAATTCCCCCCACGGTAAAATACTCTTTTTACATAGGTGGATCTGTTTTCCTGCTGGCTGTGCTCTGGACCATCTTCCGGACCAGGGAGTATTCGCCTGAACAACTCAGGGAATTTGAAGCCTATGAGCACCGGGAGTCAACCATTAAAAAATCAATCCGTTCAAGAAGTGCACCCGAACTGGTACCGGCCTTCCTGAGAAACGGAACTATCGCACTCTTTTTCGGGTTGCTTTTCATCCTGATTGTCTACTTCAGGGAACTGGAAAAGGAACTCTATATCATTGGCGGAGGCCTCGTCCTGTTCGGGGTCCTGATGTATCTAGCCACGGTTCTTACTAAAAAGAAGAATGTAAAAAACGGCCTGGTGGAAATCTTCACCGACATGGTGAATATGCCCGCCACCATGAAGCAATTAGCAGTTGTGCAGTTCTTCAGCTGGTTTGCCCTGTTTGCCATGTGGATTTATACCACCCCGGCTGTAACCAGCCACATCTATGGCACCACGGATACCGGGTCGGCCATGTATAACGAAGGAGCCAACTGGGTAGGCGTACTTTTTGGCATTTATAACGGCTTCTCCGCACTGGTAGCCTTTTTATTGCCTGTTCTTGCAAAACATACCAGCCGTAAATGGACACATGCCATTGCACTGCTCATTGGCGGACTGTCGTTTCTCTCCATTGGCATGATCAAAACACCCATGATGCTGATTCTGCCCATGCTCGGTATCGGTTTTACCTGGGCCAGTATCCTGTCGATGCCTTATGCCATCCTTACCGGGTCGTTGCCTTCCGACAAAATGGGAACCTATATGGGAATATTCAATTTTTTTATTGTTATTCCACAGATCCTCGCTGCCAGCATTCTTGGATTCTTCATGCGGCAATTCTTCAACGGTCAGGCCATATATGCCCTAACGGCAGGCGGAATATCCCTGCTGGTGGCCGCTCTGTCGGTCGGACTGGTGAATGACGTGGACAGCCCGGGTGCCAGGAAAACAGACTGACATAAATAAACTTTTAAGGATTCTATCTTCATGCAAATAATACACCCTATTATGATATGGCAGAATCATGAAACCCTGATCCGGGGCAATCCTGAAGCACAAAACTCCATACTTTCCCTGATTCGGGAGTTAAAAAACCAGTTGCCTTCTGAACTGATCCCACACAATAAACCGGGATCTGAATCAAGTACCGCAAAAACAGCGGGGCCCAATATCCTGGACACTCATGTTCTGCTGCTTTTAATGCTTGGGTATCCAACTGCCGAAGTACGCAGGTACCATCTGAAGAAAATGAAACAGTTGCTGAACAGCACCGTCAAAAATCTTCCTGAAGAAATTCATACAGGTCCGGTTTTCTATCCTGGTACTGTATTAGCAAACCCGGATGAAAAAAGCCAGAAACAGATAAGCCCCAAAGATATTGAACGGCTGATAGCAATTTCCGACTCATTGCTGTTGTATAACCTGTTTACCGAGGATAGGGAATATCTGCTATCGGGCGGATTTGACCTGCAACTTGTCCTCAGCAGGCTTTGGTCCTCGCTACTCCGGGACCAGTCTTCACCGGATGCCTTAAAGGCAGAAACAGCAGATTACCATCAGGTAATGGAAAAAGCGGGAAGGGTTTTACATATGACACTGGGCAATATCAGTTACCTGAAATCCGAGAACTCCTGGATGTACGAAGATTTCAGGGAAAATTACAGGTTCAGCGAAATAAAGGAAACCGCAGCCTGGAAAGAAATCATCCGGAAAAGTGGTATCGCAGGTTCCGACGGCTGGTCATCACTGATGAAAAAAATGAAAATGGATGAATTGCATCAGGATGGCAGAAGCCAGTTGACGGACCTATTTACGGATATCTCACCGGACAAGCAATCCGGCAGTGAATCCAGACTGAATCATCTTGCCAGTCGCTGGAACTCTACCCTCCTCTATTGCCTTGGCTTCAGCCTGAAAAACAGGCATCCGGTATTGCACCCTGAGTTGCCCGGCGATTGGAATTCCTTCTGCTTTCAGTTCCATCTCCGGAATACCGTCCTGGAAATCGAGGCCGACCGGCAGAAATTTGTACTGCATAATCTTACGACCAATTCCATAAGCCTCATCCTTAACAACCGAACCAGGGAAATTCAGGGAAATGAAAGCCTTTCAGTAAATTTCTGAATACCGGCCAGCGAGAGTGACAATCTCTAGAGACGGGACCTGGGGGATTTATTATTGATTATTTATTATTGATTATTTATTATTGAACTCACTAACAGTCGTTTACCTTTGCCATACTGTTTACCGTTTACTGATTACCGTTCACTGATTACCGATTACCGTTCACTGATTACTGATTACCGTTCACTGATTACCAATAAATGTTTACTGATAAAAAATGATATGAAAAAATTAACCACATCGCTTCTTATTATTTTCCTGGCAATCCAGGTATACTCTTCCGGAAATGTCAGGGTGGAGCCCATGTTCTGGTGGGCCGGAATGAAAAACCCGAACCTACAGCTGATGGTTTACGGGCCTGAAATTGGCAATTCCAGGGTATCTGTTGACTATCCCGGTGTAACCCTGAAAAGCGTTTCCCAGGTGGAGAACCCAAACTATCTGTTCATCGACCTCCACATAGAAGGAGCCAGGCCCGGCACTTTTCCCATTACGTTTTTCCGGAACGGAAAAGCCATAGCAGATTACTCTTATGAACTAAAGCACCGGGAGCCTGGTTCAGCTAACCGGAAAGGATTCACTCCGGCAGATGCCATGTACCTGATCATGCCCGACCGGTTTGCCAATGGCAATCCCGACAACGACTACGTTGAAGGCATGAAGGAGAAACCCAACAGGAATTTAAAGGGTGGCCGGCATGGAGGGGATATTCAGGGACTGGTAGACAACCTCGACTATATCGCCGGTATGGGCTTTACGGCTATCTGGCTCAATCCGCTCCTTGAAAATGACCAGCCCTCGTATTCTTATCATGGTTATTCCACTACCGACTTCTACAAGGTTGATCCACGCTACGGGACCAACGAGGAGTATCAGGCTTTCGCGCTTAAAGCCAGAGACAAGGGAATTAAGCTCATCATGGACATGATTTTCAATCACTGCGGCTCTGAACACTGGTGGATGAAGGACCTTCCATCCTCCGACTGGATCAATCAATATCCGGATTATCAGATCACCAATCATGTGAAAACCCTGATCCAGGACCCGAACGGCTCGGAATATGACCGTAACCAGATGCTCAACGGATGGTTTGTACCTACTATGCCCGACCTGAACCAGCACAATCCATTTCTGGCGACATACCTGATCCAGAACAGCATATGGTGGATTGAATATGCATGGCTGAGCGGAATCCGTATGGATACCTACCCATACCCTGATAAACATATGATGGCCGAATGGAACCTGAGGGTTCTGGAGGAGTACCCATACTTCAACAATGTTGGCGAAGAGTGGCACAATAATGCGGCCATCGTCTCCTACTGGCAGAAAGGTAAGAAAAACCTCGACGGATACGACGGACAGATCCCAAGCATGATGGACTTTCCACTGCAGAACGCAGTTTCCAGAGGACTGAACGAACCCGGCAACGGCGGCCTGATGCAGATCTATGACGCACTGGCCATGGATTTCCAGTATCCAGACCCGATGAACCTGGTCATATTTCCGGATAATCACGACATGAGCAGGTTTTACATGCAGGTAAATGAAGACTATGACCTGTTCAGGATGGGAATTGCTTATTTCCTGACTACCCGGGGCATCCCCCAGATCTTTTACGGAACAGAGGTACTGCTCACCCATCCCGGTGATAATCACGGCGACATTCGTAAAGATTTCCCCGGAGGCTGGAAAGATGATAAAATTAATGGCTTTACCGGATACGGCCTGACATCCAGGCAGAAAGAAGCCCAGGAATTTATCCGGAAACTGCTGCTCTGGAGAAAAGACAAAGAAGTGGTCCATTCAGGCAAAACCACCCATTTCCTGCCATTCGAAGGAATGTACGTATACTTCAGGCATAATGAAAACGACATGATCATGGTAGTGCTAAACAAGAACTCCGGAGAGACGGTGCTGAAAACTGACCGGCTGACTGAATTACTAAAAGACAAGTCCTCTGCCACCGAAGTTATTACAGGGAAAAAAATATCTGGCCTGGGTTCAATTTCGCTTCCGCCGAAGTCTGTTTCCATTTTTGAATTGAAATAATTAATGCTCTTTTGATTACAGTAAAAAATATATTGTAAAAATCTCAACCAATAATGAACATTTCCGTATATTAATTAGTTATTCTATTATTAACTTTTATATTTGCAGAAATCAAAAACAATTAACGTATGTTTATTACGTCTGGTTGTTTTTAAAATAAATCAATTCATTGATTTGGTTTTTGGTTTAGTTTAGGTTTAGGTTGATTAAAAGGGCCGGTAGCTGTACCGGCCTTTTTTTGTGGTCCGCCGTTATAAACCCTGAATTCCATTGAAATCATTTAAAGGCTGGAACGTATTCTCCGTTTCAACGTATATTTACCATATTAATAAACTATATGTCATGAATAAGATTGCTCTTTTTATTCTATTGATTTGTCCGTTAATCGCTTTTGGTCAGGAACAGATTACGGTCAGTATACAGGAAAGGCCGTCCTCTCAGGGAATTCAGCCGGCCTTTGAGGTGGAAGTCCCGCAGGCCACTGCCAATGACGCCATCAGCATTCTTGAAAGGACCCTTGCCCCCCGTGGACTTTTCGGCATTTTCAGTAAAAATCCCAGGCTTGTACAGGAGAAGGACGAATGGATCATGCGTGATGTGGAAGTAAAAAAAATAAGTGCTCAAGCGCTGAATGTATATGCCCAGGTGTCTGCTTTTCCGGAAAGGATCTTTATAAAGATTTTCTTTCAGGAGGGAGGTGTTTTTATTGGCTCAAAGGAATCGGGCGGTGCCACGGTTGAAGATGCCACCCGGTTTGTGCGGGATTACGCACTGGCGGTTTATCGCGATGCGGTTGAAAAGGAACTGCATGGTGAGGAAAATAACCTGAGGGCACTCGAACGTGATCTCCGGAAAATGGGAAGACAGCAGAACAGTAACGATAGAAAGATCAGCAATATGCGTTCCGACAATCAGGATATGCGGAGTGAAATAAGGGATTATGAAATGCGTCTGCAGAGAAAAGAGCTCTTTGATGCATCGGGAAATGAAGCTCAGGGAATGCTTGAACAACATGAAGCCGATGCAAAAAAACTAAGAAAAGACATCAGGTCAAATCAGAAAAAGATAAACCGAAATGAGCGAAGGATAAATAAATTTGAACGGCAGGGTAACAGGAACCTCCGCGAACAGGGCGAACTGATGAATACTATAGACCGTCAGAAAATTGTGGTGAACGAAATAAAAACAAAACTTCAGAATATTAAATAACCAGCCAGCGATGTTATTCACAACAAAGGCTGCCCTTACCCGGGCAGCCTTTGTTGTGAATAAATTCAACGGGATACTATCGTTTCATAATTCCGTAGCAGATAATTTTCAGTATTACATCAATACTTCTTTCCAGGTTAAGATTGCCATATGTTCCGGCCGACAGGGGCATCTCGAGCCCTTTTATGGCCATGGTAATCCCTATCGCGGCAAGGTTAAAATCGTATATTTCAAACTCGCCCTTTCTTACGCCTTCAATCAGGATACGCTTGATCAGCCTGATCTCATCCTGTTCGTAACGGTTTTTTACATCGTTGATAAACGTAATGGCAGTAACATCGTTCTCAAGAGCATGGTAAAAATTGGCCAGGTTCCTGAAAGTGGTGATTTTGGTAAGCATGTAATCCCGCAGTTTATCCACCGGTTCGGTATTGCGGTTAATTACCCGGTCGAGTTCCCGCGTCAGCAGGTCAACCTCTTTCATAATCACTGCCTGAAACAAATCTTCCTTACTTTTAAAATAATAATAGAGGGAACTTTTGCCTTTCCGGACAGCATTGGCAATATCGTCAAGTGTAGTTTTCTTGTAACCGTACTTACTGAAAATGTCCTGGGCAATTTTCAGGATATTCTCCCGGTTGGCATCTCGTTTTGTTCCAGGTTCAATACCTTTTTCCATATGCTGATTCTCTATAGTTTGTTAATCCAATACAAATATAATTGAAAATTTTAATTTTTGCGACGAATTCCATTGGGTGCCTTATTTTCAGCTAACAGAAAATCAAGTTGTTTTCGCTCCAGATTGGTTCTCCAGATCCGAATGCTCACTTCATCGCCCAATTGAAAAATCCGGTCGGTATGTCTCCCGCGAAGCAGATAGTTGTTCTCGTCGAACATATAGAAGTCATCATCAATTCCGGATATCGGAATCATTCCCTCAATTTTATTCTCTAATTCAACAAACAGTCCGAACTCGGTAACCCCGGAAATTACCCCTTTATATACTTCCCCGATATGGTCCTGCATAAATTCGACCTGCTTGTATTTTACGGAAGATCTTTCCGCATTGGCAGCCCTTGTCTCCATATCCGAAGAATGGCGGCACATCTCTTCATACTTAACGGAATCCGCCGATCTGCCCCCTTCAAGATACTTTTCAAGCAGCCGGTGGACCATAACATCGGGATAGCGCCGTATGGGTGACGTAAAATGGGAATAAAACTCGAAAGCAAGGCCGTAATGCCCTATATTCCTCGTTGAATAGGCCGCTTTAGCCATGGCCCTTATAGCTAACATTTCAACAATATTCTGTTCTTTCTTCCCTTTGATATTTTCCAGAAGATTATTCATAGAGGTGGCTATTGCCCTGGGGGTAACCAACTGGATCCCCAAACCGAATTTATGGATGAAATTATTGAAATTTTCAAGCTTCTCCGGATCAGGCCGGTCGTGGATCCGGTACACAAATGTCCTGGGCGACTGACGGCCTTTGGGCTTACCGATAAATTCCGCCACCCGCCGGTTGGCCAGAAGCATAAACTCCTCGACAAGTTTGTTGGCCTCTTTGGATTCTTTAAAATATACCGAAAGCGGCTTCCCGTTCTCATCGATCTCAAACTTGATTTCCACCCTGTCGAAAGCAATCGAGCCCTCCCTGAACCTGCGTTCGCGAAGTTTGCCTGCCAGGCTGTTGAAGGTCAGTACCTCATCAGACAAATCACCTTTACCGGTTTCAATGATCTCCTGCGCCTCTTCATAAGTAAATCGCCTGTCGGAATTGATAACGGTTTTGCCAAACCATTCGTCAACTACCTCGCCTTTGTCGTTCATCTCAAAAACCGCCGAGAAACAAAGCTTATCCTCATTGGGACGCAATGAGCAGACGCCATTGGAAAGTTTCTCAGGTAACATGGGGACAACCCGGTCGACAAGATAAACAGAAGTAGCCCTGCTGTATGCCTCTTCATCAAGGATCGTTCCCGGTTTCACATAATAGGATACATCTGCAATATGCACACCCGCTTCCCAGTTGCCGTTCTCCAGTTTCCTGAGCGACAGGGCGTCATCAAAATCCTTGGCATCAGCCGGATCGATCGTAAAAGTGGTAACCGTTCTGAAATCACGCCGGTTCCTGATTTCCTGGCCAGGAATCTCCTCCGGAATTTTTTCAGCAGCCCGTTCTACTTTGGGCGGAAACTTCCAGGGAAGTTCATACTCTGCTAAAATGGCATGCATTTCAGTATCATGATGCCCCTTGTCACCCAGTACGTCTATAATTCTACCTACCGGATTCTTGGCATTGGCCGGCCATTCTGTAATTTCGGCAATGGCTTTCTGACCGTTTTCGGCACCGTTAAGCGCATCACCGGGGATAAAAATGTCGAAAGTCGCCTTGCCGGAAGGTACCAAAAAAGCGTATGTACTGGTCTTTTCAACCGTTCCCACAAACTGTGTTTTGGCCCTTTCAAGCACCTCAACAATCTCTCCTTCAAGATCATGCCCTTTTCTGCGGGCAAAAAGGTGTACCCTGACCTTGTCGCCAGACATGGCGTGCATCATATTTCTTGATGCAATATATACCGGAGTGTCGGCCTCCTCACTTTTAACATAGGCAAAACCCTTCGACTGTACGTCCAGAACCCCCACGGCATATCCGCCCCTGCTTTTCAACCGGTATTTGCCCTGCCCCTGCCGCTCAAGGTAACCGTTGTCATACAGCTCCTCAAGACAGACATTCACGAGCTTTCTCGATTCATCGTCCTTTATGCCCAAATATGAGGAAACCTGCTTGTAATTGAACGTTTTTGCAGGATCTTCATACATCATAGACAGAATCACCTTCTTCAGGTTCTTTTTATCGTAGGTGGCCAGTTTGCCACCCCTCTTTTTCTTTTTATTTTTAGCCATTTCTGAAATTTTCGCTGAAATTACTAAACCATCCCGTGAAATAAAAATAAACCATGTTAAGTTTTACAGATATTTTTATCCTCAAAGGGCAGTCTCCATTCATATTTCATTTCATATTCCCTGATGGCGTCATGCCAAATCCTGGCCGAATTGCGGCTCATGGCCATCATAGCGTAGGCATTTTCCGTTATCTGCTCAGTCGGATTTCCGTACCGGTAATAAATAGCCATGAAATCCCTGAAACCAATGCCCGTTTGTTTGGCCAGGTCAAACGCCGACTCCATCAGATCTTCGACGGGCCTGACCTCTTCACTTCCGGCCGGGGATCCAGAACCCAGCGATTTTATGGCCGGGGGTACTCTTTTAACAAGTATTCCGGCCTCATCAGATATGGTTCTAATTTCAGGAGTAATCCCGGCTCCGGGCCACTCTTTGTTAAACAGACCATTACATGCTGATGCCTGTTTTCCCGCGGACAAAATCCCTAACCGGCCATTATGGTCAAATAAAGTCAGGCGATTCTTCCCGGAGACAAGGTGCATCGAAAATTCATTCCAGGGCAGCCGGTCGGAAATACAAATCCGCAACATCTGCTTTCTGACCGGATATAACCCTCTGCATCCGGCATTGATTCTCCCGCCTGAAATGTGGTCTTCAAGCCTGAACTGGTTGTCCTTCATGGTTCCGCCTGCAAAATTAATCACGGTGCCTCCCCTTTTATGGACCACCTTCAGCAGTTCCATTCGAAGTCGTGTGACATTGACCATCATTTCCTGAAACAACCAGGCCTCGCTGTACTTTTCAGGAATTCTCCCGAAACCGGGAATATCATCTAACTTAACCCTGGCCGATTTCTTCTGAAAGTCATTTCCAGCCAAAAGGTCTGTAATTTTCATGAACCATGCCGGCTTTGCCTCACCGGCATAAACAGACTTGACTGGTCTGAACAGGTGAGGCCACAGCATGGCCCATTCCGAAAGCCTTCTTCTCCGGATAATGCCCAGGGGAATGGCCGCAAGCGAATCAGGCAGGGTGGAAAGGTGCCTCCAGTCATCTTCCCGGGGGATATCTTCCGGATAAAGGATCAGCACACCATGGCCGACCGACTGCTCCGCAACGGCATGCACAATGCCCTCCAGATCAGGGCCCGGATATACCAAATAACGGGTATCCGGTTTTATCTCTCTCCATATTTCCTCCCGGTGAGTCTCTTTCATTGCAGATACAAAATTGCGAATTTAGGTTAATTAACAAGGCCCAATCCGCATTTAGTGAACTAATTTGTATGTTTGTAACCTGAATTTTCCAACCGTTATCTCAGGAAAATAATGTACAGATATAAGATCAGAATTGAAAATAGTGTCCTACTTTCGGCAGTAGCCTTGTTCATTGCCCTCGCATTTTATACTTCATGCGCCAACCAGGGCATGCCCACAGGAGGTCCCAAAGATTCCATCCCGCCGGTACTTATTGAAACTTTACCCGTACACCGCGGATTGAACTTTACCGGAAAAGAAGTACGGCTTACTTTCGATGAGTTTATCATTTCTGATGCTATTTCTGAAGAACTGGTGGTTTCGCCCCCACTCGAAAAAAGGCCATCGATCCGGACCCGCTCAAAAACGCTGATTGTCGCATTCAACGAAGACCTTAAAGAAGAGGTAACCTATTCGCTGGACTTTAAAAATTCAGTGGTTGACAACAATGAACGGAATCCCTACTATAACCTGAGGATGATTTTCAGCACAGGTGGAAATATTGATACGCTCAGGGTTGCAGGGGTTGTAAAAAACAGCTTTGACCTTGAACCCCAGGAAAAACTTCTCGTGATGTTGCACAAAAACCTGGACGATTCGGCCGTTGTAAAGAATGTACCTGACTATGTCGCCCGGACCGATGCCAGGGGAATGTTCCTTTTCGACAATCTGAAAGAAGGCACCTATCGGCTGTTTGCCATAAACGATGCCAACCGTGACCTCAGATATACTCCGGGAGCTGAGGAGATTGCCTTTGCCGACAGTCTGGTAATTCCTTGGGCCGAATTCAGGGCCGAACCCGACACACTGGTTTCCGGCGCTGATTCACTGCTCATATCGGGTAATACCTATTTTTTTCCTGAACCATTTTACCTGAGGACCTTCACGGAACATATCCCCGACCAGTATATCGACAAAATCTCCAGGGACACCAGGTTCAGGAGCCAGATCGTATTCAATGAACCAGTGGCTGATACTCTGGGGATCAGGTTATTGAACCAGGAAGCAAAAGACTGGTACTTGCTGGAACATAATCAGAATATGGATTCACTGACCCTCTGGGTTAAGGATACCCTAATCGCTGCATCCGATACCCTCAGGCTTGAACTGGCTTTTTCTAAGTTAGATTCACTAAGCCAAAAATATCTGACCAGGGATACCGTAAACCTGATCTTTACAGAACGGGCACGGCCTGAAGCCAGAAGAAGCCGCAGGGACGATGATGAAAAACCCGAGATCGTGCAGTTTACTTTCTCCGACAATATCAAAAGTGCGGGATTTGATCTGAATATTCCGATCCTGATTACTGCCCCCGAACCCATTGCCTCATTTTCTACCGAAAATATCAGGTTATATGATGCGGAAGACCTGACCGAGACCCCGCTTCAGGTCAGGATTTCCAAGGATACCACCTTGTGGCGCACCTGGCGGATAGACCATAACTGGCAGCCCGACGCCCAATACGTCCTGGAGATAGATTCAGCATCAAGCCAGAATATTTACGGAATCACCAGCCGGAAATTCAGGAAACAGTTTACCACCCAGAAGGAGGACTTTTACGGCAGTATCATCCTGGAATTATCATCGGTGGAGGATCCTCTGATCATTCAACTGCTGAATAACAGCAAAGAAGAGAAAATCCTCCGCGAGATAAGAACCTCAGTAAACGGAAGAGTTGCCTTTGATTTTCTGGCTCCCAATAAATACAAGATAAAAGTAATCTACGACACCAACCACAACGGTAAATGGGATACCGGTTCATTTTCAGACTCACAGCAGCCTGAAAGGGTCGCCTATCTGCCCGAAATCGTAAAAGTCAGGTCGAACTGGGAGAGCGTATTCCAATGGGATATGAAACCAGATCCAACGCTGAGGAAATCGCTCATCGACAAAGAAGAGGAAGAACAGCGGCTGAAGAAGTTGCAGGAAGAAAAAATGAAGCAGGACCAGCAGGAAAGGGAACCGGTTCAGCTGGATGTTGGAGGCAGGAACCTGGGAATGCCCGGCCGTCGATAATTTTCCGGAAATAGCCCCCATCTCTTCCCGAATGATATATGTTGTTATTGCCTGCTCTTTTATTTGTACCGAATGGCGTTTTTCTCCGTTTTTTATCTATTTTTACTCCATTAACATAAAGACTGAACGATTTCTCCTGAAATCTCCGGTTCCGAAAAAAAGACATTATGGCAAGTTTAAGGCAACTCAAGAAAGATATAGATTTCCTGCTATCACTGGTATTAGAGGAATGTATGTATGTTGCACACGCTTATCCTGAAGCAGATAAAGAGAAAATTTTTGAAATTGCCGGAAAGGTTATAGCCAGCCACCGGGAACTCCGCCTGAAGGTCAACCACCTCAACGGAAAGGACAATCCCAAACTGGTCAGGGAATATCTCCGGAAGGTGGTAGATGACCTGTATAAGTCTGCTGATACTGCCCTTGAAGATCTTGCTGCCACAATCAAACCAGTGCACTAAAACTGGATAATATACCTATATATTGGTATTTTCCTGTATTGGGCATTCCTTAATTTTGCAGGGTCTTTTTTCTATTATTAATGCCAAAGAATAGAAACATACTTTTTCTGATCATTCCTCTGCTGACAGGATATTTGTCGGCTTTGTTCATTACCACGCACGAAAAGCACTGTCATATACTGCCCGACGGTGAAGTCGTGTATCATGTGCATCCTTTCCAGAAAGATAAAAACAAACCATCGGGCAATCACACACACCACCCCGGAGAAACCATTGATTTTCAATGTAATTTATTTGATTTCCAGGAAAACACACCGCTTTCTGAAAATAAGAATTACGCCTGTGGCATTGAAACCGTCAGTTATGACTATATATCGCCTTTCCCGGTAAGAATCACCCTTATAACCATTTCCCTCAGGGCACCTCCGGTTGCATAAATGATTTGTATTTGCCTTAATTTCAGCTCATTTATTTCAACCAAAAACCAAAAATCATGAATTTTATAATTCTTGTAATTGCCCTTTTATTTAATCTGGACCGGAATATCCCTGATGGACCTGTAAAAAATACACCTGCAAGCGCCACCATTTCAGGCAGAGTTGAATCCATGGGCGAGCATGTTCCCTTTGCAACCATTTTCCTGAAGGGCACGTCAATGGGCGTTTCTTCCGACGTAAACGGAGATTTCAGGCTGATGAATGTTCCACCGGGTGAACGTACCATAGTTTTTTCTGCTGTAGGTTTTAAACCTGTTCAGAGGAATATCAGCCTTGACCCAGGGGAAAACCTGATGCTCTCGGTCGATCTGGAAATAGACAACATTGGCCTTGAGCAGGTAGTAATTTCGGCTAACCGTAATGCTAAAAGCCGCAGGGAAGTCACTTCCATTGTCAACAGTATCAATCCGAAACTGTTCGAGCGGATGCAGAGCGTTACGCTGAGTGAGGGTCTGAACTTTGCCCCGGGAATCAGGATGGAAAACAATTGTCAGAACTGCGGATTCTCACAGGTACGGATGAATGGTCTCGAAGGACCCTATTCCCAGATCCTGATCAACTCAAGGCCTGTTTTCAGCGGGCTGGCCGGGGTATACGGACTGGAGCTTATCCCGGTAAATATGATTGAGCGGGTGGAGGTAATCCGCGGAGGTGGATCAGCCATGTTCGGGGGTAACGCCATTGCCGGAACCATAAACCTGATTACCAAAGATCCGGTCAGCAACAGCTTTTCGGTATCCACATCCTACGGAGCTACAGCATACGAAAAAAACAGCGGAGCCCCGGACTACAACCTCAATTTCAACGGTTCATTCGTTTCTGATGACAATACCAGCGGCCTGAGTTTTTACGGTTTCCACAGAAAAAGGGATCCGTTTGATGCAAACCAGGATGGCTTCTCCGAGTTGTCTTCCATAGAAAATACGACCATGGGAGCCCGGGTTTTTCAAAGGACCGGAAACAGGGGGAAAATCTCCTTCGATTATTTCAATATCCACGAATTCCGCAGGGGAGGAAACCTGTTTAACCTTCCCCTTCACGAATCAGATATTGCGGAAAGCACTACCCACAAGATCAACTCCGGATCGATTGCTTTCGACCAGCTCTTCAGAGATTCCGATAAATTCTCCGTTTGGGTGTCGGGAGTGGCTGTTGACCGCGGATCATATTACGGAGCCAACCAGGACCTTTCTGCCTATGGTCAGACCAATGATATTTCCGTATCTTCAGGAGTCCAATATGTCAGGGCTTTCTCCCGACTATTGTTTTCTCCTGCCACTCTCACTTCCGGCGCGGAATGGAACTTTAACCGTCTGGAAGACACTAAGCTCGGGTACTTTGATACCGAATCGGGTACCCACACCGGAAACACAGGAGTGGCCGACCAGCAAATATCCGGTGGCAGTGCGTTTGTTCAGAGCGAATGGATGATCAACCCGGTTATGGTCACTGCAGGCCTGCGCTTCGACCGCTATGCCATTGACGACCTCCTCTGGAAAACGGAAACCGTGACCGGCAATGTACTCAGCCCAAGACTGAGCCTGTTGCTGAACCTGAACAGGAACCTGCAGCTCAGGACAGCCTTTGCAAGAGGATTCAGGGCACCACAAATATTCGATGAAGACCTGCATATCGAAACTTCAGGAGCCAGACAGGTTTTACACCGTAACGACGAAAACCTGAAGCAGGAAAGCTCCAACAGCTATACCGCATCGCTGAGTTATTCTATTGAAGCCCTCAACTGGCAATACCAGTTTTTGGCCGAAGGATTTGTCACCCGCCTGAACAACCCCTTTGCCAATGAATATGGAGAACCTGATGAAAACGGGGTGGTGGTATATACCCGGATGAATGCAGAAGAAGGGGCAACCGTGCAGGGAGTAAACTTCGAGTTTAATGCCTCCCCTTCCAGGCGGCTTCAGCTGCAGAGTGGTTTTACCCTGCAGAACAGCAGATATGAAGAACCCCAGGAATTTGGCGAACGAAGATTTTTCCGCTCACCCTCCCATTACGGATATTTATCCCTGACATACGACCCGCGGTCACCATTCACCTTTTCAGCAACCGGAAATTATACCGGTTCCATGCTGGTCCCGTATTTCGGAACACGTATTTCAGACCCCGAAGAAGGAACGCTGGTTTCCACCCGTTCTTTTTTCGATACCGGTATAAAAGTAAGCTATGACATCCGCATTACACAAGCCATAAAGCTGCAGGTCAACACCGGACTGAAGAATATTTTCAACGCATTCCAGGATGACTTCGACACAGGGATTAACCGCGACCCGGCATACATATATGGTCC
Organism: Prolixibacteraceae bacterium; assembly: GCA_030602265.1. GTDB lineage: Bacteria > Bacteroidota > Bacteroidia > Bacteroidales > Prolixibacteraceae > UBA1413. The sequence goes on along the minus strand of JAUWAB010000028.1, from coordinate 18,318 downwards.
CGCATTACCCAGAAGTTTCTACTTTGGCCTGAAGTTTGGGGGTTTCTGACCAGGAAGCCAGCACGGATTATTGAAAAGACTGGTTTTTATACGCGAAAAGTTAGTATTTTTGCATGAAACCGATTGGGAAACACTTTATGGCAGAAGAAACTACCGGAAATAAAAAGCATTTTTTGGGAAGTACCCCAAAGGACAGACGAAACAATATCGTGGTGATATTTCTCTCTCTCGTCCTTGTCGCATTGCTTGCTGTATTTTTCATGCAGCGCAGTGATTACCGGCAGATTGTAAGCGAGATTTCTGCTGAGAAAGACTCTATTCAATTTGAGCTTACCCGCATTATTGTAGGTTATGACTCGCTCCGGACGGAAAATGACACCATCAACGAACAGCTCTATATTGCCCAGACCAAAGTAAAAGACCTGCTTCTTGAGGTTGAACAGACCAAACGGCTGAGTATCGAACGCATTACCCGTTACCAGCAGGAGGTTACCACCCTTCGCGACATTATGCGGAACTATGTTGTACAGATTGACTCTCTGAACCGGAGAAATCAGATCCTAATGGCTGAAAACCTGGAAGTGAAGGAACAGGTCAGACAGGTGGAATCCCAGAATATCCAGTTGTCACAGGAAAAACAACGGCTTGAGCAGAACCTTCAGCGGGCGGCACAGCTGGAAGCTTCCGGACTGGTAGCCGAAGGCGTGAATAACCGCGACAGGGAAACCAGGGCTGCCAACAGAGCTACCATGATCAGGATAAATTTCACCCTGAACAGGAATATAACAGCCAGGAGGGGTGCCAAAAATATTTATGTCCGGATCATGAGGCCCGACCAGCTGCTCCTGAGCAAATCACCCGATCATCTGTTTCAGTATGAAGATCTCAGAATCCAGTACTCGGCTATGAGAGAGGTAAATTACGAAGGGAATGACCTGCCGGTTGCCATTTACTGGGACAACGAAGGCAAGCCTTTTATGACCGGGATCTACACCATTGATGTTTTCGCCGACGGGAATAATATCGGAACTACTACTTTGGAACTCAGATAACCGGACCTGTCAGCCAAATATTTTACTTCAGACAAGAGTTGTCTGCCTCAATCGATTAAGGATGGGCAAATCCAGTTTCAGGCCTTTAAGGCCGACATTCTCTTCGCGAAAACATTCTGAGCATCCTCAACCTTCAGTATGGGGCCATGGCCCGGATATATCGTTTCCACCCCCATTGCAAAAACCTTTTCCCACGATTTCAGCAATTGCCGGATGTCATTGGCAAATGGCGGAAACACCATGGAATTCCGGATATTGAAGAAACAATCTCCTGAAATAAGGTTTTTGCCGACCAGCACCGACTGCGAACCTTCGGTATGCCCCGGGGTAAAGATTATCTCTCCCCTGATCCCGTAAGGTGAAAGATCCATGTACTCGTCTGTCAGGATATCAGCTTCAAAGGGCACCGGCGATGCATACCCCGGCATCAGCAGATCACCCAGCGCCACGATCATCCTGCTGAAAAAATATGTACCGCGGGGAATGGGCATTAAGCCGGTCCTCAGCCATTCCGCCTCACGTTTGTTGACTACCACCGGTGCACCGGTAAGTTGTTTAAGTTCCCTTAGGTTTCCGGTATGGTCATAATGGACATGGGTCAGGATGATCAGACGAATGGTGCGCGGATCGATGCCATGCAATTGGAACTGCCGTTCAAATTCGTGCATTTTCCCCCGGACACCTGTATCCACAAGGACCGAATCGGTGCCTGTGGTTATAACAACAGGTCCGGTAAAGCCAATCCGCAACTGAATTATATGAGGATCTTTCATGCCGGTCAATATTTTGAACAGACAAAGTTAGCAACCCCGGGAACAATAACCGCCATAATCAGGGAAAAAATTGAATTTCAGGTGGCCTGCTCCTTTAAAAAGGAATATTTATCTTTGCAGTCTAAAATTAATGTCTATGCTGGATAAAATCAGAGCATTGCTCAATGAAATAGAAGTATTGAAGGCAGCTACCCGCGAAGAGGTGGAAGAACTCAGGATCCGTTATATCAGCAAAAAAGGGGTTGTAAACCAGCTGTTTACCGAATTCAAGGATGTAGCCCCTGAATTGAAGAAAGAGGTGGGAAAATCCCTCAACGATCTTAAAGAGGCGGCACAGCAAAAGATTAACCAGTTGAAGGAATCTTTTGAAACAACGTGTGACGGAAGCACAGGACTGGATCTTACCGCACCGGGTGATTCTATCTCGATGGGAAGCCGTCACCCCCTGGCGGTTGTCCGGAACCGTATCATCGACATCTTTGCCCGCCTGGGATTCAGTGTGGCTGAAGGACCGGAAATTGAAGACGACTGGCATGTGTTCTCGGCACTTAATTTCGCTCCTGAACATCCCGCAAGAGATATGCAGGATACCTTCTTTATTGAAAAAAATCCTGATGTACTGCTGAGAACCCACACTTCAAGCGTACAGATCAGGGTCATGGAACGCACCCAGCCACCCATCAGGGCCATTTTCCCCGGAAGGGTTTTCCGTAATGAGGCCATTTCTGCCCGGTCGCATTGCATATTCCACCAGGTGGAAGGACTCTATGTGGATGAAAATGTGTCTTTTGCCGACCTGAAACAGACTCTGCTCTATTTTGCCAAGGAACTTTTTGGCGAAGAAACTCAAATACGGCTGAGGCCATCCTATTTTCCGTTCACCGAACCTTCGGCAGAAATGGATGTGAGCTGTTCAATCTGTGGTGGAGCAGGCTGCAATGTGTGCAAATATTCCGGATGGCTTGAAATCCTGGGTTGCGGGATGGTCGACCCGAATGTTCTGGAGGCCTGTAACATCGACAGCCAGAAATATACCGGTTTCGCATTTGGCATGGGGATCGAACGTATTGCCATGCTGCTTTACGGCATCAAAGACATCAGGCACTACTTTGAGAATGACCTCCGGTTCCTCAGGCAGTTTAAAGCTGCCCTATGACGTTAAGGGGATTCAAAAAAAGGGAGGCGGATCATTGGTCCGCCTCCCTTTTTTACCCCTGGTTAATTCGGGGATATTACCGTTCCTGGTTTGAAATAGCCGGCATACACAGCCGACTGGTTTAACACCTCCCTTGCCTTGAGGATGTTCGGGTCACTGCCAAGAGTTGCCCTGATTGAACCCTTCTGATAATAATATCTGGAAACAATTTCATCACGGAGCAGTTCACTGATTTCACTTCTGAACAAAAGGATATCTTTATCAAAGTCGGGTTTCAGTTTTGCTTCGAGTGCCTTAAATTCAGCACTGGCTAAATCATAATATCTTTCATCTTTAGCGGTTCTCAGCAATTCGGCAAAGGCGTCTTCTGTTTCAGAATCATATTTAAAGTCGCTCTTCTTGACAAATCCGGTAAATTCACTGAAAATGGCGTCGGTAACTTCAAATTTCTCCGGTCCCGGAATTGATGGGGTTTTGGCCGCATAATAAGTGGCAAAGTCAAAAATGTAAAACCGGGTTACCAGTTCAATGGCCAATGTACTCAATCCTTCCTGGTCGACTTTTACATCGGGTACAATTCCACCGCCATCAAATACTTTGCGTCCCTTGAGCGTAGTAAATTGATTCACCAGTGAATCAGGTACCGAGGCAACACTTCCGTCTTCATTTCGCTCAGAATAATTGATGGCCTGAATACAGCGACCGCTGGGTATGTAATACTTGGCCGTGGTTACTTTCAGTTTTGCGTTGTAGCTCAAGTCACGCGTTGTCTGAACAAGCCCCTTACCAAAACTCCTGTTGCCAATTACCACACCGCGGTCGAGGTCCTGCATGGCTCCTGCAATGATCTCGGATGCAGATGCAGATGCGCGGTTGATCAGAACGGCGATGCGAACCGTGGTATCAACAGGGTTCTGCATGGCTTTATAGGTGTTATCCCATTCTTTTACCTTTCCGCGTGTACTGACAATTTCGGTACCTTTTGGCACAAACAGGTTCATAATCTTTACCGATTCGATCAGGAGTCCGCCGGGATTGGACCGCAAATCTAACACCAGGGCTTCGGGCTTGTGAGTATTCCTGAGTTCCAGATAGGCTTTCTTCACATCTTCCGCACAATTCTGGGTAAAATTGGCCAGACGGATATAGGCCGTTTTATCATCCAGCATTCCGTAATAGGGAACTGCATCGATGGATATCTTCTCGCGGACGACATCCACCTCAAAGGTACTGTTATCGGTCGGTCTCCTGATTTTGATTTTCACAGGACGCATGGCAGGCCCTTTCAGAAGATTACTGACATCTTCGGTATTCATTTCGGCCGTGGGTTTACCTTCCACTTCCAGGATGATGTCGCCGGCACGAAGCCCATGTTTCTGTGCCGGGAAACCTTCATAAGGTTCGGCAATGATAATATTACCTTTCTGCTTGCTGATCAGGGCCCCGATTCCGGCATATTCACCGGTTGTCATAAACCTGAAATCCTCCACATCGGCCTCCGAAATAAAATTCGTGTAAGGATCAAGAGATTCCAGCATTTTGTCAATACTGGTTTTAACCAAAGTGCCGGGATCAACCTCATCTACATAAAAAGCGTTCAGCTCCCTGAACAGGGTGTAGTATATATCCAGGTTTTTTGCGATTTCAAAATTCTTGTTGTCATGTGTAAAACTGTACAGCGTGAGACCTGCTGCCAAAACGATGAACAACCCAATGAGAGACTTTTTAAAATTCATTGTATTTCCTTTTAAACATTCAGCAAAACTAACAATTCTTGTACATATACGGCATCATACCCCAGCGTGGCCCAATGTTAAAATTTTGTAATTTATAATTTAAGAGTAGTTTATCCGGTTAAACCTTTCTGCAAATGGCCAGTCAAAACCGCGAAAGCAACAATCAGAAAACAAGAAGTCTAACAAATTAAGAAATGTCATGGAAACAATTAAATCAGTGTTTACCGTTTTGGCCCTGGCCACTGCAATTCTGGTTCATGCAGGCGAAAGAACCGTAATGAATGTAATTCCCATTGAGGGAGAGAAAGTCCTGGTTGCATTCAGCAGCCAGAACAATGACAGGATCAGCCTGTCGATATCGGATCAGAATGGAAGGGTGGTCTATTACAAATCAACCTTGAGGCCGACCTCAGAATTCCGTGCTCTTTACGACCTTTCTTACCTCGAAGATGGGGAATATACTTTCCGGATTGCCGTAAATGACACCAAAATATCCAGAAAGGTAAACCTTTCAGGAGATAGGATAAATGTAGGTGAAGCCCTGTTGAATAGTGATCCGGTATTTGCCCTTCACCAGGGAAAACTGGACATAACTTATCTGAATTCGGGGCTTGAACCTGTTCACCTGAAAATTATGCAGAACAACCAGGTAGTTTTCGATACCAGGTTAGGGTCAGATTTTGTAATACAAAACAGGTATAACCTCTCCGGATTGCCTGAGGGACATTACAACATCATACTTGAAGCCGGGAATGAACAATACAATTATTATGCTGATTTGTAGGAAGAATTAATGGAAGTGGTCTTTCGGGATCACACAAAACAGAAGATCGGGTTGTAATCAGAGAAAATCGTTAAAAAGCGCCGGTACAAAATCCCGGCGCTTTTTCATTCTGAACCATTAATTCTTCATTTACCGGTAAAACCAGGCTGTTCGTCGAAATAGAGGAACTTAATCCAATGCTGCTCCGTAACTTTGATATCACTAATAATGAGAGAGCAATGTATAATATTTTAAAAGTGGTCGTTTCGTCATTAACCGCCTTAATATTTTCATCGTGCCTTTTTATGGGGCCATCGGTGAGAGGCGATGGCGACGTGGTTGAGGAAGTGCGTGAAGTAGGGGAGTTCAGCGGGGTACAGGTGACCAGCGGCATGAATGTACATTTTGTTCAGGGTGAAAAACAGAAGGTTGTAGTGGTAGCCGATAAAAATCTTCATGAGCTGATTGAAACCAGGGTTTCGGGCAACACCCTCGAAATCAAGGCACTTGCAAACATCTGGAGCGCATCGTCCAAAAAAGTAGTCATTACGATCAACGATATCAAAGAAATTCAGGGTACTGCCGGCAGTAATGTATTTACAGACGGCCAGATTAAAATTGACCAATTGATCATCAGAGGATCAGCTGGCAGCAACATCAGAATGGATATTGAAGGTCAGACAGTTGACGTTTCCGTAAGTTCAGGGGCAAATGTCTTCCTTCAGGGAAATGCTAAAAAACTGGTAGCCAAAACCTCTTCCGGGGCCAACCTGAAAGCCGAGGATTTTCATGCAGATACTACTGACATCAGGGTTTCCAGCGGGGCAAACGTATGGGTTACCACCATGAAGGATCTTACCGCACATGCCTCCAGCGGTGGAAACATATTTTACTACGGATCACCCGGGCGCACCAACACCTCTTCTTCTTCCGGCGGCAACATCAGCAAACGCGACTAATCCGGGCACTCAATCCGGATCATATCCTGTATCCTCCGGCAGACCTGGTCGCATGGAGGCTTCCACGGCAAGTTGATCACAACGGTCGTTCAGGGGATGATCATTGTGTCCTTTTATCCAGACGAATTTAACCTGATGTTTCTTATATACCTCCAGAAACCTGATCCACAGATCGGGATTTTTTTTCCCTTTGAACCTTTTGGATGCCCATCCAAAAACCCAGCCTTTAGTGACCGCATCGGCCACATATTTTGAATCGGTGTAGATAGTCACTTCTGAGCCATCAATTTTCAAAGCTTCAAGCGCCAGAATAACCGCGAGCAGTTCCATCCGGTTATTGGTGGTATGGCGGAATCCCCCGGATAACTCTTTGCGGTGCTGCCCCGACATCAGGATAATGCCGTAACCGCCCGGTCCGGGATTACCCCGTGCCGCGCCATCGGTAAAAATAGTTACAGCAGGTCCTTTCATTGAAGATGAAGACATATCGTTTATTAAACACGAAAAAAAAGACTAAAAGACAACAGACATTAGACTTAAGACTTCACTTGCATCGGAGGAATTTTATATACTTCATTGTTACCTTATACTACTCGCAGCACATGAGGTATAGCGGGTTTCTCAGATGTCTGTTGTCTGTTGTCTTTTAGTCTTTAAGTCTATTCTACGATGGTCATCTCATTGATCAGATGGGTGGCACCGGCATATTTGTCGATTACCCAGAGAACAAAGCGGATGTCGACGCTGATGGTCCGTTGGATTTCGGGTTCAAAGGCCAGGTCACCGCTCATGGCTTCCCAGTTTCCATCGAAGGCACAACCGATCAGTTCGCCGTTGGCGTTCAGCACCGGACTGCCGGAGTTACCGCCGGTAATATCGTTGTTGCTGATAAAGCAGGCGATCAGGTCTCCGTTCTCATCGGCATATCGGCCAAAATCGCGGGCCAGGATCAGTTCCTTCATTCTGGCCGGGACATCGAACTCATCATCTCCCGGTATCTCTTTCTCCAGATATCCCTGAACGGTAGTGGTTTCCTTATAGATAACCCCGTCGCGCGGCTGGTATCTGCCTACCGTACCATAGGTAAGGCGCATGGTTGAATTGGCATCGGGATAGAAAACCCTGTCGGGCTGCATCTCCATCATCCCCGCTACCAAAAGGTGACGCCCTTCCTCCAGCTGGGCTGCAGATTTTTGGGTTTCTTCCCCGATCAAACGCAACATGTCAAACACATCTCCGGAAGCCAGGAAGGCCATATCCTTATCTAAAACCTTCTTCGAAGGATTCTTCAGGAAGGCCGACATCTTGGCCTGATCGGCAAAGATGGTCCTGCTGAACATTTGTGATGCATATTTATCGAAATCGCCTTTAAATTTGGATTGGATCGTATTGAAGAATTTTGGATGGAACCGGGTATTGGTCCGATCAGCATAGAGCTTCATCAACCGGCCTGCCAGTTTCTGGTCGGTAGCGGCATCATAATCCTTGAAATAACTTTCGAGCGACTCTTCGATGTTCCCGGCAATCTGGGTAATCCGTTCACGGTTCTCGTCCGGTTTTTCGAGCAGATTATACAGCGCGCGGATACGATAGGCAAACATGAAAATTTCCGGACCCTGAATTAAGGCTTCCATAAGATAACTTTGGGCGGTTTCATCTTCAATATCCACATACGCTCCTTTGATCATCTCCAGGGCTTTGCCATATTTGGCCGTTCTCGCCGGCGAGGCAGCCACCCATTTGCTGAATTCATCTTCAAATGCCTGTTTCTTGGCAATTACGTTCAGGTCTGTGAGCCCCTGGTTCTGTCCGATGCTGTATTTATAGTAGTTTGAACTTCCTGCGTACTTGTTGGCATACTGGATACGGGCACGCGGTCCGGTTTCCATATAAGCCTTGATAATTTCCAGTTTCTTTTCCCTGACGTCAATCCGGATGCTGTTGGTAACATCCATGGTAAACTGGACTTCTGTGGATGTCCGGTAACGGTTAGTGGTTCCCGGATAACCGATCACCATGGCATAATCGCTATCCTGCACGCCTTTCAGAGAAATAGGGAAAAAATGGCGCGGCTTCAGCGGGATATTATCCTTGGAATATGATGCCGGTTTACCATCGGGACCGGTGTAAACCCGGTAAAGGGCAAAGTCGGCAGTATGCCTGGGCCACATCCAGTTATCGGTATCCCCGCCAAATTTGCCAAGTGCCTGCGGAGGTACACCGACAAGCCTTACATCACGGAAAGTCTCGTAAACAAAAAGGAAATATTTGTTCGATTCGAAGAAACTGCGAACCTGGGCCTGATAATGGGTGCCTTCGGTAGCTTCACGTTCCAGACGGGCAGAGACCTGGCTTACTTTTCTGTTCCTTTCCTCAAAGCTCATACCCGGGGTAACCTCAGCCAAAACCTTGTCGGTCACCTCTTCCGTACTGATCAGGAACCGGGCAATTTTCTGCGGATTGGGAAGCTCCTCTGCTTTTGTCCTGGCCCAGAAACCATTCTGCAGGTAATCATGCTCTACGGAAGAGTGGCGCTGAATGTCACCAAAAGCACAATGATGGTTGGTGAGCATAAGTCCATCCGGAGATATCATTTCAGCCGTACACCCGCCGATGTGAACCACGGCATCTTTCAGGCTGCTGTTGTTGATACTGTATATATCCTCAGCGGTAAGCCTGAGGCCGGTTTTCTGCATATCATTGATATTCAGCTTGTGAATAAGTGCCGGGATCCACATCCCCTCGTCAGCCCTGGCAGGAGCAAATAATATAATGGCCAGGACGAACAGCGCAAGAATCTTCTTCATATGGAAAATCTGTTTGTAATTAAAATTAATCTTTTCCGACCCGAAATTTTCGGGGCAGTGTGTCAGGTTGCGAATTTAACGGATGCTGATACCAGTACCAAATATTTCGAACTTAAATTTTACTTTTCGAGGAGCAAATTGCATTATCCGGTAAGCATTTCAATTTTGTATCTTTGAGGTGCCGGAAAAACCACTGGCAACCGGTTCAATATAAATTTTCAGAATATGGCAAAATATCGCAATCCGATGGTGTTTATCTCGATCATCCTGATCATATGGCTCATCATACCATACACCCTTCCTGAAACACTCAATATCAGGCATTCATCAGGAATTAACGCCCCTGCCAGGGTAGTATTTGTTCAGTTGAATGATCTCAGGAACTGGGAACTCTGGTCTCCCTGGAATATCAGGGAGATGCCTTTGCCCATTTACCGGAACGTAGGATTCGGTAGGGGCGGGACAGCAGAGTGGATACACGGAAACAGCAGCACACCGGCCCAACGGTTTACCATTGTAAAGTCAGACCCGCACCAACTTATCGAAATAGCCATGGATTTCAGGGATAAAGGATTTGTTTTGTCAGCAATACAAATACAACAGCATGAAGAAAGAACCATGCTCACCTGGAATTCGGGATTGAAATCTGAAGGCTGGAAGAGTATATTTCTGTGGCTTGATACAAAAAGACAAGTACGTAAAGCGGCCGTCAATCTCCGCGAAATGGCTGAACTCTGGCATTCACAGGGAATTCAGGTGGTTGAGCAGGGGGTAATATCAGCTTTCCCTTTTGTAAGCATCCGCCGCCAGATCCCCTGGGAAGAGCTGAGTGAGTCAATGGGTAAGATGTATGAGCAGCTGATCAGTCAATCGGGAGAAACCTCTTACAACATCATCGGCCATGCCTACGCCGTTTACCATTCGATGGGCGAAGAGCGGGTTGACATAGAGTGCGGGTTTCCCATTGAAAAAGTGACAGACAACCGGGGGATTATCCTCTCAGGGACCTTTCCCGAATCCGACTGCATCATAACCGAGTACGTCGGAAATTACGATAACCTGCAAAAAGGACATGATGCAGTCCAGCAATGGATCAGCGAAAGGGGATTCACCCTGAGCGGACCACCAATGGAAATTTTTGTGACCAGTGCCACATCCGAAGCAGATCCTTCGGCCTGGGTAACCCGGATATGCTATCCGGTAAATATTCAATAAATCAACAGGATTTTCCTCAGATCAGCTTTTCAGGATCGATAAGGTCCGGATCAATGAGGTGATTAATGATGGCGTATACCGTCAAGCCGGAAATCGACTTTATTCCCAGTTTCCCAGTGATGTTCTTGCGGTGGGTGATAACCGTATGTATGCTGATAAACAAGCTGTCGGCAATCTCCTTGTTGGAATATCCCATAGCCACCTGCCTGAGAATTTCCGTTTCACGCTGGGTAAGTTCGTTTTCGTTAAGTCCTCCGGAAGCATCTTGAGATTTAAAATCGTCTACAATTTTCCGGAGTTCCTCATAATCCGACATCAGACTGATATAAACCGGCTGTTCAGGTTCCGGGACAGGTGGAGGTAAATAATAAACCGGAACCAGTGATGTCTTTCCGGGAATTTTGTCTGATTGAACGGAAAACTCCGCATCCAGGAAAACCAACGACCGGCAGGTGTTGCAATAGCCAAGTGCCAGAAAAAGCTCAACGCTTTCGCTCTGAACAATATCACTTTTCCAGATAGGATTTAAAACGGCAACAAGCCCACGCCTGACTATCTCAGAGCGGTGGACAACAGCAATTTTACTTTCCATGGTGCATCAGCTTTTCAATACGGGCAACCACGGGTACCAAAATCTTATCCTCAATCCGCGCATGGTCAATCAGGTCTTTCTCAAATCTCAGCAATGTAATCAGAAATTCATTACACAGATTATCGTCGTAATCGGCAACCAGAAACTTGATTACCAGGTTTTTGAGGTCGTTCAGCTTGGTATCTACATCTGAATGCTCCTTTTCATACGCCAGAATCGATTTGCCCCTGATACTCTCGGGTATAATGCCGTCGGTTTCGTAGGCTTCCGTAAGGTTCAGCACGTATGGGAACACCGATTCTTCCTCATCCATGATATGGGCCAGAAGCTCTTTCTTGTATTTCCTGAAAAAAATCCTCAGCAACTTAAGGTTTTCATCGTTTGGCTTACCAGAGAGGATCAGGCTCTCCAGCTGGTTTTCTATTTTGGGCAACAACCAGTGAAGATAGTAGTGGTGGGTCCTCTGCAGGTAATCCACGATCAGGGTCGGGGATATGGTCAGCAATTCTGCTTCCGGAAAATAATCCGGATTGTGAAATGCGTTGATAATATCAAGAAAAAACGGCAGGTTAATATTTCTGGCCGAACATATTTCCGCAATGGTGGCATCACCAAACCCGAGCCTGATCTCAAACCGGTTGAGTACCGGCAGCAGATGCTGGTTGTTGATAATCACCGTACTGAGTTTGTCATCCCTGGTAAAAAGTTCCATTTCAAAGAATATTTATTACAAAATTAGCCAATAAATTGTAATTCATACAAATTTGTCTGAATTCGTTAAACAATGTTAAGGTATGTTTTGCAGCATACGAAATGCCAAAACGGATAGTTATTTTAGTAGAGAATTTATAAACCACAGGCCATGATAGAATATGCGAAAACCATTCTTCCCAAAGTTAGTTTCAGCGAGGAACTGTTCAGGAAGGAACTTGTCAAGTGTATCGGATGGATGAATCCGCAGGAACTGGAAGAACTGAAAAAATGGTGTTACGTGAAATTTTACCATGCCTACCCTGAAATTATTGACAAGGTTTTCCGGTATAAGGCTGCCTGACCTGGTCAATTCAACCTTCTGACTGAAATAATCCCGGGCGGGTTGTTCAGATATTGACCCGAATCGGGCATCTGTTGTATCTTCAGGATGGTTTCCATGCCCCGGATTACCCTTCCAAATGCTGCAAAACCCTGTCCGTCGGGATTTCTTTTACCGCCATAATCCAACTCCGGCTGATCTCCGATACAGATAAAGAACTCGGTGGAGGCTGTCCCGGGTTCATTTCTGGCCATACTGACCACCCCATCCAGATGTCTGATTCCTGTGGAGGCAGTAGTTTCATGCAGAATAACCGGATACCTGGCAATCAGGCTGTCGGCAAACAGCCCGCCCTGAACCACCTCAATCGTTATCTTGTTACCGGGCTGATTGTCCGGGCGAACCGTACGATAAAACACGCCCTGCTCAAAGGTGCCTTCCTGAACATGCCAGAGGAAATTCCCGGCCGTCAGCGGTGCACGGACGGTATCAATTTCGAGAACAAAAGATCCGGCTTCGGTGACTACTTCCACAACGGGCAGACTGTCTCTTTTGCAACCTCCGTTCAGAAGCAACACCATCAGGAGAAAGAATAAATACATATTGTACCTCATGATTTGTGGAGAAAATGGTTGTTTACCTGATTCATTCCGACTGATTTCAGGATTTAACAGGCAGAATTAAGACAAAGTAAGTATTTTAGGGCCTTATTTGAATTCAATATGAAACAATTTCTCTTTCTGTTTTTTCAGGTCTGGTTCACCCTGAACGCAGCGCAGGCTGGCTCCCTGCTGGATTACCTGAAACAATTTCCGGAGGTGGAAGACATTCAGGAAATGACCCCGAACAGTTTTTTCACGGAGGCTGTCCAGGTAAAACTTCGACAGCCGTTCGATCATACCCGTCCGGAGTCAGGCACATTTTTACAGAGGGTATTTATTTCGGTTCGTCAACCCGATGCCCCTGTTGTTTTGGTAACCGAGGGATATACAGCTGGTTACGGTGCGAATCAGGGATACCTGAACGAACTGTGCCCGATACTGTCGTCGAGCCAGGTCGTGGTAGAGCACCGCTATTTCGGACAGTCCTGGCCTATACCTGTTGACTGGCAATACCTTACCGTTGAAAACGCGGCCGGGGACCATCACCGGGTGGTCAGATTGCTCAAACCTTACCTCACCGGAAGCTGGGTAAACACGGGTATCAGCAAGGGAGGTCAGACGGCCCTGCTCCACCGGGTATTTTACCCTGAAGATGTTGACGTATCGGTTTCCTATGTGGCCCCTTTCAATTTCGGGGTGGAGGACGGCCGCCATGAACCCTATATTAAAAAGGTGGTGGGTACCAAAAGCCAGCGGAAGAAGGTAGAAGAGTTCCAGAAAGAGGTCTTGAAGCGCAGGGCCACCCTGATGCCGATGTTCCGGAAACTGGTGGAGGAAAAACAGTATACTTTTAATGCCGGATTGGATGAAATCTATGATTTCTGTGTGCTGGAATACAGTTTTGCCTTCTGGCAGTGGGGCACAGATCCGGGGCAGATCCCATCCACAAAAGCTACGGATGAGGTTGTTTTTGCCCACTTCATAAAAATATCTTCCCCAGATTATTTCTCACTGGAGGGACTGGAGAGGATCGGGTCGTTCTTCGTGCAGGCTGCCAGGGAACTGGGATACTACGGTTACGACACGCGGCCATTCCGCAGAATGCTTACGATAAAAACAGCAGAGAATTACCTTGAAAGGCTTTTCCTCCCGGAGGGTTATTCCACGGAATTTGATGAAACTTCGGTGCTGAAAACCAAGGCCTTTCTGGAAACCACCGATGCCCGCATGATTTTTATATATGGAGGCAATGATCCCTGGACTGCCAGCGGAATTATACCTCCAGCCAGGGAAAATTTTCTCCGGATAGTACAACCGGGGGCAAGCCATGGTATCCGGATTTCAGGATTAGATGAATACAACAAACGGATGGTGACCGACAAACTGATGGAGTGGGTATCCATCCCCGAGATGGCCGGATACAATTAATTACGAAACGATTAATAATCAGCCAGCTGAAACCGGCCTTATGCGCTTCAGTAAATTAATTTGTACCTTTGCAGGCCATTATACATTTTAAATAAAGGAATAGATTGAAATGATCCCGACAATACTTTTAATTGGATTTATCCGGACCGTTCTGATACTGCTCATCATTTTCTATGCAGTGCGGTTGATTACCCGTTTCGTGGTACCCCTCCTTTTGAGGAAAACCATCAATGACATGCAGGCAAGGATGCAGCAGCAGATGCGTGAACAGCAGCGCCAGGGTAAACGTGAAGGGGAAGTTACCATTGAAAAAAAACCAAACCAAAATAACCGCAATGCCCAATCAGGGGAATACGTCGATTTCGAGGAAGTCGATTAATTCACTTATTTTACCGATTCAAAAAAAATTAGATAGATTTTATGGCTCAGGAAGATGTGTTTAAAAAATTGGTAGCCCACTGCAAAGAGTATGGCTATGTATTTCAGTCGAGTGAAATTTATGACGGGCTCAGTGCTGTGTATGACTATGGTCAGTATGGCGTGGAGCTGAAAAACAATATCAAAAAATACTGGTGGGACAGTATGGTACTCCTTCACGAAAACGTGGTAGGTATCGATTCGGCCATTTTTATGCATCCCACCATCTGGAAAGCGTCCGGCCATGTGGATGCCTTCAATGATCCGCTTATTGATAACAAAGACTCCAAAAAAAGATACCGTGCCGACGTTCTGATCGAAGAACAGTTAGCCAAAATCGAAGACAAGATCCAGAAAGAGGTCGACAAGGCCCGTAAGCGTTTCGGAGAGGCTTTCGATGAGCAGCAGTTCAGAACAACCAATGCCCGGGTTCTGGAGAACCAGCAGAAGTGGGATGAGCTGCACCAACGCTTCAGCAATGCCCTGAACGACAGCAACCTGGAAGAGTTGAAACAGATTATCATCGATAATGAGATCGCGTGTCCGATATCAGGTACGCGCAACTGGACCGATGTACGCCAGTTCAACCTGATGTTCTCTACTGAGATGGGATCGACTGCCGACGGGGCCATGAAGGTGTTTCTCAGGCCCGAAACGGCACAGGGGATCTTCGTGAATTACCTGAATGTACAGAAAACCGGCAGGATGAAGATCCCGTTCGGGATTGCCCAGATCGGAAAGGCCTTCCGCAATGAAATCGTGGCCAGGCAGTTTATTTTCAGGATGCGCGAATTTGAACAGATGGAACTCCAGTTCTTCGTGAAACCGGGCACTGAACTCGACTGGTTCGAGCAATGGAAAACGACCCGCATGAAATGGCACCAGGCACTTGGATTCGGGGCTGAGAACTACCGTTTTCACGAGCATGAAAAACTCGCCCACTACGCCAATGCAGCCGTCGATGTGGAATTCCGGTTCCCCTTCGGATTCAAGGAGGTGGAGGGAATCCATTCGAGAACTGACTTTGACCTGTCCCAGCACGAACAATTCTCAGGGAAAAAACTCAGGTATTTCGATCCTGAACTGAACGAGTCGTATGTTCCTTATGTGGTGGAAACCTCGATCGGTGTGGACCGTATGTTTCTTCAGGTAATATCCGCGGCCTACCATGAGGAAGAGGTCACGGGTGCCAACGGGGAAAAAGACATCCGCACGGTACTGAGGATTCCGGCAGTGCTTGCTCCTGTTAAACTGGCCGTTATGCCACTGGTTAAGAAGGAAGGGCTGCCCGAAAAAGCCAGGGAGATCATCGACCACCTCAAGTTCGATTTCAATTGCCAATACGACGAGAAAGACTCCATTGGCAAGAGATACCGGCGGCAGGATGCCATCGGGACACCTTTCTGTGTGACGGTCGACCACCAGACCATGCAGGACAACACGGTAACCATCCGCTACAGGGATACCATGGAGCAGGAACGCGTTCCGGTTGAAAACCTTCGGGATATTATCTCAGGTGAAGTCAGCTTCAGGAGATTATTTGAAAAACTGAAATAAATACAAGGGCGGCAAAATTGGCCGCCTTTTTATTCCATATCATTCGGAATTAAAAACTCCAGGAATATGAAACGGGTACTCATCATCACCTATTACTGGCCCCCCAGCGGTGGCGGAGGGGTGATGCGCTGGCTCAAAATGTCGAAATATCTTCCCGAAAATGGCTGGCAACCGGTTGTTTATACTCCTGAAAACCCGGATCCGTCGGTGCAGGATGAAAGTCTGCTGAGAGAAGTCCATCCGGCAACGGAAGTGATCCGTACGCCCATCCGGGAACCTTATGATCTTTACCGGAAGCTGACCGGGAAAAAGAAATCCGCGGAATTCAAGGCAGGATATATTTCGGAAGCCTCCCGGGGCAACTGGAAAGACCGGTTCTCCGTTTTCCTGCGCGGCAACTTCCTGATTCCCGATCCGCGCGTATTCTGGGTAAGGCCTTCGGTGAAATTCCTGAAGAAATACCTGAAGGAAAACCCCGTCGACCTGATGGTTACGACCGGACCGCCCCACAGCATGCACCTGATCGGTGCCGGAATGAAAAAATATTTCCCGGAGATCCCTTGGTTAGCCGATTTCAGGGATCCCTGGACGGAGATCGATTTCTATCACCGGCTGAAACTCACCTCTTTGGCCGACAAGATCCATCGAGGGATGGAGAGAAAGATTCTGCAATCTGCTGATGTGGTGACCACCGTCAGCCCCTACCTGAAACAAACCACGGAGAAGATCGCAGGCAGAAAGGTGGAGGTAATCCATAACGGATTCGACCCGGAAGACTTTGATTTTAAGGTTGATCCGGACTACAGCCACTTTACCCTCTCCCACTTCGGGGCCTTCAACCGTGACCGTAATCCTTCGGCATTGTGGAAAGCGTTAGGCATGCTCAAAAATGAAAATCCTGAGTTCGGCATGAAACTCAGAATACAGCTGATCGGCCAGACCGACGACACCATTCTCCGCGACCTCGAAAGGGAAGGTCTTGGTGATCATCTGGTTCTGATCGGCCATATGAAACACCGTGAAGGCCTCCGGCTTCTGGCTGAATCACAATTGCTTCTGTTACCGCTGAACGATGCCCCCAATGTCAGGGGAATACTTCCGGGGAAAATGTATGAGTATATGGCCCTTCGCAGGCCCATACTGGCCATCGGACCGCCCGACGGGGATTTTGCGGACATCATCCGGGAAACGCGGACAGGCTATGTACAAGGATTTGATGCGGTTGACGGTATTAAGTCAGACATCCTGAAAACCTGGTCGGATTTTATGGAAGGCAAACTGGAGGTAAGTCCCGAAGGGTATGAAAAATTTTCCAGGAAAAACCTGGCCCGGAAGATTATGCAACTGCCGTTTTCCGGGGAATATTGAAGTTTCGGATAACGGAATACAATCAGAAAACGTTTTCAGGAAAAGGTTAAACCATTACACCTGAATTGCCGGAAACTTTTCTGACCTTACCCCCTTCCAGCACATACTTTTCGCCGGTAACCGCACATTGGGCATAACGGCTTTCTATGAACACCAGTTTCTCTCCGGCTTCACTCATCCACCCCACCTGATGGGCAGGATTGCCAACCACCAGGGCATATTCGGGAATATCGCGGGTAACCACGGCACCGGCTCCGATAAAACAATAACGTCCGAGGGTAACCCCGCAGACTATGGTAGCGTTTGCCCCGATGGATGCCCCTTTCCTCACCAGGGTTTTCATAAATTCACTTTTCCGGTTAATGGTGCTCCTGGGGTTGATCACATTGGTGAACACCATCGAAGGTCCTAAAAAAACATCATCTTCACATATTACGCCGGTATATATCGAAACATTGTTCTGTACTTTGACATTATTGCCCAGGGTAACCTCACTGGCCACAAAGACATTCTGGCCCAGGACACAATGGTTGCCGATCACCGACCCCGAAGATACATGGCAGAAATGCCAGATTTTGGTACCGGCCCCGATGGAGGCCCCTTCATCGACCACCGCCGTTTGATGAATAAAGAAATCTTCCATAGTTTGTAATTTTACCGCAAAGAAACGAAGACGCCAAGTATTAAGAGAAAATTTTAATAAAGATATAGATTTTCATGCAAAGGTGTTATGTTTGAAAAATAAATGCATAAGCTAAAATTTCATAAATTGCGTATGTATCAAACAATTAAAAATAATAGCTTATGCGGACGAAAGTTAATGAAAAAACCTTTGATGGACAAAGTTTCTATGTAGGAAT
>JAUWAB010000124.1 GCA_030602265.1 Prolixibacteraceae bacterium | reverse complement strand
CTGTAAATCCCCGTTTTCGGTTCAGGCCATTTGTGGTTGAGTGAAACGGATATTGCCAGGGAGAGCACGTTACGGGTTTCCGCCGGATCGATAATTCCGTCGTCCCAGATCCTGGATGTACTGTACAGTGCCGTACTCTGTTCCTCGAATTGCTCTGTGAGGGAGGGGCCGTTGGGAGTGGTCCGGTTCTGTTTGATGGTGTTCAGGACAAACGAAGCCTGTTCTCCTCCCATTACCCCGATCCGGGCATTGGGCCACATAAACAGGAAATTCGGGTCGTAGGCCCTTCCCGACATTGCATAATTACCTGCACCGTATGAGCCGCCGATGACCACAGTAAATTTAGGCACCGATGCGGTGGCTACGGCGTGGATCAGTTTGGCCCCGTTCCGGGCAATGCCTTCGTGTTCATATTTTTTACCCACCACAAATCCGGTGATATTCTGGAGAAATACCAAAGGAATTTTCCTGAAGTTACAGAGTTCGATAAAGTGGGCACCCTTCAGGGAAGCCTCGGAAGTGAGGAAGCCGTTGTTGGCGATGATGCCGGTGGTATAACCGTTTATCCGGGCAAATCCGGTAACCAGGGTCGTTCCGTAACCGGCCTTGAATTCACTGAAGCGCGATCCGTCGGTAAGGCGTGCGATAATCTCGTATATCTCGACCGGCTTTTTAAGGTCGACCGGCGCCAGTCCGTACAATTCCTCGGGATCGTAAAGCGGTTCTTCAACCGGGTACTGATCAACAGGCTGTTTATCTGGGACAGGAAGGGTTTCAAAAATGGAACGGCAGATCCGCAAAGCGTCGGCATCATCCTCGGCAATATGGTCGGCAACTCCCGAAATGGTGGTATGTACTTCCGCCCCGCCAAGTTCTTCGGCTGTGACCGTCTCCCCGGTTGCCGCCTCCACCAGTGGCGGGCCTCCGATGAAGATGGTCCCCTGGTTCCTCACCATGATGGTCTGGTCGCTCATGGCCGGCACATAGGCCCCTCCTGCCGTGCAGGATCCCATGACCACGGAAATCTGTGGAATGCCTTCGGCCGACATTTTGGCCTGGTTGTAAAAGATCCGGCCAAAATGATACCGGTCGGGAAAAAGTTCAGCCTGCTCAGGAAGGAAAATTCCGCCCGAATCGACCAGGTAGACACATGGAAGATGGTTTTGGATGGCGATCTCCTGCGCCCGTAAATGTTTCTTCAGGGTTTCCCTGATGTAGGTGCCCCCTTTCACGGTTGCGTCATTGGCTACGATGACTGCAGGTCTGCCATGGATCAGTCCGATTCCGGTCACCACCCCCGCAGAAGGGAACTGGTCGCCGTACTGCCCGTTGGCCGCCAGGGCCGACAGCTCGAGGAAAGGGGTCTTCGGATCGGTAAGCAACTGTATGCGCCGCCGGGCTAATAATTTGCCCCGCTCAATGTGCCTGGCCACCGATGGATCCTGTCCGCGGTCAACCGTCCTTCTTAAGAGGGTGCGGAAATTTTCTGAAATTCCTCTGAACTGATCTCTTTTTTCAGAATATTCTTTTGACAATATGCTCATTTTGGATAAAAGTGGTTCCATTTTTCTGGTTCTGCGAATTAATGTAAACGACAATCTTTATACAATTTATCAGTGAAATTGTTCAATAATATAAGCCTGCATATTAAACAATTTTTACATTATGGCCGGATCGATATTTTCTGATTTCCGATATTCATGAGATGAATAGTTAGCTCATTTTTTTTTCTGTTTATTTTTTCTGTTTTATCATATACTTTATGACTATTTTTACCCGTAAAACTAATATTCATTAAACTAAAGATCTGGATGAAAATTGCTATCGTCGGAAGCGGTTACGTCGGGTTGGTTACAGGGACCTGTTTCGCTGAAGTTGGTATTGAGGTGGTTTGTGTTGATATTGACAGTCAGAAGATTGAGAATCTCAGGAATGGGATCGTTCCTATTTATGAGCCCGGTTTGGAAGAGATGCTGATTCGGAACATGAAAAAGGGAAGGCTGGATTTTACTACAAGTTTGGCCGATGCTGTTGTAAATACAGAAGTTCTTTTTATAGCTGTCGGGACTCCCCCCGGGGAGGACGGTAGTGCCGACCTGAAGCATGTTATTGCAGTGGCAAGGGAATGTGGCAGGTACATGAACGATTACATGCTTGTGGTTACCAAAAGTACAGTACCTGTAGGAACAGCTGCCAAAGTCAGGGCTGCGATAGAGGAAGAGCTCCGTGCCAGGGGGGTAACCGTCGAATTTGATGTGGCCAGTAATCCGGAATTTCTGAAGGAAGGAGCGGCCATTGAGGATTTCATGAAACCCGACAGGATTGTGGTCGGACTCGATTCTTCCAGAGCGCGTGACATGATCAACCGGTTGTATAAACCTTTTACCCTGAACGGGCATCCGATCATTACTATGGATATCACCTCTGCAGAAATGACCAAATATGCCGCCAACGCCATGCTGGCAACCAAGATCAGCTTTATGAACGATATTGCCAACCTTTGTGAAATAGTTGGTGCAGATGTCAATATGGTGCGAAAAGGTATTGGCTCAGATTCAAGGATCGGCCCCAAATTTATATATGCCGGAATAGGATACGGAGGTTCCTGCTTTCCCAAGGATATTAAAGCACTGATCAAGACAGCTTCAGATTATGGTTATGAAATGCGTGTCCTGAAAGCGGTTGAAGAGGTGAACATGGATCAAAAGTCGATTCTGTTCAGAAAAATCCTGAACTATTTTAATGGTGATCTCGCCGGAAAGACGATTGCCGTTTGGGGATTGTCCTTTAAACCACAGACCGACGACATGCGTGAAGCGCCTTCACTCGACATTATCAGGAATATTTTAAATGCCGGAGGCCAGGTTAAGGCATATGATCCGGTCTCCATGAAAGAAGCCCGGAAGGTTCTGGATGATTCGGTTATCTATGCTGAGGACCAGTATGATGCTTTGATAGATGCCGACTGCCTCGCCCTTGTGACGGAATGGCACGAGTTTAAGTTCCCTAATTTCAGGATGATCAGGAAACTCCTGAATAAGCCGGTAATCTTTGATGGGCGTAATATCTATGATAAGGACGAAATGGCCCGGCATGGATTTGAATATTTCAGCATTGGAAACGCTTCGCATAAGTAAAAACTGCCCTTATGATCAGAAAAAAAATCCTTGTAACCGGTGGCGCCGGTTTTGTCGGATCACACCTGTGTGAAAGGCTGCTTAATGATGGGAATGAAGTGGTGTGCCTTGATAATTACTTTACCGGACAAAAACAAAACGTGATCCATCTCCTGAAAAATCCCTTTTTTGAACTGATCCGTCATGATGTAACAACACCCTTTTACATCGAAGTCGATGAAATCTATAACCTGGCATGTCCTGCCTCACCCATCCATTATCAGTATAATCCCATCAAAACCATTAAAACTTCAGTGATGGGTGCGATCAATATGCTTGGATTAGCGAAAAGGATAAGGGCGAAAGTTCTGCAGGCATCCACCAGTGAAGTTTACGGTGACCCACAGATTCATCCGCAGGTGGAGACCTACTGGGGCAATGTGAACCCTATTGGCGAACGTTCCTGCTATGACGAGGGAAAACGCGCCGCGGAGACCCTGTTTATCGATTATCACAAACAGAACAGGGTGAGGATCAAGATTGCAAGGATTTTCAATACCTACGGCCCGCGTATGCATCCGCACGACGGAAGGGTAGTGTCTAACTTTGTTGTACAGGCCTTGCAGAACCAGGACATCACCATATACGGAGATGGATCCCAGACCCGCAGTTTTCAGTATGTGGATGACCTCGTTGAAGGAATGATAAGGCTTATGGCCACTTCTGATGATTTTACCGGGCCGGTTAATCTTGGTAATCCCAATGAGTTCACCATTCTGGAATTAGCTGAAAAGGTAATCAGGCTTACCGGGTCAAAATCGACAATTGTCCGTATGCCGCTGCCTCCGGATGATCCGGTACAGCGTCAGCCCGACATTACACTTGCCTCACAGGTACTCGGCTGGGAGCCGGAGATACAACTTGAGGAAGGCCTTGTAAAGACCATTGACTATTTCCGGACGATACTCTGATCATTCCGGAATATTGGTAAGGTACTTTACCATTTTATTGGCATACCATGGGCCCTGAATAACTCCCCTGGATCCCAACCCGTTAAGCAAAAACACCCGGGAGTTTCCCGGCAGGGGGCCATATACAGGGAGGCGATTGCGGGTGGTAGGTCGCAACCCGGCCCAGTGTCCCGTTATTTTATAGGGTGTGTCGATGATCTGGTCCAGCTTTGACGTGAGTTCCCGTAAGCCTGCCTCAGTTGGCTCATAATCATGAAATTCGTGGCTGTAGGTGGCTCCCGCGCGAAACCGGCAGTTTCCGGTTGGCAACACGAAAATTTCTTTCCTCAAAATATAATCTTCCTGAAGTCCCGGAGCCTCAATCTCAATCAGCTCTCCCTTGTTCATCCTGATGGTGCCGGATGCCAGCAAAGGATTCACCGCGGCAGCGGGCCCTTCGCAGAATACGAGTTTTCCTGCCTGATGACTGCCATTGATAATGAGGTGTTTCCCGGAATCTTGTATGTTATCCCCTGATACCTTTTCCGAAACAAGAAGACCATGATGAACCAGCCAGTCACGGGTGGCACTGATAAATCCAGGTACATCAACAAACCCCGATGCTGAAATGACTACTCCATGGTATCCCGGTACAACGCCTTTCAGTTGAATGCCGGGGATGATATCGCTGATCAGGTGAGCCAGGTCATTTTGTTGTGCCTTAGCCCATTTTTCCAGTTCATCGTCCCTGATAAGTTTCAGGGAGGGTCTTTCAAAAAGAAATTGTTTGCCAATGATTTTTTCGATTTCCCTGAAAGTATTATACATCAGAGGCAATTGCTGTGCCGAAAGTTCCACTTCTTTCAGTTTTCTGGCTGCCAGCGGATAGTATAAGCCACCGGCAGCCTTTGAGGCACTTCTCCCGTCACCCGGATCAAATACCCTGAATTCAATCCCGTAACGAAGCAGTTCCCACGCTAACAATGATCCTGCAAGGCCCTGGCCTGCAATAACAACGTCAGTTTTCATGGAATTTCCGGTATTTGCTGGCTAAGCGGGCAATCATCCCTGTCATGGTATATCTCATTTTTGTGATTAAAGTTAGCTAATGAACTTAAACCCCGGTTCTGGGGTTGAAATTATATTAATAGCAGATAAAATAGTCCGATATGCTTATATTTGTGCCGTTTTTTAAAATTTCTTTACATGTTGCTTCACAACCGTATGGGCAGGCCGCAGCTGCTGGCCCGGCTTAATGCCGAAACCTTCAGGAGACGAACGCTCTCCTTCTACCGGTATGTTTACCTCGAAGATCCCCAGGGATTCAGGGATGAACTATACATGGCGCTTGACCATCTGCAGTGTTACGGCCGCATCTATGTGGCGCAAGAAGGCATCAATGCCCAGATGAGCCTGCCGGAGCATCGGGTAGGGGAGTTCCTGGAGTTTCTGGAATCTGATCCCAGACTGGCCGGTATGCCCCTGAAATGGGCGGTGGAGGATGACGGGCGCTCATTTCTGAAACTGGCTATAAAGGTCAGGAAGAAAATAGTGGCCGACGGGCTCACCGATCATGTATTTGATGTGACCAACGTGGGAACCCATCTCTCTCCGCTCGAATTCCACGAACTGGCCGGCCGGGAGGATGTGATTGTGGTGGACATGCGCAACAACTATGAAAGCGAGGTCGGCAGGTTTGAAAATGCGATTTGTCCGGATGCCTTTACCTTCAGGGATGAGGTGCAGATGGTGGTGGAACAGTTAGCTAACCAGAAGGACCGCAAAATACTGCTTTACTGCACCGGCGGCGTACGCTGTGAGAAGGCCAGCGCCTGGATGCGCCACCACGGATTTACCGATGTAAACCAGCTTCATGGGGGGGTGATTGCCTATGCCGCGGAAATCAAACAGCAGAACCTTGCTTCCCGGTTCATCGGTAAGAACTTTGTTTTCGATGAACGCCTTGGCGAGCGGATTACCCCCGACATCATCAGCCAGTGCCATACCTGCGGGGCCCCCTGCGATACCCACATCAACTGCGCCTGGGACCCGTGCCACAAGCTTTTTATCCAGTGCGACGACTGCCGTAAAAGATTGAATAATTGCTGCAGCGATCAATGCATGAACAATCATGCTGAAAATCCTGATTTGCAGAGTCCCCGTAAATTTTCCGGCCTGCAGGTTTGCAGCGCCTGAGTATAACTTTCTACTCAATGGAGGTAATCCAGCGCATCGGATGTGACTCCTTTTGTCCGGACAACGGGGTGCTGCTCGCATTGAACAAAGACAAAGAGGGCAGGAGCGGAGGCCCCAACTCATTCAACCTCTTTAACTGGGTTATTGACGCCAATCCGCAGGATATCAATAGGGTTGACTTTCAACGGCCCGACGGAACGCCGGTTATGAGAACTATTGCGGACTACCGGCAACTGAATGATGCCCTTTTTCATGCCGGGCT
>JAUWAB010000166.1 GCA_030602265.1 Prolixibacteraceae bacterium | reverse complement strand
GCGGGGGCCTCGGCAGTGGCTGCACCCCTTGCCTCGGCGGCCGCCCAAACGAACCCTGCACCCGCAAAGGTTACCCTGAAAAAGGGTTTAGGATACGGAATGATCCGCGAAGATTTGTCCATGGCCGACAAATTTAAACTGGTAAAAGACCTGGGGTTCGACGGCATCGAACTCAACAGCCCGGTCGAATTCAACATGTCCGAAATCCTTGAAGCCAGAGATAAGGCAGGAATCGAACTTCCCTGTGCCGTCAACAAGGACCACTGGTCGAAACCGCTGTCAGACCCCGACCCGAAAGTCAGGGAAGAGTGTATCCGCTCGGTAGCCACCTCACTCGAAGAGGTTAAAAAGATGGGCGGAGATACGGTACTGGTCGTGCCAGGTGTGGTCAATGAAAAAGTATCCTATGAACAGGCCTATATTACCGCCCAGGACTCCATCCGCAGGCTGATCCCCTTTGTCGAACAGACGGGAATCCAAATCGGACTGGAAAACGTCTGGAACAACTTTATCCTGAGCCCGGTTGAAGCCCGCCGGTTTGTCGACGAAATCAACCATCCCCTTATCGGCTGGTATTTTGACATCGGTAATATTTTACGCTACGGATGGCCCGAACACTGGATCAAGACACTGAATACCAGAATCATGAAACTTCACATCAAGGAATTCAGCAGGGAGCTAATGAATACCTCCGGACTAAGGGACGGATTTAAGGTAAACCTGCTGGAGGGCGACATCAACTGGCCGGCAGTGATGAAAACCGTCAGCGAAATCAACCACAAAGGAGGGTGGCTCACCGCCGAAGTCCCCGCCGGCGACAGAAATCACCTTCAGGATATATCCAAAAGAATGGATACCATATTGTCCTACCTGTAGACACCTACGCCCGGCCGGGCTGCCACCGGAATTCAGTCAATTCTGAAGAGGCTGTCTCCATAATCCGGGACAGCCTCTTTTTATTTGTATACCGAATAAATCAAAAACCAAACCACCGCCAGTGACAGGGAACAGCAATATTCTTAGCGGCTACTGTACTCTGCCCTGAACTGGTCATTTCAATTGACCGGAAACACTGCAGCTTATAGAAAATTGTTAGACAGACAGTTGCTGCGATGCGGATTTCTGGTCTGCCGTTTTCACGCCGGTTGTCCCGCCGCCGTTTAAGGTGGTATCCACCGGAATATTGGTCTTCCAAGCCCCGCAGGTAAAATCAGGTACATCAACCGAATTTGACCGGTTGGCGACAGATTCAGTGCTCAACGGCAGAATAACACTCCAGAGGGCAGCATCATAAACATCCTGATCGAGTGGAAGACCGTTCCGCAGGCAGTCGACCAGGCGCCAGTCCATCATAAAATCCATTCCGCCATGGCCGCCGATTTGCCGGGCGATATCGCCCACATGCTTTACAATCTCAGGTGTATATTGTTCTTCCAGATTTTTTAATTCTTCGTTGCTGATCCAGCCATGCCCCTGGGCAATACGAGCCGGCGAAGGCCATTTCGATGCAAACGCCTTGGTTCCGCTCACCAGATGAATCCGGGAATACGGCCTCGGGCTGGTCACATCGTGCTGAATCATGATGGAACGGCCTTTGATGGTGCGTACCAGGGTGGTATTCATATTGCCACGGTAGCCTTTACCCACAAATTCCTTATAGAAATCATCTGTTGAAGCCAGTTTTTCAGCATGAGAAGACATCATGAAATCAGCAGATTGCATCGAGGTAAGGTATTCCATCTGGTCTCCCCTGTTAATGTTCATGATCTGGCAGACCGGCCCCAGGCCATGAGTGGGATAAAGATTACCCTGACGCATATTTTCCCTTAGTCTCCACATACCGGCATATCCGTTCTTATCGAAATTGAGGTCGAGGAGGTCATGAATATAGGCCCCTTCACCATGTACAATCTCCCCGAAAAAGCCCTGGCGTGCCAGGTTCAGGGTAAGTAACTCAAAGAAGTCATAACAGCAATTCTCCAGCATCATGCAATGCTTCCGGGTTCGCTCCGAAACCTCGACCAGCTGCCAGGCCTCATCAACCGTCAGCGCAGCCGGAACCTC
>JAUWAB010000066.1 GCA_030602265.1 Prolixibacteraceae bacterium | reverse complement strand
AAGAAAAACTCGTTGGAGGCTGGGCAAAGGTTTACTATCAATCGTACCAGCGTGGAATTGAAACGCGGGCAGTTAACAATGCGCTCACATCTGAAGGATCTATCAATCGTACCAGCGTGGAATTGAAACGGCCGATTCCGGGTTAGGGATGTTCAGCTGGTTGTGCTATCAATCGTACCAGCGTGGAATTGAAACATTACCGTGGCGGCAATAACAATGCTGCATGGGACTATCAATCGTACCAGCGTGGAATTGAAACGGGCCATAAAGAAAAAGGGGAATGATGTGCAGACACTATCAATCGTACCAGCGTGGAATTGAAACGTAATTCGTGCAATGACTGCGATCAAAATTGTAACTATCAATCGTACCAGCGTGGAATTGAAACGAAACGCCACAAAGGCGATGATGTATTCGGTTAGCTATCAATCGTACCAGCGTGGAATTGAAACGTCAGCAGCTGAGGCGGTTCTGGCTAATTACCTTCTATCAATCGTACCAGCGTGGAATTGAAACTCCCCAGTGGCTTCGTCCCTTCTGTTTGAGTTCTATAACTATCAATCGTACCAGCGTGGAATTGAAACGCCGGAGAATCCGATAACCTTACCGCTTTTGTCACTATCAATCGTACCAGCGTGGAATTGAAACAACCTATTATCTCAGTTTGTTGTGTACCGAACTGCCTATCAATCGTACCAGCGTGGAATTGAAACGGAGGTGGTGAACGACAGCATCAGGAAGATCGAACTATCAATCGTACCAGCGTGGAATTGAAACTTAATCAACAGGTTTTAGTTTGCAGAACCGGACACTATCAATCGTACCAGCGTGGAATTGAAACTAGAGAAACGGCTGCGGCCCCGACGACACAAATTCTATCAATCGTACCAGCGTGGAATTGAAACAAGTGAATGCTCCTGCACTACCGGAATCTGAAGTACTATCAATCGTACCAGCGTGGAATTGAAACGTAGGCTATCTGATGACCCGATAGGCTATCTGATCTATCAATCGTACCAGCGTGGAATTGAAACGGTGGAGCGGTAAGCATCGGCGATGTTGTCCGCTGTCTATCAATCGTACCAGCGTGGAATTGAAACGGATACTCTTCAGGAAGGAATTCTCAGGTTGTTTCTATCAATCGTACCAGCGTGGAATTGAAACAGGGTTTCTTTTGCAACTGTGATTTTGTGGCTCACTATCAATCGTACCAGCGTGGAATTGAAACAAGAGAATAATTCATTCATATTTTTATCTTATCTCTATCAATCGTACCAGCGTGGAATTGAAACACGACCAGGAATACCAGCATAAAGAGTCGATCCGGACTATCAATCGTACCAGCGTGGAATTGAAACAGGAAAGATATCTGAATGAAGGCTTAGTATCTCAGCTATCAATCGTACCAGCGTGGAATTGAAACTAGGTTCCTGCGTACTTATTGAACACCAGCTGGCTCTATCAATCGTACCAGCGTGGAATTGAAACTTGACTATCTGCAGCTGATCAAACCAACCGACAAGAACTATCAATCGTACCAGCGTGGAATTGAAACAGAACCACGCTTAGGGATGGCAGTCTGGAAGAATACTATCAATCGTACCAGCGTGGAATTGAAACACGACCAGGAATACCAGCATAAAGAGTCGATCCGGACTATCAATCGTACCAGCGTGGAATTGAAACACGTTTATTTGTCCGTCGCCAGTACTGGTGAGTGCTATCAATCGTACCAGCGTGGAATTGAAACGAGTCATCGGCATAATCAACCCCCGCCCAGAAGTTCTATCAATCGTACCAGCGTGGAATTGAAACATCAGCGAAAGCCTTACCTCCTGTCTTGCCTGCCTTCTATCAATCGTACCAGCGTGGAATTGAAACTAATTAACCGTGGGTTTACGACCAAGGGGTCAAACTATCAATCGTACCAGCGTGGAATTGAAACAAGCAATACCCTCATTATCTATCGGCAAAATTTCCTATCAATCGTACCAGCGTGGAATTGAAACGAAGTTACCGATGGCGACCATTCCTGAGCCGTTTTCTATCAATCGTACCAGCGTGGAATTGAAACCCGACAAAAGGCGCGATGCTCCCCGATCGGATCGGGCTATCAATCGTACCAGCGTGGAATTGAAACGCATTATCGTTGTGCCGATGTTGGTCTTCTTGCCCTATCAATCGTACCAGCGTGGAATTGAAACAAAGATGAACCTGACACAATTGTGTTGCCCCTGACCTATCAATCGTACCAGCGTGGAATTGAAACATCGAAGCCGCTCTCCCTATTATCGTCCCCATAACTATCAATCGTACCAGCGTGGAATTGAAACCAGATGGAATAGTATTTAATGCTATTTCAAAGAGCTATCAATCGTACCAGCGTGGAATTGAAACACGTTGTGGCTCGTATGACATTCTCGAAGGAAACCAAAATTCACTTTATATGTAGTATTTTCTTGTTTTCACAAAATAAAAATTCTCTGCGGTTATTCACCTGTAGCTATTCAAATAATGCGGTTATGTCGTTCTTATCCAGCTTTTTCAAAATACTTTCATCTGACTGGATGATGTCGCCGGCAATTTTTGTCTTTTTACTTTGAAGATCCAGGATTTTCTCTTCCACCGTGTTGGTGCAAATCATACGGTAAGCAAAAACTTTTTTATCCTGCCCGATGCGGTGGCAACGGTCGACGGCCTGGTTTTCAACCGCAGGATTCCACCAGGGATCAACAACATACACATAGTCGGCAGCTGTTAAGTTCAGCCCTGTTCCCCCAGCCTTCAAGCTGATGAGGAATACCCTGAGGTTCTCATTTTCCTGAAAATGATTGACCGATTGTTCGCGTTGTTTACTGCTGCTTTGCCCGTCGAGGTATTCAAATTCAATATTCAGCTTTGACAGTTCGTCGCGAATCAGACCCAGCATTCGTACAAATTGTGAGAAAACCAGAATTTTATGCCGGCCCGTTTTCATGGTGATGTGCCGCACCAGCTCTTTAATCTTTACCGATTCGTTTTCAGAAATTTCATCAGAATTTAAAAGAGCCGGCGAATCGCATATCTGCCGCAGGCGGGTTAACGCCTCCAATATCATCATTTTAGATTTCTCCATGCCATCCTGGTCAATTTTGTCGAGCAAACGGTTGCGGTATTCATTGCGGTATGCATCGTAAATTCGTCGTTGGCCCGGTTCCATTTCGCAATAAATAATATCTTCGGTTTTATCGGGGAGTTCGGGTGCCACCATTTCCTTGGTGCGCCGTAACACAAACGGGTTGATCAATTTATTCAATTCTACCGCAATTGCTTCATTGCCCTCTTTATCGATGGGGATTGAATAATTCTCCTTAAATTTTTGAATGCTGCCAAAAAATCCGCGGTTGGCAAAACTCATTTGCGCAAATAAATCGAAGGTGCTGTTTTCGATAGGCGTACCGGTGAGTGCAATTTTGTTTCTTGCAACAATCAGACTGGCAGCCTTGTAACGGTGTGATGCCGGGTTTTTTATGGCCTGCGATTCATCCAGCACCGCATAATTAAACCGGTACTGACTAAGAATCTCTATGTCGCGGACCAAAATACCATACGTAGTAATAATCAGGTTGTATTGAGTGAAATCGCTGGTAGTCTTTTCCCTGTCGGTGCCGTAGTAATAGAGTGTTTTCAATTGAGGGGCAAATTTTTTCAACTCGTTCTTCCAATTAAAAAGCAATGTGGTAGGCACAACGATCAGGTTCACGCCTTTCTTCTGATTTGTCTGAAGCTGTAAAAATGCAAGCACCTGTAAGGTCTTTCCCAAACCCATATCGTCGGCCAGTATGCCGCCCCATTGCATTTCGTCCAAAAAATTCAGCCAGTTGAGGCCTTCTTTCTGGTAATGTCGCAAAGAGGCTTTTATCTGTTTTGGAACTTTGGTTTCGCCAATTTGCGTGAAATGCTTTAGCCGCTGCTTCTTTTCGGCAATTTCTAGTAAGATTCCTTCATCCGTAACATTTTCGAGCAGCTCGTCAAGAATGGAAAACCGGAGCTTAGATATTTCCAGCTTATCTTTTTTAATTTCACCGATTCTGAAATACTTTTCGAGCTTATGAAACCATTCCGACGGCAATATGCCCACGGAACCATCCTTAAGCTGAATATATCGTTGTTTGTTGATGACTGCCTTTTTGATGTCGTTCAGCGTAACGCGATTGTCGCCAAAACGCACGGCAATATCCACCTCAAACCAGTCCTGCCCCGATGAAACTGTTGTATTGATTTTGCCCTGATATGGCGAATACCGGAAGCTTTTCAGCTCTTTCAGTCCAAACAATTCTACGTTGAGGGCCTGCAACCGGTCGAAAAATGTATAAAACCACATATTTTTTGTGAAATCGCTGTAATGCAGGTAAAACAGCTTCCTGCTTTTCTGATTTTCAAAATCGGGGTGCAATTCAGTAAGCGATTCCAAAAAATCGTTTTCCAATTCAAAATTCCGGATATACGAAGTAATTACATTTCCGTTTTTCACCAGGATATTTCCGGTGGTATTCAGCACAGCAGAAACATTGTTTTCATATTCCACACAGGGAGTAAATACAACATAATCATTACGTTCGGAAAGGAACAGCTGCTTCTTCCGGAAATCAAGTTCGATTGATACACTTTCGAACGTATCCTTTTTAAACCTGACTTCAAAATTTCTGGAAACAGGCTCTATCACATTCAGGAAAAACTCATCTTTAAATGCAGCAACCATTTTTATGATTTCAGGAAACCCAGCCATCGCCTGTGCCACCTTTTCGCTTTTCGCAAAATAGAAGGTATTCCCGGTCACATAAAAATAATTGTCCTCCGGGCGAGAGGCGAATACGGTTCGCTTTCTGACAGATTTATCCGTTTTTCGCTTTAGCTCGAGGGCTAAAAAATCTTCTGTTTTCGATACCTCAAAAACCACATCGTAAGGTTCGGGGGCAAGCCTGATTTCAACAAGGTCTTTCTTTCTGATGGTACGTGCTTTCTTTTTCAATCCAAAAACATATTTCTCCTGAAGCAAACAATCAAAAGCTTCTCTCATCAGTTGAAAACCGGTGTCATTTCTTTCATTAATCGAATCAATTAACCCCAACAGTCTCTCGGTGTTTTCGCTCTTGCTGATTATATATATGCCATCCATTCCTGGATCATATTCAGCAATGTGCGACGTAAAAACAGATGGATTATTTTTTGGAGGTTTGCCTACAATCGGGATAATTCTGTAGGCAAGATTCTCGCTGATTCCGTCAAACTCATCTTCGTCAAATTCATCTTCTTCCTCGTCAAAAAAGTCATCATAATGATACCCCGGATCAATGGAACCATGGAAACCTTTTGCAAGCACAAAGCCTAATTCCCTTTGCTCTGTTCTCTTCGGAAGTTTATCCAGAAAATATTCATTATTGTTAAGCTTTCTGAAATAATCAACAATATAATTATCGCCTTTTGTTGTAACCGGTACCAGTCCGTGCCCGCTTTTTGAGGGGTAATACATCAGGCCGTTTTTAACGGTGAAGGCATAAGAAAAAAAATCATCAAAGGCAGTGCTCTCCGGCAAACCAAAATTTTTCATCAAATCCTTTTGGCCTGAGAGAATCTTTCCGCTGAACACATCTCCCAGAAAATAGGGCATGGGAGATCTGGCAATTACTGAAAGGCACCTCGCCTCGGTGAGCGTTAATTTCTGAGCATTGGCTGTTCCTGAAGAGGTTACCAGTACTTTGCCGTCTTCTTTGTAGAATTTTATGGTCTCATCTGAACCGGAGCCCATAAACACCGCCGACTCGCTTGTAATTTCAACCTTACGATAGGATTCATCAATTCGAATGTAAGCCAGTTGACTTGCAATATACGGAGTCGTGTTTCTCCTGATAAACTCAAGATCAATAGTTTGATATGGATCAATTTCAAATCCATTGTCCTTCCCAAACCTTGTATTTAAAGGTATGTTTAGTGCCAGTTTTTTTTGCTGAAGTTGTAATTGGTTGCCAAGGTTATCCGACACAAACATCAATGCTGATACAGCATGTATGCAATTGACGTTCCAGTCGAACGGACAGGTACAACTGGTTTGTATGCTTTGGCTGTTTACTCCTTTGACCAGAACCTGATATCGTTGAGATCCAATTACTGTAAATTTCCAGCTATCGGTTTTTTCAATGTATTCATCAAAAATCACCTTGCCATTTTGGTATAATTGCCGCCCGCGGCTGACCACCTCCGCGGAGGAGAAGAAATGTATGTGCTTATAAATATATTCTTTGATGCTTTGGTTGCTGTTACCCATAATTATCTCCATTTTTGACCCGGATTAGTTTACTCAAAATAGCCAAATTTCCAGCAGCATTTCAAATACCCCGAACAATTCACTAAAAATTTAATAAGAATCTAATTGTCTGTAATTTATGCGTTTAAATGAATGCCGGAATACTTAAAAAGCAGTAAAAACCAAATGGATAGCTGGCTTCTGTTTTGTCAAAAAGAATAATTGCAGCTATCATTGGAATTGATTAGCGCCACTTAGTTTCTTAACAGAGTGATATGCTGAACAATCTCTAAACCTGAAAATGAACAGCCCGAAATTAATATTATTTATAAGAAATAATGGATACTGAAACCTATAGTCTGATTATTTTCAAAACGAGGCATGAGAAATGAATCGACAAGGAAATTGTTGGCAAGGAAAGGCAAACGCTCGGAACATTTTTGTTGCCGGGCAATAGACCCTATCAATCGTACCAGCATGGAATTGAAACTTGTTTCAACTTTGACCCAAGGTGAACCTTTCAAGGTGTTGTCCAAGACCATGTTCCAGATAAAGTAGGATTAAGACGGTTCAAATAGTCCCAAAGCTGAAACTCCCGGACAATTCCCCTTAAACCTGTAATTATTCACCTAATACCCAAACTACAAACACTCCTGATCATAAACTTCCAAAACCAAAGCCATCGATACCAAACATCAAACTTTCAACCCCAAAGTTTAAAACATCAAGCCAGCGGCGCCGGTTTCTTATCTGCAATATTAATTTCCTTAACTTTTTTAACAAAAAACCGCATTTTACTTTCATTTTCGTTTTGTGTTTAAATTTAATTTTTACATTTGCCGCCATACACGTCGATTTGAAATGATGAAATTATATCCTGCATATATTATTATTCTAGTGGTGGTCATTCTTGGCAGTAGCTGAGGAGGGTCCGGTATATGTGTGGAATAAAAAGAAACACAGGCCTTTCTCAGTAACAGGGAAAGGCTTTTTTTTATAAAAGAAATTTTTATCCTTTTTATGAAAAACTTATTACGAAGCAGTATCTCAACCCAGGGCCGGAGAATGGCCGGCGCCAGAAGCCTCTGGCGGGCCGCCGGTATGAAAGAGGAACATTTCGGAAAACCTATTATCGCTGTAGTTAACTCATTCACCCAGTTCGTGCCGGGCCATACCCACCTGCACCCTGTGGGCCAGATGATTAAATCCCTTATCGAACAAAAAGGATGCTATGCCGCGGAATTCAATACCATTGCCGTGGATGACGGCATCGCCATGGGACACGACGGAATGCTGTACTCCCTGCCTTCACGCGATGTGATCGCCGACAGCGTCGAATATATGTGCAACGCCCATCAGGTGGATGCCATGGTCTGTATCAGCAATTGCGACAAAATTACCCCCGGTATGCTTATGGCTGCCATGCGCCTCAATATCCCCGCAGTTTTTGTATCCGGCGGACCTATGGAAGCCGGTGAAATCGACGGTAAATTCTACGACCTGGTCGATGCTATGGTGATGGCCGTTGACCAGGATGTTTCGGAAGAGCAGCTCTCCATAATGGAAAAACAAGCCTGCCCAACCTGCGGTTCCTGCAGCGGTATGTTTACCGCCAACTCCATGAACTGCCTGGCCGAGGCCATCGGACTCGCACTGCCCGGTAACGGCACCATCGTGGCCACCCATGCCAATCGAAGAAAACTCTTCGAAGAAGCGGCCGAAACCATCGTAAAAGCCACCTGGGCCTATTACCGCGATGGCGATGAATCGGTTCTCCCCAGAAATATCGGCTCAAAAGCCTCCTTCGAAAATGCCATGAAACTCGATATCGCCATGGGTGGTTCCACCAATACGGTCCTGCACCTGTTAGCCATCGCTTACGAAGCAGGGGTCGATTTTACCATGAAGGATATTGACCGCCTTTCCAAAATCACACCAAACCTGTGCAAGGTTGCACCCAGCTCCCACTACCATATCCAGGACGTGAACCGCGCAGGCGGAATCCTGGGCATTCTTGCTGAAATGGATCGCGGCGGACTCCTCGACACGTCCGTGCCCCGTATTGACCGTAAAACCATGGCGCAGGCTATCGCCGGTTACGACATCATGAATCCTGATGTCAGCGAAGATGCCCTGAGGCGCTACAAATCGGCTCCCGGCGGCGGACGTAACCTCGTCATGGGATCCCAGGAAAGCTATTATAAAGAACTCGACCGCGACCGTTCCAATGGCTGTATCAGAGATATAGAACATACTTATAATAAGGACGGCGGATTAGCGGTTTTATACGGAAACCTGGCCGAAAAAGGTTGTATCGTAAAAACAGCCGGTGTGGATCCTTCGGTATTCAGATTTAAAGGAACCGCCAAAGTGTTTAACTCCCAGGATGACGCCGTAAACGGAATTTTAGGTGACGCCGTTCAACCGGGCCACGTGGTGGTTATCCGGTACGAAGGCCCCAAAGGTGGCCCCGGGATGCAGGAAATGCTCTACCCCACCTCTTACCTGAAAGCCGTGAAACTGGACAAGCAGTGCGCATTGATAACCGATGGCCGGTTTTCCGGAGGGACCAGCGGTCTTTCCATCGGTCATATTTCCCCGGAAGCTGCTTCTGGTGGCAATATCGGACTGGTCAGGGACGGCGACCCCATCGAAATCGATATCCCGGCAAGACGGATCGAACTGATGGTTTCTGACCAGGAACTCAACAGCAGACGTGCCGAAGAAGATCAAAAAGGTGCTGGTGGCTGGCAACCCGGACCGAGAAAAAGAAATGTATCCAAAGCCCTGAAAGCCTACGCTGCCATGGTCTCCTCGGCAGACCAGGGAGCTATCAGGCTGGTAGAGTGAACGGTGATCGGTGAACGGTAAATGGTGAACAGTAAACGGTAAACAGTGAACGGTAAACAGTAAATGGTAAAAGTGATTAGTGATTAGTGATTAGTGATTAGTAATTAGTAATTAGTGAATCGATAATTTGGGAAAAGTCTGATGTCTATTGTCTAATGTCTGTTGTCTTGATTCTTGATTCTTGATACCTGATACTTGATACCTGATAACTGATACTTCTCAAAAAAAAATGAACATTAATAAATCTCAGTATATGAACAAGGAACCAATGAAAGTTAGCGGATCGGAAGCGGTTATTCTCTCGCTTCTGGAGGAAGGCGTTGAGGTTATTTTCGGTTACCCCGGGGGAGCCATCATGCCTATTTACGACAGTCTTTATGACTACGACAAAAAAATTACCCACATCCTGACCAGGCATGAGCAGGGTGCAGCCCATGCCGCTGAAGGGTACGCAAAAATAACCGGCAGGGCAGGGGTATGCTTCGCCACTTCCGGTCCGGGTGCTACCAACCTGGTTACCGGGATTGCAGATGCCATGATCGATTCAATACCCATGGTCTGTATAACAGGACAGGTGGCTTCTCCCCTGCTGGGCACCGATGCCTTCCAGGAGTCAGACGTGCTCGGCATCTCCATGCCCATTACCAAATGGAACTACCAGATTACCACTCCGGAAGAGATTCCCGAGGCCATTGCCCAGGCATTTTTTATCGCCCAGACCGGCCGGCCTGGTCCGGTGTTGTTAGACATTACCAAGGATGCCCAGTTTGGCGAACTGGAGTTCAACTATAAAAAGTGCAGAAAAATCAGAAGTTATGTTCCTGAAAATCCGGTCGATCCTTTCAAGGTTAAAGAAGCTGCAGAATTAATCGACCAGTCCAAAAGGCCACTGCTGTTGTTTGGTCAGGGGGTTATCATTTCCCGCGCTGAAGCAGAACTCCAGGCATTTATCGAAAAGACCGGGATTCCTGCAGCATGGACACTCCTGGGCCTATCTGCCCTGCCCTCAGAACATCCACTTAACGTGGGTATGCTGGGTATGCACGGCAACTATGGGCCCAATGTACTGACCAACGAAGCCGACCTGATTATCGCCGTGGGCATGCGGTTCGATGACCGGGTAACCGGAAAGGTATCTGCCTATGCCAGAGATGCAAAAATCGTCCATCTCGATATCGATCCCGCCGAAATCAATAAGATCATCAAAGCTGATGTGGCTGTTTTGGGAGATGCGAAAAAATCTCTTAAAATGCTTACCGACAATGTAAAACAGAATTCACATAAAGAATGGCTTGATCAATTCAACAAGGCTTATCAGACTGAATTTGAGAAAGTGATCGAAAAAGACCTGCACCCTACCAAGGCAGGGCTTACCATGGGTGAAGCCATCAGCCTGATATCGGAAAAAACCAATAACGAAGCCATCCTGGTAACCGATGTGGGACAACACCAGATGGTGGCTGCAAGGTATTTCAGGTTCAAACACTCCAGAAGTTTTGTCAGCTCCGGAGGTCTGGGCACCATGGGTTACGGGCTCCCGGCCGCAATGGGCGCTCAGTTAGCGGCTCCAGACCGGACAGTCGTTACCGTCATCGGTGACGGTGGTTTCCAGATGACCATTCAGGAACTTGGGACCATTGTCCAGAATAAACTGCCGGTCAAGATCATCCTGCTCAACAACAACTTTCTGGGTATGGTGCGGCAGTGGCAGCAGCTTTTCTTCGAAAAAAGATATTCTTTCACCGAATTGGTGAATCCCGACTTCCTGATGATTGCCAAAGGTTTCGGAATGGAAGGAAAAAAGGTCTCCTCACGCGAGAACCTCGATGAGGCCATAGCTGAAATGGTCAGCTTCGACGGACCTTATCTCCTTGAAGTAGTGGTGGAAAAAGAGGACAACGTTTTCCCGATGGTACCATCCGGTGCCTCTGTTTCCCATATCCTGCTGGAACCTTAACATCAACAAGAAAAAAAATGAGCATTATGAAACGAGAATTTAATATCACCGTATTTTCAGAAAACCATATCGGTTTGCTGACCAGAATCACCATAGTTTTTACACGCCGGAAAATCAACATTGAAAGCCTGACGGTATCCGAATCGGCCATTTCCGGGGTTTACAAGTTCACCATCGTGGTCCACACCTCGGAAGATTCAGTCAAAAAGGTAGTATCCCAGATCGAAAAGATCGTGGATGTGCTGAAAGCATTCTACCACACCAATGAAGAAATGATTTATCAGGAAATCGCCCTTTACAAGGTCCCGACCGAAGCATTGTACGACAGCGATCAGATAGAGAACATCGTCAGGAATTCCGGAGCCCGTAT
Organism: Prolixibacteraceae bacterium; assembly: GCA_030602265.1. Lineage (GTDB taxonomy): Bacteria > Bacteroidota > Bacteroidia > Bacteroidales > Prolixibacteraceae > UBA1413. The sequence goes on along the minus strand of JAUWAB010000066.1, from coordinate 7,426 downwards.
CCTGGAGATCACCCGGGAATACACCGTTATCGAAAAAACCGGGCACAAGGAAGAAACCCAGGCTTTATTTGAACAACTTAACCAGTTTAAGGTTATGCAGTTTATAAGGTCAGGCAGGGTCGCCTTAACCAGAGACCCTATCGAAAGGTTGTCAGAATTCCTGAATGAGAGGGATGCGTTCCTCGACAGTATGGATTAATTTACTATCGTTCAACATATTATTAACAATAAGAAAATGGCAAAAATCAATTTTGGAGGAGTTGAGGAAAATGTGGTCCTCCGCGAAGAATTCCCCGTGGAAAAAGCCCGGGAAGTGTTAAAAGATGAAACCATAGCCATCATTGGTTACGGAGTCCAGGGCCCCGGACAAAGTCTGAACCTGAAAGACAACGGGTTCAATGTGATTATCGGTCAGCGCAAAAACTCAAAAACCTGGGACAAGGCCGTTGCCGACGGCTGGGAACCCGGAAAAACCCTGTTCGACATTGAAGAGGCCTGTGAGAAAGCCACCATCATTCAGTACCTACTTTCCGACGCAGCCCAGATTGCTGTCTGGCCAACTGTGAAGAAACACCTGACCCCCGGCAAGGCACTTTATTTCTCCCATGGCTTCGCCATAACCTATAAAGAAAGGACGGGCATCGTTCCTCCTCCCGATGTGGATGTGATCCTGATTGCCCCCAAAGGTTCAGGTACCAGCCTCCGCCGGCTGTTCCTTCAGGGCGCCGGGCTTAACTCAAGTTATGCCATATTCCAGGATGCCACGGGTCGCGCCAGGGACCGGGTAATCGCTCTGGGTATCGGCGTGGGTTCGGGTTATCTGTTTGAAACGACTTTCCGCAATGAGGTTTATTCCGACCTTACCGGAGAACGCGGAACCCTGATGGGCGCCATCCAGGGACTTTTTGCCGCCCAGTACGAAACCCTCCGTGCCAACGGTCATACACCTTCCGAAGCATTCAACGAAACAGTGGAAGAACTTACCCAGAGCCTTATGCCCCTGGTGGCTGAAAACGGTATGGACTGGATGTACGCCAACTGCTCGACTACAGCCCAAAGAGGCGCCCTCGACTGGTGGAAAAAATTCAGGGATGCCACCAAACCGGTATTTGAGGAACTTTACAGCGAAGTGGCCAAAGGAAACGAAGCACAGCGCAGCATCGATACCAACAGCAAACCAGATTACAGACAGGGACTGGATGGTGAACTCAAAGAACTGCGTGATTCTGAAATGTGGCAGGCTGGTGCGGCTGTCCGTAAACTGAGGCCGGGAAAATAATTTCAGCATGAGAGAATACCTGATTCCTGCTGAATTCGAATTTATAATCATTTTAAACTAAAAATTTAAGGGTTTTTATGTTATTTAAATTAACATTTCAGCAAAAAAATCAGGATTTCACTTTCATTTAAGAAATTAATTTCCATATTTGCATCAAATCGTTATTTAATTATGACATCAGTAAACAATATTTCCATTCTCGGTATTATTATTCTAATCCTTGGGGTTCAGAAATGAGAATGGTATGTTGAAAAAGATACAAAAAGGTTTTAAAGAAGCCATTCTCAGGAAAAGAGGATGGCTTTTTTGATGGAGAAAAATTTTAATAATTTATATCATGAGCGACAAATTGTACATTTTTGACACGACTCTGCGCGACGGCGAACAGGTTCCCGGATGCCAGCTGAACACTATTGAAAAGATTGAAGTGGCCAAGGCACTTGAGGAGCTTGGGGTCGATATCATTGAAGCTGGTTTCCCCATCTCAAGCCCGGGCGATTTCGAATCGGTGGTCGAAATCTCCAAGGCGGTCACCTGGCCAACCATCTGCGCTCTTACCCGCGCTGTACAGAAAGACATCGATGTAGCTGCCGAAGCCCTGAAATTTGCCAAAAGGGGCCGGATCCACACCGGTATCGGGACTTCTCATTTTCACATCCACTATAAACTGAATTCCAATCCGGAAGCCATCATAGAAAGGGCTATAGAGGCTGTGAAATATGCCAAAAGGTATGTCGAAGATGTGGAATTTTACGCTGAAGATGCAGGACGCACAGAAAACGAATATCTTGCACGGGTGGTCGAGGCAGTTATCAAAGCCGGTGCCACGGTTATCAATATTCCCGATACCACTGGGTATACCCTCCCCTTCGAGTTTGGAGAGAAAATCAAATACCTCTTCGACAATGTAAAAGGAATACACAACGTGGTCGTTGCGACTCATTGCCATAACGACCTGGGTATGGCCACCGCCAATACCATTGCCGGGATTATGAACGGCGCACGCCAGGCCGAGGTGACTATCAACGGCATCGGAGAACGGGCGGGTAACACCTCCTTAGAGGAAGTGGTGATGATCCTGAAAAGCCGTTACCAGGTGCTGGGAATCGATACCAACATCAATACACAGAACATATACAGAACCAGCCGTCTGGTTTCGAATCTGATGAACATGCCGGTCCAGCCCAATAAAGCCATCGTGGGCCGCAACGCTTTCGCCCACTCATCGGGCATCCATCAGGACGGTGTGCTGAAGAACCGCGAAAACTACGAAATCATGGATCCCAAGGATGTGGGCATCAATGAATCTTCCATCCTGCTTACTGCGCGCAGCGGACGTGCAGCGCTCAAACACCGGCTCGAACTGCTGGGATTCAAACTCGACAAGGACAAACTCGACAAGGTTTACGACGAATTCCTGAAGTTAGCCGACAAGAAAAAAGAGATACGCGACGATGATATCGCCCTGCTTGTAGGAGATGCCACCAAACAGGAACGCAGGATAAAGCTCGATTTCCTGCAGGTAGTATCCGGAAAGAAACTGATCCCCATGGCTACTGTAAGACTCGATATTGCCGGTGAGAAGTTTGACGCCACCGCTTCTGGCAATGGCCCGGTTGATGCCGCGATCAAAGCCGTTAAGCAGATCATCCACCGTCAGGTAGTGTTAGACGAATTCCTCATTCAGGCCATCACCCGTGGAAGCGATGATGTAGGTAAAGTACACATGCAGGTTGATTATGAGGGAAATATATTCCACGGATTTGGTGCCAACACCGATATCATTACTGCTTCTGTAGAAGCATTCCTCGATGCCATCAATAAACTTCCGGTAGGAAATAATTAAAATCCAAATAAGCATTTACAAATAGATATGACAACAAAAACACTTTTCGATAAGATCTGGGACAGCCACGTGGTGCAACAGGTGGAAGGAGGTCCGGATGTATTATATATCGATCGCCACCTGGTACATGAGGTGACCAGCCCGGTTGCCTTCTTAGGCCTTGAAACCAGGGGACTTAAGGTTTTCAGGCCGGAGAACACCATCGCAACCCCCGACCACAATGTGCCGACCATCAACCAGCACATGACCATCCAGGAAGAGTTGTCGCGCCACCAGGTAGACATGCTGACCCGCAATTGTGAGAAGCATGGCATACAACTCTGCGGCCTCAACCACCCATGGCATGGTATTGTCCATGTGATTGGTCCGGAGCTCGGGATTACCCAGCCTGGTAGGACCATCGTTTGCGGTGACAGCCACACCAGCACCCACGGGGCCTTTGGCGCCATAGCCTTTGGTATTGGTACGTCAGAGGTTGAAATGGTGCTGGCCAGCCAGTGCATCCTTCAGCCCAAACCGAAAAGAATGCGCATTTCCGTGGAAGGAACCCTGAAAAAGGGAGTTACGGCCAAGGACATCGCACTCTATATTATCTCCAAAATCTCTACCAGCGGCGGCACCGGTCATTTTATCGAATATGCAGGATCTGCCATCCGCAGCCTCTCCATGGAAGGCCGCATGACCATCTGCAACATGAGTATCGAGAGCGGTGCCCGTGGCGGCATGATTGCTCCCGATGAAACCACTTTCAACTACATCAAAGGCCGTGAATATGCGCCGAAAGGGGAAGAATGGGACAAGGCAGTTGCTTACTGGAATACCCTGAAATCGGATGAAGATGCCGTTTTTGACACTGAATACACTTACGATGCCGCGGATATTGAACCCATGATCACCTATGGCACCAATCCCGGTATGGGAACCGGTATCACCCGAAATATCCCGTTGGGCGACGACCTGGCTGGTTCTGACAAGCTTACCTTCGAGAAATCCCTGCAATACATGGGCTACCATGCCGGAGAACGACTTTTGGGCAAGCCGATTGACTATGTTTTTGTAGGAAGCTGCACCAACGGCCGGATAGAGGACCTTCGCGCATTTGCCGGCTTTATCCGGGGAAAAAAGAAGGCACCCGGTGTTACGGCATGGATCGTTCCCGGTTCCAAGCAAGTGGAAAAAGCTGCACAGGAAGAAGGTCTCATCGACATCCTCAATGAAGCCGGATTTGAGCTTCGCCAACCCGGATGCTCCGCTTGTCTGGCCATGAACGACGATAAAATCCCGGAAGGGAAATACGCCGTCTCCACTTCCAACCGGAACTTCGAAGGCCGTCAGGGCCCCGGAGCCCGCACCCTACTCGCAAGCCCCCTCACTGCAGCCGCTGCGGCAGTAACGGGCATGATAACGGATCCGAGAGAATTTCTGATTGATTATTGATAATTGATTATTTATTATTGCCGGGTACATGGAAAGCCAGATTCAGAATAGAGAACTCATATCCAAAGATTATTTAATACGGCGAACTAAAAAGTTTGCCCATGATTGCGTGAATCTGGCATTGAAGTTTCGTGAAGATCGGCTGGGAAATCACTTAAAGTCGCAGTTGATACGCTGTGCTACCTCTGTAGCTTCAAACTACAGAGCTGCTAACCTGGCGCACTCAAAAGCAGCTTTTACGGCTAAACTTTCCATAGTAATAGAAGAAGCAGATGAAAGTGCATTCTGGCTCGAATTCGCGAAAGAACAAAATGTAATTAAGTCGGAGGAGACCGACAAACTGATAAAGGAAGGCTACGAATTAACTTCAATCTTCATTTCTTCAAGAAAATCAATTCAATCATCAATCCCAATAACAGATCAACATCCCTCTTCAATTAAAATAATAAATAATAAGTCATAAATAATAAATCCATGAGCTACGATAAATTCACCACCATAACCTCCCCCGCCGTGCCTCTGCCGGTTGAAAACGTTGATACTGACCAGATTATTCCTGCACGCTTCCTGAAAGCAGTGGAAAGAAAGGGTTTCGGGGATAACCTCTTCCGCGATTGGAGATACGACCGGTCGGGGCTACCAAAGGCCGACTTCGTGCTGAACAATCCGGTATATTCCGGACAAATTCTCGTCGGAGGAAAGAACTTTGGCAGCGGTTCCAGCAGGGAACATGCCGCGTGGGCAATCTATGACTATGGCTTCCGGGTTGTGGTCAGCAGCTTTTTTGCCGACATCTTCAAAAACAATGCACTCAACAACGGGTTACTGCCTGTAGTGGTTTCAGCAGAATTCCTGCAGAAAATATTCAATACCATTGAATCCGATCCAAAGGCTGAATTTACCGTTGACCTGGCCAGCCAGACCTTTACCAATGTCACAAGCGGTGAATCAGAACCGTTCGACATCAATCCTTATAAAAAACATTGTCTCATGAATGGCCTCGACGACATCGATTTTCTGGTCAGCCTGAAGGATGAGATAGCAGAATTCGAAAAAACACGACTATGACGGGGAAGAAAGTAGAAGTAAACAGCAACCTGATATCGGTAATGGATACCACGTTGCGCGACGGGGAGCAAACCTCCGGGGTCGCATTCAGCGATACGGAAAAACTGAGTGTTGCCAGGATATTGCTGGAAGACGTGTGTGTCGACCGCATTGAAGTCGCTTCGGCCAGGGTTTCCGAAGGCGAATACCAGGGCGCAAAGAAAATCCTGAAATGGGCCAATGAAAAAGGATATGGCAAACGGGTTGAAATTCTGGGTTTTGTAGATGGCGATATTTCCCTGAACTGGATCAAAAATGCAGGCGGTCATGTCGTAAACCTCCTCTGCAAAGGTTCTTACAAACACGTCACGCAGCAACTCCGGAAGACCCCGGAACAGCACATGGATGATATCCGGAAGGTAATTGCGACCGCAAAATCGATGGATATTGACGTGAATGTTTACCTGGAAGACTGGTCAAATGGCATGCGCCATTCAAAAGATTATGTCCACTTCATGGTTGCTGCGCTTCGCAATGAACCGGTCACCAGGATCATGCTGCCCGATACCTTAGGCATCCTCGATCCGGATGAGACCTATGACTATTGCCGGGAAATGATTGAGACCTATCCGGATGTGACCTTCGACTTCCATGCCCATAACGATTACGACCTGGCCATTGCCAATGTGTTCCATGCCATCAAGGCAGGGATCCGGTGTGTCCACACAACAGTCAATGGACTGGGCGAAAGAGCGGGCAATGCGCCTCTCTCCAGTGTGATCGCCACAGTAAAGGACCACCTGAAAATGGAAACCAACGTGAAAGAGGAGAAACTTAACCGGGTTTCCAAAGTAGTGGAATCGTTCTCCGGAATCCGGATTCCCACCAATAAACCGCTCATCGGGGAATTTGTATTCACCCAGTGTAGTGGCATCCATGCCGATGGTGACAATAAGAATAATCTCTATTTCAACGAGTTGCTTCCGGAACGATTTGGCCGGGTCAGAAAATATGCCCTCGGAAAAACTTCAGGAAAAGCCAACATCAAGAAAAATCTTGAGGACCTGGGGATAGAGCTGGATCCGGAATCACTGAAAAGAGTAACCGACCGGATCATTGAATTAGGCGACCGTAAGGAAAATGTAACTTCGGAGGATTTACCCTATATTGTAGCTGATGTACTTAGCAGCCAGGCTATTGAAGAGCGGATCCGTATCGTGAACTATTCAATCACCCACGCGATGGGGCTTAAACCGGTGGCTTCACTCAGTATAGAAATCGACAACAGCACCTACGAAGAACACAGTTCAGGCGACGGACAGTACGACGCCTTCATGAGGTCGCTGAAAAAGATCTATACCAAATTAGGGAAATCACTGCCACAACTGATTGACTATGCAGTAACCATTCCTCCGGGAGGAAAAACCGATGCACTGGTAGAGACGGTCATAACCTGGCAGAACGGCAATGAGTTCAAAACCCGAGGCCTCGATCCTGACCAGACCGCAGCCGCTATCAAAGCAACGGTCAAGATGCTGAATATCATTGAGAATAATTACACCAGTCTCCAGTGAACGGTGAACAGTAATCGGTAATCGGTAATCAGTAATCAGTAATCGGAATCGGTAAACGGTAAACGGTAAACGGTAAACGGTCAGGTGACGTAACTGGTAGGATATGATCCGTAGGATCAATATATTGGTAGCCGAAAAGGGAATACTCACCTCTCCGTTAGCAAGAATTGGCAATCCGTAAACACGGTTCGGTAAACGGTAATCGGTAATCAGTGATCGGAAGCGGTGAACGGTAAACGGTAA
>JAUWAB010000069.1 GCA_030602265.1 Prolixibacteraceae bacterium | reverse complement strand
CCGGGTAACGATCTCCGGATGGTTTCCGGCTAAGTTGACGGTCTCTGCAGGATCTTTTTCAAGATCGTACAATTCAAGGGCAGCGTCTCCCTGCCGGAGATTGTATTTCACGCCTTTCCATTTGTTCATCCTGACCGCCTGCCGGGCACCCAGTTCGTGAAATTCCCAGTAAAGGTATTCATGACGGGTTTGTTTCTTCCCGGTAAGTTCAGGAACCATGGAAATGCCGTCAATCCCATTAACCGGGTTAATCCCTGCCACTTCGAGGAAGGTCGGGAGCATATCCCAGTGTGCGGAAATATGGGAAGATGTGGTGCCGGGATTAATTTTCCCCGGCCATCTGGCGATAAAAGGCACCCTGATACCGCCCTCATACAGATCGCGTTTAAACCCCCTGAGGCCTCCGTTGCTGTTGAAGAAGACCGGATCATTTCCGCCTTCCACATGCGGACCGTTGTCGGAAGTAAAAATCACCAGGGTATTGTCATCGATTCCGAGTTCCTTTAAAAGTTCCATCAGCCTGCCGATATCGGAGTCGAGGTGCGTTATCATGGCCGCCAAAGCTGCCCTTGGATAGGCCTGTTCCCCGTAATGCTGACCAGCCGGCCAGGGTTTGGGTTCCGGAAATTGTCCTTTGAACGGTTCAAGGTATTCTTCGGGAAGTACCAGTTCGGCATGTGGAATGGCATAGGCCATATAAAGCATGAAAGGCTTTTCGCTGTTCCTCTTGATGAACTCAAATCCCTTGCGTGTGGTCTCGTCGTGACTGTAAACCTTTTCCGGGTATTCGATCTTTTGGTCGTTTTCCCACTGGTAATCCACATAATAGTGATGGGCATGGCGCTGGCAGTTGTATCCGAAAAAATAGTCGAAGCCCATATTCAGCGGTTCACTGACTGAACCCGGATAGCCGAGTCCCCATTTCCCCACGACGCCGGTGGTATAACCTGCTTCCTTTAGATAGTGGGCGAATGTCCTGGTATCGGCGGGCATGGGCCTTTGTCCTTCGGGCTGAACCTCACTGTTGCCGCGGATGGGAGTATGCCCCGTATGAAATCCTGTTAACAGTGAGCTCCTTGCAGGTGCACACACCGTACTGCCGCTGTAGTAATCCGTAAACCGGATGCCTTCAGCCGCCAGCCGGTCGAGATGAGGGGTCCGGAACTTTTCCTGTCCGTAGCTGCTCAGATCACCATAGCCGAGGTCGTCGGCCATGATGAAAATGATATTGGGTTTTACCGGTTCGGACTTTTCCGAATGACCCGTGCATGCCACTAACGGTAGCAGGGAAATGGTCGAAACTGCCAGTGCTGTACCTTTCATTGCTTTCTTTTTTTCAAATATACAACTTACTTCTTTATCTGCCCAGGTCCTTAATTCTCAGGTTTCTGAATTTCAGGGGTGAACCGTGGCCCAGAAAGCCGATATGCCCGGATTTGTTCAGCAGTCCCGGGTGCGGGCGCTTGTCAATGGTTTCGGTGCCGTTTTTGCTGGCTTCGGCAAGGTCTCCGTCGAGGATTACCTCTCCGTTCAGGGTGATTTTAATCCGGTTGCCGATGGCCTGAACTTCCTGTACGTTCCATTCCCCAACCGGCTTCAGGAAACCCCTTTTGGCCGGAATCACACCATAAACCGATCCGTGGTACTGATAGGGCTGCAGCTTGGCGTAGATAGCCGCCTCATTGTCGAGGATCTGCAGTTCCATGCCCACATATGCCGCATCGCCGGTCAGGGGGGTACGGATTCCCAAGCCGTTGTTGGCACCCGGAGTCAGCTGGAACTCAAAACGCATGATGAAATCGCTGTATTCTTTTTCGGTGAAAAGGTTACCCGATCCCTGGCCTGAAGGCTGGCAAACGATCATGCCCTCCTGGGCAAAGTAATCCACCTTGTTGCCGGTCCAGCCGGTCAGGTCGATACCGTTGAACAACGGGACAAATCCTTCTTCCTGTTCTTCTTTGGCAGGCTGGTATGGTTCAGGCCTGGGTATCTCCCGTACAAATATATCCCTGAATTCTAGCCGTGTGCCGTGTGCCTGCAGCTCAATGGCTTCTGACTCAAAAATCGGCTGTTTGCGGTCCCAGTAATTTTCGAGTACCACATTGTCGGTAACCAGCAGACCATTAAGATAAACGGTAACCTTGTCGCCGATCATTTTTATCCTGAAGGTGTTCCACTCATTGATGGGGTTGTCGGCAACCACCAGCGGCTTGCTGCGGTGGACCTGGTTGTTGTAAAGTCCGCCCGATCCAACCTGTGCACCGACTTCCACCCGTGAAGTATCCCAGGTTTGTACCTGCGGGGTTCCACGGAGGTATACCCCGCCGTCGCCTTTGGCTTCCATGCGCCAGTCAAGGACCAGTTCAAAATCGCCGTACATTTTCTCCGAACAGAGGTTGTCATATCCTTCGCCCTCAAAAACAAGAATGCCGTTTTCAACAAACCAGTCGCGCCGCATCCTTTCGTCGGCCTTTTTCTGCTCTTCGGCAAGCTTTTCGGGTGTCATGCGCGCCCTTGAAATCGGGTTGCCAACAAGCCCTTTCCAGCCGGTCAGGTCCTTTTCGTTGAACATTTTTACAAAACCACCTGCTTTGGGCAGGCTGGCCATATGTTTCAGCAGCTCTTCCTTCTGGTATTCGGCTTCTGAATTTTTATTCAGGCTGATGGCTTTTTCCACTATTTCGGAAATGGCAGGGCCATAGAGGGCCGAATTGTTCATGACAATTGACCTGACGGCCTGCACCGCAGCTTGTTCTGTGTCGCGGTCAGCCAGATATTTTGAAGCAAAGATCAGGGACTGAAGGGTGGCATTCTGGGCAGTCTGCGCAAGAATGTTCCTTTTCTGCTGAACGGTTGTGGCCAGGTCCATGGCTTGGCGCAGCATCAGTACTTTTTGATCAGCGGGATTACCCGACCGGTTTACCCCTGCAATAAAACTGCTGAGCGCTGCTGCCCTTTGTTTTTCATCCGGATGGTTCTTGCTGAGATCAAGCAGCAAGGGGTTAACCGATTTGTCGGACCAGCTTAATACTGCATCCATGGCTGCTTTTTTCTGGGCCGGTGTTCCTTCTTTCAGACGGTTTTCGACCATTCCCAGGGCATCCGGGCCGCCAACTTTGGCGAGGATGGCATAATATCTGCTTTCGTCGGCTCCGGCCGCAGTCATCATCCTTTTCAGGCAGGCGGTCTGTTTGGCGCTTTCCTTCAGGGGTTTTACCGTGTTGAAAAGCGCTTGTTGCAACAGTGACGTTTCCTCCGGATTGCTGTTTTTGTTCAGCAAGCCGGCCACCAGACCTGTATCTGCGAGGGAAGCCAGTTCTCCGACGGCTGCCGCGGCTGCGAGGGATACTTCCGGATTTCCGGAACCTACATCACCGGCCACCAGCCGGATATGCCGGTTGGCTTTCCGTTTGGCAATCATTTCGATCATTGACGCCCGGGCATGTCCCGAAGATTTGGGTATCCATGCTGCGGCATCGTCTGCCAGTTTATCGCCCTCCATACGGAGCAGGGCTTGATGAATTTCCGGGATCTGGTCTTTGCCGGCCTGGCTCATCATGCCGAAGATCTGACCGATGGATGCTTTGTCGCCAAAGGCGGCTAAAGCCCTGACGGCGGCTATCTGCACATCGGCATCCGAAGATTGCATGCCGTTTTTTACCAGAGGCAAAGCCTCCTTATCCTGCACCCGTGCCATGAAGGCAATGAGCTCGGCCTGATGAGCAGGATCGGTGGTTCCCTGGAGCCTGCCGCGCAAGCTTGCTGCCGTTGATGGGGAATAGTCCCGGGCAAGGAGTGTGAGGGCTGCCGTCCGGAATTCCCTGTCGCATGAATTCAGGGCCTGCAATATTTCAGGAACCGCGCTTGCTCCTGAGCTGCCGGAGTAAATGGCCAGGGCGGTGCTTCTGACACTTACCGGCAGGGACGTGTCAAAGGCAAGTGCGCGGGCAGTTCTGGCCGACTTTGGATTCGAAGTGGCCACGTTCTGAAGGTAGCGCAGGTAGGCGGCTGTGGCCCCGGTCTGTTCAAAGGCAAATCCGGCCTTTACAGCCTGGGCCTTCAGGATTTTTTCTGAAGAAGCATTCCCCGTTTCGGCCAGCGCATAGAGCGCTGCCGTTTTCAGGTTCATATCCGGGGAGCCGGCTAATTTCTCAATGGCTTTAACCGCTTTCGGATACCTGGTTTCTCCCAATGCCTGGGTAAGGACAATTTTCCCGGGTACTTCGGCTTTTGGCAAGGCCGCAAGCAGGGCATTGTTGGCTGCGGGGGTATTAATTCTCACCATCAGGCGGGCGGCCGGATCGGCAAGTCTTGGATGCAACAGGTAAGGAGCAATGGCCGGTACAGATTCCTCTCCGGCGATATAATGCAATTCCTGAAGCAGGAAGTCCCTGGCCTCATCGTCGGAAGCCCTGGCCAATTCCCGGCTCATGGTTTCGGCAAATGATTTCATCAGAGCCTGGTGATTGCCTGACCCGATGTGTTTTACCAGTCCGCTGACCGCATAGCGGATCTGCGTATCGTCACCCTTTCCGGGTGCATTCAGGCTGGGTGCAAGCTGGGTGATGACCGGCGCGCCGATTTTGGCTAACTCATTCATGATCTCCACCTGTTCGGCTGAGTTTTTCGCCGGCAGTTTCATGATCAGGTCGGCAATCCTGGTTTCGGTGGTACGGTTGTCGGCCCGTGTCTGTTGTGCCTGCAGGTTCAGGGTAAACAGAAACAGAAAGATGGACAGGAATATATTCTTTGTCATGGTGTTCAAATTTTTGGCTGTTATAAATTCCACGGTGACCGCATGGGTTGATTGATCATCATATTGGCCGCGTGATCGCCGATAAATTCACATTTCACGGGATCAAACTTCAGTGACCGTCCAAGCCTGATGGCGATGATGGCCATGTTGACCAGGGTGTTGGAGCGGAATCCGTTTTCTTCGTTGAGGGCGAATTTTTCGCGGGTCCTCACCGATTCGGAGAATGATCCGATTTGGCGGGGCGCATCGGGGATGGCTGCCAGTTTTTTATCCAGATCCGGAATATCGCTCCTGAAACCGTTGAACAGTTTTCCCTTCGGGCCTTCGATATATGCGGCATCCTTGTCGCGGTTTTCGCCATCGAGGATGATCTTGCACCCGTCTTCATAGGTAAGTTCCACCCTTTTCCAGGTTCCTGCGGCATCGGGGTGCTGCTGTTCGCAGTCAACCTCCACGCTGATGGGACTGGTATTATCTTTTCCGAGGAAATACTGGACCGGGTCGAGGTAATGCTGGCCCATGTCGCCGAGTCCGCCGCCGTCATAATCCCAGTATCCCCTGAAGGTACTGTGCACGCGGTGCGGATGGTATGGTTTGAAAGGCGCAGGTCCGAGCCACATGTCGTAATCCAGGGTATCCGGAACCTTCTGGATATCGAGGTCGGTGCGGCCCACCCAGTAGAATTTCCAGTCGAAGCCGGTGGATGCGTTGACGGTCACCTTCAGGGGCCATCCCAGGAGGCCGCTGTCGACGAGCTTTTTAATGGGGGCCACCGTGGTATTCATGCCATAGAAATTCCCCTGGAACCTGAACCAGGTGTTAAGCCTGAACATCCTTCCGGTCTGTGCGATCACTTCCTTAACGCGGAGGCCTTCGCCGATGGTCCGGGTCATAGGTTTTTCGCACCAGACATCCTTGCCGGCCCTGGCCGCGTCGACGCTCATTTTGGCATGCCAGTGCGGCGGGGTGGCAATGTGTACGATGTCAATTTCAGGATTAAGGAGGAGTTCACGGTAATCGTGGTACACCCTGACTGAATCATTAAGTTGCCGGCGGGCGATATCAATGTGGTTTTTCTCCACATCGCAGATGGCCACAACCCGTGTACCTTCATAGGAAATATGCCCGCGGCCCATACCGCCGACACCAATGATCGCCTTGGTCAGCTGGTCGGAGGGGGCAATATGCGCCGGTCCGCCCAGAACATGGGAAGGGACAATGGAAAATGCCGCCATGGAAGCGACACTGTTACGGATAAATTTACGTCTGTCCATGGTATAATTATATGTTATTTGTTGAATTTCAGACAGAAATCAAAAAGGTACCCACCAGTTAATACCAGGGGCACCGCAAGTTATAAAAAAGTGAGACTGATATTCTAAGAACCTTATGGTTTTGAAATATTTTAAAAAGCAAATACCGGAATATAAAATAATCCGGTATTCCGAAGCTTTCTGATGCAATGGGCGATCTCCTTGCCATCGGGCAGGGAATTGCCCGTATGAAGTTAATCATAGCCCAGACCATGTCGTAATCGGCATGCGGGCCGTCAATACCTTCTCATGGCATTCCCATAAAAAAAATGGATTGTCGTTGCTCCAAACGAGTAAAATGTAGTTCTGATAGATCCTGTCGTTTCGTTCGAAACATACGAGATAGGGAAGGGCCAGCAGACTGGGTAAGTCTGCGTCGACCATGAAGGGTACATTTCCAAAGCCACCAGTTCGGGTAGGTCGCTTACATTTTATATTGTTATGCAATCGTCAATTCAACTGCTGATACAGATGCCGGAGGAAACTCCACAGGACTGTTGGCAGACAAGGCTCTTTCCTTCGGTATCAGGGGATCATTGGAGGCACCTATTATCTCATATTCGGGATCGGTTTTCAGTTCGAATGCCCTGGCTGCTGTAATTTCCATGCCGGTAATGTTGAAATCGGCGGAAATGGTTTTGTACCTGCTGGTGTTTACCACATGGAGGAAAATGGTATTGCCTGTCCTGCTCGCGGTAATATCGAGGCCATCGGGTACATTGTTCAGTTCAAGTGCCTCTTTCCCGGTATGATGGCGGTAGAGGCTCATGATTTTGGCCACGGGCATCATGAATGATTTCCCTCCGGGTACGGGGATCATGATGGCATTGACCTGCCAGCGGGTTCCGCAGAAGTCGGCCAGTGTGGCTATTTTCAGGACATCGCCGTTCCTTTCGTGCAGGTTCATCAATCTGGCATATGAAACACCCGCGGCCCATGAGGAGAGTACCTCACACCGGTTACGGCCAGGCAATGCATAATGGCATTCCGTCAGGGCGAGGGGCATTCCTGAGGCGCTTACCTCGGATCTCCTTTGGTTGATCAGGTTTTCATGCATTTTATATCCGTTCATCAGGATATCCCAGGTAGCAGCCGGGTCTTTACGGTACAGGTTATCCCTCAGTGGTGAATTTTTGATGTTCCTACCCGGGTCATACATATGGTGAAATGCCACATAATCGAGATGTTCTCCGGCGATATCAACCATTTTTTCCGCCCAGCCGCTGTCACCCCAGCCGATAAGCTTGATGGACGGATCTGCCGCCCGCATGGCTTTGGCAAATTCTACCGTTTTCCGGGCAGCGGTTTCAACATCAAACTTGTTGCTGCCATAGGACGTTTCATTTCCAATCTGCCAGACCTTGATGGTCAGCGGGTCTTTGAAACCGTGCCTGATCCGTTCCTTGTTGGACGGATTATTGCAGTAATCGACCCATTCGGCGGCCTCTTTGGCATTGGCAGTGCGGATATCTCCTTTTTTTGTGGTAGCCCAACCGGGGTAACCGTCTGACTCAAAATTAACTGACATGAGTGGGTCGGCCCCCACCCGATTGCAGAAATCAACAAACTCGGCAGTTCCAATCTGGTTGGATTCCATGCCGTTCCACTGGATGTTCAGCATGGGTTTCCGGTCTTTCCTCGGGCCCACGGCTTCGCGCCACCGGTAATATGAACTCAGGATTCCGCCCCACCTGATCATGCCGGGTGCGAGTTCCCGCGTGACCTGCACAACATCCTCCCTCCACTGGTCCGCGCTATGGTCCCAGGCAGCTTCCACGGAACTATCGGTAACGCCCAGCGGTTCCATGAACTGCATATACAGCCAGGGCGACAGTTCAAACTTTGGTGCCGGGTTAATGTCGACCGCACCCTGGGCACGGCTGCTGTTCATGACGGGTATGACTGTTCCTGATGACAAGGTAATGCCTGCGCTGCTTAATCCCGTTATCTTCAAAAAGTTGCGTCTTTCCATGATTTTGATTTGATTGGTAGTTATTTCGTTAAATGGCCTTAAGAGTCTCAAAACTCGTAACCATCGACAAATCCTCACTTGCCGGTGGACTTCAACGGCCTCGGATTTACGCCTTCAAAGGTGATTTGTACCGGTTTGATAAAGCCATTCTCGTCGAATTCCATCACATCGATGCAGGTTACCCGGTGGTGGGCTGACGTTTCAGCCAAAGGCCTGCGGTGGTAAACGATGTACCATTCGTCCGTTCCGGGGATGTTGACCACAGAATGGTGTCCTGCACCGGTAGCAACTGTCGGATCCTGCTGGAGCACAGTCCCGATCCTTTCAAACGGCCCGAAGGGGTTGTCGGCAATGGCGTAGGCCACTTTGTAGTTGGGGCCTGTCCAGCCGCCTTCCGACCACATAAAGTAGTATTTCCCGTTCCGGATAAACATGATGGGGCCTTCGACATAGCCCTGCGGGGTCACTTCCTTGTACAGACTGCCGTCGGGCAGTGGCTCCAGACCGGTGAAATCGTTGTTCAGCTTCACTACGTTGCAGTGGCGCCATCCGCCGTAATACATGTAGTAACTGCCGTCTTTGTCCCTGAACACATACTGGTCGATGGGCTGTGCACCGTTCACATTTTCATTGATGAGCGGTTTCCCGAGGAGGTCCTTATACGGTCCTTCGGGCGATGAGGCCACTGCCACCCCGATGCCGCCCACCTGTCCGGGGTGCACATCATTGGCGGCAAAGAAGAAATAGTATTTACCGTCTTTTTCAATCACTCCGGGTGCCCACATTGCCCGGTTGGCCCATTTCACCTCGGCCGTGTCGAGGATGTTCTCGTGCTTGGTCCAGTTGACCAGGTCGGGCGACGAGAAACAGTCGAAATGCACCTGTTTTTCATATTCCGCGGAATAGGTCGGATAAATCCAGTAACGGTCGCCGTAGATGATGACTTCCGGATCGGCATACCAGCCGTTGAAGACCGGATTGCCCGACCAGATGGGGAATTCTGTGGCGGCCATTCCGGCTTTATAGCCATCAGCGGCCAGACTGGCGGCGGCTTCCATCAGCATGGCACCACTCAAAACGATGGTCAGGTCGGTATGGCCTTCAGGTTTGTTCTTCCAGTATGGCCCGAAGATCGTGGTATTGGGGTCGGTGCCCTCATTCCAGAGAGTTTCCGCATTGTGGAACAGGAAATCGGTATACCGTTTTTTGATGTCGCGTGGCAGGGCGTGATGCCTGATCAGTTGGGTGAAATAACGGATGAAGATGCCTTTGAACAGTCCGCCGTCTCCTCCGCCTTCCGATTTCAGCAGTCCGTCGGCCGGATTGATAAGTGAGTTCAGCGTATAATCGGTGGCCTTGATGGCGTCGTGCAGGTAGGTGGAATCGTTGCTGAGGTCGAACAGCTCGATGGCCGCCCCGATGAAAGTTCCCTGGTTGTAGGTGAAGATCCACCTTTTGTTGATGTTCAGGGTGCCGTCTTTTTCCTTGATGTTGTCCCAGATGGCTCCGGTCGATTCATCGAAAAGGGTGTTGCGCTGCCATTGGTAGATTTTTCTGGCCCAGCCGAGATCCTCCCGGTTTTTGGAGACCTTGAAATACCTGGCGGCGAAAATGGCTGCAGGGCCGTTGGAGCATGCGTTCTTCCCGAATGGATCTTCCTTTTCCCACATCAGTCCGCCGCCGGCATGGTCATTCCAGTGTAATTTGATGTCGTCCCAGACCACACTGACGGCCTCCAGGAATTTTTTGTCGCCGGTGGCCTGGTAAGCCCTCAGCATGGCGATGGCATTCCATTCCATATCGTCGATGTAGCGGTTCAGAAATGTGTTGCCGTTCATTACCGGTACGCATTCGTACCAGGCATGGATATAGGGCAGGTATGAACTGTCCTGTGTACGGTTGTACGCATCCAGCATCACTTCGAGGGCATGTGCCTGCGGCCAGTAGTGGAATTCGGTCTTGCTTCCGCCGTCGCCGTAATTGAAATAGCTCTTTTCTGCATTCCAGTAATTCCTGATGAGGGCTTTGCTGCTGAGATCAGCCCTGGGGCCCCAGACATTTTCTGTTTCGGTCATTTTTCCGCAGGAGGCGGAGTGGACGAGCATTATAAGTGTAACTGCTGTTAAGAGTTGCTTGATCATCGGTGTGTATTTACTTTTAATGATGGTGATTATTTGTCGTTGAATTTTGTTTCCATGCGGACGGCAGAAAACTCTGCGGTTTGGTTGCCGGGGTTGTTGAAAATAAGTCCGGTGCGCATGGCAACTCCCCACTGGGGCAGGAAGTTCCCGTCGAATGTGGAAGTGCCCTGCCATTCGAGCGAAGTCTGTCCGGAGCCTTTTTCAGTATAGAAAAACTGGTAATAGCGGCCATTGGTGGCTTGCAGTTTCAGGGTAACGGGGTACTTCGCCTTTATTTCCCGGCTGGCGACGATCTCTTCGTTCCCGTTTTTAACCGAAACGAGTGTGAGCGTGTTTTCCCGGAGGGTCAGGTACAGCATGTTCCGGCGGTTTCCGTATACACAGATTCCTTTTTCAAGCTGATCCTTCCTTTGTATGCTTACCTCAAACGTGTAATTCCCGGATTTGGGGCTTATTCCCGTGAACACCCTGCCTTTTTCTTCGGATGACAGCCTGAATTTACCACCCTTCATGGTGATTCCGGGCCTGGCCTTGTTGATGTCCCATTGCCAGAGTTTCCGGTTCTTGTCGTTCCGGAAATCGTCGGCATATACCATCTTCCTGACCTGCCTTGTACCCGGAATAGGAACGGGTGCGCTTGCCGAAGGGGTATTTCCGTGTTTGAAATACGGCCAGCCGGTGGCTTCATTCCAGACAAGTTCGTCCAAAAGCCCCTGCCTGCCGGTATATTCGAAATCGGTTCGGTTATAAGCGTGGTACAGGTAAAAATATCGTACGTCGGGTGTGGTCACGAGGCTTCCGTGTCCGGAGCACACCCAGTCGCCGCCGCCCTGTAGTATCGGATCCGGTAATTGCTCCCAGCCGTCCTTAAGGTTCTCCGACCGCGAAACCATCACCCGGTAGTCACACCGGTTGTCGCAGCATCCTCCGATGGAATAGAGCATGTAATACATGCCGTTTCGCTTCAGGATGACCTGGCCTTCGTCGCCACTGCCTTTCCAGCCTTTACTGTGGTCTGTCAGGGTAAAATGTTCCCCGGATATGGAAAGCAGGTCGGCGCTCAGTTCGGCACCGAGTATTTCGATCGGACGGCTTGGGTCAAGGCCGTATGCTTTCCAGAAGATGTAGGTTTTGCCGTCATCATCCTGAAAGATATAGGCATCGATGGCTTCGTTGCCCCACTCGACGATAATTCCATGGTCGGTAAACCCTTCGTGGATGTTGCGCGTGGTGGCAACACCTATGCACGATATCCGGTCGCCCTTCCGCTTGGCGGTATAATAGACATAGAATGTCCCGTCGCGGTAATAAAACTCCGGGGCCCAGAAGCTGTCGGATGTCCATTCGGGCCGGTCGTTGAAGATCGATCCGATCTGGTTCCAGTTGATGAGGTCCGTGGATTCATATACCGGGTAGTGGGGGGCAAAGTCGGACGTTGTGCCGGCAGCATAGTATTTATCGCCCACCCGGATGATGGTCGGATCGGGAACATCCCCCGGAATTACCGGATTGCTGTAAAATTCCGTGCCTGGATTTTGCTGTGCCGCCGCATTCCACCCCTGCACTGCCAGCAGAATGGCAAGTAATAACCTTATTAAAATATTCCGGGAAGGGGAACATCTCGTTTCCCTTTCTGCAGCGGTGTGGCGGGTGACGGCGACTTGTTGAGAAATGGTCATGTTTTTTCGGTCTTTATCCTGATATTTCTTAGGGTGAAAGTACGACAGAATCTTCTTATCCCTTTTTATTTCTGCTGAAGATTGTGCTGCTCGCTGGTGGTGGGTCCGTGGACCACCAGTTCACCGTTGGGGAGGATTTCCATCCGGTCGATGAACACCACGCGGTTTTTGCCGCTGACTGAGGTGTACCCATGGTACACACAAAGCATGTCGCTGTTGTCGGGCGACCAGGTTATTGAATTGTGCCCGGTGCCGGTGACTACGCCGCCCTCTTCAATATTCTTTTGCAGGACGGGGTTGTTGGATGCTTTGGTAAACGGTCCGAGCGGGTGGGTAGCCGTGGCATAGCCTACGGCATAATTCTGTCCGCCGTAAAAATTGGCCGAGTACATCATGTAGTAGAGGTTGTTCTGTTTGAAGATATAGGAGCCTTCGGTCCAGCGCCGGTTTACCTCTCCTGATGTCACCGAACGGCTTTCCCACTCCGTCTGCGGATCGTCCATGGTCAGCGGAGGCCTGAGCAGCAGGACAGGTTCCCCGATTACCCCGGTAAAGTCGGACGTAAGTTCGATCCCGTAAATCCAGCTTTCCTCTATTTCGTCGAACATGCCTTTGGCGCGTGCCCACTCTGATAATTCACTTTCCACCGGATTTTTATAGCAACACCTGGAATAGTAAAGGTATACGCGATCGCCTTCAAAATAAAGGTTGGCATCAATAATCGGATATCCCGGATCATACACAGGCCGGTTCAGTATATCGATATACGGGCCGGTGGGTGTATCGGAAACGGCAAAACCGATCCTGAAGTTTTCCAGCTCATTGGTGGGGTTCTCGCGCCAGTCGGCACTGTAAAACAGGTAGAACTTGCCGTTATGCTCATACAATTCGGGTGCCCAGAAATTGGCCACACACCAGGAGGAGTCGGTGTTTCCCTGGAATATGCGTCCTTCGTCCTGCCAGTTCACCAGATCATCGGAAGAGAGCATCCTGAATCCGTCGCGGACTCCGCCGGTGCCGGTCATGTAATACCTGCCGTCGGAGGCTTTCAGGATGAACGGGTCGCCAAATTCTACCGGCAGCGGGTTGTCACTCCTGAATTCAGGGGCTTTGGTCTTGCAGCCGGTAATAATCAGGCTGGCAAACATCAATAGGAAAATAATCTGTTTCATTCGAATCTATTTTGTCTTTGGTATTTATATTTTTCTTGAATATTATTTAGCTTAAACATTTATATACAATGCGTTACCAGTTTGATCCAAATCCCGGGATTACCGATGGGTAGCATACCGGCTGCGGGCGGACATGCGATCCTGGCTGATAAAGCCAAATGGTATTAATTGAATACCGGGACTTCCCATTCGAGGCTGGGCGTGCCGTTGTTTACGAAGGGCCATCCGTCTTTCCATTGTATTTCATCTAACATCAGGACCCTGCCTTTGGGATTGGTTTTATCCACGGCGTGATAGAGAAACCAGAACTTTCCCTTGTCGTCGGTGACCACTTCCGAATTGTGTCCGGTTCCCACGAACCGGTCGTTGCCCTTAATCAGGCTCACGTGCCGGTTGTTCATCATATCCTGGCCGTTTTTGTTCAGGTAGGGGCCGAACAGGTTATCCGAGCGCCCCACAACGGTATTGTAGGTGCTGTTGACGCCTTCGCAACACGATCCGATGGAGGCAAACAGGTAATAATAGCCTTCGTTTTTCAGGATATACACCCCTTCGTAGGCTGTTCCGGCAATCTGTTTCTTTTCTGCCCCCGGAAGGATGGCCAGTCCGTCGGCCGTCAGCTCAATATAGTAGATCCCCCTGAAGCTGCCCCAGAACAGATAGTTTCTGCCATCTTCGCTGATAAAGAATGGATCAATCGAATTCTGCACGCCGATCTCGTTGCTCCTGAACAGTTTGCCCTGGTCGGTGAAGGGTCCGGACGGACTGTCGCTGGTCGCAATCCCGATGCCGCAGGTCCATTCCCCGCCCCAGACCGACATGGAGTAGTACAGCACATACTGGCCGTTGATATAATTGATATCCGGGGCCCATAATCCGCCTTTGGGTTCAAAGGTGGGCCGTGTTGCGGAAGTAAAGGCAGTGCCCGTAAATTCCCAGTTTACCAGGTCTTTGGATTTGTAAATGGGAGTATTGCGTGTATCTTCCGTGGCATAAAGGTAAAAGAATCCGTCGCCGGCTTTTATAATGGTAGGGTCGGGCAGACTTTTAGCGACCACCGGATTGTGGTAAACCTTTTTTCCATCCGGCGAAATTTCTTCCGTTTGTGGCGGTTCACAGGCAAATGCCCCGTTGAGCATCAGCATTCCTAAAAGAATCAGTAATCTCATCTTCATTCGATTTCATTAATAAGTTCAATATTTAGCCATGTATCGGGGGATAAAGGGTCTGTATGTACAATGTGTTCCGTAAATGCTGATCCGTCCGGGTCGGCCGATTTCAGTCCCATATTGATTCTGATTCCTGAAGTAATTGATTTCCTGAAATCTGAAAATGGAACGGCGATTTCGATCTGAAATTCTCCTCCCCTGGCGGATACGGCGGATTTCAGTCCGCCTGATGTTATTTCCGACCAGATATCATTCTTCATTTCAAAGATATTGGTGTCACCCTGCAGGCTGCACCAGATTTTGATCATTCGCATGCCTGGTGATGCGGTATTTTGGTCTTCCGCAGCCATATATACCCATACACCATGGATCCCTGAGGGATTCAGATTGTTGGAGGTAAGCCTGTTATCTTTTACCATAACTCCCAGGGTAAGGTTTTGATCATCGTAACCCAATGCTGCTGATAAATTTGCATTTATGTGATTGCCGATAAAAATGGGAAAATTTTCATTCCATTCCAAAAGATTTCCGTCTACGGTTACCTTTTTCCGGATGGCTTTCAGTTCGGGAATGATATGTCCCAATATCATCCATACCTCCGGATGACGGCTTTGGAAACTGGTGGTGGAGAGAGCCGCAATGGTATTTTCATCCCAGAGTGAGAGGGAGTTCCATTTGGCTTCCTTGTCCAACGGCACCTCAAAAGGCCTGGTTAGTTTGCTGAAGTTCCGGCCGGTTATATCGCCGACAGCGACTTCCATGTCCGACAGCTCCCAGTTGGTCGTACGGCCTGAGGTGGTCTGATAGGAAAGCACTACCTCGCCTGAAGGCACCCTCAGGATATAAGGCGCACCGGCATAGGTGCTGTCGGGGAGTCTCTCTTTCAGGGCATACTCCCGGAGGGGGGAGTCACCTGTAACAATAGTCTTCCAGTTTTCAGAAACTTTGTTGCGAACGATAAAAGGTTTGAATTGCCCAACCTGGTTATCTTCAATGGCTACCAGGATTTCATCGTCAACCAACAGGGGGACTGGCATGCCATCACGCCTGTTTTTCCTGAAGCTTACTGTTTTAGCGTCGCTGCTCCAGGTAATTCCGTTGTCTGATGATGATATCACGGATATTTCCTGTTCATCTGAACGGGTGTAGGGCGCTTCGTTGGCGAAATATATCTGGAGCTCCCCGCCGGGCAGCTGCAGGAAGGCAGGTTCCCAGCAACCGTCGGCAAACCTGGGTCCTGCTTCATATACCACCTGACTGTCAGTCCAGGTAGTCCCGTTGTCGGTACTGCGTTTAACCGCAATGGCAAACGGGGTGATCTCTGCTTTCACCGGACGGTAATTGCATGCGATAACCAGGTTTCCGTTGTGTAACTGGCACAATTCCGGGTTGCTCTTTCTGACCTCTGTTGAAAGCCCGTTTTCGCCGGTCGCCTGATGTTTTTCGAAGATTATTTCCGGGGAAGACCATGACAGGCCATTATTGGTGCTGCGGACCATTTCCACATTTCCGCCCGTTTCATAAACTACCAGCAGCTGGCCGTCGGAGAGGCGCCGTAACCTCGGATATCCTGCCCAGCCCGGATTCTTTTGCCCGAATGGCGCCAGTTTCTGCAGGGAACTGCGGTCCCAGGCAATGCGGATGCCATCGGCCGGAGTGCTAGTTGTGGTAGAAACATAAGTACCCCATGCGTCCCCGGGAATGATACCAGCCGACCGGAATGCAAGGAATAGGATAGAAAGTATCGCTGTAAGCCTCATGTCATCAAAATCCGGGAGGTTATTCCTGTATTAAAACCGGAGTCAGGAAATTTTCATCGATCCGTGGGATTTCGCGGCCATCGACTGTTTCGAAGGTGACTGTTGTGATGTACATATGCCTCGGATGGATTTTTTCTGTGCTGTTATGGGCATGGAATACCTTGCGGAGGTTTCCTACCTTATCGGTAAACAGGGCGCTGTGTCCGACTCCGACCAGATTTCCGGGTTTCTGAAAGATCGGGTTATGTTCATATTTCACCCAGGGGCCGTTGATATGGGTGGCGGTGGCGAAGCCGATTCCGTAGAAAGGGCTTTCATAGCTGTTGGCCGAGTAAGTCATGTAATATATACCGTTTCTTTTGAGTACGAAGGCGCCTTCATTTACCCTTGGCCAAATCTCCTCCCAGGGCTGGGATACATGGATACATTTATGCATGGTGCCGGGCCTGACGGTGATAAGATCGGCCTCCAGCTCAGCTACCCAGATGTTCAGTCCGTCGTTGAACCGGTCGAAGAAGAGGTAGGGTTTTCCGTCGTCGTCAATAAACAGGGAGTTGTCGATGCATTTTTCATTTTCGATCATCGGTTTTTTCACTTCCTGTGTAAATGGCCCCAGGGGTGAATTGGCGGTGGCTGCACAGATATGCTCATCCGCGGAAAAATACATATAGAAACGGCCGTTTACATAATACACCTCAGGCGCCCAGAACCAACGGTTGCCCCAGACATCGTCCTTATGGAGGGCAAGTCCGTTTTTTACTCCTGCGGGCCCGCGCCAGGTGAGCAGGTCGTCCGATACATATACTTCAATGCCGTCGGCACCGTGTGTCCCGTAGGCATAGTAGGTGCCTTCGTGCAGGAGAATAAAGGGATCTCCGAACGGCACCTTTTCCTGTGCGGTGGCCGGGGCTG
>JAUWAB010000167.1 GCA_030602265.1 Prolixibacteraceae bacterium | reverse complement strand
TGGGCCAGCGCAACCTCGATGAAGAAAATTTTCACCTTCACATTATGCCGGCCACCGCACGCGAAACCCATGGCGGTACCAGTACGGTGCTTAACTGGGACAGCCACAATTCGGTGACCCTCGCTGTTGACCGTGACGGCTTTATTCACCTGGCCGGAAATATGCACGTGCATCCGCTTACCTATTTCCGGAGCACAAAGCCCAATGATATTTCTACCCTTGCGCAGGTTATAGAGATGATCGGTTCGGAAGAGAAACAGTGTACCTATCCGAATTTTATGCTGACCCGTGAGGGGGAGTTGATTTTTCATTACCGGGATGGCGGTAGCGGCAGGGGTAACGAAATCTACAACATTTATTCCACCGGAACCAAAACCTGGAGAAGGCTGCTCGACACACCACTTACAGATGGCGAAGGTTTGATGAATGCCTATCAGACCCAGCCCCGCTTGTTGGCCGACGACTGGTACCATGTGTATTGGGTGTGGCGCGATACGCCCGACTGTGAAACCAATCACGACCTGTCCTATATTAAAAGCCCCGATCTGAAAAACTGGTACAATGCTTTCGGGGAACCAATTAAGATGCCGGCAACCATTCACGATAAATCCATTATTGTCGATCCCATTCCGCCCGGTGGGGGTATCATCAACCTGGCCGCTCAGCTCTGCCTCGACGAAAACCTGAAGCCTCAGTTCGTTTATCACAAATACGACGAGGAGGGCAATCTGCAGCTCTACGTGGCATGGATTGAAGGAAAACAGTGGGTCAATAAACAGATCACCAATTGGAATTACCGCTGGGAATTTAAAGGACGGGGCAGTATCAACTTCGAGGTACGGTTAAGAAATTTCAACAGAAGAAATGACGGGAATTACGAAGTAGGATACTGGCATATCCAGTATGGCAGCGGAACCATTCTCCTGAATGAGAAACTGGATAATATTGGCGAAGTACTGAAGCCGGAACCTTTAGCCAGCGTATTGAAACTGGAAGGCGACTTTCCCGGACTGGAAGTCAGAACGAGTGGTGACATCGGGAAATCGTCTGACAGGAATTACAGTTATATGCTGAAATGGGAGACCCTCCCGGCTAACCGTGACCGGCCCTGGCCCGAACCCTGGCCTGCACCGTCGAAACTGTACCTATACAAAATCGCAGTAAAGTAGGTTCGCACAGGTGATTTTTCAAATTCTGCCCGGAGGCTTCTGTATACTATCGGAGACTTTATACGGAATAAGATATGGGAAAATACTTAAGGACAATGCTTATCGGAGCCCTCATTTTTCTGGGTTTTCTTTCGTCCGCTGAGCAACCCGCATTAAGGAAAAGCATCAGCCAGTATGGGATAACCTGGGAGTTTGAAAAACCTATGCTGACCGGGCAGTTTATTACCGGCGACTGGTGGGTGGCAGGTCCGGCGGTGATTGTTAAAATCACACCTGAACCGGGGCCGGTAAGGTCCGATCAATCTGCTATTAAAATCAACCGGTGGGGTGATACCAGCTTGAAACAGGATACCACTCTGCGAAACGGTTCGGCCGTTGTGATGAAAGCCGGGCACCGACAGAGCTACGATTCTCGCGCTGAAGCCTTCGACCCGGGTGGGGCAATCAGACTACCCTTTACCCTGGAGGCCGAACGGTCACTGATCTCCTCCATCAGCAATGATACCCTTCCGGTATATAACTTCTGCAAAAATACTTTGTGGGAAGGCGAATACTTCTGCCAGAATGTAATGAAGGCGGCTGCCGTATTGACCTGCCTCACAGAGCCTCCGCCGGCTGACGCATTCCGTCCGGCGTATGTGGGTGCGGACAAATCCATTTTCAGGGCCGGGGATATCAGGTGGGAATTGCTGCCAAAACTTAAGCCGGCAGGCGAAGTTCCGTCGTGGGTAGAATATGAACGCTATTTTGAACGCCCCTGGCTCGACCATCTGCTGAGCTGGTCACAACAGGAGT
>JAUWAB010000019.1 GCA_030602265.1 Prolixibacteraceae bacterium | reverse complement strand
GAATAAACTGGCAAATAAACAAAATATTACCTTTGCCTGATGAAATTTCCATGATTGCAGAAACACAAACCGTTATGCCCGCCTGACCGGACGGGCAGGAATAACTTTCAGCATGGAACCCCGATAGCTATCGGGGCCATGTGACCATTAAAAAACAAAAACAATTTATACAGATGAAAGCCTCACCACTAAGGAGTTCTGATTTTAAAGGAAAAGTGACAAAAGGACATGAATATAAGTGATTGCGGCACAGCAGACGAGGGATGGATTAAAAAGCCCACGTTGAATGCACGGCAAGAGCCCCGTAGGGGTGAAATATGGGTAGTACAGAGGTATCAAAAAATGAATTCGATCCCAGCCGGGATCGCATGTTCGCCCGCAGCATACAGGCTACCCATCTGTAATCCCTCCGGGATTTGGAGCATGATGACAACGTATTGTATATGAATGTTTAAACTAAAATATATTCAAGTGAAATTATTGCGATTCTGGAAACCCGCCGTCTGGCTGGCCGTCATTCTGGTACTTAGCCTGATTCCCGGAAACAAATTGCCGGGAATACCGGTATTTCCACACTTCGACAAGCTGGTTCATGCGGCCATGTACTTCGGATTAGCGGTACTTCTGGTGAAACCCATGGGACAATACCGGTTGAAATGGTCCTATCTTTGGATCATCCTGATTTGCCTGGTCATCGGCTCCCTGATGGAATATTTCCAGGCCACATTAGCCATCAGGCGATCGGGTAGCTGGGAAGATGAACTGGCTAATGTCTCAGGGGCCATTCTTGGAATCCTGTTCTTCCATTTCCTGGTAAAAGATTACCGCTGGAAATGGCTTTTCTAAAATACACCCTTCCTTATTTGTTTGATATTCTGCACTTTACAACCATACTGTTTATTTATTAAACACTGTTTATTTTTTCAACATTAACCCTAACATGTACATTATCAAATCATTGCATTGAAACCTAAAATTATGTGTTGTATTTTTCAACATTTCCATATGTTCAACCAGATCGTTTTTCATGTCCTATATTGCTCTTTTTCAAACTGTTGGGTACTCTGAAAATTCATGGCACCGTTATTGAAATTAAGTATATACCGCTTGCTGATATTCTCAACAAGCCAGAATGAAAAAGAAAAATAACCGTATAAAATTTCAATATCATGAAGAACTATTTTTACCTCATCGCCGGACTGATGGTCATTCTGACCGGCATGAACAGTCACCGGGTTTATGCAGCAAACCCTCAGGGATCCGACAACGGGAATACCGCCTCCATTAACCTCCTTGCTTCTCCTGAGCTGATGGAACTTTCCCTTCGCTGGGCAGATGCCTGGAAGGCAGTCTATCCATCTGCCACAATTAACGTAACGGAAGCCAGAGACAACGCAATGCTGGCACCAGGGCATATCAGCCTGCTGACTACGGAACCTGCCGGTAAGGACGCATGGAGCATGGCCATCGGACGGGATGCCGTTGTCGCCGTCTACAATACCGCCAATCCTTTTCTTCCGGAAATCAGCAAACAGGGAATCACTCCCGAGAAATTAAAGAGTCTGCTGACCGGCGGAAACTGGATCACTTTTGAAAACATCAGCTCCGTCAATCCAGTAAAAGTGACCATCTCAAAGACATCACCGGTAGCCGCTCAGCT
This sequence comes from Prolixibacteraceae bacterium, assembly GCA_030602265.1. Lineage (GTDB taxonomy): Bacteria > Bacteroidota > Bacteroidia > Bacteroidales > Prolixibacteraceae > UBA1413. The sequence goes on along the minus strand of JAUWAB010000019.1, from coordinate 60,212 downwards.
TGAAGCCTACACCCGGACTGATGTTTCCGCCATGACATTCAACACCGTACCGGGCACAACAGAACTTATAAATGTACTTCAGGGTGATGTCTACGGAATAGGTTTCTGCCGGTTAGCCGACATCGTCGGGCCAGACGGGGAATCATTTATTGCCGGACTGGGCATACTTCCGGTAGACCGCAACAGAAACGGCCGTATTGATCAGTTTGAAAACATATACAATACCCCGGAAGCATTTGTAAGGGGCATTTGGACCGGCAAGTACCCGGCAGCCTTAACCGATAACATCTATGCTGCCGCTCCTGTACAGCCCGAAAGCCAGGCTGCCATTGAATTCCTCAGCTGGGTAAGCACACAGGGACAGGACCTGCTGGGATCATTCGGATTTGCAGACCTCTCCTCCAGTGAAAAGGAAGCCAACCTGCAGATGCTCAATCCGGCCCCCCTGCAAGCAGAAACCACGGCTGCAGGTACTCCGGGAAGCACATGGGCAAAGATCCTCGTGGCATTAGCGCTTGCCGGACTGGCTATCTACGGTGTCTTTGTTTACCGCAGAAACCACAGGCTGATGGCAGCCGCTGAAAGCTTCAGGATGAGTGAGGCCCTTAATCCGGAATCGATCAAAGCACCTGCCGGACTGTATTACGACAAATCACATACCTGGGCATTTATGGAAAAAGACGGAACCGTCAGGATTGGCATCGACGATTTCATGCAACATATTACAGGGCCGTTAACCCGCATCCGGATGAAGCAACCGGGTGAAAAGGTACGCAAGGGTGAAAAAATGGTCACCCTGATCAGGGAAGGCAAACAACTGGAACTGTATGCCCCGGTAACCGGGACTATCCGGATGTACAACGAGGATTTGCTCAGCGAATCAGGAAAAATCAACGAGTCGCCCTACACCGAGGGCTGGGTCTACACCATAGAGCCATCTAACTGGGCGCGCGAAACCCAGTTCATGTTCTTAGGAAGCGATTACCGCCAGTGGTTATCCGAAGAGTTCGCAAGGCTTCGGGACTTCTTCGCCCTGACCATCAACCAGAACAACATGGTTTATCAGCATGTGGTTCTTCAGGATGGCGGTGAAATTTCCGACCAGGTTTTAGCCGACCTCGGGCCTGAAGTTTGGGAAGAATTCCAGAATAAATTCATTGATACTTCCAGATAATTTTATAACACATTGATAATCCCGGCAAGCGGAAACTTCCGGGATTATCCCATCTTCTAACAAAAGAAAGGCTCCCTGCCTTTAATGAAGCCCCCTGGGCATTCAACGGGTGAACTACGTTCATACAAACCATAAAAACTGAGATTATGAGTATTAACAGACGCAACTTTTTCAAAACGATGGGAGTTGCCGGGCTAACTATGGCCGGTTTGGACAGTATGGGAGCCAAATCCGGCGGTACCGAAGAGACTGAATTTTACGGCATTCTTTACGACGCCACCATCTGCATCGGCTGCAGGGCCTGCGAAAACGCCTGCGCCAAGGCTCATGGGTTTCCGGAACCAGACGATGAACTGGAGACCGGCGTTATCCGTAAAACCAGCACCACCCGTCGTAGTGTTATCAACAAACATGAGACTTCAGCCGGCGAAGTAATGGTCAGGAACAGCTGTATGCACTGCAACCAGCCGGCCTGTGCCTCTGCCTGCCTGACGCAGGCCATGTACAAAACTAAGGAAGGGCCGGTAATCTGGCGTGAGGACAAGTGTATGGGCTGTCGTTACTGCATGGTTTCGTGCCCGTTTGACGTGCCCAAATTTGAATATACCAGCACCAATCCGAAGATCCAGAAATGCGACATGTGCTACGACCGGATCAAGCAGGGAGAGATCCCGGTATGTGCGGAAACCTGTGGAGATGCCCTCTATTTCGGAACCCGACGGGAGCTGATCGCCGAGGCAGAGAGAAGGATTGCCGAGAGCCCCGACAGCTACGTCCACCAGATTTTCGGGGAAGATGTGGCCGGAGGCACCAGCGCCCTTTACCTCTCACCTACCCCGTTCGACGAATTAGGCTTCGACCCCAGGCTGAAGAACGAATCCTATCCGGCCATGACCAAAGGATTCCTTTACACCGTACCCGCAGTATTCGTCCTGCTGCCCTCACTGCTTCTGGGACTGCACGAAGCAACCAAGTCAAACCAAAATCATTCCGAAAACCATGACTAGTCCAGCCATCCAACAACCAAAGGAACAATCCGTATGGGGATTCATCGTCAGCGAACTGAAACCCCGCGGAAAATGGCTTACCCCGTTCAATATCCTCTCCATTCCGGTCATACTTACCGGCCTCGTCCTGATCGTCCTCCGCTTTGCCTTTGGGCTGGGCGAAGTTTCCAACGTCTCCCAGGAGATTCCATGGGGATTGTGGAAAGGGTTTAATGTAGTCACCGGCGTGGCATTTGCAGGGGGAGCCTATGTGCTCACCTTCATGGTCTACATCCTGAAGATGCACAAGTATCACAGCGTGATCCGGGTGACCGTTCTGAACGGCTTTCTTGCCTATATTTTTTATGCCGGTGCACTGGTCCTTGACCTGGGCAAACCATGGAACATTTTCAATCCACTGATAGGCAACAGTTTCGGGGCCAGCTCCGTATTGTTCCTGGTCGCCTGGCACTTTGTCCTGTATATCTTCGCCCAGCTGATCGAATTTTCACCGGCCGTTGCCGAATGGATCGGCGCCCGCAGGGCCCGCAGGATTCTTTCCGGAATGACGGTAGCGGCGGTTATCTTTGGAATTACTCTCTCCACCTTGCACCAGTCAGGCTTAGGTGCCCTCTTCCTGATGGCCAGCGAAAAGATCCACCCGCTCTGGTACAACGAATTCATTCCGCTGCTCTTCCTGGTTTCCAGCGTGTTTGCCGGATTGTCGATGGTTATCTTTGAGGGATCAATAACCCACAAGGTCTTTAACGGCCAGGTAGGCAAAAATCACCGGAAAAACAGTGACGTTATTGTCCACGGACTCTCCAAAATCTGCGCAGGAGGCATGTTCGCCTATTTTTTCCTGCAGATGCTGGTATTTATTCATGGCCAGCACTGGGGACTGCTCTTCACCCCGATGGGCTACTGGTGGATGCTGGAGATGTTCGGATTTGTGCTCCTCCCGATGATCCTGTTCTTTTACAGCTACCGGACCTTCAACCTGCCGGTGATCCGGATTGCCGCCATCATCACCATGATCGGTATTATCCTGAACCGACTCAACGTCTCCATCATTGCCTACCGCTGGGACGCCGCCACCCATTATATGCCCTCCTGGAAAGAGATCGTCATTTCGCTGACCATCATCTTCATCCAAATCTGGATTTTCAGATGGGTCATCTCCCGTATGCCGGTGCTACGCGACTCCCCGGAATGGGCCAAAGATTAATTTAACAGTATGAACACAACAGGTTTGTAATAATTTTGAATACAACGAATCATTAATCAGCCTGTCGCCCTTAGGGGCAGAAGGCAAAAAACACAAAATATGGAAGGATTTACCTACACCAACATTTTTGAAACCAAAGGGATCGAGTACCTGGCCATCATCACTTTTTTCCTGGTCCTGATCCCCTTCTGGATGCTCCTGAGCCGTCCGGTGAAAATTCGTTCTGCAGTCAGGAAGGCCATGGGCACACTAAACTTCGGATCATTCCACCTCCCCCAGGGATTATTCTTCAGCAGGCACCACTCGTGGACCTATCTGGAGAAATCGGGATTAGCCAAAGTGGGCATCGATGATTTCCTGGTGAAAGTAATCGGAGAGGTGAACATGATCAGGATGAAGAATCCCGGGGAAAGGGTACAAAAGGGAGAATTATTAGGCTTGATTGACCAGGGCGGCAAGAAGTTGAACATCTACTCGCCGGTCACAGGAGAGATCCGGGACATTAATGCGATGCTGACATCCAATCCGGCTTTGCTGCTGGAAGATCCCTACGAAAAGGGATGGTTCTGCAGGATCAAGCCGGAAAAATGGGTCGCAGAGACCAACGGGTATTATTTTGCAGAGAGTGCCCTGGAATGGGTCGAACAGGAGCTGGCACGATTCCGTGACTTTATGGCGGGCGTACTGAGCAAGAGCAACGGAAATTCACACCTGGTGCTGCAGGACGGAGGTGAGCTGATTGCCGAGCCCCTGCAGATGCTCTCCGGAGAAATCTGGCAGGCCTTTCAGGATGAGTTCATCGAGGAGAAAGTTACAACGCCTGAATTTGAAGGATTCTCAGAATCCTGACCAACCGACTGGATACAACAACCAGTATAGCAGAAACAACAACATTTAGATTACCGGTAACGGTGAAGGGGGCGGCCACTTAGGGTCGCCCCAACGCCGTTTTTCATTGCCCGGTTCGGTTTCCGGTTTGTTTCACCGTTTACTGTTCACCGTTTACCGTTTACCGGGGGGAGGCAGGGGAGGCCAGCGGGACAAGGGCAAGCGCGAGGCTTGCCCCTACGGCGTTCTTCATTGCCAGGTCCGGATTCCGGACTCCGGTCTCCGGTCTCCGATTAGGGCTTTATCCATTCTGAATATGAATTAACGCATGGCGCCCTTACTTTGAATGAAATTCTTGCCAAATTGCCTAAATTGCGGTTAATTTACCGCTTGTTAGCGAGTTAACGGAATATTATGAAGTGGTTCAGTAAATCCTCCGGAAAACGGAGCATCCGGCAGCCCCTCATCCGGGGTTATGTGAAGTTTCACTCTTCCATTTACGGACGGGTGGTTTTCCTTATCGGCATCTCCTCTTTCTTTCTCTTCGTTTCCTTCGGAATTATTTTCCGCTCTGTGAACGAAGAATACATGAAATCGGTGATCAGTGAAAACGGCAACAACATAGGCTATCTGGTGGAAAGTGCCCTCTACCGGTCGATGTTGGAGAACGACCAGACCTCACTGCAGAATACCTTAGACCTGATCAATAAAATGTCGGGCATAGATGACGTAAGCATGTACGACCAGAACAACTATCTGGTATACACCTCCATATCATCTGAATCGCCCGAACATATCGACCCCGACTGCATGAGTTGTCATTCCGATTTTGACTCCATGTTCTCGAGGACAGAGCGGTCGTACCGCATCATCGACAGTGAGACCAACTGTGCCATGAACCCGGCGTTGGAAAGGCAGCGCCATCTCCTGATCAAATCGCCAATTCTCAACGCCCCGTCATGTTACACCGCAGCCTGCCATGCCCATAGCCGCGAAGAGGATGTACTCGGTTCCCTCATCATCAAGATGCCTTTGGAAAGCCTCGACAGTGCCCTGCAGAAATCACAAACCGACTATTACCTGCTGGCCTCCCTGATGACCTTCCTGCTGATCCTGTTCATGATTATCTTCACCAATAAGAAAATCAAGAACCCGCTCAAGCAGCTTATCGTTGCCAGTGAAGCGGTAGCCAGCGGTGACAAGAGCATGCGACTCACCATTAAGCCCAACCAGCTTTCCGACATGCGGATGGTATCCCTCGCCTTCAACGAAATGTTAGATAATTTACAGACGGCCAACAACGAATTGCACAATTGGTCACAACAGCTTGAGTATAAAGTTCAGAAGAAATCGGAAGAATTAGGGCAGGCCCAGAATGACCTGATCAACATCGAGCGGATCGCCTCCCTGGGTAAACTCTCCTTGTCGGTAGCCCACGAAATCAATAACCCCCTCTCCGGGATTCTGGTGTATGCCAAGCTGGTTTCCAAGCAGCTGAACAACCAAAACCTTGATCCGGAGAAAAAGGAAAGCATGCTGAAGCACCTGAAACTGATCGAGACCGAGACCAAGCGATGCGGTGACATTGTAAAGGGGCTCCTCGATTTCAGCCGGAAAGACCAGGATAATTTTGAACCGCGCCATCTGCACGAAATCCTGGCCGACACCTACGAGCTCATGTCACACCCCATGAAAATCGCCAACATCCACTTCTGGACCGATTTCGGCGCGCGCCAGGACCTGATCCACTGCAGTCCGAACCAGGTCAAACAGGCCTTCGTGGCCATCCTGGTGAATGCATCGGAGGCCGTCCGTGAGAATGGTGAAGTTCTGCTCCGCACTTTCAATCCGGATGGTGAACATATCCAGGTTGAGGTGACCGACAACGGGATAGGCATTGCCGAACAGGACATCCCTCATGTGTTTGAACCGTTCTTCTCGACCAAGCAGAAGACCAGCGGGATCGGATTAGGCCTTTCGATCGTCCACGGCATCGTGCAAAACCACAAGGGCACCGCCTCTGTGAAATCGGTCCGCGGCAAGGAGACCACCATTTCCATAAGCATACCTTTAATCAAGTCATAATACCGGAACAACATGGCAAAGAAAATTTCCATACTGATAGTCGACGATGAAGCCTCGGTACGGGATTCCCTGTACAACTGGTTTATCGAAGACGGCTACCTGGTGAAGTGCGCGCAGGATGCCAAAGAGGCCCTGACCATCCTGGAGTCGGAGAGCTTCGACATTATCTTAGCCGACATCAAGATGCCCGGAATGGACGGGCTGGAAATGCTGAAACGGATCAAAGCGCTGAAACAGGATGCCATCGTGATCATGATGACCGCTTTCGCCACCGTGGATACGGCGGTCCAGGCACTCAAAGACGGAGCCTTCGATTACATCACCAAGCCGTTTGACCCCGATGACCTGTCGCACCTGATCCGCAACGCCGGCAAACAGATTATGTTAGCTGAGGAGAATGAGGTTCTGAAGAACAAGGTCGTGCTGTTAGAGAATGTCGAAGACATCATCGGCCAGAGCGAAGCCATCCGGTCGGTTTTGCAGCAGGTTGAGAGCGTGGCCCAGTCGAATGCGTCGGTGATCATCACCGGCGAGAGCGGCACCGGCAAGGAACTGGTGGCCAGGGCGATCCACTCCAATTCTCCGCGGAAGTTCTTTCCCATGGTAAGCGTCCATTGCGGGGCGCTGTCGGAAAGCCTGCTGGAGAGCGAGCTGTTCGGGCACGAAAAAGGCGCCTTCACCGGAGCGGTATACAACCGCAAGGGGCGTTTTGAGATGGCCGACAACGGCACCATTTTCCTCGACGAAATCGCCACGATCTCAACAAAGATGCAGGTAGAACTCCTGAGGGTACTCGAAACCAAGAAGTTTGTCAGGGTGGGCGGTCACAAGGAAATCTCCTCCGACTTCAGGGTGATTTGCGCCACCAACCGCGACCTGAAAACCATGGTAGAGGAAGGCCTTTTCAGGGAAGACCTCTATTACCGGCTGAATGTAGTCAACATCGACGTGCCACCGCTGCGTGAAAGACTGGAAGACATTCCCCTGCTGGTTGACTACTTCATCCGGAAATATTGTACCAGCATGAACCGGCCGCTGATGTCGGTTGAACCGGCAGCGCTGAAAAAGCTGGAAGAGTTTCCTTTTCCCGGAAACATCCGGGAGCTGGAGAACATGATCGAGCGGGCCATTGTGGTTGGCAACGGCAAGAAGATCACTGTAAAAGACCTGCCTTTGGGTAAAACGATCGCCTCCCCAGGTTTCGAAAGCCTCTCCGATCTGGAAAAGAACCATATCACCCAGATCCTGGCCAAATACAACTGGAACATCTCCAGTTCGGCCAAGGCACTGCAAGTCGACCGGGTCACCCTCTACAACAAAATCAAAAAATACGACCTGAAACAACCAAAGTAATCAGAAACATGAGCATACACCGGGGAAATACAACTCATGTAAAGAGATGAAAACGGAAGCCATAACGCTGATTTCGTTCGGATATTTCGAGAAAGGGCTGCTCAGCCAGATCGAAAAGGACGTCAGCGCGGAGTTCTCCGTTGCCGTGTACACCAGGAACGGGCACCTCGACCTGACCGAATTTTACGATCCGGGCAGAAATCAGTACGACGCTAACCGGCTGCTGAAAAAGATCGGGGAACTCAGTACAACCGGTGCTTCCAAAACCCTGGGACTTTTCAATGTCGACCTCTTCATCCCCATCCTCACCTACATTTACGGACAAGCCTTCCTGAACGGCTGCTGCGGCATAGCATCGGTATTCAGGCTGAAAAACGAACGGTACGGATTGAAGCGTAACGACAAGGTCTTTGTGGACCGGTTCCGGAAGGAAGTTATCCACGAGTTAGGCCACATGTTCGGGCTGATCCACTGTACCAACCCGGTGTGTGTGATGCGGTCGAGCACCTATGTGGAAGACATCGACCAGAAGAGCCACCACTTTTGTCCGAATTGTCGTGCCGGACTGCAATATGGTACGGAATAGCAAGAACCTGATATTCAGTAAAACGAAAAGGGCTGCCCGTAATTGACAGCCCTTCCGAACATTATTATTTAAATTTGGAACTAATCACATTTGATATTACTTAGTTCATACTTTTCCTTAAGAGATTCGTTATTCACTTTAAAGTCGGTCCACTTGTTCTGCGGATTGTTCAGGTCTTTGCATGACAACGAGACCGTCCACTCATAGGTTTCGCAAGCCTCCAGGTCCATGGTGGTCTGCATGGTTTGTCCATTGTAAGTCCAGCCGGGTAGCGGGTTTCCATCGAGGGCACCTTGCGGGAAAGTGAATACCAGTGAGGCACCTGTATAATCAGCATCCGGAACAAAAGTAAAGGTATAGGTACCGTCACCGTTGTCAACGTAGCCGAAGCTTTCATCGCAGTCGCAACTGACAGCGACAACATCAACCGGTGCGGATTCGCTGGAGTTATACCAGTTAGATGAAGAACCATCATACACCGCCTTAAATGTCCTGGAGCCTGCCTCTGCCTCATAGATTAAAGGATTTTCTGTAGAATTAACCCAGGTTTCCCCGATCTTTTCCCAAATAGTGAGCGATCCTCCGGCAACGGCAGCACCACTGGCCAAAACGGATCCGGTAACGGTAACTTCATCATCTACACATACTTCCAGACCAGGATCAACATCGATGGAAGTTTGGGTACACAGACTGCGCAGTTTATAGCTTGCTGATCCTGCGTTGGTAGCACCGACCCCATTTATTGCGGTCAGATCCAAAAGAATATCATCACATTTCTTTGCTGAACCGGGTAAAGCCACGGTATAGGTTGCTGTCGTTCTGGCCCCAGGGTTATCATTAATTGTAAGAATCGTAACTCCGTTGTGTTTAATTGTACCAGTAAGTGTGGTGAAATTTCCAGTAGTCCGGGAAATTACCACCTTTAATTCGGTTGTTGTGTGAGAGAAAGTGGCCTGCATCTGGTTACCTGAAGGAGTCAATGCAACGGTTTGGGCAGTATTGTCATGAGTCAGTGAAGAAGCAGTTAAACAGGCAACACAATTCTCGCCTGCGACCTTCAGAATCGCTGCATCTTCAAAACCAATAGAATCCTCCTTCTGACAGGAGACCAAAACAGCTGCAGCAAAAAACAGTGCAGCAAACGTAAAAAACATGCTTTTCTTTTTCATAGTCCCTAAATTGTTAAAGAGTTTATAAATTATATGAATTGAAATATTTTAAATCCTCACTGCAATATACGCCAGATCACAGTAACAGACAATATTGTCGTTTATTATTCAGCTATTTTTTTCGGTTTTTGCCTTCCGAAAAATGTATCTACAATAAGTACCCAAACAACAAACAACCACTATAATACTCTTTATCATATACTTGAAAACACCTTTAGAAATATCTGCCATAAAATATTTTTATAGATATTTCTACCCTATTATCTTTTTATTCAAAAATTCAGGAACCACTCCAAAAGTGAACACCGGATTTGCCTTCAGGATGGATATTAATCCACATTCGAGGCTATGCGACCTGCTTTCCTTGCTCCCCGCTCCCGCGCGATTCCATCGCTTGGGAGCAAGCCGACCTAATCCATTCCCCCCATGCAGGTCAGGCAGGCCAGGGCGTAGCTGTCGTACTCGTCGTACGCCGGTGCCGGCAGACCGTTGAGGGTGATGATCCGGTCAAGCCGCACCGGAGAGTGGCCTTCCAGGGAAAGAAACTGCACGAAACCATCCGGGGAAGTGATCCCGAAAGCCCGTCCGGAGATGGCCCTAACGGCACCCGAGGAGTCAAAGAAGCTGACAGAAAGCAGTTTGTGATCGGCTTCGGAATGGTCAGCATCAGAAAACGCCCGGTCCGTTTCCGCCAACTGTTCGAGGCGTGCGGTGAAGTCGGGGTCGACCGGCAGATAATCAGGATACATTGTCATAATAAATTCCTCCATCTTTAATAATTCCTATAAACCTAAAGAGTGGCGACCTGCAGGAATATGGCCAGGTCCTTTAACTATGTCACATCCTCTGGCAGAAGGCCCCGTTCCCGACGACCGATATTACTATGATCCCTTAGGCTGAAGAGGACCGGCTGTGCAAAGGCCACCGGATGGCCAGGACGATCAGGGTAATAACTTTGATCACTTCCAGTATTCCGAAGATCCAGTGCGCCGGCGATCTTTCGGAAGGTAATCCGGTGATGATTTGCCGCGCCTGCTGGTTCAGGTCGGGCAGCAGCCAGAAAGTCTGCAGCAACAGGATAGCCAGAACCAGGGCCATTCCTGCTTTCGGGAAACGGCCGGTATTGCGGAACCGGGTTAACAGGTAAATAAGGACTGCGGTGAGAAACAGCCACTCCGCAAGGTTCAGCGCCCCAAACACCAGGACGCCGATACTCAGTCCGACGGGCAGGGTGACCCCCTCAGCCTGAAACTTCAGCCAGGCCTCCATAAAACTGATGGAACTGACAAAACCAGCCCAGAACAGCAGCACCACCACAGGAAACATCACCGGTTTCTTCATACCAGATAATATAATGAAGAGCTAAGTTAGGCAGAAATTAAATAAAAGACAAATTGTTCTTTTTTTAATTCAAAAGAGTTTACCAGACGGCCAATATAGATACAACCCACAAGTAAAAATCATTACCTGTTTTTTTAACATAAGCTGTTTTAGACTTCGTATTATTTTCACTCTGTCCAAATCAAACTAAAAATAAGGAAAAGCTAATGCTTTCTCCATTTGCTTCTTTTTAGTAAGGTTAGCTCAACGGAAAAAAAAGCCGCCACACTTGTGACGGCTTTTACCAAATTTATTACAAATCAGAAATTCTTACTCAATTTCGCAACTTAATTCATTATCATAACCAAGGTTTCTGGCAGTTCCATTTACTTTGAAATCTGTCCAAAGAGGTCCATTAATATTAGTTAGTTTAAATGTAAAGACATAAGGTACACATTCTACCAAGTCAATAGTTATTTGTTTCACATTTGCAGGTACTCCATTCGCTGGATTAGACCAACCCTCAGCTTCTGCATCCACTGTCGTGCCAGGAAATGTAAATTCCAGATAAGCCTCAGTAAAGCTCTCGGCAGGAACATATGTAAAAGTGTAGCTGCCATCGCCATTATCAACATAGCAGAAACTTTCTTCGCAGCCACAATTTTCTGCTGTCACAGTGATTTCATCATCGCTATCCGCAAATCCGCCTGCTCCTGTATACTCTGCAGTAAATACAACATCTCCGAATTCAGCAATGTAGGTATATTCAGCTGAATTTACACCTGAGGCAACTTCAACTCCATCTTTGTAAATTTTTAATACACCATCTGTAACAGCCAGAAATCCACCCCCACTCACTGGTTCCTTAGTAGACACAGCAGCAGAAATAATTACTTCATCGCCTACACAAATATCTTCTGTTTCACTCGCGGTTAATGTAGTTGTTGTGCATAGTTCTTGTGCGAAGTATTCAAAACTGCCTTGAGCATTGCCAACTCCCGGGATATCATTTAGACTGAGAACAATTGATTGCTTATAGCATGCCTCCCAACCGGAGGGAAGAGTTTGAGTCCAGCTCCAAGATGAAACTTTTGGATCTACGTTATTCAGTAGGGTTTTTCCGTTATACACCAATGTCCCAAAAGTGCCATCTATTCGTTTCAATGTAAAATAAATTTTCGAAGCATCATTATAAGCAGTAAGACTAAAATTAGTTATGTCCACTGTACCTTTTTTAAAGTTATTATAAGTAGCAAGACTTCCAGCCCAAGTATTTACACAATTGTCGCATTCAGAAGAACTTGCTCCTTTTATTGTTAAACCCTCCTCCAAACTAACTGCCTCCTCCTTCTGACAAGAGAACATCACAGCTGCAGCTACCAAAAGTGCAGCAAACATAAAAAACAAACGATTCTTTTTCATAGTCCAAATTTTTAATTGTTTAATAAATAATTGAATTGAAATTTTTAAATATTTTTTGAAAGGTTTGGTATTTCATCCATAATGGGGATTATACCGGGTTATATTCATCCATTCTACATAAGCAATTGATTTAGTGGTTCAGTCAGATGGTTAACCGTATCCGTCATCGCCCGGCAAGCAGGCAGTACGGCAGATGTGAGCAAGGGGTTCAACCCGCCAAAATCAACAGAAATTCTGTTTTTACGCAGTTCCGTATGGTTAATCATACGCCGTTTCTTTATAAGTTTGGAAGATTTCCGTCCGGGAGATTGTCCTGTCCGGGAATACTTCAATTACATTTCTTAAATCCGATTGCTAATGTATGTAATATATCATAAAAATACAAGAGATCATAGTGTTAAATTTATCATTTCCCAATTTTTCCGGAACACATCCCTTTAATAACCAGACAGGTTTTAGTAATTCATCCCGGATATCCTGATTTTACCGCAGTTTTTGAACCCCTGACCATGGAGAGATAAACGGACAACTATATTTTGACTATTTGACCATGAAGGTCATCGATTTAAATATTTCAACCTGTTTGTGCTCCATGCAAAATATCCCGAACCGGTAATCAGTCGGTCTGATTCCTCATAAAATGAAGCGGTTAATGTTTGGAATTTCCATTCAGGATGTATACATTCGTATCCAATTCCGGATCTTCAGATTAACCTCTACTTCCGGACCCGAAACCATCAATATCAAACCCCAAACTTACTTATCATGAATAAAACTTTTGAACCTGAAACCAAACAACAGATCAACATCTCCATGGACTACGGGCTTCATTTGCCTGTCGTCAGCATATCAGGAGACAGATATTCTGTGACGCCCGGAATTTGCGATATTGCCGGACAAGCGGGCTCTCTCAATTATGAAAAATCTATTCACCGGGATCAGGAAGCCCATAATCCGGATCCATGGACAAACAGACCCAAGTTAGTGATGCTGAGGTTATCCGCTACTTCAAAGATTCAGAAATTTCAGCCCGGAATATTATGACAACCGATAAATTTGCCAACAAATACCGCATTTCGTCGGCACGACTTGAGAACTGGGATTATCGCCTCCATTCGGCATATTTTGTAACCATCATCACCAAAAACCGGAAAAATTATTTCGGCCGGATGGTTAACGGTAAAATGAACCTGTCGGGCGCCGGCATAATTGCCGATATATTATGGTACGACATGGTCCGTCATTCAAAAATAGGGAAACCGGACACCTTCGTGGTGATGCCCGACCATATCCACGGCATCGTGATAATCAGCAACGACGTTGCAACCGCCCCTGGCGGCCAAAATCCGGATCAGGGCAACACAGGTGCCGATCAGGGCAGCGACCGGGGCGTGGTTGGCGGCGATACCGTGGATTGGAATACCGATCGGGGCGTTGTTGGCGGCGATACCGTGGATTGGAACGCCGATCTGGGCGTTGTTGGCGGCGATACCGTGGATTGGAAAGGCGATCGGGGCGTTGTTGGCGGCGATACCGTCGATTGGAACGGCGATTGGGGCGTTGTTGGCGGCGATACCGTGGATTGGAACGGCGATTGGGGCGTTGTTGGCGGCGATACCGTGGATTGGAACGCCGTAGAGACGTTGCATGCAACGTCTCTACCACCGTGCGACCCATCAACGGGCGATCCATCAACGTGCGACCCCAAAACGCGTCAATTGATGGCCGGCATTTCACCAAAACCAGGATCGTTATCGGCCATAATCCGATCGTATAAATCGGCCGTTACACGGCACGCCAACCGGTTGGGATTCCCGTTCGCCTGGCAACCACGGTTTCACGATCATATAATCCGCAATGAAAACGAATACCTGCGAATACACCACTACATCCTTAACAACCCCAAAAACTGGCCCCCCACCAAAAAACCCCACCCCTGAAAACAAACCACCAACCCGCCTCAAGGCACAGTAAAGCCGTAGCATGCTACGGCTCCACTACCCCCCTGATGAGAGGCTGTGCAAGACAGGTAAAGCCGTAGCATGCTACGGCTCTATATCAAAAAAAAAGGGACCGCATTCTTTCAAATGCAGTCCCCTTTATCAAGTAGCGAGAGGCGGGCATGATCCGCCGACCTCATGATTATGAATCATGCGCTCTAACCAGCTGAGCTACCTCGCCATCTTCTTTTGAACTCTTGCTGTCGCCCGGAGATATACCCCCTGGAAACGCGGTGCAAATATACAATTTTTTTCAAAAAAACAGAATGTGTTGAAAAATATGCTATATTGAAGCCGTAAAAATAACTAAACCAGGTACAAAAAAATCCTGCAATTGAAATGGCTTAACTATGACAGGCAAAACGAAGATACAACTGGAATATTTAATAAACTGCTCTCCCAAAGTGCTTTACAACCGCCTGAGCACCCCCTCCGGGTTAGCCGAATGGTTTGCCGAAGATGTCAGTATCCGCGGAAAAGAATTTACCTTCCGGTGGAAAGGCGCCGAAGAAATAGCTGAAGTGGTAATGCAGAAAGAAAATAAACTGATCCGCTTTGCATGGGCCGACGACCCCGAGACTTACTTCGAATTCCGTATTACCCAGGACGAATTGACCAACGATGTCTCCCTGATCGTAACCGATTTTGCCGAACCCGACGAAGAGGAGGAAATTATCGGAATGTGGAACAACCATATTAACGATTTGAAACATACAGTGGGATCATAGGGCATAGAGCGAAGGGCAAAGAGCAAAGAGCAAAGAGCGAAGCGCGAAGGGCAAAGGGCGAAGAGTTACAAATTTTAACTTTCATTTCCCACAAATTACTGTAGTTTTGCATCATACTTTATGATCCGGAATTACGTATGAAACGACTATACGGGTATGTACTGAAAACATTCTTAGGGCCATTTTTCATGACCTTCTTTATCTGCGTATTTATCCTGCTGATGCAGTTCCTCTGGAAATACGTGGACGACCTGGTCGGCAAAGGACTTGACTGGCGGATCCTGGCCGAACTTCTTTTTTATGCGGCCTTCGGACTGCTCCCGTTTGCCTTTCCGTTAGCCATGCTGTTGGCTTCCATTATGACCTTCGGTGAATTAGGTGAAAATTACGAACTGGTAGCCATGAAATCCTCCGGAATTTCCCTCTTCCGGATTATGAAACCCCTGATCGTGATCGCCATCTTCATCACCATTACCGCATTCGTGTTTGCCAACCATATCCTCCCCCACACCAACCTGCGCTTCACCACCCTCATGTGGAGCGTCAGGCAGCAACGTCCTGAACTGGTCCTGAAGGAAGGGGTCTTTACCAGCGAAATCGACGGCTACAGCATCCGGATCGGGCACAAGGACAAACGCAACAACACCCTCCACGACATCCTGATTTACGACCATACCGGCAATAAGGCCAACGAAAGCGTTACTGTTGCCGATTCAGGGTATCTCAAGATGACCGAAGACAAAAACTATATGGTCATGACCCTCTACCACGGCGAAAATTTCTCGGAAGAGGAAGGCAGTATGTCGGGGAACCCTAATTCTTACCCTTTCAGGAGGGACCAGTTCGACAAGCAGGTAATCAACGTGCGGGTGATGAATTTTGACTTTCAGCGCCGCGACGAGAATATATTCAGGAACAGCCACCGGATGCTGAACATTGATCAGCTCAAATTTGCAGAGGACTCACTTATGCTGGACTACAAGGACCGGCTCAGGAATTTCATGCTCAACACCCGTTATATGTCGCAGGCCGACAAGAGGATCTATGCCAGGGTCCTGGAGAACGACACCCTGTTGGGGCGTTACCAGCAGGAAGAATACCGGGTATTCGACTATGACAGCCTGCTTACCAGCTATACCGACTGGAACATGAGCGAATCGGTACATGCAGCCCTTTATGCCGCCCGATCAAACTACCAGGAGATCAATAATATCGAGAACAATCTGTACGGAAGGAAAAAGCGAATCAACATGCACATGATGGAACGGCACAGGAAATACACCCTCTCTTTTGCCGTACTCGTTTTCTTCTTTATCGGAGCCCCGTTCGGGGCCATCATCCGGAAAGGCGGGCTGGGCATGCCGGTCGTGGTCTCCATACTCCTGTTCATCTCCTACTATATCGTTTCCATGATGGGCGAAAAATCGGCCAGGGAGGACGTCTGGGGAATGGTTGCCGGAATGTGGTTCTCGTCCCTGATTTTTCTGCCGGTCGGTTTCTGGCTCACCTATAAGGCGGTGACCGACTCACCGGTTATGTCGGCCGAGACCTATACCAATCTCATCCAGAGACTTGGCCTGAATAATCTTTTTAAGAAAGGCACGCGGGATGAAAATACTTCAGCTGACCAACAAGCCACCGTATCCTGACAAGGACGGCGGAGCCATTGCCACACTAAACCTGACAAGGGGCCTGGCCAGGAACGGGCACGAAGTCACCGTGCTGTTCATGAATACCCTGAAACACCAGGTAAAAACCATTGATATCCCGCCGGAAGTCCTTAGCCTTGCTGATTTCCGGGACGTTTTCGTGCCTGCACCCATCTCAGCCCCTGCGGCCCTGGCCAACCTGCTCTTCTCTTACCAGCCTTACAATGCCGTCAGGTTCATCTCAAAAAAATTCAGTGAATCCCTGAAAAATCTGCTTCAGGAAAAGCCGTTCGACATCATCCAGCTCGAAGGGCTATACCTCTGCCCCTACATCCCGCTGATCAGGAAATACTCCAAAGCCCTGATCGCCTATCGTGCCCATAATGTAGAGCACGAAATATGGGAACGGACCATCGCCCTTTCCGGTGGATATAAAAAATATTATATCCGGAACCTGGCAGCGCGGATCAGAAAATTTGAACTCAGCTGGCTCAACCATTACGATCTGCTGGTACCCATCACCGAAAGGGACGGAAATATACTGAACCATCTGGGCAACCGCAAGCCCGTACATGTCTCCCCGACCGGTATAGATGCTGCGTCTTTGAGATCCGGCAGGGCCAGTCTGGAATTCCCTTCGCTCTTTCATCTGGGATCGCTGGAATGGTCGCCCAACCAGGAAGGGCTGCTCTGGTTTCTTCAGCATTGCTGGCCTAAAATCCGCGAGCGATTTCCTGGCCTGAAGTTTTACATTGCCGGAAGAAAAGCCCCTCGATGGCTTATCAATAAATTTAACCTTCCGGGGGTGGTCTTCGAGGGGGAAGTCCCCGATGCATACGCCTTCATGGACTCCAGGGCCATTATGATAGTGCCCCTGCTTTCGGGGAGCGGGATGCGCATCAAAATCATTGAAGGGATGGCCATGGGCAAAGCGATAGTCTCCACTGCCATAGGTGCCGAAGGGATTGGCACAACCCACGGAAAGAACATCCTGATTGCCGATACCCCTGAGGATTTTACCGGTGCCATATGCAGGCTGGTTGCAGACCGTGAATTATTTAATTCATTAGGCAGGGCATCGATCCTTTTTATTCACGAAAATTTTGACAATCTTGCAATAGCCGGAAAATTGGCCGGATTTTACCAAAACAGCCTGACATGATCCTACACCTGCTCTTCTGGTTAATGCTCGTTACCCTTTTCTATACCTTCGCCGGGTACGGGATAATCCTCAGTCTGCTGGTATGGGTAAAAAAACGGCTTGCCCCGCGCAGGCAACCCGATAACGCCGGCAGCTACGAGCCTGACGTCTGCCTCTTTGTTACCGCATACAACGAAAAAGATTACGTCGCCCGGAAGGTCGCCAACTCCTTTTCACTGGATTACCCGAAGGAAAAGGTACAGTACATCTGGGTTACCGACGGGTCGGACGACGGAACGCCTGATATGCTCAGACAGTATCCGCAGTTAGAGGTGTACCACCAGCCCGAACGACGGGGCAAGATCGATGCCATGAACCGGGGGATGCAGTTTGTAAAGGCACCGGTGGTCATCTTCTCCGACACCAACACCCGGCTGAGCAACAACACCATACGCGACATGGTGGCCTGCTTTGCCGACCCGAAAGTGGGCTGCGTGGCCGGAGAGAAACGGATCGTAGAGAGTGAAGCAGAAAATGCATCAGCGGCAGGCGAAGGACTTTACTGGCGCCTTGAGTCGAAAATCAAGAAAATGGATGCCGAATTAAATTCGGCCATAGGAGGTGTGGGTGAACTTTTTGCCATTCGCACTGAACTTTTTGAGCCGGTGGAAAAAGACACCCTGCTGGACGATTTTGTCATCTCCCTGAGAATAGCCCGGAAAGGATACCGGATCGCCTATACCCCCGAAGCCTACGCCGAGGAAACTGCCTCCCTCAATGTAAAGGAAGAACTGAAGAGGAAAATACGCATCGCGGCCGGTGGTGTCCAGACCATTTTCAGGTTGCTTTGGCTGCTGAATATCTTCAGTTACGGCTGGCTCAGCTGGCAGTATTTTTCGCATAAAGTACTCCGCTGGACCGTCGCCCCCATATTTCTGTTCCTTTTTCTCCCACTGAACATCTGGCTGGTGAGCGCTGGTTCATTATGGTTCAGCTTATCGGTGTACAGCCTGATACTTTGGGTCCAGCTGTTGTGTTATCTGATGGCCTTAGCCGGATATATCCTCGAACACAGGAAACTACGGATCAAGCTCCTCTTTGCCCCATACTATTTTGTGGCAATCAACTACGCCTCCATCGCCGGAATAATCAGGCACTTCCGCAGGCAGCAGAAAGTCACCTGGGAAAAATCGAAAAGAGCCTGATTAAATCATTACCATTGTCAGGAACAAAGCCTTTATCAGGTTATTTCCGATAATTTTTAACTAATTTTGCGCCGCAAAACAGGAAGACAAAAAAATGCCGGAATTCAGCTTAAATACCATCCCCGAAGCAATAGAAGCCATCAGAAACGGAGAACTGGTCATCGTAGTCGATGATGAGGACCGTGAGAATGAGGGCGATTTCATTTGTGCCTCAGAACTGATTACCCCCGAGAAGATCAATTTCATGGCCATTCATGGTCGTGGGCTGATTTGCGTTGCCCTCACCGAGAACCGGTGTGATGAACTGGAGTTAGAGATGATGGTCGGACAGAACACCTCTTTCCATGAAACGCAGTTTACGGTATCGGTTGATGCCAATCTGCCCGGCGTAACTACCGGAATTTCGGCACAGGACCGGGCCATAACCATCAAAGCCCTGGTAGATGCGAAAACGCGTCCGGAAGATCTTGGGCGACCGGGACACATTTTCCCGCTGAAGGCCAAAAACAGGGGTGTACTCCGCCGTGCCGGCCACACCGAAGCCGCAGTGGATCTCGCACGCATATCAGGATTATTCCCGTCTGGAGTATTGGTTGAAGTCATGAACGACGACGGCTCAATGGCCCGTCTTCCCGACCTGGTGAAATTAGCCGAAAAATTCAACCTGAAAATCATCACCATAAAAGATTTAATCGCCTACCGGTTGAAAAGCGAAAGCCTGATAAAAAGAGGCGAAGAGGTACAACTACCCACCCGCTTCGGCGATTTCCGGATAATTCCGTTCCTGCAGAAGAGCAATAACAAGGAGCATGTGGCGCTGGTAAAGGGCTCCTGGGGACCGGAAGATACCATTCCGGTGCGTGTCCATTCCTCCTGCATGACCGGCGATATTTTTGGTTCGCTCCGCTGCGAATGCGGCGACCAGCTGCACAAGGCCATGGACATTATTGAAAAGGAAGGCCGCGGGGTGATCGTTTACATGATGCAGGAAGGCCGCGGTATCGGACTGATCAACAAAATAGCGGCGTACAAGCTGCAGGATGAAGGCCTGGACACCGTAGAAGCCAACCTTCACCTCGGATTCAAGGCCGACGAACGCGACTATGGCGTGGGTGCCCAGATCCTCAGGAGCCTTGGGGTTTCCAAAATGGTGCTGCTGACCAACAACCCGGTAAAACGGGTAGGCCTCGAAGCATACGGACTTCAGGTAATCAGCGTTAAACCCCTTGAAGTGGAACCCAACAAGTTCAACACGAAATACCTGAAGACCAAGCGCGACCGCATGGGCCACACCCTGCAGCGGTTTACCTACGACGAAAACAACGACAGCCATGGCCATCTGGAACCCTGATTACGACGACATCAGTTACGGAAGCGACAACCTCAAAGAAGGCGCCGACTATTACCTCAGTCCCGACGGCTACCGGGTAATGACCGAAGACTATCTCCGCAGGCGCGGATACTGCTGCGCCAACGGATGCCGCCATTGTCCATACTGGCCAAAAGCCCAGAAAGGAAATACGAAACTCAGAAACCCCTGATCCACCATCGGTGGCTGTTTAGGGAAAGACAGCCCCAAACAATTTGATTTCTGCTTTGTTTAGGTGTAAACATTATTATTTTAAAGTTATGAAGAAAGCAGGATTATTAATCACCGGTTTCGCTGCCGGAATCATGTTTGTCGTCCTGACGGGCGCAGCCATTATGAGCGAAAAAATCTTCGTTGTTGACGAAAGTAAATACGAATTTATCGAAACCATCGACCGGATTGAGGCCTTAGCCAAGGAATCAGGATGGAATATCAGTCATATGTATAACCTCCAGGCTACCATGGCAAAGCATAACCTCGAAGTGGAGCCGGTCGTGGTCATGTCGCTATGCAAACCGCAAATCGCTTACAATATCCTCGGTGCAGACAGCGAGCGCCCTGCCTCGGTAATGATGCCCTGCCGGGTTTCGGTTTATCAGACCAAAGACGGTAATGTTCAGATATCCAGAATGAATACCGGACTTATGTCGGGCATGTTAGCCGGCATAACCCGCTCCTCCATGGACCAGGCCGGAAACGAAATAGAAACTTTGCTGAATCAAGTCATCAAAAAATAACCAACTATGAAGATTAACATTTTTCTGCTCATGATTTTACTGCTGGCAGCGGCCTGCCAGAACAGTACTCAAAGCGACAAAAAAACTGCTGAAGCCGAAGTGGCCATGACGGAAGTCACCCTGTCGGTAAGCGGCATGCACTGCGCCATGTGCGTAGCATCCATTGAGAAGGGCGTTGGACAGATTGCCGGAGTGGATTCCGTGAGTGCAGTATTAGAGGATTCCACCGCCTTTATCCGCTTTAACCCGCAGCTTGCCTCTTTAGAGGATATCTCAACAGCCATTGAAAAGCGCGGCTATAGCGTAAAGAAATCAGCAGAATAGACTTATACTCCTTTTGAAAGTTTTATAGCCTGAAAGCGTTCACCAACACCTTCAGGCTATATTTTTTTATGCGATAACCGGGCTTTGACTTTATTCCGCAACCTCCCCGGTCAGGGCAATCCGTAAAACGTCCATAATGGTTTCCACAAAATGGAATTCCACGCCGGTCAGGTATTCCGGCCTGATCTCCTCCAGATCTTTCCGGTTGTCGGACGAAAGGATTACCTCACTGATGCCGGCACGCTTTGCCGCTAATATTTTCTCCTTGATTCCTCCTACCGGAAGCACTTTGCCCCGAAGAGTTATCTCACCGGTCATGGCAATCGCCTTCTTCACCTTCCGTTTGGTAAATGCCGAAGCCAGGGCGGTAACCATGGTCACCCCTGCCGACGGACCGTCTTTCGGGATGGCTCCCTCCGGAACATGGAGGTGTACATTCCATTCCGGGAATACCGCCGGATCAATGCCGATCTCCGGTGCATGGCTCTTGAGGTATTCCAGCGCTAACATGGCCGACTCTTTCATCACATCCCCCAGGTTCCCGGTTATGGTCAGGTTACCCTTACCCTTGCTCAGACTGCTTTCCACATAGAGGATCTCCCCACCGGCTGCAGTCCAGGCCAATCCGGTGACCACCCCCGGAAAATCATTCCCCTGGTACGCCTCTTTATTATATTGGGTAACTCCCAGATATTCCCTGATGTCTTCAACACTTATCGCCGGGTTATAAGACTCTTCAAATGCCACTTTCTTGGCAATTCTCCGGATAATTTTTGCTAATTTTTTATCCAGCTCACGTACACCCGATTCACGGGTATAGTGTTCGATCACATGCATCAGGACCTCATCACCAATCAGGGCCTGTTCAGGTTTAACCCCGTGGCTTTCCAGCTGTTTCGGGATCAGGTGCCTTTTGGCGATCTCCACCTTCTCTTCCACCAGGTAGCCGCTTACCTCAATAAGCTCGAGCCGGTCGCGCAACGGAGGGGCAATGGTCGAAAGTGTATTGGCGGTGGCAATAAACATCACCTTGCTGAGGTCATAATCAAGGTCGATGTAATTATCGTGGAATTCACTGTTTTGCTCAGGATCCAGCACTTCCAACAACGCCGAGGCCGGGTCGCCGTGAAACTGTTTGGAAACCTTGTCGATTTCATCCAGAACAAAAACCGGATTAGACGACTTTATTTTCTTGATATTCTGGATAATACGTCCGGGCATCGCACCGATATAGGTTTTCCGGTGACCGCGAATTTCGGATTCATCGTGCAGTCCACCGAGGCTCATTCTTACATATTTGCGCCCCAGAGCGCGGGCGACCGATTTACCCAGAGAGGTTTTGCCCACGCCGGGAGGCCCGTAAAGGCAGAGGATCGGTGATTTCAGATCGTTCTTCAGCTTGAGAACGGCCAGGTGTTCCAGGATTCTCTCCTTGACCTTTTCGAGCCCGAAATGGTCTTCATCGAGCACCCTGCGGGCATGTTCCAGGTCGAAATTATCCTCGGTCGTATCGTTCCAGGGCAGCTCCAGAAGGATCTGGCAATAGCTGTACTGTACAGAATACTCACCTGCCGCCGGATTAAGCCGGCTCATCTTGTCGACCTCCTTCTCAAAATATTTACCCACCTCTTCGGGCCAGTTCTTCTGTCGGCCTTTTTCCTTCAGCTCCCGGATCTCCTTTTCCACCGGGTTTCCGCCAAGTTCGTCCTGAATGGTCTTCATTTGTTGCTGAAGCATGTACTCCCGCTGCTGGCGGTCCATATCGGTCTTCACCTTACTCTGGATATCCCTTTTCAGTTCGAGCATCTGCACCTCCTTCACCAGGTAACTGATGGCCTGCATCCCCCTTTCCAGCAGGTTGTCGATTTCAAGAAGCTTCTGCTTCTCCGATACTTCGATATCGGTATTGGAACAGATAAAATTGATCAGAAAGGTGGAGTTCTCGATATTCTTGACGGCAAAAGAGGCTTCCGGGGGAATATTGGAAGTAAACTGGGCAATTTTGACCGACAGGTCCTTGAGCGATCCGACCACCGCGTTGAATTCATTATTGTTTACCGGTAAAACGTCGGCAATTGCCTCGACGGTTGCGCGAAAATAGGGATCCTCGGAAATGAACTCCCTGACCCGAAACCGTCTTCTACCCTGAATGATGACCGTAGTAGATCCGTCGGGCATCTCCAGAAGTTTCAGCACCTCGGCCATTGTGCCCACGGGGTAAAGATCACGTGTGCCCGGGTCATCCAGTTTAAAATCGACCTGGGCGATGGTCCCTAAAAGTTTATTACCCTTGCTGACTTCCCTTACCAGCCTCAGCGATTTCTCCCGCCCAACTGTGATCGGAATGACCACACCCGGAAAGAGTACGGTATTTCTCAACGGAAGAATTGGCAGTACTTTGGGCACATCAAGGCTCTGTAGTGCCTCATCGTCACCGTCGGCCAGGATGGGGATAAAATCCGTCTCATGGTTTACAAGGTCTCTCAGAATTAATGTATTGAATCTTTCGTCTATTGAATTTCCCATATAGTTTCCATTTATGACAAAATGTCGGTAGCCCCCGTCATTATGCAGTGTGTTAAGGTAAGGCAATAGTCATGCCATCTGAAAAAAAAGACCCGGCGCAGAATACGCCGGGTCTTTTGTCTGAATAAATTCAGCAATTACTTGGTCCTCTTTTCCATGTGCGTTTTGTAACGGCTCATGAACTTGTCGACGCGACCAGCGGTGTCAACCAGTTTAACCTTACCTGTATAGAACGGATGGGAAGTGTTGGAAATTTCCAGCTTAACCAGCGGATATTCCGTTCCATCTATATCTACAGTTTCCCTGGTCTGAACAGTCGACCGGGTAAGAAATGTGTGTCCATTCGACATATCTCTGAATGCGACCATTCTGTAACTTTCCGGATGAATTCCTTTCTTCATTTTTCTATAATTTTTTTTTGGATAAGCGGGTAATTATTTTCACAACAAATACCGTTATCCTGCTTTATACTTCTTTTCCTGAAACGGGTGGCAAAGATAAAGATACTTTATCAATTTCCAAATGACTAAGAGTGAATTTCTTATTAATTTCACATTACCTGGGTTGTATGATCGGCGCCCGGTGAAACTCCCTGGTCCTGTCGAACAGGTATCGCATGGTATAGTGGGTTTTCATGTGTTTCCCTCCCACCGATTCATACAGGGCGATAATCTTCGGATTAAAGTCCCCTGCCCATGAGAGCTCCATCTCCTTGAACCAGGGTTTGCTGTACATGACCGGCCTGAGGTGCCAGAAGATGGCGGCATCGATCCCCGAACGCTGGTATTTCGGGGATATCCCGATGATGATGCTTCGTGTACGGGTCATATAATTCCGCTTTTTAAGGTACATCAGTTTCAGGATATTCCAGAAATTGAGCTTACCGTTCAGTTTCCTCAGGATCTGGTTAACATCGGGGATCATGACAAAAACGGCAATCGGTTCATTCTCGTGATAGGCGTACCAGATAAACTTTTCCTCGATCATCAATTTCGAACTGACTAAAAAATCCCTCAGGTCATCCTTATCGAGGGGCTTATAGTTTTCGTGGAATTTCCAGGCATTGTCATAGACATAAGCAAAGTCATCGACGAATTTATCCTTTTCTGCCCAGGAGAAATGCCTGAAACTGAATTGAGGCTTTTTGGCCACCCACTCGGCCACTTTCCAGAACCGTTCGGGCAATTCGGGGAGCGTGGTATCTAAGTGGTAGCTGAACTGTTTAAAATAGAGCTGGAAGCCGAAATTTTCGAACAGCTTCAGATAATAGGGCGGATTATAGGGCATCCCGAATCCCTGGGGCATAAAACCATCGACCAGCAAACCCCAGTTCATATAGTTTTCCCCGAAATTGACCGGTCCGTCCATGGCTTCCATGCCACGTTCCTTCAGCCAATCACGTGCAGCGGAAAATAAAAGGTCTGCTGCAGCCTGGTTATTGATACATTCAAAAAAACCGCACCCACCTGTAGGCTGGTCAAAAACAAAGGCCTTATCGCGGTTGTAAAATGCCCCGATCCGCCCGACAGGCCGACCGCTTGCCTCCGTCAGCACCCACCGGGCAGCTTCACCGTTTTTAAAGGAAGGATTTCGGGCCGGCGTAAAAATGTTCTCCACCATCGTCTCCAACGGACAGGCCCAGTTGGGATCGCCGCGGTAGATCAGGTGGGGTACCCGGTGGAAAAGCTTTTGGGTTCTCTTATCAGTGACCTGTATCAGTTGCATATTTTTTGGAATTTAATGGCAATATAGTAAAAAATCCGAACGGCCGGTAATGTTTATCAGCCAGAAATTTCCGGTAACCGGTGTAATTTACCTGTACGGTCAAACAGGCATTTCTATGTATAGTTAATCTTCGATGGCACTGTAGAGGATGGCGTAAAGCTTTCCCCAGAATTCTTCATTCGGGAAGGGGGCAATCTGGGTCATGGCGGTGAAAACCATATGTTCATACGGATCTATAAAAAACTTCGTATTGAAGTACCCGCCCCATTCGTAAGTACCTGGAGATTTGGAGTTAATGCCGTTGCCCTCTTCGGTAAGCAGGGAGAATCCCAGGCAGAAGGTTTCACCCGGACGGCTGCTTATCCCCTTTCCTTCCTTGTTCAAAAGGATCATCTGATCGGAGGTCATCATCTCTATGGTTTTCCGGCTCAGAATCCGGCTGCCGTTAAATACGCCTTCGTTGACCAGGGCCTGAATGAAACGGGCATAATCTTTCGCGGTGGATGCCAGACCGCCGCCGCCGGCATAAAAGGGACGCTCTTCGCGGAGCGGATAGTTGATATCAGCCCCCATGGCATTGGAGGCATCGGCCTGAACGATCTGCCCCTCCCGGTTTACCGTGTATACGGGTACCAGCCGGTCGTGCCGGTCGGCAGGAAGGTAAAACCAGGTATCCTCCATCCCCAGAGGCTCAAAAATATTCTTCCGGAAGTAGTCCTGAAGGGTCTCTCCGGAAACGACTTCCACAATGCGGCCCATGACATCCATGTTAAGGCCGTACAAATAACGTTCGCCGGGCTGGAAAACAAGAGGTGTCTTACCCAGGCGGTCGATAAATTCCTCAGATGTCCATTCAGCATGCGACAACCCGGCGTTCAACACGTTATTTTTCTGGTAAACTGCCATGATTTTCCCCCTGTTGAACTCGCCATAGGTGATTCCTGAGGTGTGTGTGAGCAGGTGCCTTATGGTCACGGGCGATTTTACGGGCACCGTGGTCCAGGTAGAGTCTTTTTCATTAAACTTATCCAGAACAGTCTGCTTTTCGAAGGAGGGAAGGTATTTATAAACAGGGTCATCGATTCCGAGCCGGCCATCCTCATACAGCTGCATAATGGCTACCGAAGTGACAGCCTTGGTCATGGAAGCGATCCGGAAGATATCATTTTCGCGGTAGGGTGCCGGAGGATCGACCGAACGGTTACCCGCCGCTTTCAGGAATACCACTTGTCCGTACCTTACCGCCATAAATACCCCACCGGGGAGTTTACCATCAGCAATATACTGATCAATAAGTTCTCCTGCTTTCTGAAGCCTCATTGATGACATGCCTGCATCCTCAGGCTGGCCGGTCAAAAATCCGTTTCCGGCATTCTGAGCTCCCGTCAGGAGCACCCACCCGGATATCCATAATAAAAACAGAATTTTCCTCATTTTGCCAATATTTTTGGGCTGCAGTTTCCACTGGTCAGCATGGTTAATTTTATCCAAAGATAACTATTTTGGAGACTGGCAGAACAGCCAGCTAACGGAATCGGGACGTTAGACAAGAGAAAAGGAAGGGATTTTAAGGTTTCAACGCTCTAACAACCGGAGCACCGCGGCGGTTTTTTCCTCCTGGGGCATCTCCCCGTCGAGCCAGTGGATCAGGGTGCCCTGCCGTTCCATCCTGCGAAACCAGGTCATCTGCCTTTTGGCAAACTGATGGATCGCCGTATTGAGTTGCTCCTTCATATGCAAATAAGAGATATCGCCGATCAGGTACCTGGTGATGAACTTATATTCAAGCCCGTAATAGATCAGCTCATCCGGGGTAACCCCCTTATCCAGCAGGCGCTTCACCTCCTCCACCATGCCTTCGTGGAGCCGCTGTTCGAGCCGGTGAGTGATCCTTTTGCGCTCAGTCTGCCTGTCGTACCTTACCCCGACGACCAGGCTCCTTAGTTCGGGCATGGAGGTATCCAGGGTCCGGTTACCGGCATAGAACTGCTCAATCTCAATGGCGCGAATGGCCCGCTTTTCGTTGACGATATCAGTGATATTATGGAGACTGGACTTATAGCCTTTCAGGATTTCCGTCAGTTCCCCGAGCGATTTCCCGGAAAGACGGGAACGCAAATCCTCATCAACCGGCACCTGGATCAGGCGGTAATTCTGAAGGACCGCTTCGAGATAGAGTCCGCTGCCCCCGCAGAGTACCGGAAACTTTCCCCGGATTTGCATGTCGGCAAATACCTTCAGAAAGTCACGTTGGTATTCAAACACGTTGTATTGGTAACCGGCATCGGCAACATCGACAAGGTGAACAGGCACAGGGTTGCCGTCGACCAGGTAATCGCCCAGGTCTTTGCCCGTACCGATGTCCATTCCACGGTATACCTGCCTGGAGTCGGCCGATATCACCTCTCCGTCAAGCATGGCCGCCATCCGGGCTGCCAGCGAGGTCTTGCCCGAAGCGGTAGGCCCCAGAATGGCCAACAGGTTATATGGTTTTTCAGGATTCATTCAGGGCATAAAAATATAAAAATATCCCGGGATCAGGATTCAGGCTGCCCTACACAAATATTGGCTATTTTTGGGAAAATTTATTTCCATGATATTTGAAGCGTGTGTAGAGACATTTGAAGAGGCCATAAAAGCCCGTGACAACGGTGCCCACCGGATAGAGCTATGTTCCCATCTGGAACTCGACGGACTTACCCCATCGGCTGAGCTGACCAGCAAGGCCTGCCGGGAGCTGGGTATTCCGGTCATGGTGATGATCAGGCCCCGGGGTGGGAATTTTGTCCATACGGAAGAGGAAATCCTTCAGATGGAGAGTGATATCCGGATGGCAAAGGGAAACGGGGCTGCCGGGATTGTTTTCGGGCTGCTCACGGCCGACAACAAGATTGATGTTAAGAACACCGGCCGGCTGGCCGCCCTGGCTGCGCCACTGCCGGTGACCTTCCACAAAGCCATCGACGTATTGGAAGATCCCGTCAAGGGTGTTGAGGAACTGATGAATATCAGGGGTATTACGCGTATCCTGACTTCCGGGGGAAAACCCACGGCTAAGGAAGGCGCCTGGACCATCCGGAGAATGATGGCAGCAGCAGGCGATCAGATCACTATGCTGGTTGCAGGCAGGGTAACCCGTGAAAATGTGGATGAAATTGCTGCACTGACCGGTGCAACCGAACTTCACGGCCGAAGGATTGTCGAAATGTAGTTTTATCCTGAAACAACCGGCAAACCCTTAATCAGCCTGTTGGCCTGTGCTGTGCCGGTATGCCGCTTTCCGCATCCTGTCCATAATCGCCACACCGATCCCTCTCTCTTCAATCTGTTCGATGAAAATGCGTTGAACAAAGGGATTGTTTTCCATGTCGTGGAGTGCGGTAAACAAGTTGGCGGCAGCTTCAAGCAGATTGCCGGAGGGAGACAGGACAATGGTTTCCTCTGCCTTGGATTTGGCATCACCTTTTTCAGTGAAGAAAATCACCCCGGATCCCGGTTTTATCTGCCGGGGCAGCTTACTGAAAATATAGAGCGGTTTTTCGGGCGAATAGTGGCTTTTCATCAGTCCGGGTGCCGCCAATCCGGAATCTTCAGTTTCCGGGGCCCGGTAAGGTGTGATGATGGCGCCGGGAACGGCTTCCCGCAGCTGTTCAGGAGTCACTGCCCCTGGCCGTAAAAGGGTTATGCCGTTTCCGGATACCGATACGATGGTGGATTCAACCCCAATACTGGTTTTTCCTCCATCGAGCAGATAATCAACACCCTTCAGTTGTTTCTGTACATGCTGGGGCATGGTCGGACTGAGTTTACCAAACAGGTTGGCGCTGGGGGCTGCCACGGGAATGCCGGCTGTACGGATCAGTTGAATGGCCAGTTCGTTTTGGGGCATTCTGACGGCTACGGTTGACATTCCGGAGGTCACAATGCCGGGGACAACTGCCTGCTTTTCGGCGACGATGGTCAGGGGGCCCGGCCAGAATGCGCCGGACAAGGCAAGGATCAGCGGGTCATCCGGATTTCTAAACAACCCTGTCATATCTTCAGGTTTTCCGATATGAAGGATAAGGGGATCAAACGAAGGCCTCTGTTTTACTTCGTATATGCGGGCCACGGCCAAGGGGTCAAGGCCGTTGGCACCCAGTCCGTAAACCGTTTCGGTGGGGAATGCCACCAGTCCGCCGTTCCGGAGAATTTCCGCAGCTTTGGCTATATCCGTTCCCTTTTCCATAATAGACATCAGCATCAGCGAATAAACCGCACAAAAGTATATCAAAAAACGGAGGAGCCAATCGTGGCTCCTCCTTTATCAACCAATCCCTTCAAAAAAATGTTTGAATCAATTTGCTAAAATTACTATCACGGACGAAAAGGGACTGATAAAACACTCTTATATGAATTAAATCACACCATTACGGTCATTTCCGGCTGCCTGCATGAAAGCATACTGATACTCCATCGGCAGCATTTTATTATAGTCATCCACCGTTTTACCTTCAAGACAAGCTTCAATGATTTGTCTGCCAAGAGGCATCAGGTCAGGAGTCAGGTACTTTTCAATCTCTTTCCTGAAAAACTGGTAGAGTATCTCTGCACCGGCATCATAACCTTCCACTCCTACCTCTTTCTGGCGGTATACCTTGAGGAACCTGGAGGGGATTTTAGCACCCTCGATGGTCAGGTAATTAAGTTCGTAACCTAACAGCGGACAACGTGCAGGCTGGTACTGGTCGGGACGGAGCTTGGCATTGCCACGGCGGGTCAGGTATTCGCGCATCAGCAGCTGCGGCCTGAAACCTACTTTCCAGACTCCTACATGCTGGTTAGGTGCCAGCGTATATCTCACCCTCGGGGTATTGATAATCTGCTCCAGCAGGAGGTTGGCATGGCGGACCATCTGACCGGTGGCAAAAGGCCAGTATGAACCAACGCCTTCGCTCTCCATGTTGCCTTTGTCGACGATACTTGGGTTGGCATGCCCGCGAGGGCTGGCCAGCCTCCAGAGCCAGGCCAGGGCCGGCGGCAGGATGTGGAACAGTCCGACGATACCGTAAGAAGGTTTCTCCATCGAACATGGAGGAGTACGTACCCCAAAACTCCTTACATCCACCGAAACCGGGTTATCAATTACTCCGGGCACTATATTCCGGGGAAGTACTACCCTTGGGTTGGGGCACTTCTTACCGGGTGCATCTTCTGTATGCTTCCAGATCAGGGCAATCCCGTCGGGTTTGGTATCGATGTTCAGGAAGAGAGCCGGCTGTTCGGGCTGCATGGTAATTTTTTCCAGGAACGGATCGTCACCGTAACGATGAACACCGTCAACCCTGATAAACCAGGCATTCTCAGCATCGGTAACCCAAAGCTTGCCATTATTCTTCTGGTACGAAGGATGGCAAAGGGCCATGTCGTCGGTTACCGGACTGAATGATGAAAAGATGGGAATATGAAGAAGCCTTGATTCTCCTGAAACGGTATTGGTACCCAGAAGAACCTGTCCTTCCGGTTCACGGATGAGGTGCTGGTTCATTTCGCTCTTTCCGCCACCACTGGCACCTTCGTGCATGAAAGTGGTCACGTTGTCATACGGACTGGTTACCTGAACCGTAGAGCAGTGGGCAGTAACCCAGCCTTCCTTCTCGCCTTTGCCTAACAGAACGCCATAGAGACCCTTCTTGGCACTCGGGCCGGGATAAAGATTGTACGAGAACAGTTCATGAATACTTCCGGTGCGGTTATGTACCACCTTCTGCTTACCGTCGAAATGAGTGTGACGGAAAGGCGGAGCAACGTATATGATGGATTCAATCGAGAAATTCTCGGGAAGTTGATCGGCAGAAATCATATTCTGAAGCAGCGCAAGTCCGAAGGCAAAGAATCCTGCATTGGCCGGGGCAATAACTAATCCTCCGATTCCTACCGGATGCTTGCCGGCATAATAGAAAAATGTAGCCAGTTCCTGGTTTTCAAGCCAGCGGAAAGTTTCTTCCCTCAGCGTTGAAAAGTCATAGCCCATTTTATCGGTGAACCTTTCCTTGTCGGTCGGAAGGTTATCGGCAATCAGCATGGTATCCGGGTCCCTGCGGCGCATATAGGCCTCGGTATAATTTGCTGAAATCCCGTTTTCAACACGGTGAACCACCGCTTCGGTGTACATCCCTTTACCGGGTACGTCGTAGGATACCTCAAAACTCGAATTGCCGGGGCCCCCGATGGCGGCTTCCATTAATTCGGCAGGCGTATTAAAGTGGGTAACTTTCGGAGCTTTAACCAGCAGGCTGACGATCTCCGCCGGGATCTCGATCCCGTGCTGCCTGATAATTTCTAATGCTTCTGCTTTCATAATTAACTGAATAATGATTGTCTGTATACTGTTTTCTGAACACTTCCGGAATTACCGGACAATTATGTCTTATACTAAACTTATTAAGTAATACTTAATTATAAACGTAAAAAATTTTATGTCGATGATCCCGGTGTGGTAATCCATAACATCTCTGCGGATTCCTTTCCGGTATTGACTGCGTGATGAAATCTTGCGGTGTTGTAATACAGGCTGTCACCCGGCAGCATCTTATAGGTACCATCATCGAGGGTCACGGTTAACTCACCCTTCAGCAAGTAACAGAACTCCTGACCCGGATGCTCCTGAAAAAACTCAGCGCTGTCGGCACCAACAGCGAAAACCAGCATGTAGGTTTCCATCTGTTTCAGCTGATCGTGGTGCGACAAAAGATACTGTTCCGTTCCGCTGCCGTTTGTCCTGACAAACTTCTTGTCATTACTCCGGATGAGCGGATTGTTGTTCAGCGTCTCATTCTCCCCGATAAGCTCACCCACTGTGGTATGCAGTGATTCAGCAATGGATTTCAGGGTAATGATGGAAGGAAATGCTTTGGCGTTTTCGATCTGGGACATAGCGCTGGGTGTTACCCCTACCCTCTTGGCCAGTTCGCTGAGCTGCATCTGCAGGCTCTCACGCTTTCTTCTTATCCTTTCACCTAATCTTTTCATTTGGATTTTTAATCGAGACAAATTTATTTATTAAATAACACTTAATTATATTAGAGGCGATTAACTCCGTGATATTTAAAATTGGGTTTACATTAAAAAAAACTGCCCGTCCGGGAGCCGGAAACGGGCAGTTGTAATATCTGCTGATTTGTTTATTTAACCAAGATCATTTGATGGGAATATTCTTAAGTGTTTCTACCAGATAATCCCAATACTTCTGTACGGATTCGACATGCACTTTTTCATCGGGCGAATGAGGGAAGCGAATGGTAGGCCCGAAGGAGATCATATCCCAATGCGGATATTTCCCGCCCAGGATCCCGCATTCCAATCCGGCGTGAATCGCCTTGATCTCCGGTATTCTGCCGAATTTATGGTTATACACGTCCTGCATGGTCTTGAGGATTGGTGAATCCATATTGGGTTTCCATCCAGGATAGGCGCCTGAAAATTTCACTTTGGCCTCTGCCAGTGAGAACACGGCATACATCCTGGTCGCCAGTTCTTCCTTGGCAGAATCGACCGAACTGCGCATGAGGCAGGCAATATTGACCGTTTTCTTTTTAGTATCACTTTTGGTTACGGCCAGGTTTGTGGAGGTCTCCACCAGTCCGGGCATCGAATCACTCATCCTGATCACGCCGTTGGGTACGGCCACGATGGCCTGCGTGAGGTTGTACTGGGTGGTTTTGTCCATAATGGTTTCCGGCTTTTCAATCTCTTCCAGGGTGATGGTCAGACCGGGCTCGGTCACTTCCAGTTCCTTCTTGATCAATCCGGCTAATTCATCCACTTCCGATACGAACTCCGCCACCTTGCTTTTCTTAACCGCCAGAATTCCGAATGCCTCACGCGGGATGGCATTCCTCAGGCTACCTCCGTCAATTTCAGACAGTCTTACTTTCTGTGAACAGGCTATCTGGTTCAGTATCCTGAAGAATATCTTGATGGCGTTGCCCCTGCCCAGGGGGATATCGATACCAGAATGGCCGCCTTTGAGTCCGGTGATGCTCAGCTTGCAACCGGTGTATCCCTTCGGGGTCTTTTTCTCCTTGTAGCGGAATTTCACGGTGCAGTCTTCGCCACCGGCGCAGCCTACATACAGCTCACCCTCGTCTTCGGAATCCGTGTTAATCAGGATATCACCCTGCAGGATACCGGCTTCCAGTCCATTGGCCCCGTCCATTCCGGTCTCTTCGGTGGCGGTAAGCAAAGCCTCCAGCGGTCCGTGTTCGATCTCCCCGGATGCCAGCACGGCCAAAATGGAGGAAACCCCTATTCCGTTATCCGCACCTAAGGTAGTGCCGTTGGCCTTCACCCAGTCACCGTCGACAACCGGCTCTATCGGATCTGTGGTAAAATCGTGGACCTTATCACTGTTTTTCTGTGGAACCATGTCAAGGTGAGCCTGCAGAATAACGCCCTTACGGTCTTCCATACCCGGCGTAGCGGGTTTGCGGATGATGATATTTCCTGCTGAATCTTTCAGGGTTTCCAGTCCAAGGCTGGTGCCAAAATTATAGGCCCACTCCTGGATCTTCTCCTCATGGCGGGACGGACGCGGAATCTGCGTCATTTGGTAAAATATCTCCCACAGCGCTTTGGGCTGGAGCTCTTTAATGGTTGTACTCATATAATCTGATTATTTAAATGGTTAAAATCCAATCCGGACTTTAAAGTTACATAATTTCATTATAACCGAAAGCAAAGCTTACTTTTTATTGGGCAATTCCAGTCCGTAACCCTTCAGTTTATCGACCCTTTTCAGAACGATACTCAGAATAATGGCCATCACGCCAAATCCGGCAAATATCAGTTCAGGCACGGTATAGTCGTATTTTGCCCCTTCCACACCGGCAGCAATCTGTTCGGCCACTCCGGGGTTGGAAGCGGTCACGGCCCAGCCAATCAGGATCGGAACCAGCAAAAGGCCAATGTTCTGGATGTAGAAAATCAGTCCGTAGGCAGACCCCAGGTAATGGTCCTCCACAATTTTGGGTATGGAAGGCCACATGGATGCCGGAACCAGGGAGAACGCCGTTCCGAGGATTACGATCGTGCCCAGTGCGATCGGCACGTTGAAAACGTCGGCAGGTACCAAAGCGAAAATCAGGTGGGAAACGGTCAGCAGCAGTGCCCCGTAGAGCATCAGGGAAGCCCCTTTACCCTTGATATCCAGAAAATATCCAATAAACGGGGTAAGGATCATGGCTCCGATCGGGAAGTAGCTGAAATAGGCCGCAGCCGTTTTGATATCGATGCCTAATTTAGAGGAAAGCATATCGGTGGCAAACTTCTGGAACGGGAAAATGGCCGAATAAAAGAGGACGCATAATCCGGCAATCGCCAGAAATCCGGGGTTGGTAATAATCTTGAGCAGGTCGCTGATGCGGAAACTCTCTTCACTGCCCCCTTCATTGGCTGCACCGAGCTGTTTATCGAGCTTCACATCCATAAAGGTATAGATAAAGAAGGTGATAAACCCTATGCAAAGGAAGCCAAGTCCCCAGAGCACCGAATTAGACACGCCACCGCTCTCGGCAAAGATCGGTGTAAGCCTGAAAACGGCGAATACTCCCAACCGGGCAATAGCCATCTCCAGACCCATAGCCAGGGCCATCTCCTTGCCCTTGAACCATTTTACGATGGTCTTTGAAACCGTAATCCCGGCCATTTCCACACCGACCCCGAAAATCGCGAAACCAACGAATGCCAGTTTGGCGGATGCGGGCACCCAGGTGATAAAAGAATTCAGCCAGCCAGCCAGAGCCGTCTCCGCGAAACCTGCCGTCAGGGCATAATACTTTAGACCGGCACCGATAACCATGGTCAGACCGGCCGTGATCAGGGTAAAACGGATGCCCATTTTATCCAGGATGACTCCGGAAAGTATCAGGAATCCTGCAAAGACATTCAGGAAGAACTCAGATCCTCCTAACATACCAAAGACTTCCGGACTCCACTTATACTGGGTTTCCAGCATGGTCTGAAGCGGTGCGACCACATCGATAAAGAAATAGGCAAAGAACATGGTAGCGGAGATCAGCAGTAAAGCGATCCATCTGGCTACAGCTGAATCTTTCAGCGTTTTTCTCAATTCATTCATAAGGCTGATGAAGTTTTAGGGTCGTCTGGCACACTACACCCGGCAACCGGTTAATATTATTTTCTCAGAATACTTTTAACAGCTCCGGTTTCGGGGTGAAATTCAACAGTATAGGTGCCATCCAGCAATTCTGCAGGCAGCGGGAGCACTTCTCCGAACTGGGCCACAGCCGCCCGGCCAGTACCGATCAGCGTCAGTTCCCGCGAAATGCGGATATCGGCCATTCCCGGCTGACGGTAGTACACTCCGCTAATGCCCGGTGCGAAAGCCTGGTCGCCGCGCAGGGCAGCCAGTCTGGCGGCATAAGCCTCATCTCTTTCCACGTCGATCATGACAGGCTTGCCTGAAAGGTCGGTTTTGGGAAGAAAACCACGATTCTCATCGAAGCGGAAGATCACTTCGCCACGCACTGAAGTTTGAGGGATATAGTCAAATGAGAAGGTATAAGTCTCGGTTACCGATTTCCCTACAAAAAGCGAAAGTAATTCCTCTTCAGTACGTCTCAGCTCCTCGAGGCTCTCTTCGTAGGCTTCGCCATCCGGGTGAAACTCATCCAATTGTCCGGATACAATGTCAAACCTTACCGAACGGGCCCTCAGGATTCGGCTGGCGGCCTGAACAGCCCTCTGGTCGGCGGAGGTGCGGCCGCTGAAAGAGGGATTGTCGATCAGGTTATGAAACTTCAGCTCCTGGGCCCTGGCGGCGGTTGCAAAAGAATTGGATACCGTGCCCAGACAGGGTTTCTGATCGCTGGTACTGTTGATCCCTGACAGGATTCCCGTCGGGGTAAGCTGCAGAAATGCGGCTCCGCCCGTTGCCCTGTATGTATGGGCAGGGTCGGGTTCGGCAAAGGTTTCAAACCTGACGTCTTCCATTTCCCAGATGGTCTGGGCTTGTGTCCTTACATCCCGGATGCCAAGCAGCTGTTCGGCATAGACCGCATAGGGCCCCGGGGCAAAAGTAGTCTGACGGGCCTTCACCATCACCCTGATTCCGGTGCGGGGCAGAGCATAGGCAACACCACCGGCCACCGAGGGGATTACCGGGGTATCTGTACGTGTTTTTCTCTGTGCGGCGGCTGGAATAACCATCAGCATCGCTAAAATCATTGCATAAATCTTCATGGTCAAATTTTTGGTAAAACGTCAAAAATATCAAAAATCTTGTTACCTGATATCATTAATCCGCTGAAACGCTTTCCCCAGGAAACGGACGATATCTGTAGCGATAAGCGCAGGCCGGGAGAATTTCTTTGCGGCCAGGTCTCCGGCCAGTCCATGCAGGTAAACGCCCGCCATGGCTGCCTCCCCTGGAGCCATGCCCTGAGCGAGGAGTCCGGCAAGCAGTCCGGTAAGCACATCCCCGCTGCCACCGGTAGCCATACCCGGGTTTCCGGTGGGGTTAAAAACGAGGTTACCTTCGGGAAAAGCGACGGTCGAATAAGCCCCTTTCAATACAATATATACACCGTACCGGGAAGCCATTTCCCGTTGAAGCTGAAGCCGGTGCCACGAATCCCCGGGGTCGCCGAACAGCCTGCGGAATTCACCCGGGTGGGGCGTCAGAATGGTTCCTTCCGGCAATAATTCCAGTAACCGGGGATTTTCCGCGATCAGGTTCAGTCCGTCGGCATCAATAACCAAAGGAACTTTTACCTTCTTAAGCAACCTCTCCAAAGCCCCCAGTGTCTCCGGGGCCCGGCCCAGTCCGGGGCCTATACCCACCGCCGAATAATCCGAAAGAACGGGCGATTCAGTAACCATGCCCAGGCCTTCGTCAACACTGCACATCGCCCCGGGTACGGCAGTCTGAACGACCGGATAAGTTTCCGCGGGGACATGGGCAGTAACGAGACCGGCCCCCGACCGCAAACAGGCCTGAGCGGCCAGAACTGCCGCTCCCGATTTCCCCCGGCTGCCGGCCACCAGCAGGGCATGTCCGAACGTGCCTTTATGGGCAAACCGCGGGCGCACCGGGATCATCTTCCGGATATCTTCGGCACTAAGCAGGCCGTAAGGGGAGCTGGTTTGTGCGATCCCTTCGGGGTGTAAACCAATATCCACGACCCGGACATCCCCGACAAACTGTTCATTTTCAGGAAAAAGCAAACTCAATTTCGGAAACTGTAGCGTCAGGGTCACCGATGCCCGCAACACATGCTCCGGATCATTGTCCCGGTTGTCCTCTCCCATCAGGCCACTGGGTATGTCGATGGCATAAACCCTGCCGCCCGCGCGGTTGATATGACGGACCAGGGCCGCTGCCAATCCCGTGAGCGGTCGTGTAAGCCCTGATCCGAACAAACCGTCGATCACCAGGGTGCCGGGATCCAGATGGGGGAAGTCACCCTCCTGCATCAACCGCTTCACAACCACACTCCCCTGTTCATTCAGCCGGACCAGGTTAACCGCAGCGCTTCCTGAAAGCGACTTCCCGGTATCCAGAAGGTAAACGGTACAGGGATGGCTTTGCCCGGCAAACAGCCGTGCCAAGGCCAGGGCATCACCGCCATTGTTGCCCGGGCCGGCAAAGAACACCAGTGGTTCACGGGGCGCGATCTCAGGATAAAGCGCCAGCCTCATCTCCCAGGCGGCCCTCTCCATCAGGTCTATATCCGAAATCGGCTCGTGCTCAATGGTGTAACGGTCAATGCCGGCAATCTGGCCGGTGGTAAACAATTTTATCATAGCATAGTTTTGCCCCTAAATTAATGCTTTTAACTGTATGCCGCATGAATCCGGTTATGGGTTTTATGTTATTTTTGCAGTAACCGTCGCAACCGGCTTAAACCTTTTCAGGTGATGAATGAAAACAGTTTTGCCCTGTTAAAGAATCCCTTACCCCGGAATTATATCCTGAAGAACCCTCTGAAAGGATCGCTGGTCCTGTATGTCTTTTTCTTTGGATTTACCCTTATATACCGGCCGTTGGGGACGCATCCCGGACGGTTTTCCGGATACGAACTTACCATGGCTTTTTATGCCCTGTTCGCAGCCCTTTCAGCCTTCGGAATGCTGACGCTGCTGAACCGGAGCCGGTGGTTTTCAGGAGAAACCTCCTGGAACATCACCAAGGAGCTGGCATCAGTCCTTTGCATCCTGCTTACCATGGGATTAGCGGTCTATGCGGCAGGATTCCTCCTGGAAGAACCGGCGGGCAGGCTCAATTTTTCCACCCTCCTGAATTCTGTTTTCAATGTAGCATTAGCCGGCTTTCTTCCCTTCCTCTTTTTTATCCTGATGAACCACCGACTCTGGCTCCCGGAAAGTGAGGTACGGATTCCTGAATCACCGGAAGCACCTCGCGGACCATCGAAAGTGAATATCATTTCACAGCTGAAAAAGGAAGAATTGAGTTTTTACCCCGACGAACTGATTTATGCCGAATCGGACGGGAATTATGTCCATTTTTACCTGCTCACCGAAAACAAAGTGCACAAGAGGACCATCCGCAACTCCATCAACCAGGTAGAGGAACAATTGGCGGAATATCCGCGGATCTTCCGGACCCACCGGGCATTTCTCGTCAATTTAGACAAAATCAGGATGAGAAAGGGAAACAGCCTGGGATACCAGCTGAAACTGGTCGGTATCGATGAAGAAATTCCGGTTTCCAGAAACAATACCCGGAAATTTATCCAGCTGCTCAACAGCCATCGTTGATTTTTCATCACGGATTTTTTGCCTTTTATAACAAAACACCCTGCCTTTTTATACCACCTGTCCCATTTTTTGCCCGGATATCCCTGAAATTTGCAGCACTGCCGTGAGTTCCGTCACTTTGCTTCGTCGAACCATAACAAGCAAAGTATGCAAACACTTTTTTCATTTTCAGGCAGAGCCCTATTCAATGCACTCCTGGCAACACTGATTCTGTTTTCTGTAAGCACGCAGTTAAATGCCCGGCCCGGTATGGCTAATACCGGCACCATCACCGGCACCATCTATGACCATGAGGACGGGCAACCGGTACCGTTCGCCAATGTTGCCCTTTTCGATTCCACGGGCACCCGGTTGCTGGGGGGATGTGCAGGCAACCAGGAAGGATTCTTCAGCCTGGCTCATCATGAAACAGGAAGTCTCAGGCTAAGGATCAGTGCCATTGGCTATGATCCTCAAGAAATAAAGGTGGAGATTTCCGGCGATATTCCGATGGAGCTGGGGAGTATCGGGCTCAGGGCGGCATCGCTGATGATCGGGGATATTCAGGTTTCCGCCGAACGGATAAAAGCAAGCACATCGGCCGATAAAACCACCTTTATGGTCAATGCACGGATGAAAGAGGTCACTTCCTCCGGCATGGATATCCTCCGGCTTATTCCCGGGGTGCAGGCCGACCTCTTCCAGAACATCAGCCTCAACGGGAGCGGTGATGTCCTTATCCTGGTGAACGGCAGGGAACGTGACCGGGCATTCCTGAACCAGATTCCGGCCTGGAGAATAGATAAAATCGAGATATCGGCCAATCCGCCCGCCCAATACGAAGGAAAAGCATCCGGGGTAATTAATGTCATACTCACCCGGAATACGGAGAAGGGGGTGGAAGGACAGGCTTATGCCGAGATTCCCCCATCCGGAGACCAGGTTTTTGTCTTTCCGGCTGCCAGCCTGGGATTCAATGCCGGAAAATTCAGCACTTTTCTCTCCTGGAATGGAGAAATGAGGTATTTCGACATTACCGATACCCATCAACGGATGATCAAAGCGGCTGATTTGCCTCACCGGGAAATTGTGTCGGTCCAGAATATCAGCCAGAAAAACTGGCAGCACCGGTTTAATTACGGAACAGACTTTATTCCGGATCAGCGGAACCAGCTCAGTTTTTACGGTTATTATTCGGTCTGGTCGCAGGAGCACGACGGAACCTCGGAGACCTTTACCGACGGGATCAGTTTCCAGGGGAAGCCGGTCATCAAGGAAGATGACGACATCAACCGGAGCCTCTTCAGCTCCGTTTACTACCGGCATTTTTTTAATAAGGAAACCGGCCATGAAGTTTCCGCCGATGTCAGCCATTTACGGTTTACCGCAGGGAACAGCGTCAGTTATCTTGGAAACGGTGCGCCCGTTATCAACCGGCAAAAACCAGAGCAGAACAGTCTGGGCATCCGCCTGGACCATAACCTGCCGTTGAGCGGACGATTAGCCTTAAGCCAGGGATACCAGCTAAAGAGCAACCACATGGCAGACCGCGAGCCGGGCGGTTTCAGTTACCGGGACCAGGTGCATGCCCTGTATGCCGCGGGCAGTTTCTCCCCGGAAAAAACTGAAATCAGGTTTGGCATGCGCTTCGAACTGGCCCAGTCGGGCACAGACGGCAGTGACAGCCGCAGGTTTACGGCCTGGCTGCCCGAAATGGCGGTACAGTACCGGATTTCTTCAGGAGTATCTGTAAAAGCCGATCTACGGCAAGGCATACAATATCCGGGGTTATATCAGCTCAATCCGGCCGTCACCAAAGATGACCCTTTCAGCAGCGTATCCGGGAATGACGGTTTACAACCCGAGGAGCGGACTACCATTGGTTTGGAATTTTCCTTCCGGCCCGGGAACCAGTATTTGTCAGCCAGAATTTTTCACCGGTCCATACAGGACGCCATCCATCGTTTCACCACACTCACCCCTGTCGGGATGTTTGATACCCGTTATGAGAATGCCGGAAACATCAGGCAAACCGGGATACAGTTGAAAGGAGCCCTCAATCTGGGCAGGCATGCCGGGATAAACCACTCTGTCGGGTTGACTGGTGTCCAAACCCAGACACACGCACATCTTGCCGGCAATAACCCGGACAGCAGGAACGGAATAGTCTTTGATTGCGGCATATCAGCTTTCGTCCGGCTCAGACACCAGATTACAGCCGCCGGCACCTTCCAGTATACCTCACCTATGAGCCAGGTCCAGGCGGATTATTACAGCGGAGCGTTATACTTTCTCTCCCTGGAGAAATCGTTCGGTGAAAGCTGGAAAGCCGGGATTACCGGGGCCATGCCCTTTGCCGGCTCGGTGATCTACCGTGGCTACGAAATAGCAGACTCCAGGTTCGACAGCCGTTCAGAGGGAGTTATCCACCTGTCGGAGCTGCCGTTGATCCTGAAGCTTACCTACCGGTTCCGGTCGGGAAGAGAAAAAACGGCCGTAAACCGTCCCGGAGAGCTTATGGAAGTAAACAATCGAAAAGGGTTCTGATCATCACGACAAGACATTGCCACTATGCCATGTGGGATTATTGTCGGCCAAAGAGATTCTCTGCAGCCAGAGCCAGGAACATGAAATTGGTGGCGCCACCGCCCATCACATATTCGGTCTGTTGCCAGAAGAACGGCCATATTTTCAACTCCGGAAAATCGGGCCGGATAATGCCGGTACCCGAAACGGAACCCCCCGGGATAAATGACCAGTCGGCCCGGTTGATGCCATAGGCCACGGTAACGGAACGGCTTCCGACGCCCGACACAAACGAGGAGGTATTTTCCCCCGGATGGTTGCCCAGGACAAAATTGAGTGCATTCAGCATATAACGGGCATCAAAGATGTCGGGATAATATTTCTGAAGGAAGTACTGGCGCACCCCGAAGGTCTGGATATTCCAGCCATCTCCCCAGATATGGGGCCTGTAGGGCACTCCGAATGGATTTTCCTGCTGCAGTTTGTCGACCTCCTGACGGTAGGTTTTCACGGCGGTTTCTGCAAGGGCTGTCAGGCCAGGGTCTTTCAGGTCGGGCAACACCCGTCCCACATGCGCGGCCACATCGCTGTCGCGGAGCGTCTCTTCGCTTACCATTTCCCGCAGGTCATCCGCATAGCGCTGATCTTTGGTGGTAAGCCAAAGCTCGACGGCTGCCCTGATTTTGTTGCTGAGAAGGCGACGGTTGTTTCCGGGTTCGGTGGCAGCATAGATGGCTTCGGCGGCATTCAGCGACTGCAGCGCCAGAGTATCGTTGAAACCCCTCATAACGCGGGCTGCTGCGGCCAGCGCCCTGGCCACCTCCACCTCACGGGCGGGGTTCTGCTCCGTAAATACCCAGCGGTCGTCGGGCCTGCCCGATTCCGTGCCGGTACGTTCATTGTAACCAAGTGCC
Source organism: Prolixibacteraceae bacterium (assembly GCA_030602265.1). Classification (GTDB taxonomy): domain Bacteria; phylum Bacteroidota; class Bacteroidia; order Bacteroidales; family Prolixibacteraceae; genus UBA1413. The sequence continues at coordinate 17,459 of JAUWAB010000019.1, read as the reverse complement.
GGATTATACTTCAGCCCGTCGGTCATGGCAGCGCCATCTCCCAGGATAACATACTGCCGCAAATGGTTGCAGATGATGCCACGGTAGAGGCGGCCAAGGCTTTTATAGCCGCCCACTATGGAGAGCAAACCGTGTTCAATTTGTTGCAGCATATCGTTTTTCCCATCCGGAAGATGGATCTCGACGAGCCGTTTCTGCTGGTCGACCAGGGTCATGTCCCAGTCGGGACGAAACTGCTCATAAGCCATGGTCAGCACCCAAACCGTCCCGGCCTGCGATTCCACCCGGAGATCGTAGTCGCCGGCATCGTGCCATCCGCCGGTATTGAGTCCGGGAACCTGGTCGCCGGGCTTAAAGTCGTTTAGAGTTGAAGGCCCCTGGATATAACCGTCGAAATGGTTGGTATCCACCGGTGCCATCAATGCATCGTCCATATGGCAGAGGTCGTGCCACACCCGGTAGCCTTCGTTCACACGCATATGGCACATCTGCACCGGAAGGAAGTATTCCAGGGTAGGCTGCCACACATCTCTTTCATAGATGGATTTGCCTATGCGGAAAGGCTCCGTCAGGAATTCCTCATATTTTACCCGGTATACCCCTTCGGTTTTGACATCCGTGAAATCGAGCTGGTAATAGTTGAAGCGGAGGAACTGACCCCACGGTTTCGGTTTCTCCGATTTTACGATCACCGGCTCCCCGCCGGGAGTGTAGTGAATGAGGGTCATTTCAGATGCTTCGGTGACCTGCTTGTCAAGTTCGACGGTAGCAATTTTTTCCTGAGCAGGATGATATCCGACCTGGCTGACATGCACTACGGGAGCAGAAGTAAAACCAGGAAGTACATTGGCATCCACCAGCCATTCCACCGCACCCTTGGTTTTACCGGGGGTAACCAGCGACCTGACCACATACCATCCGTTGTTATGGTAGAAACGACCGTCAAGCAACTGCAGCGGCTGCCCGAAACTTTCGACTTTCATCAGCTGGGCCGGTTCCTCCGGGGCAATCGTCAGCTGTCGGCCGGTAGCCATAGGTGCTGCCTGCCAGTCGCCGTTAATATCCTTTTCCATGGGACCATTCGGCTGCAAATTGAAAAGCCCGTGTTTACCGTCGAGGTACCACGATTTTCCGAAGAGCAGTCCGGGGAAAAGCTCCAGGTTAAACCCAACCTGCTTCTCCCATTCCGGGGGCAGCTGCTCGTCAAGGTCCACCATAATCCTGAATTTACTGCCCTCGGCGATTACCCTGACCTTGTATACAAAGGAGAGATCAGGATAGATGACCGGGTTGAACCCCTTACGGTTAATAGCAGTGTCCGGATACCAGCAGACCACATTGATCTCGTTGTTGCCGGGAACTACGGTCCGGGTCCCGACCTTCGGGATAGGTTGCCACTGGCCAGGCGTCGGTTCAAGGCGCAGGTCACCGTTGGTGGCAACCCTGGTCCCATTCTGGATAATGCCGACTGCCCCCTGGTGCCCTTCAGGATAAATATCGAAGAAGACCATGACATTGAGCCCGGGCATTTCAAAATACTCATGCTCGTTGATCCGGAGGGATTGCGACACGGCAAGGACGCACGACAAAGCCAGTAAGCCGGTGATAAAAAATCGTTTCATAATAAGGCGATTAGCTGATTAAATGGTTGGTTTTCAATCCGGAGGGCCAACATCTATGTCTCCCTCCGGATGAAGCCGCAAGATACTAATTGTATTTTAAACAATCTAAGCCCGGATCGAAAAAACAGCCCTGTAAAAACAAAAAAAACCGTTCATGGAACAGAACGGTTTTTCATTAAACAATCAATCAATTGGTTAATTTTTCGAAACTGAATAAATTTCTTCAATAAGCTGTTTATACTTTTCGGCGATAATATTCCTGCGCAATTTCAGGGTTGGCGACAATTCACCGGTAACCGGGCTCCACTCGGCACAAACCAGCCTGAAGCGCTTGATTTCCTCATGCTGTCCTAAGGTTTTATTGATCGCGTTCACCTCTTTCTGGATCAGGCTGACCACTTCAGGAATCTTAATGAGTGCCTTGTTGTCTTCGAAGTGAATTTTATTCTCGGCACACCAGTCGTGTAGCAGCACGAAATTGGGAGAGATCAGGGCTGAGGCAAATTTCTCGTTGGCCCCGATTACCATGGCCTGTTCGATCATGTTTGAGCCCTTGAGCTTGTTTTCGATCATCTGCGGGGCAATATATTTCCCGCCGGAAAGCTTGAACATCTCCTTTTTACGGTCAGTGATTTTCAGGTAGATACCATCCTCAAAAGTACCGATATCACCGGTATGAAACCAACCGTCGCTGTCGATCACCTCGGCAGTCAGGTCGGGTGCTTTATAGTAACCCATCATCACGCTGTCGCCCTTGCATAGAATCTCCCCGTCTTCGGCGATTTTCACCTGAAAACCTTCGAGGACCGGCCCCACCGTTCCGATTTTCATCTGTCCGGTAGCAGGATTGTTTACAGCAATGACCGGCGAAGTTTCAGTCAGGCCGTATCCTTCAAGATTAAACATTCCGGCCATACCCAGTACGCGGGCGATTTTTGGTTGAAGCGCCGCACCACCGGAAACCACATAAACGATGTTACCGCCCAGGGCTGCCCGCCATTTCGAATAGATCAGCTTGTCGGCTATCTTGATTTTGAGTTTCATCAGCGGGCTGTACTTTTTATTGTATTCGAAGTGCCGGGTAAGGTCCATGGCCCAGAAATAGAGCTTTTTCTTGATGCCTGTAAGCTCCTTGCCCTTGGCCACAAAACCGTCGTACACCCTTTCGAGAAGCCTCGGCACCGAGTTGAACATATGCGGTTTGATCTCCTTGATGGCGCTGACGATCTGGCCCAGGTTACCTACATAATATATGCCCATCCCTTTGAACTGGAAATGGTAGTTTACACTCCGCTCATAAACGTGGCAAAGGGGCAGGAAGCTGATCACACGGTGTTCATGCCCCAGAAGGTGCATTTTTACATGCGCAGTAAAGTTGGACACAAGATTGCGTTGCGAAAGCATCACCCCTTTGGGGACGCCGGTAGTCCCGGATGTATATATAATGGTAGCCAGCTCTTCGGGCTGGATGCCCTGCTTCAGTTGTTCAAGTGCACCGGCAAACTCTTCCTCCCTGGATTCGCCTAAAGCCAGGATCTCTTCATAATTTTTAGCTCCCGGAACGTCCTCAAAAGCATAGATATCCAGGATGGAGGGAATTTTCTCCACAACAGGCTTCAGTTTTTCATAGAGTTTGGCATCCCCGACGATCAGATATTTAGCCTCCGAATGTTCCAGAATATAAGCATATTCCTCTTCACCGATGGTAGGGTAAATGGGTACATGCACCCCGCCGCTCATGGCAAGACCCATATCGGCAAAGTTCCATTCCGGACGGTTATTGGTCACCGTGGCAACCTTGTCCCCCTTCCGGATACCCAACGCGAGCATCCCCAGGGCAAAAAGATGCGACTTCCGGTAATACTCTGCGGTAGAGTAGGTATACCAGTCATTACCTTTTTTTCCGCCCAGTGCATCGGGCCTCGGGTACATTTGGAGGGCACGCTCGAGTATATCGAACGTTCTGGTTACATTATATTCCATATTCGAATCGATTTTTTTAAACGAGGCAAATTTACTCATTTACAAGCATCCACGATTCGAAAAACAAATTTAACAGGCAGCTGGTTTTATTATTTAAATTTATTCTTAATAAGATCTATTAAATTGATAACCATTTATTTACAAAATATTTTTTTGAAATTTAATGTTTGTAAGTCCAATAATCCGTACAGAACCGGCATTACAACAGGGTGATGCCCCATCCGGGGAAAAGCCAAAAAAGGATGGCGCAACCTGCCCAATCGGCAGGATGCGCCATCCTTTCAGTACAAATTATAAAATCGTTTATTTATCGTTGTTTTTTCTTTTCTTCAGCATCTCCTGCCGTATATTTTTCTCCCAGATATTATCCTTGATCATGGCATAGAACATAATGATCCCGATGATAATCAGGGTAACCGGAAGGGCCGGATGAATGCCTCCCGCCGAACCTGCCCCATAGGAATGAAGACCTGTGAGGTAGTAATTTACCCCGAAGTAGGTCATCAGAACAGACAGGAAACCCAGGATGGCCGCCATGTTATAGTTATAGACCCCTTTCAGCGAGGGGATCAGCCTCATATGCACGATAAAGGAGTAGATAACCATGGTAATCAGCGACCAGGTCTCCTTGGGGTCCCAGCCCCAATAGCGGCCCCAGCTCTCATTGGCCCAGATTCCCCCGAAGAAGGTTCCCATGGTCAGGAAATACAGACCCACCGTGGCGGACATCTCGCTGATGGTAGTCAGCTGCTCCACTATCAGGGTGACCTTTTTGCCGTTGTCGGTATTCCGGATAATAATCAATATCATTACCAGTATCCCCAGGAAGGTACTCAGTCCGATGAAACCATAACTGGCCGTGATAATGGCCACATGAATGGTAAGCCAGTAGGATTTCAGCACGGGTACCAGCGGGGTAATCTCCGGGTTCATCCAGTTCAGGTGGGCCACAAAGAGGGAGATACCGGCAAAGAATGCCGCGGTTCCGATCACCATGGGGTATTTCCGGCCGAAGACAAAACCGGCCAACATGGATGCCCACGCCACATAGACCACCGATTCATACCCGTTGCTCCAGGGTGCATGCCCTGAGATATACCAACGGATGACCAATCCGAAGGTATGGGTGAGGAACAGAAGGGCTATCAGTCCGTAGAATGAATATTTGAGCCATGGTGTTATTGGTTTCTGTCTGAATATATTGACAAAAAGAATGGCAAGCAGTATAAATCCGAAAGCCATATACCAGGGGAAAATCCTTTCAAACGGATTGACCAGGTTATACAGCATTTCAGCCCGGTTCTTACTGTCCGTAGGGATTACATCTGCACCATGGTTTCTCTGGAAAACCTTCACGGCGTCGATGATTTGCAGGGCATCTGCGGTTTTGCGTTCAGCAACAAATTGTTTGAATACTTCTATACCGCTGGCCACAAACAGGGAGTCGCCACCCTGCAGGTGCCGTGTACGGGAACCCGGTGTAATCCATGGATCTTCATAGTTGGCTGCCGGGAAGATGGCCAGCAGGTCGCCCCTGGAAACCATGAAGCTGATATTTACCTTCTCGTCGAGGTATAAATACTCCTTCTCCACCCGGTTTCGCAAGGCCGGGGCTTTATTATAGGCAGCCCGCACCTGCTCCAGGATTTTATACTGTCCCTGCGCATCGAACAGGTCGACCAGGGAGATATAGGAACCGTTGGCACCAAGCGACTGGGCCAGGGTTTTATTGCTGATTTTCAGGATGGGAAGGCGCTGCCACATTTCAGGGTACACCATCATGCTGATAATCACCTCATCCGAAGATCTTCCGTAAAGTTTTTGCTTACGGGCCAGCTTACGTACCACTTCACTCGACAGGGTCCCGATGGGTTTGATGCGGCCGTCGGGACTGTGGACCCAAAGCTTGCTGAATTCGCTCACCACCTGTTTATCCACCGACGGAATCTGGTCGGCATTGCCGGGTTGCGCCCAGGCACCTGCCGAAAGCAATACCAGCATAGCCGTTACGGCTGTCTGGGAAGCCGACAACTTTTTGAGCCGCCGAGCCAGGTTCTGGAAGTGAGAATTGGGATTAATGAGCGACATAATCATTCCTACAGTCAGCAGCAGGTAACCCAGATAGGTGATCCAGGTTCCCCAGAAGTCGTGGTTAACCGACAGGATGGTGCCCTGCTCGTCGGAATCGTAGCTCGACTGGAAAAATTTATATCCACGGTAAGTAAGGGTATTGTTCATATAAATACGCAGGTCACGTTTAACATCTCTGCTTTCGTCAATCAGGGTAACTTCCGAAGCGTAGGAAGAGGGAGAGTCAGAACCGGGATATCTTTCCAGCTGAAAATCCCGGAGATGCAGGGCAAACGGCACTGATTTCCGCTTGGCTCCATAGGCCATATGGATCTGACTGCCCTGCCAGTCGATGCTGACCGTATCGGGCTCATAATTGGGATGCCCGAAGACCGGCACCACCTTCTCATTAATGCCGTCCGACAACCGCACAATTACGGCATTTTCTCCGGTCTGGCCCTGCGAGCTCTTAGCGGCCGTAAATACCGCCTTCGGATAGAAATTCCTGACCAGCAGTCGTGTATTCCCGATATTGTAGATGACCATCTGATGAACATGAATGGTATCTCCGGGCAGAATATTCAGGATTTCCTGAGAGCCCATAGAAGCCTGGCTGATGGTATCCGACGGAATCATCATGAGCTGGCCATTCTGTTCAAACATACGGATATTTACGGGATGAGAAGTTTCGAAACCCAGGGAAAAACCTGGGAAATTGAAATGGTTCCCCCGCTCCATGATATAGCTGACCATACCCTGTCCGCCCGGAGCCGACACCACGAAATCGATGACCGGCGTTCCGCTTTCGGCAGGTACCGGTGTGCGAACCGCGTTCATGATATAACCGACAGAACGTATCTTTACTTTTTTCCCGTTGACATCGAGTGAACCTTTCAGCCTTTTTGGGGTAATTTCAGAAAATTCCACCTCCTTCTCAAGAACATCCTGTCCGGAGGAAGCGTGGAAATAATTTTCAAAGGATAGAATATGGCTTGAAGTGCGCCCCTCACGGATATGCATGGTTCCCTCGAAACTGATATAACGGGTGATGGCTGCCCCGATAATGATCACCAGGAACGAGATGTGGAACACAAACATGGTGAACGACTTTGCCTTATACTGCTTGAACCGCCACATATTGTCGACCAGGTTAATCGCCAGGATCAGCCAGATCAGTTCAAACCACCAGGTATTGTAGACCAGTACCCTGGCGGCAGGCGTTCCGTAGCCCGATTCAATAAATGTGGCAATGGCCATGGCGAAGGCCAGGACCAGGAACAAAAAGGCCATTGTTGAAAGAGAAGTAAGGTAATTCCAGATTTGTCTCATCTTACATTATTTTGGCTCCGAAAATAATCCTTTTTTAGAATCATTCAAAATAAATTGACATTTGTCAAACCGAAGGTTCAATATTACATATTCAGGCAGTCTGGGCATAAACTCTTTCCAGATTTACATGTTACCTTTTCAATTGACTATATTTGCTGATCCACAGTGGATACATGTCATGAGCCCATAGGGGTGATATATGGGTAGTACAGACTCATCAAAATGAATTCGACCCCAGCCGGGGTCGCATGAACGCTCGCAGCCTGTATGCTACCCATCTGTAATCCCTCCGGGATTTGGAGTGTAATAGTAACGTGCAATATATGAATGTTTAAACTAAAATATATTCAAGTGAAATTTGACCATTTTAATATACGATTATCTATGTTTATCAAGGCCTTGCTGCTTCTGTTACTGTTAGGGGCATGCCAGCAACACATAACCGGTTCAGGGGAAAAAGCCATTTCCCTGGCTGAAATGGAGAAAACCATAAAGGAACTGTCGGACGACAAATACCTGGGCAGGATGCCGATGACAGAAACGGAACCTGCAGTAACCGCTTACATTGCCTCCAGGATGCAGGAAATCGGCCTGGACGGGGCCAATCAGGGCAGTTATTTTCAGGATGTCCCGATCCTGAAGGTAAGCTCGGTAATATCCCCCACCCTCGATTTCAGCACCCCGTCAGGAATATTGAAATTCAACAAGTTATCAGAATATGTCTCGTTTTCACGAAAAATAAACGAAGAACCGGTCCTGGACCATTCGGAAGTGATTTTTGCCGGATTTGGCATCGTGGCGCCCGATTATGGCCGGAACGACTTTGCCGGGCTGGATGTGGCCGGAAAAACCATCATTGTGTTCGTCAATGACCCCGGCTACGGCACCGACTCGGAATATTTCCGGGGGCATGAGATGACTTATTACGGCCGCTGGACCTACAAATTCGAGGAAGCTGCCCGGCAAGGCGCCAAAGCCTGCTTTATCGTCCATGAAACCGGACCGGCCGGATACCCCTGGGAAGTGGCCGCCAACAACGGCGAGACGGTCAAGCTTTATCCGGCACCCGACGACGGCTACCGCGACCGGTGCGACTTTGAAGGGTGGATAAGTCTGGATGCAGCCACGAAGTTGTTCGAAGCCTGCGGGCTCGATTTCTCCGAATTGAAGAAACAGGCGGTTTCTCCGGATTTTGCTCCTTTCGTGCTTCCTGCAAAAGTGTCGGGCTGGATGAAGAACCAGTTTGAGACAGGCGTTTCCCAAAATGTTTGCGGATTAATCCGGGGATCAGAGCGGCCCGATGAAGTGCTGGTGTACACGGCGCACTGGGACCACCTGGGTGTGGGTACCCCGGTTAACGGTGACTCCATATACAACGGGGCCACCGACAATGCCAGTGCCATCGCCTGGATGCTGGAGATTGCCCGTGCCTTCAAGGCGGGTCCCCAACCGGAGAGATCGGTGCTGTTCCTGTCACCGACCGCCGAGGAATCGGGCCTTATCGGCGCCGAGCACTATGTAGCCAACCCATTCTTTCCGATGGAAAAAACGGTTGGGGTGATCAATTCCGACGTAATCCTCTTTCTGGGATCGTTCAACGACATCACCCTTACCGGAGCAGGCTATTCAGAAATGGACGAGCTGGTTGCCGCAGAAGCTGCCGCTCTGGGACGGTACATGGACACCGATCCCAATCCGGAGAATGGCATGTTCTTCCGGTCGGACCATTTTCCGTTCGTAAAAAAAGGCGTTCCGGCCATTTTTGCCAAGGGGTATACCGATGCAGCGAAATACGGGAGAGAGAAGACCCTTCAAAAGATTGCAGAGTACTGGCAGTCGGTGTACCACACCCCGCAGGACGAGTACGTTCCGGGGCGCGACGACCTTACCGGACTGGTTGACGACGCCATCCTCTTTTACCGGGTGGGAAGGCAACTGACGCAAAAGGACGTATGGCCAGCCTGGAAGGAAGGCGCGGGGTTCAGCCGGTAAGGAAAGCTGTTATGCTGCTTTATGTGTTTGCTCCGCGATACAATCGCGAAGCAGCGTGGAAGGCGCGGGGAAACAATTGCTAAGCAGCGGGGAGATGGACTGAAAGGCCCAATTTGGAAGCCCGGCAAGAGCCCCGTAAGGGTGACATGTGGGTATAACAGAGGTATCAACAAATGGGTAGACCCCAGGGTCTCCTGTTCGCTCCAGCCCGTTTTTGCTATCCACATTCAATCCCTAAGAGATTGAATGAATAACAACAACGATTTGATATTAAACAATTAAGATGTAATATATTCAAGCGAAATAACAGCATACAACAGATTATGATACAGCATGAAACCCAGATCAGGGTATGTTACGGAGACACCGACATGATGGGTGTGGTTTACTACGGCACCTACCCGCGTTATTATGAAATTGCCCGTACCGAATTGCTCCGGGCACACGGGATTACCTATAAGGAGATTGAAGAGGCCGGACTGATCTGGCCCGTCAGGAGCCTCCACATTACCTACATAAAACCGGCCGTTTACGATGATCTCCTTACCGTGAGGACCATGGTAGAGGAACTGCCGGCGGTCCGGTTCAAAATCAAAACCGAAATCTACAACCAGAACGGCGAGATGATCAACCACGGCGAGGTGGTGCTGATCTCGACCAGCCGCGAAACCGGCCGGCCCATCAAGACCCCGGAATGGCTGTTAGCCAGGTTCCGTCAGATGGCTGGAATCTGATCGTCTGGCCCCACCGGCAAGATTCAGTTATTAAGGCTTTTAACCCATTACCAGACACTGTATTGCAGGCTCACCCCTCCGGGGTACGCTTTTACCGCCTTATATCCGCCATTCACCCACTTGTTTTTGTCTGAACCCACTGAAATGCTGAAATTTGCTCTTATATTTTACAATGCAGACAATATTCAGAAAACAGAACCATGAAGACAATTACCATGTTAATTATTTTACTGCTGTCACTGGCCTGGTCTTCCGCCCGCGGGACCAGGGCAGGACGCACCATCGAAGCCTTCTCACGGACCCGGATCACCGGACAGGTTATGGATACCGATGCCAGAAAACCGTTTACAAATGCCATTGTAGGATTATTCTCATCGGCCGACTCCACCCAGATTGCCGCCACCATTACCAACCAGGACGGGAAATTCTGCCTGAGTACACGGAATCCGGCAGACTGCTACCTCCGCTTCTCGTATCCGGGATATGAGGGGACAACCATTTCCCTCGACTCTTCAGAAGATTACCAGGCCAGTATTCAGTTAGGAATTATCTTCCTTCAGAAACAGGAGCAGGAACTGGCTGCCACCGGCAGAAGAGTATCGTCCCTGCAGAAGTAAATGAGATGGCTGGGGGGAGGGAACAAGACATGAGACATCAGACATTAGACATCAGACATCAGACCTTGAGGATAAATAAGAGAGTCCGTATTCAAATAACTGGCTAAAGCTGGTAGATTTAGCAAAGGTATCAAGCATCCGGTATCAAGAATCAAGACCAAAAATCTTTGTGGTACATTGTGCCTTCTCAACTTTGTGGTTTAAAAAATTTCATTTTGATAAGATACATCAGATGAACGATATAAAGTCCAATACCGGTTTAACATCTCCGGAAAACGCGTATGTTGATCCGGTTGCAGTACGTGACAACTGCAGATATTACCTGTCGAAACATCTCATTAAGGCATTGAATCATTTACCCACTCTGAATAACCCGGTGATGCTCGATATGGGCTGCGGATCAGGTGTACCGACCACCATTCTGGCTAACCATTTTGAGGGGAAGGTTTTTGCCGTAGATACCGATATCAGGGCGCTGACCTTGCTGAGAAGAAAGATTGCCCGCCAGAAATTTGCTTCAGCAATCACCATCTGCCGGAAATCGGTTTTTGATATGGATTTCACGCCTCAAACTTTCGATCTGATTATTGCCGAAGGACTGCTGAACGTCATCGGATTTGAAAACGGACTGAAGCTGGCCGACCAGGTTCTGAAAAACCAGGGATATCTTATAATCCATGATGAAGAGGGGGAATCCGAAGCGAAACAGGAAATCCTTGCAAGATACCACTACCAGATTATCCAACGCTTCACATTGGACGAAAAAGTCTGGTGGAACGATTTCTACAGCCACCTGAACAGCCGCATCGAAGCCGGTAATGCCCCGCACAAACAGGAACTCTTTCAAAACGACCTGGCGGAAATCGCACTGTACCGCGAAAAGCCGGCACTGTTCCGGTCGGTCTATTACATCCTCCGGAAAGCTACTCCACACTAATTTATGCTGGGATAACCGGCCAGTTGCCCGGCAAATGGCTGTTTCGTCCTCCCAAAGTCACTCCACCTTAATCCTTATTCCTTCGGAATGCGCCCCGAACTCAGGGGCGTACATGCATTGGACCGTGGTAATCCCGTTGGAGAATTCCCCTTTCTGCGTGGCGTGGAGCCTGTATTCAAACACCCAGGTCCCTTTTGGCAGGTAGCCGATAAAGAAGTTGGTGGCCGCATCGCGGGTGGATTCGTAATAGCCTAATCCGGCCTGCCAGCGGTAGCCCGACAACACATTCACGGGCTCAAAGGCAGCCGCCCGCATATCCTTCAGGTGGACATACTCCATATCGCGGTCGGCATTCAGGATCACCCGCACCACCACCTTATCTCCCACCTGCAGCGGCTTCTCCGGTGTGATGGCTTCGAGTACCGGCCCTTCCGGTGAGTTTACTTCGCGGAACAGCTCTTTCTTCAGGCTGAGCGGCGAGCCGGCGGAGGTAATCTTATCCAGCTGCTCGAAATATTGCCAGTAGAGGGCTCCCCAAGCGGGCCCGTGATTGGGATTCTTCACTTCCACCCTGCCCATCTCCGGGGTGATCTCCGGCGCGCCCCAGGCCGTCTTGAAGTAACCGGTGCCGGGTTCGCGTGCAGTGCCCTCTCCGGATGGCGCTTCCACCGGTTTGTTCCCGATGCGGATCTGCACCGGTTCATCCGAAGCCAGCAGCGACTCGCCACGCATCAGCAGGGCGTGCACCGCTTCGGCGGTCGCTTTGGTCGTGCCCCAGTCCTGGGTCTGCTTCTGTTTCAGCAGCCACACCTTCAGCGCCTCCACCGCCTTCTCGTCACCAGCCACCTCATCGAAGGCCGTGATCAGCAGCGCGTGCGTCTCCACCGGAGCCTCGTACCAGAACCAGCCGCGGCGCTGGTTGCGCCAGTACATACCCGTCTCCTCGTTGTGCAGGGCCGTTTCCGACAGCGACTTCATAATCAGCAGTGCCGTCTTCCGCTCGCCGTAACGGTTCAGATAAAGAGCGGCCATGGCTTTCAGGTAGTTGTTGTCGCGGGGCCAGTATTGCACACTCTGCTCCCTGTAATAGCCCACCATCTCCCGAAGCAGCGAATCTTCAGGCAGTTCCGTGTAGAAATATGACCGGGCATAGAGGTAGTGGACCACATCGTTGCCCAGGTGCTTGTTTTTCCGGAATTCCGGATCGTCCTTCTTCAGCTTCTGGTAGGATTTCAGCATTTGCTGGTCCAAAAACCGGATGGCTCGTTCCGTAACCGTCTCCAGATCCGGGAAACGGCTGGCCGTGAGGGCCCCTGATTGCTTCAACCGTCCCAGGCCGGCAAGGATATGCCGGGTGATATATTCGCTTTCGGGCATTCCGGGGAACCAGGGCCAGCCCCCGTTGGCCATCTGCAGCTCAGACAATTTGCGGTAGGCACTGGTCTGCTCCTGCGACATCCGGTTCAGGTCGAACAGCAGTCCCAGCCGTTGCTTCCTTTCGGATTCATCCTTTGCCTCCCTGACCCAGGGGGTTTCCTGGATCAGCAGCGATTTGAGCTCTTCGTTCTTTTCCAGATTTGATTTCAGGGCATCCGGACTGATCATTTTCCAGGCATCGAACACTCGCCGGATTTTCGGGTCGCTGTTGGCGATATGGCTGGCCAGGGTATTCGCATAAAGCCGGCTGAACACCTGCTCGGCACATTCATGCGGGTACTCCATCAGGTAAGGCAGCGCCTGCACGGCATACCAGGCCGGATTGGAGGTGTACTCCAGGGTCAGCCGGAAATTTCTCAGCGTGCTGCCGGCCTTTCCGGAGTTGAGCAGTTTATCGAAGGTGTAGGTTTTGGAGGAATTCCCCCGGACTGGCAAGGGCAGCGACTCGGTCACCAGCATGCGGTTGGTCAGCACCGGCAAGGCAGCCTCTTCCCCGTCGGAAAAAGAACCTGCCGATGCAGTGATCCGGTAAACCACCGCCTGCATTCCTTCGGGTACGATGATCTCCCAGGTAACTAATGCATTTCCGTTCTCTTTTATGCTGAAAGCCCGGGAAGTGTCGCCCACCTTCATCCGGTCATCTGCCGGCTGCATGGTGATGGCATCAAAGAACCGGATCTCCGCCTTTCCGTTCAGCGCCTGGTCCGACAGGTTGGAAATCCTCGCCGAAAACTCCATCCGGTCGCCTTCGCGGAGGAACCGCGGGGCATTGGGGAATACCATCAGCTCCTTCCGGGTTACCAACGATTTCTCTAAATATCCAATTTTCATGTCTTTGGTGTGGGCCAGTCCCATCATCCGCCAGCGGGTGAGCGATTCCGGCATTATAAACTTCAGCACGGTCTCCCCGTTTTCATTGGTGGCTAATTGCGGAAAGAAAAAGGCCGTTTCGCTGAAATCAGTCCGGGGTTTCGCCGGGACCATTTCGCTGCCGGGAACCGAGGGTGATGTGGAGGATTGCTGCCGGAGAACCGGAATATTTTCGTCAGCCAAATAAAAAACTGAAGCTTCCTCTGCAGCCTCCGATTTTGCGGCTGCCACCATGCCCAAAGTGCTGGTCCCCCTGATCTGTATGCCGGAACCTGCATCCGATTGTGCCATAAAAAGAACCTCCCGATGCCCGTACCGTTCCAGGCCGGCCAGACTTTCATATTCTTTGCTTAAAATGTGTCCAAAATCCTGAGGATACCAATGGATAATGCCCCCGGAGGTATTAAACGACAGGTCATTATTCCATGGGTTGACACCCCGGAAGTTTTCATATATGGAAAACGGCCATGCGTGACTGACAAAGGCATCCAGGGAGGCATCGTACATCCCGGCCAGCAGTTCAGCAGCCACGCGGTCGCCCTTTTTATCCTTGACGGTGATCTGCCACTCTTCCTCTTGTCCGGGCTCCAGGGCACTCCGGAAACTGCCGACGGTGATGTCAAGTTCCTTGTTGGTATACGGAACCAAGATTGTCCTGACCTGCCGGACAACCCGGTTCCGGTAAACCATGGTGAAGTTGAAGGAAATATTCCCGCGGTGTTCTTCAAAAACCGGGATCTCCAGATTCATCTGTTCCCGGTCGAGAAGAAGGGTACGCTGAAACAGCTTACCTCCGGATGATCCGGCTTCGAAACGGACGGTAGTCTTCCGCAGCGGCGAGGCCACCACCACTGAAACGCTCTCTCCGGGCTCAGCCTTTTGTTTTGTCAGCTGAACGGTCAGCGGCCCCGTCATCTCCGTCTTTCCGGAAACCGGTTTATATACATTGAAATATTGGGTATGGACCACTTCTGTGCCAAAACGGTCGGCCGACCAGATTTCAGACATATACAATCCCGGCTGCGGATTTGCCTGTATCAACATCCCCCGCTCATCCGGGGTTTTAAAATCTCCGGTGAAAATGGTCGCCCCTTTTTGCCAGGTGGTGATGTCATCTTCATTGTCGTATACCTCCCCAGGGAAGTGTTTCCTGAATTCCCCTGGCGAAAGGGTGTGTTTGTCGGGGCGGGGCCATTTCCTGGTGAAAAGCACCTGACCGGGCGCAATGACCTTATATACCCGGACTGTACCCGAGGCCGGCTCCGGTTGTCCGGCTAAATTGGCCGTGGTAACCCGGATCTTCAGGCTGTCGCTTCCGTTCATATACTCCTCCAGGTCGGTGCTGATCTCCATGGCCTTGTAGCCGGCACTCACCGAGGTTTGTCCCGACCGGGTTTCGCCGCTGATATCAGTGACATCTGCATAGAGGGTATAAGTGAAAACCGGATCGTACGATTCGGCCACGTTCAGGTCGGGAATGGCGGTAAAACGGATGCTGAAAGTGCCGTCATCGCCGGTTTGGATCACGCCGCTGGCAATTTCCATATCCCGGGATGGCGTAATCCGTTCACCCGGGCTCCATCTGTAAAACGGGAAACGGGCATTGCGGACCACCCGGTAGCTGACCTTGGCATCTGTCAGCGCCCCACCGGCATAGGCCATTGCCCGGCCTTTGACCTCCACTTCACTGCCCAATTTGTATGCCCCTTCCACCGGATCGAAGGTAACTTCGAACTTCGGACGCTTGTATTCTTCCACACGGATAAAGGTCCGCCCCGTCTCCGTAATGATGGGCATCATGCCGGTGAGGGACCCCATGGGTGCGGTAAAAGTGCCCGAGAAGGAGCCGAATTCGTTGGTCCTGACTTCCCTTCTGGCAATTTCCAGGCCGTTGACGTCGTTGAACCTCACCGTCAGGGTATAATCCTTTCGTACTTCCGATTTGTTGCCCAGTTTTTCCAGCACAATACCCTTGAAATGAATCGGTTGTCCGGGCCGGTAGATCGACCGGTCGGTGAAGAAGAACGTCCGGGTTTCGGGAACAGGTTCCCGGAAAGGTGCGTAGTAGTCAAAAAAAGGGTCCGTCATAAACCGGTCCTTCCGGGTGGCAAGCAACAGGTAAGCCTGATCCTGGCGCTCATCTGCAGATGGCCTGATCACCACATAGCCGTTCTGGTCCGTCCGGGCTTCCTCGCCAGCCCTGAAAACCACCTCACGCTTCTTATAATCGTAGAGGCCGGAGTAATGCCTGACCCTGACCCCCTTTAACGGACTGCCCGTATTCCTGTCGAGCACCATGATTTCAGCATCGCCGTCAGGCAGGCGCCGGTTCATCACGCTGAGCGACGTACTCCAGAACGGAAACGCACTGATCTCCGAATCGGTACTGAATTTTTTGGTGGAGGAGACCAGGAGCATATAATATCCCGGATCGAGCGGGGGAATCATAATTTCGGTACGGTGCGGCTGAAAATCGCCGTCATCCGGAATAACCTGATGCCATGAACTCAATGGTTTCTGCCGTACGAGCTCCTTCAACAATTCGCTGCCCTCCCGGTGGTAAGTCACCCGGCTTTTTTCAGGATCGGCCTTTAAAATCCGGATGAAGAGCGTATCCACATTCCGGTATTCGACCGAAGCCAGCGACGGTCTTTTCGGAACGACCTGGCCGTTGGCGGTGATCCGCAGCATGGAAGAGCGGATTTCTTTGGCCAGCACGCTGCAATTTTTTCCTCCGTCGGTTTCCGGGAACTTCGCTGCGGTCATTTCAGCCAATTCCAAAGCTTCCTTCACTGTCCATTTATGCTGATCAGAAACCAGCGGCTGATAGGTAAATCCCAGGCTGCGCAGTTGTCCGGCCAGGGCGAAGGCGACTTCCGCGGAAACAGGATGGCCCTCATGGAGGGTATAAAGCTGTCGCAACGCCTGTATATATAAACTGTCCTTTTCTGGCAGGGTGCTGATCCGGTGAACATAGGCCAAGCGCAGGAGATCCGCGTCAACAAGGGGTTCAGGAGTTGCTGAACCGGAAAGTCTGAACCGGAGAAGCTGCTGAAAAAGCTGCATCGCCTGAAATTCGAAGGAAAGCGGATCGGCGGAGGCCAGTTCAAGACTGGCAAAAGTGGCAACCGGGCCGAAGTAGCAGGCATCCCGGGTGTTGAATTGGGCGGCCGGCCGGGTTATGGAAGCCCGTTCCGAGGAGAAAAAATCAATCGCCCGGAAGGCTAAGAAATCGTAGAGGGTAGGTCTCAGATTCCGGGTTTCCTTATTCTTTTCGAGGATGGCCTCGAACGCTCCGATATCGGTCTGTTGCATCAGGGCAGGTTCTAAAAGCGATTGCCGGTATAATCCGGTGGTGACGCTTACAAATTTCCGGGCATCCCAGGTGGAGATCTCTCCTGGATTATCCCCGGCTAAGGGCGTCCGCTGGTTGATTTCCCACTGGTTGTTGCGGTAATACTCCCAGCAAACCTGTGCCAGGATGGAGCTTAACACCTGACGGACGGGAGCCGCGGCGGCTTCCAGCTCACTGCTGAGCAAGGCAATTGCATTGCCAAAGTAGTCTTCGCTGAAGCCCGATTCGATCCGGATGCGGTACATCATGGCCTTAATGGCCTGAGGATGGTTTCCCTCCGCCTTACTTTCGGCGAAGATTTGGGTTACCACATCGAGGGCTGACTGAGCCTGTCCCAGGTTCTCCAGGGAATCAGCCATCGCCCATTGCCGGGTGTATTGTTTCTGTGCCATGGTTTGAAATGTTAACAGCAGTAAAAATGTGAAGACAACTATGTTTTTCATAAAAGTTCCAAAATAAAGAATACTAAAAGTAAAGCATTTTTGCCAGCGACAGGCAAGTTTTGTGTTAAAT
>JAUWAB010000102.1 GCA_030602265.1 Prolixibacteraceae bacterium | reverse complement strand
CAGTAAGCTTATTACTTTAGGAGAGATGGTTACCACTTCTGCTATTGACATTACCGGTGAAGGATGGCAAAAAGTGGGGATGGATGATTTTACAAAACGGGTTGGTATTGGCCTTACTATTTACGGGATAAATGACATTGTCGGAGATTATACTAAAAGATGGGTGGAAAGCCCAAAGGTAGAAACGACTTCAGATTATTTATCATTAGGTACTGCGAGAGATAATTTATTGCTTTCAGTAGAAGACCCAAAATTGAAGAGCATTATAAATGAATTATATAGACCAGGAGCGAAGATAGGTTCTGGGAGTACCGGAGATGTATTAATTTATGAAAAATTGTCTGGCGACCTATTGTCAAAAACAGGTCACGCGACTAAGGCTTTCGGATATAGAGTAGCTTTACAAAAAATGCTTAACTCTAATACCTTGTCGAATTCTGACAGAGAAATAGTAATTAGATTATTAAAAGATTTGCAGAATGCTTTATCAAAATAACCACTTTAAAGATAAAATTAGATTAAAACTTTTAACGGATATTGAAGGTTTTAGTAAATTCAGTACGTATGAAATGGACGATGACATTTATTTGCTATTTGGCAATCTTGGAAGTTACATACAGTATTGTATTGAAAATGAAAAAGTAAAAATTCTCAATCAGATATTTCAACTAATAAACGAATTGCTAGTTGGAAATATCGATGATGAATTTGAGAACATGATAACAGTTCAAGTATTTGAAATGCTTTATGACAAAAAAGAATATTTTGAAAAAGGATATAATCTTTTAAATAATCATGGTCAAAATTTGTTATTATCTATAAAAGATAACTTTAGACCTTTCTCTTAATTGTATATTTCATATAGTTTAAGGATTCCATTTTATTTTCAAGGTGGAATCCTTAATTTTACCAAGTGTTCTTTGAAAAGCTGAACCCAGTGTTCCCCATAGGGGAATTGAAAGTGTCTGTTTGTTTCGGCGTGTGGGGTTGACGACGTAGCGCCAACGACTGAAACTATACCCTCGATGCCAATGACCAGCCCTTATTTGCAGGGGGGATTTTACTGGCCACGAGCACTTACCTGAGTTTGGGTTGATAAATATGAACGGCAGGCTGTATGACCCCGTGGTTGGCCGCTTCCTTAGCCCCGACAATTACGTGCAGATGCCCGATTTCAGCCAGAACTTTAACCGGTATTCGTATTGCTTTAATAATCCACTCGTTTACGTTGACCCGGATGGGGAAATCGCATGGTTTGTGCCAATCATAATAGGCGCAGCAATTTTTGGTACTGGTAATTTAGTTGCACACGCAGTAAGGGGCGATGTAAATAGCTTCGGTGATGGACTGAAATACTTTGGTCAAGGAGCTTTAGCAGGTGTGGTACTTGGAGCAGCCTGGCAGTTTGCACCCTTGATACCAGGAATTGGCCAGGGAATACAAACAGGCATGACCATATATGGCAAAGTACATCTTTATGGTGCTGCGGCGAGTACAATTAGTGGTTTAGGTCAGGGTATTTTTACAGGTGATTGGAATGCTCTTGGAAATGCTGGGCAAATATTTTTAGGTAACTTTTATCTTGACGAAAACCGTTCATTTTTTGGAGGAGTATGGCAAGGCACAAGTAGACATACTTGGGAATTTATTCAAACAGGCTTAGGTCATAGCATAGGTCAATTACGAAATACATTTGGAGGAGTTGATGATGTA
Organism: Prolixibacteraceae bacterium; assembly: GCA_030602265.1. Classification (GTDB taxonomy): domain Bacteria; phylum Bacteroidota; class Bacteroidia; order Bacteroidales; family Prolixibacteraceae; genus UBA1413. The sequence goes on along the minus strand of JAUWAB010000102.1, from coordinate 8,215 downwards.
GACTACTTTGGAGGAGCTACATTGATAAATTCCAACGATAATTCTGGCCATATGTGGGGATTTACTTTAGGTTCTTTCATAAACTCCAAGAATCTTAATATAGAAGATGAAATGTTCCGGCATGAGTACGGACATACTCTTCAGGGGGAAAGATGGGGCTTGTTATATCCTTTTGCTATAGGTATACCGAGTGCAATAAGTTCTAATTTCTCGTCAAGAGAAAGACATCGTAATCGATGGTACGAAAGAGGCGCAAACCGATATGCTGAAAGGTACTATCGCAGATACCTTCCAAATAATTTAACTTTAACACCTTGGGACGATATAAGATACCCAAGACATTAACTAATTTTTTCACCATGAAAGTATTATTATTTATGGGGGTTTTGCTGCTAAAAGCTTGTGAAGCTCCAGACGTACAGCATTATTTTAAAATAATCAACAATGAGAATCATCCGGTAAGTTATTATGTTGGAGAATCATACCCTGATACTGTAATACAACAAACAAAACCAACAATAAAAACAGTACAGCCTAATTCAAGTTTTAAAGAATCTGATTGGGGGACCTGGGACGAACGATTTAATAAAATAGAAGGGGGTAAAATATCAGTTTTTATTTTTCATTCCGACACCCTAAATAAATATCCTTGGGAAGAAGTGCGTAATGGGTATATGATATTAAAAAGGTATGATTTGAGCTTAGAAGATTTAAAGCAACGTGATTTTACAATAACATATCCATAGAAAACTGAGAAGCCGGGGCAACCCGGCTTTTTCGTTATAATGCCGCCACATTTTTCTGAAAGAAATCCTTAAATTTCTTCTTGGTGAGCATGGTATCAATCATTTTAAAGATTACATGCTTGTCGTCATCATCCAATTGTTGGATTAACCGGAGCTGTTCCATCGTGGTTTTATCTTCAACCGTAACTTCCTTTGGCAGTTCCTTGCCCGGGTTCAAAATATCATCCACAGAAACGCCGAATAGCCCAGCCAGCTTATTTAGCAAATCAATGGAAGGTTCCCTTTTGCCATTTTCTATTTTGTTGTAGTTGGACTGGTCAATGCCAAGTTCAATTGCAACCTGCTTTTGTTGCAACCCCTTTTCTTTCCTGAGCTTCTTTATGTTATCACCTACGTTCATAAGGTTTTGTTTTTTGTCAAAATTAGGCAAAATGACCATTAATAACAAATAGTTGATAAGTATGGAAATTTTAAATTGGTTATTATGGAAATTTAATTTTACCTTTGCGATGTGTAATCTACCCCTAATCAGCTACATTTAAAATTAGATTATTCCAAGAACTGTTGTTGATGTTTATGTCCGACTGATTCCAAAAAAGTTGGAATTGCCTGGACAAAATACAATACTTCTCCAAAATTTTAATAAAAATCCAACCCGTGTCTGAAAGACTCTAAAACTTATTGGACATTATTGGACGGGGTTAACCGAATGCTTACGAATTAATTAAATCTTCCGGTTTACCGGACAACAATGTCTAAAAACAAAAATTACTTCCGGATTTTGCTCCGATTCAAAAAATATTCACTTAAAATAGTATATTGCGAAATGGATGTAAAACAATGACATATGAGGATTTTTGCATTTTTTCTTTTGTTAATGGGAATAACCACTGCCTGTGGTCAGACAACCGATGTATTGTCCCAATGGAGAGGCCCGTCACGGGATGGAATGTTTACCTGTACCCACCTGATGAAAACCTGGCCGGCCGAAGGTCCGGAAATGCTCTGGTCGTTTGAGGGATTAGGGGCCGGACACGGTTCTGTAGCCTTCAGCCAGGACAAGATACTGGTTTTAGGGATGCCGGATACGACCGGAGTTCTCTATGCATTTGATTTCAGCGGAAAACTTCTCTGGAAAAAACCTTACGGTACAGAATGGTACCAAAACTATACGGGCACACGGTCAACACCCACGGTTGTTGGCCATCTGGTTTATTTTATGAGTGGCCAGGGGGTGGTTTACTGTTTTGATGAACGATCGGGAAACGAAGTATGGTCGGTTGACCTGTTAAATACCTTCGATGCGGAGAACATTCAGTGGGGGGTTACCGAATCTTTGCTTATCGACGGGGACCAGCTGTTTTGTACGCCAGGTGGAAAAGAACACAACATCGTTTCACTCAATCGGTTCACCGGAAAAGTCAACTGGTCGGCGCCCGGATTAGGTGAACAGTCTGCCTACTGTTCCCCCATTTTGGCCGAACATAACGGAACCCGGCTGCTGATTACGATGACCGCTGAGTCCATACTCGCCTTGGACCCGGATACAGGTGAACTTTTCTGGCATATACCCCAGAAACAAAGAAATAAAATTCATGCAAACTCCCCTGTTTATTACAATGGCAGGGTCTATTGTTCGAGCGAGAACGCGCCGGAAGACAACGGGCTGGTTTGCATTCTTCTTTCAGAGGATGGAAAATCGGCGCAGATAGAGTGGCGGAATCAGCAGTTTACCAACCTGATGGGGGGTATTGTGGTGAAAGACGGGCATATTTATGGTTCAGAATACCGGAAAAAGGGATGGAGCGTGATTAACGCGATGACAGGAGAAGTATCCCATACCATGGATGCCCTGGGGACCGGAGTGGTGATTTGGGCCGATGACCGTTTTTACTGCTATAAAGAGGAGGGTACCGTAACCCTGACTGATGCCGGTCCCGGACATTTTGAGCTGAAAGGATCGTTTAAGGTTCCGTTGGGCACCGATCAGCACTGGGCACATCCGGTAATTCACGACAGGAAACTCTACATCCGGCATGGAGATGCCCTTATGGTTTACGATATTGCTGACCAATCATTCCGTTGATAATCCTTTGTATAACAATATCTTAATACTGTTATCCTGGTAATTGTAATTGAATAGTCAGACGGACCGGTGTCATTTTGAATCTATAAAACCGGGTAATATTGTTCCCAGCTGACAATCTCATCGGTTTTCTTTCTTTTCTTTTCCGGGGTATCCGCATTGGGAAAGCCTGTGGGGACCATCGCCAGGGGTTCCATATAATCGGGCAGGTCGAGTGTTTTTCTGCACATTTCCATGTCAAAGTTGCACACCCAGCAGGTTCCCAGTCCGAGTGACACCGCCGCAAGGGTCAGGTGGTCAAAGGCAATGGCCACATCCACATCCCCGAAATCTTTATGGTCTTTTACCCTTTTCCAGGATTCCTTATGATTTATGCAGGCTACGATAACGACAGGCGCTGAAAGGAACCATGGCCTCGGATAGGATTTGGCCAGCGATTCGAGGGTCTCCTTCCGGGTAATGACGATAAAATGCCAGGGCTGGTAGTTTACAGCCGACGGGGCAAGCCTGACGAGCTCAAAGAGCTGGACCAGCTTTTCACGGGGTACCGGAACATTTTTGAAATTCCTGACCGAATTTCTTTTCGCAATGGCTTCCTTCAATTCCATATTTTCTGTTTTTTTCGTTCGATATGCAATGGGGCTGCAAAATACCCACTGCCGGGCAATAAAGATAAGCAAACTGTGAAAATTAATTAAAATTTACTGCGGGGTGTAACAGATCCGGATTAGTGCCGTCTTATAATCACGAGTCTTACAGTAAACAATTACTAAGTTAAATTTAAATTTTCAGCCATGAAGAGAATTAATTTACTGCTCATTTGGGCAGTGGTGATGGTCTTTGCCGTTACTAACCTGAATGCCGCCGAAACTGGCCGCGAAACCACCAAGTATGAAATCACCCCGCTGGATGATCTGAATTTCGGGACCCGGTTTGAGAAAGCCTGGGCCATTAATTATGGTTCCCAGAAGGTTCCTGTTACCGTTGTAAAACACAAAACCAATGAAGGATTTGATTACGCGGTACACAGCGAATTCTTTGAAGTCTGTTATTCTTTAAATGCTACCGGATTCGGGGCTAAAAAGCTGAAGCGCTCAATGTGCACGGTTTCCCCGGAAATCAACAAGTTAGTGGTCAATACTTCTGAGTTGGACAGGCAGCGTATTCTTACACCAAACAAGGTGGATGATGAAATGGCGCTCGGACTGATTGCCAGCTACCTGCCTTCCCTGCTGAATCCGGCTTATGCACACCTGCTGAATTAACCACCTTTTCAGGATGGTTTGGCGGAGGCTGCTCTTGATGGGGCAGCCTCTGCTTTTTTTTTAAACCACAAAGTTAATAAGACACAATGTACCACAAAGATTAGACTCCCAATGACAAAGGGATGTTAGTTTTGATTTGTACTCCGTGGCCTTTGTGACTCCTTCGTGCACTCTGTGGTAAAATTTTTTAAAACCACAGAGAGCCACAGAGAAGACACAGAGACACCACAAAGATTTTTGTCTAATGTCTGTTGTCTAATGTCTGTTGTCTAATGTCTAATGTCTAATGTCTAATGTCTTGATACCAGTAACCTGAATAAGATTTCCCAGCAATAGGTAAAGAGGGTGTTGCGTTTTTTGCTATATTACGGTCTTGTCCAAATATGCCATATGCCCTGTTTAAGGCAAATACTTTTTCTGATCTGCATCATCCTGACCTCAGCCCTTGCCGGCAAGGCTCAGGAACAACAGTCTGTCAGGTCGTTATCGTTTTCAGGAAACAGCGTGTTTTCAGCCTCTGAACTGGAGGCACAGATGAATACCCGCCCGAAGACCTTCCTGGAAAGAATGACCTTCTGGAAACCTGCGCCGGTATTCAGCCCGTTTGTCATTGAAGACGACATATCCCGCCTCCGGAGCCATTACATGCGGAACGGCTATCCGTCTGCCGTGATTAATTATCATACCACGGCCATAGCCAAAGGCCGCAAGCTGAAAATCACCGTGGAAATATCGGAAGGCAGGCCGGTGCTGACAGGTACTGTTGACTGGCAGATGCCTCTGAACGCTGGGGAACGGAAACTGCTGGAAGATGTGCAAGGCCGCCTTCAGCTGAAACCGGGAAAGGTATTGCGGGACCAGGAGGTGTATGCCGACGAAAGCACCGTACTGAGGTCCTTCATGGACGGCGGGTATCCGCTGGCCCGGATTAACCGGAACCTGACCCTTTCGGCGGACACCTCTTCAGCCGGTCTCGCTTTCAGGATACAGCCCGGACCGCGTTCCTGGTTCGGGAATGTATCCCTTTCGGGAGACTCCCTGGTCCCCAAATCATATATTCTGCAGCAGGTAACCATCAAGCCGGGAGAACTTTTCTCTGCAAAAACCATGAACACCACCCAGAAGAGGCTAAGCTCGCTCGACCTTTTCAGGTTCGTGACAATCAGGGCTAACACCGATTCCATTGAAAACAACCAGGTCCCGGTGGCCATCAGGGTCAGTGAACTGCCGCGCTGGACAGTCAAGGCCGGAGCCGGTTATGGCGCGGAAGACCGCCTGAGGCTGTCGGCGCACATAACCCGGCGCAATTTCATGGGTGGTGCCCGGAAACTGATCCTGGAAGCCCGGCATTCCTATTTTGACCCGGTAAGCCTTGACCTGCGGTTTATCCAGCCTAACTTCCCGCTTTACCGTGTCGACCTGGCGGTAAATCCTTATTTTCATATTGAACGGGAACGAAGCTACGAGGTTCTCAGGACAGGGGTGGGCGTAACCTTCCTGCACAGCTTTGGCAGCCGATCATCGGCCTGGTTAACCTGGAACAGCGAACGGAGCATCCTGAGTGACCTCACCCCTGAAAAGAGCCTCCGGGAAGAGGACGGATATTCACGTAGGAATTTCAAGTCGGGACTTACCCTCGGAACTTCCATCGATAAGGCCAATGATATTTTTGACCCGACGAGGGGCTGGAAGTTTACGGGATTTGTTTCGGCCGCCGGAGTCGGACTGAAGTCGGACTACCATTATTATAAAATGTCAGCCGATGTTTCGCGCTACTTTCAGCCGGCCCCGCGGCTGACGCTGGCCACCCGGCTAAAGGCAGGGGTGATCAGTCCGTATGGTGAAAGGAAGGTCAGTCCGGTGGAAGACCGCTTCCTGATTGGCGGGGCATCCTCGCTCCGGGGATGGGCAAGAAATGCCGTTTCACCGGTCGATTCGTACGGTAACCAAACCGGTGGCGAGAGCATGTTAGAGGGCAGCGCCGAGCTCCGTTTCCCGTTATACGAAATCATCGGCGGTGCCCTGTTTGTAGATGCCGGAAATGTATGGCGCGATCCGTTTGTGTATAAGCTTAATGAACTGAAATATAACGCCGGACTGGGTATACGCATCCGGACACCCATCGGGCCCGGCAGGATCGACCTGGCTTTCCCAATAAGTGAGGACCGGGTAAAACCTATGTTGTTCATAACCATCGGACATGCCTATTGAGTTGAATTTCATCGGATAGAGAAACAAAATGTTGAGAAGGATAGTGATATATATCGCCGGAACAGCCGGAGCCCTGGCCGCGACAGCACTGCTGCTCGCCGCCGCCGCGGTTCTGCTGCTGCTTTCCGGTGCATTGAACGGTATCCTGACCAACACCATCAACCGCTACGCCAGCCGGTTTATTAACGGCGAGGTTCGTTTGGAACGAATCGAAGGAAAGCTGACCAGCGGAATTACCCTCCGGAACCTGCTGGTTAAAACAGAAGGCGACACCCTGTTGTTTGCCGCTGAAGCCGGCGTGCGATATTCGCTGAAGCCGCTGCTGAGAAAAGAAATCCTGATCAGCGAAATTAAGCTCGCCGGTATTATCCTGAAACTGGAACAATATCCGGATTCCGCCTGGAATTTTATGAAGCTCCTGCCTTCGGGAGAAGAGAAAATGGATACCGCGGTCAAGCCGCTTGACTGGATTATCCGGATTAAAAAGATCGATGTAGCCCGATTAGCTGCTTACATCCGGATGGATGACCCCTCCGGAATGATTCCAAAGGCGATTAAGACCGACCTGCAGATGGGTTTCTACATGGACGGCCATGAAATCAGGGCAAACCTGGAGGAATTTGCTTTGCAGACCTTTGATCCCGGACTGACCGTCCGTCATTTCGGGGCTTTATTGAGGATGCACGACAATCAGGTGGAAATTTCCGGGGCACGCCTGGAATTTCCCGTAACCCGGCTGGAGGCCGCAGCGAAGATAAACCTCGATGAACCCGAAGCGTCAGATCTTTTCGTGGACATGCCGGTCCTGGATTTACAGGATTTCAGTGAATTTTTAGGCGATCTGCCGGTAAATGCGACCCCATCGGTCTCCCTGATTGCATCCGACAGGAAGTATACCCTGAAAATTGGGCTGAACCGTCAGGAGTTACAGGCAACTGCCGGGATATCAGGACTTGATACCCAAGCCGTATATAATATAAATGTCAGCCTGCAGAATGTAGACCTGTCGGAATGGACAGGCGACGCCAGCCTGAAATCCCTGGTAACGGGCACACTTTCCCTGTCCGGTTCTGGGACACAGCCAGGGAGTGCCGCAGTCGATCTGGATGCGGATATCCGGCGGCTGGACTTTGCCGGATATCGGGCTGCCGTTAAAATGAAAGCCGGAAAACGCGCCGATCGGGTCAACGGCTGGCTGGACCTGCAATCCCCTTTAGGGAAACTGAAGGGAAACTATTCCTTGCGGGATGTTTTTAAGGTTCCGTCCTACAGTTTAACAGCAGGCATCAGGGATGTAGATGTCTATCAGATTACCGGCGACAGCCTCCTGAGTTCCGTCCTGAACCTGGATGTCCGCCTGAATGGCAGGGATTACGATCCGAAGAAAATGTACCTTGAACTGGAGCTCTATTCAGGAAATAACCGGATAGCAGGTCTGGATGTCGGGGAAATAAGTCTGGCAGCCCAATATTCCGGGGGAAAATACATTTTAAGAGAGAGCAGGATCACCACACCGGGCGCCGGACTGAATGTTTCCGGAGAAGGGCGGCTGGAAGGCGACCAGCATTTTGAATATCAGCTGCGGATTGACAGCCTCTCCAGATATGCCAGCCTTGCGGGGGCTGATACGCTGAACCTGCGGGGCGAAATCAGCGGAATGGTTACCGGGAATCCCGATGACCTGCATCTCAGGCAGCATGTAAGCCTGACGGATCTGGTATATGACACCTAGGCCCTCAGGGAAATGGAAGTTGAATCGGATCTCCGGTACCGGAAGGGAGAGATCTCGGGGATAAACCTGTTAACGCTCCATAACCTGGATGCCGCCGGTATCCATATCCGGGACGTTGCCCTCGCCACGGAAGTGGAGGGTCTGACCCTGAACAACCACCTGTTCCTCACCGTCA